>CACMBY010000004.1:0-106358 GCA_902612065.1 uncultured Pelagibacteraceae bacterium | reverse complement strand
AATTTGCCCTACATTCATACGACTTGGCACTCCTAAAGGATTTAATACTATATCTACCGGCCGACCATCCTCTCTATAAGGCATATCCTCAACTGGCACAATCTTACTAACTACACCTTTATTACCATGTCGTCCTGACATTTTATCACCAGGTCTCAATCTTCTTTTGATCGCGACAAAAACTTTTACCATTTTCATCACACTAGGTAATAAATCATCGCCACTTCTTATTTTCAAAACTTTATCTTCAAATCTTTCAGTTATATCTTGTTTAGCTTTGTTATACTGGTCTTTTAATTGTAAAAATGCATTTTCATTTTTTGGATTTGAAATAGTTAATTTAAAAAGATCATTAATTGATATTTTATTAATAGTTTCAAAATCTAACTTAGAACCAGCTTCAACATTTTTTATTTTCTTAGAGAGAGTTTCCCCTGATAAAATTTGAGCAGCTCTTTGTTTAATACTTCTTTCTAAAATTTCCTCCTCAACAATTTTGTCTTGTTGAACTTGATCAATTTCAGCTCTTTCAATTGTGATAGATCTTTCATCTTTTTCTATTCCATGTCTATTAAACACTCTTACATCAACTACGGTACCACTACTTCCTCTAGACATCCTTAAAGATGTATCCGTTACATCAATTGCTTTCTCTCCAAAAATTGATCTCAATAACTTTTCCTCAGGACCAGATGCTGAATCTCCTTTAGGAGTTACTTTTCCTACTAATATATCACCTGCATTTACCTCAGCACCAATATATACTATTCCCGATTCATCTAAATTTTTTAGAGCTTCTTCATTAACATTAGGGATATCTCTTGTAATTTCTTCTTCTCCAAGTTTTGTATCTCTTGCCATAATCTCATATTCAACAATATGTACTGAAGTAAATACATCATCAGTCACACATCTTTCTGAAATTAAAATAGAGTCCTCAAAATTGTATCCTTGCCAAGGCATAAATGCTACAGTAACATTTTTTCCTAGAGCTAACTCACCTAATTTTGTAGAAGGACCATCAGCAATGATATCACCAGTTTTTACCTTATCCCCCACTCTAACTAAAGGTCTTTGATTTATACACGTATTTTGGTTAGATCTTTTAAATTTTTGTAAATTGTAAATATCAACACCAGATTTTGAGAAATCAGTTTCTTCTGTAACTTTAATTACAATTCGCTTACCATCAATTTTATCTACAACTCCATCTCTTTTGGCAACGATTGTAACTCCTGAATCTAATGCAACATCGCTTTCTATTCCAGTACCAACTAAAGGTGCTTCAGGTTTTAATAAAGGAACTGCTTGTCTCATCATATTAGAACCCATTAATGCTCTATTTGCATCATCATTTTCTAAAAAAGGTATTAAAGAAGCAGCAACAGAAACCAATTGTTTAGGTGATACGTCAATATAATCTATTGTTTCAGGTTTTGCTAAAAGGAAGTTTAAGTTTTGTCTACAAGAAACCAATTCTTCAACTATTTTACTATTTTTATCAATTTTAGTATTTGCTTGAGCTATGGTAAATTTTGTTTCCTCCATTGCTGATAAATATTCTACTTTATCTTGAACAACACCTTCTTTTACTCTCTTGTAAGGACTTTCAATAAAACCATATTTATTAATTTTTGCATAAGTAGACAAACTATTGATCAAACCAATATTTGGACCCTCTGGAGTCTCAATAGGACAGATTCTTCCATAATGAGTTGGATGCACGTCTCTAACCTCAAATCCAGCCCTCTCCCTTGTCAGTCCACCAGGGCCTAAAGCTGAAACTCTTCTTTTATGAGTAATTTCTGAAAGGGGGTTTGTTTGATCCATAAATTGAGAAAGTTGAGAACTTGCAAAAAAATCTTTTAGTGAAATTGTGAGTGGTTTTGCATTTATCAAATCTTGTGGCATTGCTGACTCGATATCTAAAGTGGTCATTTTTTCTTTAATAGCTCTTTCCATTCTATAAACACCAATACGAGCTTGATTTTCAACTAACTCACCTACAGATCTAACTCTTCTATTTCCGAGATGGTCAATGTCATCAACATCATCTTTACCATCCCTTAAGTCCAACATTTTACGAATTATTGCTAAAATATCATCATTTCTTAATATTGTAATTTTATCTGAGCATTCTAAATCTAATCTAGAATTCATTTTAACTCTTCCTACGTCAGACAAGTCATATCGGTCTGAACTAAAGAATAAATTATTGAAAATTTGAGTTGCTATTTCAATTGTTGGGGGCTCACCAGGTCTTAACATTTTATAAATTTCAGTAATTGCCTCATCTTTAGTATTATTTTTATCATTTAGGATTGTGGTGAGTAAATAAGGACCTTTGTTTATAGAATTTGTTACAGAAATATCTAGACTTGTAATATTTGCATCTAAAATTTGTTGAATAATTGTTTCATTTAACTCAGTGCCAATTTTTAATAATCCATCTTCTTGATCATTTAATTTGATATCTTTATGTAAAAACTTTCCAAATAAAGATTCTTGTGCAACTAATATATCTTTCAATCCATCATTAGATAATTTTTTAGCGTTTAAATAATTTATTTTTTCACCTAATCTGATTACAACTTTTCCTGATTTGGCATCAACAACTTCCTCAGAGAAGTTTTTAGCCTTATAATTTTCAGGGTTAAATTTTGTTTTCCATTTTTCTGATTTTGAGTCAAAAATAAATTTTTCTGACTCATAAAATTCATTCACTATTTCACTTTTTGAGTAGCCAAGAGCTAGTAATAAAGTCGAGGCAAAAATTTTTTTCTTTCTATCAATCTTGAAATATAAAAAATCTTTTACATCATATTCAAAATCTAACCAAGATCCTCGATTTGGTATTACTCTGCAATTAAATAAAAGTTTACCACTCGCATGTGTTTTACCTTTGTCATGATCAAAAAAAACTCCTGGACTTCTATGCATTTGATTGACAACAACTCTTTGAACACCATTCGTTATAAATGTCCCACTATTAGTCATCATAGGCACTTCGCCCATATAAACTTCTTGCTCTTTTGCTGATAAAATATCTTTAGTGTTTGTTTCTTGATTTATTTCATAAACAACTAGTCGCAATGTGCATTTTAAAGCAGAGGAGTAAGTTAAACCTCTAGCAATACATTCTTCTACATCAAATTTTGGTTTTTCAAGTCTGTATGATACATATTCTAAAGTTGCTTTATCATTAAGATCTTCAATAGGAAAAATACTTTTAAATACCCTATCAAATCCTTTGGTTAAATCACCTGCCTCAGGGTTAAAAGATGTTAATTCATCGTAAGAATTTTTTTGAACTTCTATTAAATTAGGAATGGATAAACTCTCTTTAAGTTTTCCGAAACTCTTTCTAATATTTTTCTTTTCGGTAAAAGATATTTGCATCTATGTCTTAATACTGATTAAGTTTAATTAATCAGTACTTAAAAATTTCCTGTTAATTTATTTAAGTTCTACTTTTGCCCCTGCAGCTTCTAACTTAGCTTTAATTTCTTCTGCTTCTTTTTTAGGTACACCAGCTTTTACCTCTTTAGGTGCACCCTCTACCAAGTCTTTTGCTTCTTTAAGACCAAGAGAAGTTGCTGCTCTTACTTCTTTAATTACGTTAATCTTTTTATCTCCTGCAGAAACAAGCATAATTGAAAAGTCATCCTTTTCCTCTGCTGCTGCTGCTCCTCCTGCTGCTGCTGGAGCTGCTGCCGCCATTGGCGTAACACCCCATTTTTCCTCTAATTGTTTTGAAAGATCTGCTGCCTCTGCAACAGTCAAACTTGATAAGTCTTCTATAATTTTATTTAGATCTGGCATAATTTACTCTTTAGGTTGTGTTTCAGAATTTTCTGGGGGTAAACTACTCATTTTTTCTGATCGTGCAAGCAAAATACTTACTAATTTTGATGCAGATGCATTCAAAATACCCACAATATTAGCCCTTGCTTCGTCTAAAGTAGGTAAATTTGCGACATTCATTACTCCAGCTTGGTCAAGAATTTCATTTTCCATCATTCCACCAATCAATTTAAGATTCTCATTATCTTTGGCAAACTTAGATAAAATTCGTGCTGACATGATCGCATCTTCTCCAAATGCAACTGCTGTTGGACCAGTAAATAAATTTGATAAATCTTTACATTTAGTTTTTTCTAATGCTAATTTTGTAATTCTATTTTTTGTAATCTTGAAAATTATTCCATGTTCTCTCATTTTTGATCTTAATTCATCTAATTGGGTCATGGTTAAACCTTGATAATGAGTAACCATAACTGCTTTACTATTCTCAAATTGCGATGTCATTTCAGCAATATAGTTTTTCTTTTGTTCTTTATTCATCATAACTTAAATATTCTTACCTAATTTTAATTTATACGAAACGCCCATTGTTGATGTTATAAATGCAGTTTTTATCAGATCTCCTTTTATTGTGTTATTTGATTTTTCTTTTTCAAGTGTATCTATAACAGCATTAAAATTTTTAATTAACTTTTCGTCACTAAAAGATTTTTTTCCAATACTTACACCAATGTTTCCGTCTTTATCATTTCTAATTTCTGCTTGACCAGATTTTGCATTTGAAATTGCAGTCTTCAAGTTTTCAGTCACAGTTCCTAACTTTGGATTTGGCATTAAACCTTTTGGTCCTAATACTTTTCCTAATTTTGATAATTTAATCATCATAGATGGAGTACAAATCAATTTTTCAAAATTCATTTCACCATTCTTAATTTTTTCAATAAATTCATCACCACCTACAATATCTGCACCAGCACTTTTTGCTTCATCTGATTTTGTTTCTTCACATACAACAGCAACTTTTATTTTTTTACCAGTTCCACCAGGAAGATTCACAATAGTCCTAATATTTATCTCACTTTTTTTTTGTTTGTTATTGATCTGAAAACTTAAATCAACTGACTCATCAAATTTAGTCGTACAATTTTTTTTTACCACTGAAAGTAATTTTTCAATTACCTCAGCAGGAAGTTCGGTAGTTTTTTCTGGAAGTTTTTTAAATCTTTTCGAAGACATAATTAATCTTTAACCTCAATGCCCATTGACCTTGCAGAACCAGCAATTATTTTAACCGCTTGATCTAAATCAAGAGCGTTTAAATCTTCCATCTTTTGCTTAGCAATTTCTTCTGCTTGTTTTTTTGTTATTGATGCAACAATATTTCTTCCAGGTTCCTGCGAACCACTTTTTAATTTTGCAGCTTCTCTAATAAAGAAAGATGCTGGTGGAGATTTGATTTTAAAATCAAATTTTTTGTCTTTGTACACAGTAATTTCTACTGGTACAGGCTTGCCAGCTAACTTTTTAGTTTTATCATTGAAGGCTTTACAAAATTCCATAATGTTTACACCACGTTGTCCTAATGCAGGTCCAACTGGTGGAGCAGGATTTGCTTGACCACCTTTAATTTGCAATTTTATAAAACCACTTACTTCTTTTTTTGCTACCATAAATCTAACTTACTTTCTCCACTTGATTATATTCTAAATCAACTGGTGTTGGCCTTCCAAATATAGAAACTGACACCTTAAGTCTAGACTTTTCTTCATCAATTTCCTCAACCATTCCACTGAATGATGCAAAAGGTCCATCAATTACCTGCACTTTTTCACCAACTGCGTATTCTATTGCTGATTTTGGTTGAGCAACTCCATCTTTTATTTGACCCAAAATTTTATCAATTTCTTTATCAGATACAGGGACCGGCATACCTTTCGTCCCTAGAAAACCACTGACACGTTTAATATTTTTGATCATATGATAAATATCATTATCCATCTCACTCTTAATTAGAACATAGCCTGGAAAATATTTTTTTTTTCTTTGAATTCTTTTGCCTCTTTTCACCTCAGTCACATCATGGGTTGGGACAATAATTTCCTCAAACTTTTCTGAAATTTTAGCCTTGTCTGCTTCTTCTTTTATAAGTCCTGCGACTTTGTTTTCGAAACTAGAGTGAGATTGAACTATGTACCAATTTTTCATTAAATGCTCACTTTAAGTAAAAGTTCTAAGAAAAATTTTAAAACCTGATCTAACAATAAAAAAAATAAAGACATTACTACTGCCATTGCAAAAACCATTAATGCACCTTGGAGCGTCTCTTTACCTGTGGGCCAAGAAACTTTAAATGCTTCCTGTTTTACTTCCTGTATAAATTTAATCGGGTTCTTCATTTTTATCTATTTCATATTGGCAGGAGCGGAGGGACTCGAACCCTCAGCCTCCGGTTTTGGAGACCGGCGCTCTACCAATTGAGCTACACTCCTATATAGAGTTTACTCTATAATCTTAGTTACTACTCCAGCTCCTACAGTTCTTCCACCCTCACGAATAGCAAAGTTTAATTTCTCTGACATTGCAATTGGTGTAATTAACTTAACTGTAAATTTAGCATCATCACCAGGCATAACCATTTCAGTCCCAGCCGGTAACTCTACTTCTCCAGTTACATCTGTAGTTCTAAAATAGAATTGTGGTCTATACTTTGTAAAAAAAGGTGTATGTCTTCCACCCTCTTCTTTTTTAAGTACATACGCTTGAGCTTCAAATTTAGTATGTGGTGTAACAGATCCTGGTTTACAAAGAACTTGTCCTCTTTCAATATCTGTTCTTTCTACACCTCTTAAAAGTACTCCAACGTTATCTCCTGCTTCGCCAGAGTCTAAAAGTTTTCTAAACATTTCAACACCAGTACAAACTGATTTTTTGGTTTCTCTAATACCAACTATCTCAAGTTCATCTCCTGTTTTTAGTACACCTGACTCAACTCTTCCAGTCGCAACTGTTCCTCTTCCTGAAATTGAGAAAACATCTTCTACTGGCATCAAGAAATCTTTATCTTTTGGTCTGTCTGGTTGTGGAATAAACTCATCTACATTCTTCATCAATTCTAAAATTGAATTTTTTCCAATTTCATCATCCCTACCTTCAACAGCAGCTAGTGCAGAACCTTTAGCTATAGGAGTTTTGTCACCAGGGAATTTATATGAAGTTAATAATTCCTTGATCTCTTCTTCAACAAGATCAATCATTTCTTTATCATCAACTTGATCAACTTTATTTAAATAAACGCAGATAGCAGGAACACCAACTTGTCTTGCTAAAAGGATATGCTCTCTTGTTTGAGGCATAGGACCATCAGCAGCGTTAACAACTAAAATCGCACCATCCATTTGTGCTGCACCTGTAATCATATTTTTAACATAGTCAGCGTGACCTGGACAATCTACGTGCGCATAGTGTCTTTTTTCAGTTTCATACTCAACGTGTGCTGTTGAAATTGTAATACCTCTTTCTTTCTCTTCTGGAGCTTTATCAATTTGATCATAAGCAACAGCCTGTGCTCCACCAGTTTCAGATAAAACTTTAGTGATTGCAGCAGTTAAAGTTGTTTTACCATGATCAACATGACCGATTGTTCCAATGTTACAATGCGGTTTATTTCTTACAAATTTTTCTTTTGACATTACTTATATTCCTCGCTTTTTTTTTATTAATAAACTTTAATTTTCTTGGAGCGGGTAAAGGGAATCGAACCCTTACATCCAGCTTGGAAGGCTAGCGTTCTACCATTGAACTACACCCGCACAACCCCAAGAGTAACACTCCATTATTGCTAAAGATTATTGAATGGTGGAGGGGGAAAGATTCGAACTTTCGAAGACCGAAGTCAACGGGTTTACAGCCCGCCCCATTTGACCGCTCTGGAACCCCTCCCTTAGGGGAAGTGTCCCCTTGTTCAATAAAGCTTCAAACAACAAGCGTTTTATATATTTTATTTGTCTAAATGCAATACGTGATTTAATAGGAAAATATTTAAAAAAACGTGTAAAACAAGGGAAATTTTATGAATAAATTATCTTTTTTTATCATTGGACAACATGCTGTAATTGAGGCTCTTCGTAACCCTAAAAGAAAAGTTTTAAGAGTATTTTTAACTGAGGACAGTAAGAAAAATATCCATAAAAAAAGTCCTAATAAAAACTTATTAAATGATGTCAAAGTATATTTTAAAACAAAAAAAGAACTTGATAAGTATAGCACTAGAGAAAACTTACAACATCAAGGATATGTTGCAGAAGTTGAGCACATTCAAAAACCAATTCTTAAAGAATACATTAAAGAAAAGAATGATATTACATTAATTTGTCTTGATGGGGTAACAGATCCAAGAAATATAGGATCTTTGATAAGAAGTGCTGCCTCTTTTAATATTGATGGAGTAATTATTAAAGAAAGAAATTATCCTAGTGAAAGTAAACTTATGTACAAAGCTGCGAGTGGAGCAATTGAATATATAAACATTTTTGAAGTTTCCAATATCAATTCAACACTGAAAAATCTTAAAGAAAAAAATTTCTGGGTGTATGGCTTTGATGGTGATGGAAAAGAAGACTTTACTGATATTGAGTGGAAGGGAAATAATATTTTATTATTTGGATCAGAAGGGTCTGGTATGCATAAACACACATCCAAATATGCTGATTTTTTAGTTAAGATTGAAATAAATGAAAAAATTGAGAGCCTAAATATATCAAATAGTGCCGCAATTGTATTTCATCACTTAAGTTATCTAAAAAAAAAGAGTTGATTAATTAATAAATAATTAATAGTTATTGCGCATGCCCTTGTAGCTCAGCTGGTAGAGCAATTGATTTGTAATCAATAGGTCCGCGGTTCGAATCCGTGCGGGGGCACCACTAAAATCTCATTTGTTTTCAATAAACATAATAATTACATTAATTTTTTTAAAAATTAAAATCGTTGAATTAGACTATAGAATGGAAGGAAGTAGAATTAAGTGTAGTCGATTTGTAGTCGATTTAATTTAACTCTTTTTTATAAATCTATTCTTTATTCTTATTCATTGATACTAACCAAAGGAAAAGAAATATTAAACCAATCGGACCAATTATATTCGCAAACATGGCAAGACCATAAAATAATGATATAATATAAATAATACCAATTGCATAAACCAACAACATTGCTGGGTTTGGGAGTACAATCCAAGGTTTATCCTCTTCTTTCTTTTTCTTTTTAGATTTATTATTTTTCCTTAAAGCTTTTTCTTTTTTTTTATTTTCTATACCTTGAAGAAAATTCCATATGAAAAATCCAACTATAACTACAACAATAAAAAAATTTATTAGAGCTTGATTCATATTAACTAAATTTCAATACCAAATTTTACCTTTATATTTAAAACTATAAATTCCTTTGTCTCTATAATTTATATAAAACTTATGACCGAAAATATAAAACTTAGAAAACAAATACACTCCACTAATGAAACAAAAAATAAAATAGGCGTACTGCATGTAATATGGGATATAATAAATTGAGTTAATATATCCACCTAAGTGTCCACAACCTAAGAATAGTGATAATCCAAAAACCCAGTTAATTGATAAAATTCCTAATGATATAATAGATGAAATTACAAAATTTCTTTTTCTTTCTAAACAATCCTTAATTCTTATAGAGCCAGCACATATAGTAAATAATATTATGAGTATGATGCCTCCATAACTGAATAAAAATTTCATATATTGATTATTTTAAAAGTTATCAAAATATAAAACTAAGTGTAGTCTATTTGTAGTCGATTTATCAAAGCAAAGTTAATGAGACTCTTAAACATAAAAATATCAATGTTAATTAACGAGAAAAAACTCAGACTCATTGATTTGTAATCAATAGTTCCGCGGTTCGAATCCGTGCGGGGGCACCATCAAGAAGTTTCTTTTCTCAATTGTTCTATTTTAATTTTCTTTTGTAAACTTCTGTTTCTATCGTAAAGAAGATTAAATTTATATTTTTGATTAGTTTTCACTATAATATTTTTTGCATTTCTAACCTCAATATTGTCAGCGACAGCAGAAATTGGTCTTTTTTTAGAATTTAAGTTTCTGATATTAATTTTCGATTTATCACTTACAATTTTACCCTTCCATCTTCTTGGTCTAAATGGACTTATTGGAGATATGGACAATCTTTTTGAATTCAAACTTAATATAGGTCCGTGTACTGATAAATTATAAGCTGTACTTCCAGCAGGCGTAGAAACCAATACACCATCAGAAATAAGTTTTTTTATGACTTGTTTAGAACCATGATAAATAGATAAAGAAGCGGCTTGCCTACTTTGTCTTAAAATTGAAACTTCATTTATAGCTATATGTTTTTTTGTTTGGTTTTTATTATTTTTAACAGACATCTCTAAAGGAGAAATAGTTATCATTCTTGCTTTATGTAAATTGCTTATGAGATTTTTTGACGAAAATTTATTCATCAAAAATCCATAACTCCCGGAATTTACTCCATAAAAAAATTTTTTTGATTTTCTATTCTTTTTTAGTGTTTGTAACATGAAGCCATCACCACCAATAACAATTGTAATATTCGATCTTTTAACTTTATTTTGATTAATTTTTTTTTGTATTACTGATTTTATTTTTAAAGATCTTTGATTTTTATCAGATATGATTTGAACTCTATTCATTTAATGGTGCCCTCGGCCAGACTCGAACTGGCACTCCGCAAGCGGCAAGGATTTTAAGTCCTTTGTGTCTACCAATTTCACCACGAGGGCATTAATGAATTTCATGAGTGTTTATGCCAATATTTATAATTGAACAAGATGAATAAGTAAATTTTTTTTATCTTATCTCTCTGACTACTAGTCTGCTACTAGTTATCCTATAAAATCCCATATATTAAAATAGTTATATCTTAGTAAATTTATCAGGTTTACCATCTCCATCTGTATCAGTACCTATTAAATCTGGTTTGCCATCAAAATCTTTGTCTACAATCCAAGCATCTATTTCACCATCTTCATTTTTGTCATCACCAATTAGATCTGGTCTACCATCTTTATTTGTATCTATACCAATTAATTCTGGTTTACCATTTTGATTTATATCTTTAATGATAGTATCAATTATTCCATCCCCGTCATCATCGTAATAAAATGTATCTGGCTTTCCATCATTGTTGGAATCTATTTTTTTTACAACCTTATTAATTTTTTTATTTTCTTTTTTTTTTGCTTCTTTTTTTCCAATTTTATTTATATTTTTTAAAAAATTGATTACTTCTAAAGAAGTAACAGCAAAATTTAAATTTTCTCCTTGTGCTTTAAAGGAGTTAACTCCAAGTAATTCTCCTTCAGAACTAATTAGTGGTCCACCTGAGTTTCCTGGACTTATAGGAGTTTGTGTTTGAATTATCGAAGCTTCATGTTGTGTTTTTTCATAGTTCCATTTATAGTTTTTTCTTATTTGGCTGACATACCCTTTTGTATACGTCCAAGAAAGTGATCCTGGATGACCTATAGCATGTACATCCGAACCAACATCTGGCAACTTAGTAGACAAAGTTAATTCATTTACATCATTTGGAACTTTTCCACTAAGCCTTAACACTGCTAAATCTTTGGTGGCATCATAACCTATAACATCAGCAACCATCACATCACTTTTTTCTATCTCACCATCTTTTTTAAATATAACACCGACAACCTTGGCATTTTGTATAACATGCCAATTAGTAATTATTGCACCAATGTCTTTCATTATAACAGAGCCAGATCCAGTGCCTTTAATGTCGTCGTTATAGATTAAAACAACACTTCTTGAATATTTACCATAAATATTTTGTCCAGTTGTACCTCTAGTTTTATTTTCATCATTCTTTAATTTGTCTAAAATATCTAAAGTTCCAAAAGGAATGTCTTTTTTACTTACTTTTGTGAAATTTTCGCTTATTGAGAAATCTCCAATTTTTACACCACCTCTTGTTATATTTTCATTTATATTTTTATTTAAAATTGAAGTAATATTTTCATTACTATAACTTACTGATTTTGGTAAAAAAAATAAGATGAGTAAAAATATTGTTAAATATTTAATTTTTTGGATCATTATATTTAGTTTTCAAAACTTAAATGTACATGCAAAATTTTTTAAATTCAATAATCTAGAGGAGGCACGAAAAATTTACGCTTCAAATCCTAAAAAAGCTCACGAATTACTAGATAAAACAATTGAGCATTATATAAAAAAACCAAATAAAGATTTCCCATGGCTCGGTTGGGCCTATTCAGATAAAGCACATTTTTTAGGCATGGAGGGGAATAAAAAATTAGCATTAGATTATCAAACTAAAGCTTGTGAAGAACAAAAAAAGGACTTTAAAAAAATTAAAATTAATCAAAAAAAGCGTAATCTTGTTCAATGCTACTACTTCCTAAGTGGTTTGTTACAAGATAATAATTTTCTTGAAAAAAGTCTGAATATTTCAACTAAGGCAATCAATATATTCAATGAATTTAAAAATAATAATTATGAAATAGATGAATATGCGGGTTCAAAAGAATTTGCTTATCAATTAGTTCATAGAGCAAGGGTATTTAAAGACCTTTTTAGATATGAAGAGTCTATAAAAGATTATGAACAATATCTTAAAGTAATTTCAATAAAAGATTTAAATGAGTTGTCATCTGATGATTATTTAGATGCATTATCTGAAGTCGAATTTATTTACTCAACAAGAGGTGATACAAAAAATGAATACAAATATTTAAAATTAAGATATGAAATAATTCAACAATACAATAAATCTAATCTAAATTTACAAGCAAGGATTAATAGAGAAATTGGCTCTCATTATAAATCTACGAATCAATATGATAAAGCAATTTATCATTATGATTTAACACTTAGTTATGTAAAAAAAAGTCTTAAGATCAATAATAGTTATGCTAATAAGAAAAAATTATTTCTTGATAAAGAGATTGCGCTGATGGGAAAACTAGATTCTGAACAATCTGTTAAACAGGATTTAAATCAATATAAAAAAGTTTACTCATTAATGATATCAATGAATGATGAGTTAAGGCTATTAGATAAAAGTATTACTGCATTTATAATCTTGGATACTTATTATGGTTTAATAAATGACTATGAGCAAAGAAAAATAAATTTAAATAATGCCAAAGAACTAGTAGAGAAGCAAATTAAAGAAGCCAAAAAAAAAAATAGTTGGGCTTTAAAATTTTTCATTAGTGATAAAAGAAATTTAATGTTTGATGAAGCTTGGAATGATATTGTTCTAGAAAAATTTGATAATGCTCTTAAAATTGCAAATGAATTAAAAAATTATGAAACTATTGATACGGGAATAGCAGAAGTTAAAAAAAAAGTAGAATTGCAAAATCTCTTTGGTCGAATTTACTCTGGGCAGAAAAAATATCAAAACGCAATTGATAGTTATTTATTAGCATTGGACATATTAAATAAATCATTTGAAAAAGATTTAGAGAGTGAAAATACAATCTTAAATAATTTGGCATTAGCTTACAGTAGCATTGGTGAAATTGAATTGGCAGATAAATATATAAAACTAGCTACTCAAAGAGAAGAAAATGTTAATCAAGACGATCTCTATTTAATAACAAATTTTAATAATAGAGCAGCATTAGCTTTTAATGAAGAAGATTCTTTGAAATTTTCAAAGAAATCTTATGACTTATTCAATACATCTAAAACTGTTAGCAAAAATTCTATCCAATTTGTTAACACAATTAATTTTCTAGGGGGATATTATTTAAGAAAAGGACACAAAGAAAAAAATAATTTAAAGAAAAAAGAATATTACGCTATTGCAAAAAAGTATTACGATGAAGCTATTAAATATGTTGAAAAAAAAATGTTTAAAAACATCTTTCCATATTATCAATATTTATACAATTATTCAGATTTATTAGCTTTATTAGATAATAATAATGATGATTGTATAAGGTATCAAAATGCTACAACAAAGAGTATCGAGGAAATTAATCCTAAAGATGAACGACTTATTGCTAGTTATTCACTTTTATACGCTTGTTATTACAAAGAAAAAAGAATGGATGAAGCTTTTGATGTATCACTCAAAACAATGTTTGTAATACTTGATAAGTTTGATCAACAAAATTTTGATTTAAATTTTAACTCAGATTATCAATCAATCAGTATGTATAAAGACCAAGTACATAGTTTCATTTTTGAGGTTTTAAAAAACTCACATAAGAATATTGAAATTTTTGATAAATATAAAGATATAAGATTTATTGATCTTATGTTTGGATTGCAGCAAGTTGTTAAATCTAATAAATTAACTGCAAAACTATCAGAGTCTATAACAAGACAAATTTCAAAGGATGAAAGAGTTGCTGCTGAATTAAGAAAATATACATCTCTTTTAGAAAAGAAAAGAGAAATATTAAAATTAGATACTATTGATCCAGATAAGATTAAAAAAAGAAATCAAGAAATTAGTAAATTAAATAAAGAATTAGAAAATTTACTAAAAGATATATTGAAGAAATATCCTGATCTTAAAAAGAATTTTGCTAATCAAGTAGTAAATGGTGAACTACTTCATCAAGGTATGCCTAAAGATGAAGTTATTATTCAATATACAGTTGGAAATTTTCACACCTTTGCAACTATAATTACATCTGAAGATTATACAGTTCAAAGAATTGGCACAAATAAAGATAAACTATCTAAACTCATCAAGGAGGTAAGAAATAGTCTTGATTTAAAAAATGGAAAACCTATTGAATTTGCCTTATCACAATCACAAGAACTTCATGACATTTTAATAGCTAGTTTTACAGATATAATAAAAGATAAGAAAAAGATAATAATAATCCCTGATGGTCCACTTTATAGTATTCCGTTTGAACTTTTGTATGATAAAAAAAATCAACAATGGTTAATTGAAAAAAATGCAATATCAATAAGTCCAAGTGCTTATAGTTATGTTGCTTTAAACCTTGAAGATAAATTAAAATTTAATTCTGGTAACAGCTTCATAGGATTTGGCGACCCAAATATAAAAGGTACAAAAACTGCAAAATCATCAGATTTTAAAGATATTTTAGAATTAGAATTTTCAAAAGTATTTACAAGAGGTGGTAACATTGATTTAAAATATCTGAAAATGTTTCCTGAACTCCCTGAAACTGCAGATGAATTAAAAAGAATTTCAAAAAAATTTGATCAAAATTCAAAATTATATTTAAGAGATGATTTTAATGAAAATAACATAACTTCTATAAATTTTGATAATTATAAAGTGGTTAGTTTTGCTTCACATGCTTTAGTTGTTGGTGAAATAGATGGATTGTCAGAGCCATCAATTGTTTTAAGCTTACCAAAAAAAATTACAAATAATGATGATGGCCTTTTAACTGCATCAGAAATTATAAATCTAAATATAAACTCTGATCTAGTAATACTGTCAGCCTGTAATACAGCTTCATCAGATGGAAAAGCAAATAGCGAAGCTTTATCTGGTTTAGCTAACTCGTTTTTTTATTCCGGTGCCAAAAGTTTAATAGTAACCCATTGGTCTGTTATCTCAAAAACATCGGTCGATTTAATGGTTGATACATTTGATTTTCTCAAAGAAAGTGAAGGAGATTTATCCGCTGCCTTAATGAAATCAAAAATTAAAATGTTAAAAAATCCAGATACAAATCATCCAATTTACTGGGCGCCATACACATTGGTTGGAAGAACGACATCTAACTTCAGGTAATCAAATTTATCTCTCTCACTACTAGTTTGCTACTAGTTTAAAGGAATTTATTATTCATATTTTCCAATAAGAATAATCAAATGATTTTAAAAGTTATGGGATTATAAGGGATTAAGACCATTAGAGACTATTAGAGACTCTGAAATTCCTCAACTCAAACTATTTTAAGTCCTTTGTGTCTACCAATTTCACCACGAGGGCATTTGTGAATTTCATGAGTATTTATGCTAATATTTATAATTGAACAAGATGAATAAGTAAATTTTTTTAATTTACTCTGCCGTTTTTTATTGGATCTAATAAAAGTTTTTTAACATTATATCTAAATTTCTTATTGTTATAATGCAAAGAATTTAGAACAACTATTCTTGAATTTTCTACATCAATCAAAATCGCCTGACCACCAAAACCTCCCAAACCAAAAACTACCCTATTTTTTAGACCTGGATAATCCATATGAAATTGTCCGCCATAAGTACTCGAGAGATTAAAGCCGGGTTCGTGTCCTTTTTTTAAATTTTTTTTAATTCTCCTTTCATGAATTTCTTTTAAATATTTACCTACACAAGTATCATTTTGATAATCATCCATGATTGCTTTTGCAATTCTTAGATAATCATATCTACTAGCTCTAAATGAATATCTTCCTGGACCTTGCTTATCTGAAATTCCTTTTTGTTTTAAAAAAAATACACTATTTTCTACTTTGGCTTTTTTTTGAAAAATTTCATTTAAAAGTTTTTGAAAATCTTTATCAGTTTTGTAAATTACATAGTTCATTATAATATTTGTTGCTAAACCATTATAATGATACTTTTTAGAATTAGATGGTTCTGAATCTTTTAATTCTAAATCAGCAAAAGCAGATATAGGAAAGCTATTGTACCATCTTCCAGTCTTTTTTAATCCATCATTATCATTAACATATTGTTGATCTCCAGCAGCCATGTTTAAAATATCAATTAATTTTTTTTTAGAATAGAGAGTGTTCTTGATCAAAGGCCAGTCGTTTAATGTTGTATCAATACTATCAATATAACCGCCACAAATTGCATGACCTGTCACGTAAGAAACTAAGCTTTTACCCATCGACATGGAACTCCATTTAGTATCATTTTTAAAGATAATACCAAAACGATCCTTAGGTGAAATTTCATCAACTATGATTTCATCATTTTCAAAATAAAGATAACTTAGAATTGCTTTTGTTTGTAATTGTTTTTTTACAATTTTATCGTCTATTAAATTCGATTTGAATTTAATTGGATTTTTAGATGGTTGTACTAAATATTTACCAAATCCTTTTATATCCTCTAAGTAATGAAAAACATAAAAGAGTAAAGTGCCAAAATTAGGATTGGCTTGATAATGTATTTCGCTTCCACCTCCCCTTTTCATTATTTTTACATCTAAATTATTTGGATAAATTAGAGTGTATTTACGATCTTTGGTTGGTATTAATTTTCCATCAGCTCCAACACATTCGTCCCAAGTTGCCTCAGATGTACAAAGCGATCTATCAAGCACCATATCAACAGGATCTCCTGTTTTATCTAAATACTGATCATAACCATTTAAGCTTAGCCACCTATTAAATTTAATTAAACTTTCATATGGTCCTGCAAAAGCATTATTGTTTAATATTAGTCCCAGGAAAATTATGCCTAAGAATTTTTTCATCAGTATGAATAGATGTTATTCTCTCCCTTTTATTATTTTCATTTTTTTCTACTATCTGCCGTTTTTAATTGGATCTATTAAAAGTTTTTTGACGTTATATTTATATTTACCATTATTATAGTGAAGCGAATTAAGAACAACTATTCTTGAGTTTTCTACATCGATTAAAATAGCTTGTCCACCATAGCCACCCATGCCAAACACAATTTTGTCTTTTAAACCTGGATAATCCATATGAAATTGACCACCATAAGATTTTGTACGATTAAATTCTGGTTCATTTTTATTTTTATTGTATTGCTTAGGAATTCTTCTTTTGTGGATTTCTTTTAAATATTTTCCTACACAAGTATCATTTTGGTAATCATCCATTATAGCTTTTGCAAGTCTTAGGTAATCAAATCTTGTCATACGAACCATTGGATGACCATTTCCATATTCTTCAAAACTATTTAGTTCGTTAAAATTAACACTATATTTATTTTTAACATTTTCTTGAAAAACTTTATCTAATAAATTTTTATAATTTTTTCCTGTTTTATATTTTGTATAATTCAAAAGTAGCTGTGTGATAAAACCATTATAATTATATACGCTTTTAGCTTTTTTGGTATTTTTGAAAAATAATCCAATAGTATTATAAATACTATTAGTTTCATATTCGTAAGAATTGTCAGCTAAGATACTATTAGGATTAAATTTAAATTCATTAACATATTTTTGATCACCTGCTGCCATGTTTAAAAGGTTTATTAACTTTTGATTTTCAAAAAGTGTATCTTTTATTAAAGGCCAATCATCAATTTCACTATCAATTCCCTCAATATAGCCCTCACAAATCGCATGTCCTAGAATATAAGATGTTACTGATTTATTCATAGACATTGACATAAGTTTTGTCTCGTTATTAACAAAATCTCCTAATCTCTCTTTTGGAGAAATTTCATCAATCAAGACTTTTCCGTCTTGATAATATAAATAACTTAAAATACCTTTGCTTTTCATTTGTTTTTTTACAAACTTATCTTCCAAAATATTAAATTTAAATTGATAAGGGTTCTTTGATGGTTTTACCTCAATTTGTTTCCATTGATATGTATTAGGGTCATTAGTTAAATGACTAAATTGATATTTGTAAAAATAATAAATTAAAGTATCTCTATTTGGATTAGATGGATAATGAATTCCCCATTTATTTGGATGAGTTTTAATTTTTAAGTTTGGTCTTGTTGTTCCATTCTCATCTTTTTCAATATACTGATCATATCCATTATCTATTAACCAAGCTGTAAAAGGCAATAATGTATTGTCATATTTTTTAGTTTTAGCTGATAAATTATTTGGTAAGAATAAAATATATAAGATTAGTATAATTAAAATTTTTTTCATCCGTATGAATATATGTTATTCTCTCTCTTTATAATAGTTTAGAATGTATTTCTTAATTCAAGGTTTGTTCCATATTCGGGAATTTCACTCATCAAACTATAGTTAGAACTTATGTTGATATCAAAACCACTTAAATTTCTTTTATAATTTAAAGTTGCTTCATTATTGTCTAATTTCATAGCATACTCAGTACTCTTATTAGGCACATAGCCAAACCCTATATATAAAGTATCACTATGAGCAATTTCACTTTGATTTCTTTCATAGATCGTCATTAGAGATAAACCATTATCCATTTCTAAATCAAATCCAATATTGCCTCTAATACTTTTAGAATCTTGACCTATGCCTCTAGTATATTCTGTTGTTTGTGAGATATACCTATATGTTGCATCTGAAGTGGGGCTAAAGTCTAAACTAAATTCTAAACCTGCATTTGGTTCAAGTGTTAATGAGTTATAGTCAATAATATTACTTAAATTAAAACCCGAAGATATCATTCCAGTTTCAACTACTTGTTTATTATAAACAAGACTAGCTACCCCTGTTTCTGAATACTTTGATAATTCTGTGTAGCTGAGATCAATTCTTATATTAGGAGAAATATTGAATTTTTCTTTTTGATAAGTAGTAAAATAATTAATTGAGCCAAATACTTGTGATCCATTTCGATTACCTGTTCTAGTATTCCCTCCTCCTTTTCTAACATGATCAGTCTTTAACTTGCTTACTCCCAAAATGCCTTCAATAAATCTTTCATCATCCTGAGGAAAAGTTCCATAAAGTGATAAACTAATTGAGTCAGTATCCAGTGTTGTGCCAAAAGAGCCTACATCCACCTCATCTCGACCATACCGGAA
Organism: uncultured Pelagibacteraceae bacterium; assembly: GCA_902612065.1. Classification (GTDB taxonomy): domain Bacteria; phylum Pseudomonadota; class Alphaproteobacteria; order Pelagibacterales; family Pelagibacteraceae; genus Pelagibacter. The sequence goes on along the minus strand of CACMBY010000004.1, from coordinate 86,808 downwards.
TGCGTATCCGTATAATTTATTTTCACTTATCTTTTTATCCATTCCAAACGAGATACCTTTACTATCAATTTTTTTTGACGACGAATGAGAGGTATCTCCTGCTCTTCCAAAACTAATACTGCCCTCACTCCAAAATGACCATTCATCCAACAATTTATCTAACAACTCATTAGTTTTATTAGATACCGGGAGCATTTCTGATAATGAGGCCATCATTGAATTTGAAAAATTTAATCTAATATTTTGGTTACTTAATTGGTCATTACTTCTATGACGTCTTAACCAAAACATACGATTTAATACTGGCGTAGTGGCGTGGATGGCAATTTGTTTAGCTGTTGTTGTTTGTGAGTCAATTATAGCTAAATGATCTTTACCGCCTTTATATTTACCAACAGGGTCATCACAAGCACCATCAATTACGCTCCAATTACAGCTTAGGTTAAATTCAAAAACTTTATCATTTGCATCACCAATGAAAAACATTTTACTTCCATCGTTGCTAAAAGCCATTTCTCTTGCTTCGGTATCATAAGAACTTACATCAAAGCTACCTTCAAGGGATAAAGTAGAAGCATCATAAGGTGTAGTTAATTTAAACTGAGAAATCGTATTTTGATTACCATTAATGATAAACATTTTGGTACCATCGTCTTTAAAAGTAATTCCATCTAAGTAATTGTGAGAAGAACTTAGGTCTTCAGTATTAAGATGAGTAACTGTGGAGCTAAGATCATATGGTGTACTAAGTGAATATTCATGAATACGATGTTGGGACATATTTCCTGCACCAACTACAAACATTCTGGTACCATCATTGTTAAATGCAACTGAATTTGCTCTAATTTCTTGACCAGAAATAGGAAAAGCACCATCGTGTGTAGCAGTTGAAATATCAAATGCAGTGGTTAGTGACCAATAATCTATTTCCTTTTGATGAGCATGGTTAACAATAAACATTTTTGTTCCATCGTTATTGAACACTACTTGTGTTGCTATAAGCTTTCCATCTAAATATATATTTTTAGTTTGGTTTTCGGTTGCCGTTGAAATGTCATATGCGTTAGTTAATATAAATTCGATAACTACATCATTTGTATCTTCAACCTGACTTTCTAGTGCATACATTTTTGTACCATCGTTATTAAACGTAAGTCCATAATAATGATCGGCTGTCTCGAGTGATTTACTTTGCACAAAGGTTGGCTCCGCTATAGCTTTAGAAAAAATTAAAGCTAAAAAAAATATGATGTAATGAATTTTATAAATATTTTTCACAACAATTAATCATTAATAACTCAATAAATTCAAATAATGAGTGTTAAAAATGTTAAAACATTACAATTTAAATGTCTAGGTAGGACAAAATTCATGATGAATGAGTATTTTTAATAGTTATTATTATTTAATGAAAAACAATATTGTTAAATCTCACCTAAAAAAGAAATCACAGGCAAAGCTCGCTTTATCAATCAGCCTATTTTTTGTGCTTTTAACCGCGACTGGATACCTCTTTAATTCTAAAGAAGTAATTTTTCTATTTTATATTTTTTGTTTTGTATTTTTCTATAATTTAGTAATCCAATTTTTATTAGAAAGGTTTGATATTAAATCATGATTAAAACACTTATTAAATTAAAGATATTAAAATTAATAATAATTGGTGGGGTATCAACAGCTTATGTTTTTAAGAAATATTGCGATCAAAAAAATGAAATAAAAAGTAAAAAAGATAAAAAACTTTTAAATTAAAAGAAATACCAAACAAATCATTTGAACAAAATTAATTACTACTGAGATAAAGTGTGAATATTTGAATTTTTTATCCTGTTTTTCATCTCTATATTTATTAATTAACGGCATTAATAAATAGTTTGATATAGTAAATAAAATTGTGATTAATAAGATTAAATAAAAATCAAGACCAAATTTACTTAAAAATAAAAATAGTAGAAGAACAATAAAGCTAATCGCTAAATTAACATTATAATAAAAAGGAAATATTCTTCTTATAAACTTTCTGGCATTATCTTCATCTAAAGTAGTAAATACTACTGGAGCAATCACAAAGGAGAAAAATAACATTATCCCTAGAATCATTGCTATTAAATAAATACTAAGTTGTTCAATCATTAATTACTCTTTTACACTGCCAGCTGTTAAACCACTGACTAAATATTTTTCAAAATATATGAAAATAAAAAGTACAGGTAAAGTTACAATTACTGAACCTGCCATTAAGTATTGGCGTGGTGTTTCAGCGTCTCCACTTAGATATTGAATGGCTCTTGATAAAGTGAAAGATTTGGGACTATCCAGAAACATCAAAGAAAAGAGGAACTCGTTCCAAGCTATCATAAAGACATAAAGTGCAACGGATGCAATGGCTGGCAAACTTAAAGGAATAATAATCTTTAAAATTATGCCAAACCAATTTTGACCATCCATAATTCCAGCATCCTCAATTTCTTTGGGAATACTTTTGAAATATCCTTGCAGCATGTATATTGCGACTGGCAAAGTAGTTGCTGTATAAACAATCAATAAACCAAAGATTGAGTTTCTTAAGCCAAGTTGACTAAACACGGTATATAAAGGGATGACTAGTACTATAGCTGGAAACATATAAATAATTAAGATCGAAGTTGATAAAAAGTTTTTGCCGAAAAAGTTTAATCTAGCAACAGCATAAGCAGCAGGGATTGCAAATAATAATGTGACAATAACAGTTCCGATGGAAACTGCGGAACTTATTAAGATATACCTACCAAAATTATAAGTTTCAAAGATAACAAAATAAGACTTAAACAACTCAGTTAAGCTGTTGGTAAAATCTAGACTAAAGTCTAAAGGATTAACTAATAAAGCGATCTGAGTTTTAAAACTGGTAACTAGCATAATGTAAAACGGGAATAAGATTACAAATGCAAAGAAAACAATACCAAATAGGGTAATAAAATCAAAAATAATTTTTTCTGATATAAAATCTTCCTGTAAAGATTGCATATTATATTTTTTGAGTTTGTCCGTAAAAAATAAAGAAATTAAGAAAACTCCAAATATATACCAATATGGAGATGCCTCATTTAAGTAAAAATATGAAATTGAAAATATAAAAGATAATAAAAGAATCTTTATTAAGTGGTTAAGTTTATTACCGATTAAGACAAATGTTAAAGATAATAAAATACCAATTAAGAATACAGGTGTGATGTTTAAATTAGTGAAACTTAAACCTTGGAGCGTAGCCATGATTTTCCAAATTGATAAAATACATGTCAGAAAAAAAGATGAAACGATTAAAAATATTGCAAGAGGCTTAAACTTCATTAGCCCTCTTTCCAATTAATCTAAAATAAATAACCATGAAACTAAGAAGTAACATCACAATGACTATCGAAACAGCAGAGCCCATCCCAATATCTGATACTGCAAACCCTTGTTGATAAACATTAATAGGTAAAGTTCTTGTGCCTGATGCCCCACCGGTTAATAAAAAGATGTCTTCAAATTTGTTAAAGTTCCAAATAAACCTAATCATAAATAAAATTGAGATGATGGCTGTAATTTGGGGCAGTGTAATATGGATAAATTTTTGAATTGGACTTGCTCCATCCACCTCTGCTGCTTCATACAAACTTTGTGGTATTGCTTGCAATCTTGCTAAAATAAATAGAAAGGCGAGTGGAAAATAGCGCCAAATTTCAAAAAAGATAACTGTGGTTAAAGCCAACCTTAATTTAAATTCAAAACCTAAAATACTCATGGTTATGTATTTTTGGCCTAATAAATTTATTGGTTGCTCTATGATGTTAAAATTCACCAATAATGCGTTTAAAGTCCCACTATTTGGATCTAGTAATAAAGTCCAAGTATAAGCTAAAGCAACTACAGGACCCACGTAAGGGAAAAGTAAAATACCTCGCATATATGTTCGGCCTTGAATATTTTGATTAACCAATTGTGCTGCTAAAATTCCAAAAATAATAGCTCCCACTGTGCCAAAAAAAGTGAAGTAAAATGTTGTTAAAAGTAATTCGACAAAATTATTTTCATAAAAAACTTTTTTAAAATTTTCTAAAGTAAAATTCGTAGTGAGTAACGGGTTATCTGCTTTCCCACTAAGAATTGGTTTTTGAGATTTAATTATTTTTTTATCAATTATTTCACCATCGATATTCTGTATAGTTATCTCAAAATTTTCCCTATATTTTGCCTGCCAATTTCCAAAATCACAAACAACTTTTTTAGATTGAAAATTACATCTTGAATCAAGATTGACTGGTGAAACATTTGTTGGAAATTTATCTTGAAACTGAACATTTCTTATTTCTTGAATTAAAGAACTATTTCGTAATTTATAAATAATTTTTAATTCTGATTGATTTTCTGAAATCGATTTAACAATTTTCTTTGCTCGAGGTTCTGGAATTCTAATATCTTTTAATTCAATGTCTTTGAAACTAATCCAAACATTGGCAAATATAGGAAATAATACAATGGCAAAAACTAATACGACTGCAGGTAAAACTAAAGTGTAAGCAGTTCTTTTTTCTAATTTTGATAATGAATCACTCATAATAAAAAGCGGATAATATTTTATTATCCGCTCTTTATAAATTTATTATTTAAAACTTAGCTAATTCAGCGTTGATTTTCTTAACCGCTTCATCAACTGAGATTTGATCATCAATATATTCTCTAGTGATTCTATTTAAGAATTGAGAATTGATGATTTTTGATGCTCGAGATAGTTCACCCTCTTTAACACCCCATCTGTTTGCAGTATCTAAACCTGCAACGATGTTATCAATGACATCTGCAGAATAAAGATCTGTTAAAGGAGCTTTTCTATCAACACCTACTGGTAATTTACTCCAAGCTTTTGTGTAAGCACTAGGATCACTCTTATTTCCTCTTCTTACTGGAAATTTTCCTTCCGGAGCAATTCCTAATGTAGCTGTATAACCTTCACTCATCGAGTACTCGATGAATTTTTTAGCTTCATCAGTATCTGCATCCGCAGTAATACCAAAGTATCTTACATCAGCCCAAGCAGCACCTTTTTTATTGTTCGGTCCACTAAAATTAGTAATGAAACCAGTTTTAGAAGCTAACTCTGGTGATGTTGGATCACTATTTATTGTTGGTGGAGCAGAGTCTCTTAAACCTGCTAACTCATCCATGATAAACGGTGACCAAATAATCATTGGTGTTTTGCCAGCAAAGTATAAAGCTCTTGATTGTTTCCAGAATAATTCTCCTGGAGGGCTTGCTTTCGCAATTACTTTATAAAATTCTAAAGAATTCTTTAAAGCTTTCCCTTGCTTTTTAGTTCCACCTTTTTTAACAAAATTAACTCCATTAGCTAAAAGTACATGTTCAAGTACTTGGCTCATAAAGTTTTCATCGGTTTTAGTAGCTGCTACAAAGCCAAACATGTCATTGCTTGATAATGCATTAACTGCTTTTACGATGTTTGCATATGAAGTTGGTGGCTCTAAACCAGCTGCAGCAAATAGATCCTTTCTATAAACAACCATTTGCGTCCAGCCATCAACTGGCACAGCTGCAATTTTTCCACCCTTCTTAGCCATATTTAATGCGCCCGGTGCAAATGTTTTCTTACCTAACGACTTAACAACAGCGTTATTTGCATCAACATCTAATATGCCTGCCTCAGCCCATGGTAAAACATATTGAAGAGTGTGATAAATCACATCTGGAAGATCTCCCGCTGCTGCTGCTGCAGTAGCTCTGGTACCAAGATCTTTTTCTTCAATTGGTATGACTTCAACTTTGATGCCAGTTTTAGCTTCAAACGCTTTAGCCATCTCCTCTTGTTTTGCCATTCTGGCTGGTTGGACCTCTGTCGTCCAAAATTTAATATCCGCAAAACTAGTATTAGTAATTAGAAATACTAGAGCAAATATATTAATTATGATTTTTCTAATCATGTATTCCCCCTCTTATATTGTTCCTCTCTGGTATTTAGTTTTCTCTGATGTTCGCGATTTTTTCATTGCGATAAATCTAGCAGTGTAATAAATTTTAAACAACATTTAATGGTTGGTTAAAATCCCTTTAAATCAAATAAATGTCAAAAATTGTTATTAAAAATCTCGAAAAATCATTTGGTGAAAATAAAGTTATCAACGATTTCAATATAGACATATACGATGGAGAATTTATAGTTTTAGTAGGTCCTTCAGGTTGTGGAAAATCAACTTTATTAAGAATGGTCTCTGGGCTAGAAAGTATCGATCAAGGGGAAATTTTTTTAGACACAAAGCTAATTAATAATTTAATTCCTTCTAAGCGTGAAATTGCAATGGTCTTTCAATCTTACGCTTTATATCCACACATGAATGTTTTTGAAAATATGTCGTTTGGTTTGAAAATGGAAAAAATTTCAAAAAATGAAATTAGTGAAAAAGTTAATCATGCAGCTACTACACTTCAAATTGAAGATTTACTAGAGAGAAAACCTAAACAACTTTCAGGTGGACAAAGACAAAGGGTTGCAATTGGTAGAGCAATAACAAGAAATCCTAAAGTGTTCTTATTTGATGAACCATTATCGAATCTAGATGCAGCTTTAAGATCTGAAATGAGAGTTGAAATTTCTAAATTACACAAAAAATTAAAAACAAATATTATTTATGTAACACACGATCAAATAGAAGCGATGACATTAGCTGATAGAATAGTAGTTCTAAATAAAGGAATTATTGAACAATTTGGTACACCTAGTGAAATTTATAATGATCCCAATAACATCTTTGTTGCAGAATTTATTGGTTCTCCAAAAATGAATATTATTAAAATTAATAAAGAACAAATTATTAGTTCAAACACTATAGAATTGTTTAAAAATAAAATAACTTTTGAAAATTTTGATTTTAAAGATGATATTTATTTAGGTATTAGACCTGAAGATATCAGTATAAAAAGTGATCGTGAAATTAAGTTAGACGTTAAAGTAGATCTTATTGAAAATTTAGGCTTCGAAAAAATTATCTATGCTAAATTATCAGATAACCAAATTATTATTAAATCGTCAGAAGATATAAACAATCAGCCACTTATAATATCATTTTCTAAAGATAAGGTTTTATTTTTTGACAAAAATAAAACTAGGTTAAGATAGATTTCTTTGAGTAAAAAATTTTCAATAATTATTTTTACTGATTTAGATGGTTCATTATTACATAGAGATAATTTCAAATTTGATGAGATAAAAGATTATGTAAAAAGTCTTATAGATGAGGGGATCATTATTATTCCTAATACTAGTAAAACTGAAAAAGAGATAGAGGGATTTATAACAGAACTTGGGTCAACTCTTCCTTATATATCTGAAAATGGATCTTCAATTCATGGATTGAATTTAATTAATAGTAATTTTCCAAACAAAATAGTTTTGAGCAGAGATAAAGAAAAACTAATTAAAATTTTTCATTCTAAAGTTCCTGAAAATCTTAAAGCTAAATGTAAATTTATTTCAAAAATGAATTCAAAAGAACAAACCAATATTTTTGGTCTTCAAGAAAATAATTTAAAAAATGCTTTAAATCGGAAATATACTATTCCCTTTTTATTTGAGGGTGACAAAAAAGAAAAAAATAAATTATTCAATATTTTAAAGTCTTCTTCATTAACTATGCAAGAAGGTGGTCGTGTTCTAAATTTAGGTGATAGTACAGATAAAGTTAAATCAATGAATCAAGTTCTTAAAATATATAAAAAAGTAGAGAGTAAAATTAAGGTCATAGCTGTAGGAGATAATTTCAATGATTTAGATATGTTGAGAAATTGTGATATTCCATGTTTAGTCTTCAATGATCAATTTAAACAGGATCAAATAAACATAGATAATCTAATAGTTTCAAACAAGCCATCACCTGAGGGCTGGGCTGATGTGATTAAAACGGCACTAGTTAAATTAGACTATTAAGATTAAAAACCCGGCATGAGTGATTTTTCTCAAAATGGAGTAGTCTCAACATTGCACGACTTTAAAACAAAGTCCACAGCAGTCATTGAAAGTGAGCTATCAAAATTTTCAGAACAAAGAAAAATGGAATTAATTTTACCATGTCTTTATTCTGAATTAGAGGGAACGGCTTTACCAAAAATAGTAGAGGAAATAAGTAAAACAAAATATTTAGATCACATAATTATCGGATTAGATAAAGCAAATGAAGCCCAAGCTAAAAAAGCTTGGAAATTTTTTAAGAAATTGAAATCACCCTTTTCAATTCTTTGGAATGATGGCCCAGGTTTAAAAAAATTAGATCAAGAATTAAAAAAAAATAACCTTGCACCAAGTGAACTCGGTAAAGGTAGAAATGTTTGGTATTGTATTGGCATGTGTATCGCAAGAGATAGTGCACGTTCAGTTGCTTTACATGATTGTGATATTAAAACTTATGATAGAAGAATGCTTGCAAAGCTGTTTTACCCAGTAGTAAATCCATTTTTCAACTTTGAATTTTGTAAAGGTTATTATCCAAGAGTAGCAAATGAAAAAATGAATGGAAGAGTTGCAAGATTATTAGTTTTTCCTTTACTGACAGCGTTAGAAAAAACTATTGGTAAAAGCGATTATTTAGACTTTATGAAATCATTTAAATATCCTCTAGCAGGTGAGTTTTCATTTAGGCGAAATGTTTTACCTGAACTAAGAATTTCTTCAGATTGGGGAATCGAAGTTGGAATTTTATCTGAAATGCAAAGAAGTTTTTCTCCTCAAAATATATGCCAAGTGGATTTAGCAGATACTTATGACCACAAACATCAAGTGTTATCAATTGATGATGAAACAAAGGGACTATCAAGAATGTCTATCGATATCATTAAAACATTTATCAAAAAGTTGGCAACTCAAGGCAACACTTTTAGTAGGGAAAAGTTTAGATCATTAAAAGCAACTTATTATAGATCTGCTTTAGACTTAATTGATATATACAGAAATGATGCAGTAATGAATGGTCTTAAATTTGATTCTCATACTGAGGAAAAAGCAGTCGAATTATTTGCAATTAATATAATGAAAGCAGGAGAAGCCTTTATTCTTAATCCAATGGATACTCCTTTTATACCCACATGGAGTAGAGTAAAAAGTGCTATACCAGATTTTCTTGGAAGACTTGAAAAAGTAGTTAATGATGATAATAAAAAATATTATTAATGTTAACTCAAAAAGATCAGAGAACTATAAGGTCTAAATTAGACAATATTTACAAAACATTCTTATCGAAAAAAAATATTGATTATTTTGAGAATGAAATTGTTCAAATAATTCATCATTTTAATAAAAAAAATCCAAAAAAGAAAAAAAGTATCTCTGAAAAAACTACTCTGGTTATTTGTTATGGAGACAGCGTATATTCAGAAAAAAAAAAATCAATTAAAGTATTTCAAAACTTCTTTCAAAAAAAATTAAAAGATTATTTTGATACTATTCATTTTTTACCATTTTATCCTTCAAGTAGTGATAGTGGATTTGCTGTCAAAGATCATTATAAAGTTGAGAGTAAACTTGGAAATTGGTTAGATATAAAGAATGTTTCAAAATCAAGTGATGTTATGGCCGATATGGTCATTAATCATTCATCAGCAAGAGGTTTATGGTTTAAAAATTTTTTAAAGAAAAAGGAACCTGGAAAAGATTATTTTTTAACAGTAGACTCTAAATTTAACACTTCTAAAGTAATTAGACCAAGAGATCATAGATTACTTAAAAAAATTAAAATTTTTAAAAAATCTGATTATCTTTGGCGGACGTTTAGCCCAGATCAAATTGATTTAAATTTTAGAAATCCATCTGTATTAATTCAATTTATTAAAATAATGATACATCTGATTAACAATGGTGTAACTATTTTTCGATTAGACGCTATTGCATACCTTTGGAAAGAAAATGGAAGTAAGTGTATAAATTTAGAACAGACACACGAAATAATTAAACTTTTAAGAAATATAACTAATCTACTTAATATTAAAACTAATATAATTACAGAAACAAATTTACCTGAGAAAGAAAACTTAAGTTACTTTGGAAAAAATGATGAAGCTAACTGGATTTATAATTTTTCTTTACCACCACTATTAATTCACGCTTTATTATTTGAAAATAGCATATTTTTAAATAAATGGAGTAAAAACCTTCCAAATACAAAAAAGGGTAATAGTTATTTAAATTTCATTGCATCACATGACGGAATTGGAATGAGGCCTACAGAGGGATTATTTAATCAAAAAGTATTAAATAACTTTTTAAAAAGACTTAAAAAAAATGGCTCAAAATTTTCTTATAGAAAAGTTTTAAATAAAACTAAAAAAGTATATGAGGCTAATATAACTGTTTTTGATGCTTTAAAAAAATCTGATTATGATCAAAAAGGTAAATTTTATTTTGAAAGATATCTTTCTGCTCACGCCATAATGATATCTTTTGAGGGTATCCCGGCTATATATTTTAATTCTATTTTTGGTACAGCTAATGACGAAGCTAAATTTATAATCACAGGTAATAACAGAGATATTAATAGATATAAGTGGAATTTAAAAAATATTAATAATAAACTTAAAGACAGCAAAACAAAGCAAAATAAATTTTATAGCAGTATCTGTAATTTGTTAAAAATCAGAAGAAATCAGAAAGCTTTTCACCCAAATGCTTCGAGAATAAATATAGATTTAGGACGAAAAATCTATGGTTTTAAAAGAATAAGTGAAGATAAAAAACAGACAATACTTTGTGTTACAAATTTAAGTTCAAAAATTCAAACAATTAAGATTGATAAAAAAAATCAAAAAATGAAGAATTTATTAAGTTCAAAAATTAATATTATGAATAAAAAATTTTTAATTTTAAAACCTTTTGAAACAATTTGGCTTTCTAATATATAAAAATTGTTTTTTTGTTTTAATCATTTTATCATTAATTATAATCAATTTTAAAGAATGATTTAATGACAAATCTAAAAGAAATTTCAGATAATATCAAAAATAAAAATCTAAAAGAAGCATTGAGGTTATGTGAAATATACAATGATAAAAAAAATCAGCACATCATATTTAATTTTAAAGGTGTCATACACCTAATTAAAAATGATTTAGAATTAAGTGAGCAATATTTTATTAAATCCACAGAAATTCAACCCAAATATGAGGATCCTATAAAAAATCTTTATTTGGTTTACTTAAAAAAAAAACTTTTTAATAAGATGTTAGTTTATGCAAAGCAATTAGTTGAAATTAATGAATTAAATGATGAGTACAATTACCAATTAGCTTATGCTCACGAGTTAAATAATAATTTAGGTGATGCATTAAAATATTACACTAAATATTTAGACCTTAATGGTAAAAATAAAAAACAAGCCTTAAATAATATTGGCTGTATGTACCTAAAAAAGAATAAACCAAAAATTGCAAATGAATTTTTTCTTAAAGGAATTAATTTTGGAGAAGACCAAATAATCATCAATAATCTTCTTAACAGTTACATTTTATTAAGAGATTTAAAAAATTCTGAAATTTTTTTGAATAAAGCAGAAAATTTTGACAAAAATTTTATAGAATTCAAATATAATAAGGCAAGATTCTTAATCCTTAAAAATCAAATTCGGGAAGCAATTGATATTTTGGATGAAAACAAAAATATTCCAAAATTTTTTATTACTCTTCTGATATTATATTCAAATATTGATAAAAAAGAGAAATGTGAAAAACTACTAAATCAATCCAAAGATAATATAAAAAAAGAACCTGAGTTTTTAAATTATTATGGATTAAAACTACTATATGAAGGCAATTTTAGTAAAGGTTGGGAATATTATGAATATAGAAATTCAAAAATCACTGATTTTTATAAAGATATAAAAGAATGGAATGGTGAAAAGATCAATGAAAAAAGTATTGTAGTCTTTAATGAACAGGGAATAGGAGATTCAATTCAATTTTCTAAATATATTATACCACTAACAAAAATAGCAAAAAATGTAACTTTCATAGTTCAAAAAAATATAAAAGATCTTTTTAAAATAGAAATTGATAACCTATCAATTGATACTATTGAAAATTGTAGGCATAAACCATTTGATTTCAAAATTGCTTTAGGATCATTAATTAAATTTTTTTATGAAGAAAAATTTATCAACAACAAAAATCTTATACAAACTATTAGAGAAAATGATTTAAAATGGAGTGAAAAAATAATTACAGATAAACTCAACATAGGTTTAGTTTGGTCAGGAAGTTTTAATGGTGCTAATGAACCTTTTAGATCAGTACCACTTAAATCTTTAAAAAAAATATTTTCAATTAATGCAAAATTTTATTGTTTACAAAATGAAATTTGGGATCGTGATTTGGATGATTTTCGTTCATCAAACTTAATTGATTATGGTCAATATAAACTCGATGAAATTGCATCTATAATTAAAAATTTAGATTTAGTCATAACTAGTGACACATCAATATTACATTTATCAGCGTCATTAAATATAGAAACATGGGGTATGTTAAGCCTGCATCCTGATTGGAGATGGGGTGAATTCAATAAAATTAATCCATATAAAACTCTTAGAATTTTTCAACAAGAAAAATTTAATGACTGGAGTAATGTCGAAGATCAAGTTTATAATGAGTTGAAAAAAAAAGTTGATTTGAAAATGTTATAGCAATAATGCTCTATCTAAATATTTTTTATCAAGTTTACAATCTTTATATCCACGTTTAACAATATTAAGATATCTTTCAGTAGGAAATCTAAATGGTGTTTTTTTAGTCATCGTATAAGTCATTACTTTTTTTCCATAATATAAAAAAAAATACTTTTTATATAAAATTGGAAAGTCTTCATAAATATCAAGTTTTTTTTCATCACTTTTTGATATCTCAAATAACCCACCAGGTACTATAGAATTTTTTTTTGGCTCAATATCTGCCGCTCGATATTTGCTTCTAAATGTTAATTTAAAATTTTTGAGATTTATTTTTTTTAAAAAAACACTATCTTTACATCTTCTTTTCATTTGAAAATGATGTAGATTACTACCATAAGCAAAATAAAGCATTTATCGATCTACTATTTCTATTTTTTTTTCTTTAATAAAATTTAAAATCTGAGCACTACAAGTATCAATTTTTGATTGCTGCTCAGATCTAAGAACTATTGAGACTCCAAGTTTTCCTGCGTGAAAAAAGGGATAACTTCCAATTTCAACATCTTTATTTTGATCTTGAACTTTTGATAAAGAATTTGCGATTTCACTCTCTACAGTTCTTAAGCTTATTGTATGGCTTAATATTGGATCACCACCTACAATTTTTTGTTTCAAACTACCTAACATTGATTTTAATATCGACGGGACACCTGGTAAACAAAACACATTCTCAACACTAAATCCTGGTGCTCCACTCGTTGGATTTAAAATTAATTTTGCATTATGTGGCATCCAGACCATTTTCTGTCTACCTTCGTTGAATTCTCCTGGTTTATAATAACTCTCTAAAATTTTAAAAGCTTCCGGATGAATTTCATATTTTAATCCAAAAGCTTCTGAAACAGACTCAGCGGTAATATCATCATGAGTTGGACCAATACCACCAGTTGTAAAAACATAATCATTATTTTTTCTCAAAATATTTAAGTTTTCAATTATAGTTTTTTTTGTATCTGGTATTACTCTTACTTCATTTACTTGAACTCCAAGTGAGTTCAGCCAAACAGCTAAAGTACTTGTATTTGTATCTTGAGTTCGACCTGAAAGGATTTCATTTCCAATTATTAATATAGCAGCATTAACTTTTGTATTTTTTTTCATATTATCTATAATTTGAATATGGAATTTACCAAGTCTTTGATAAAAGGCAAATTAATCAAAAGATATAAACGTTTTTTTGTAGATGTAAAAATAAATAAAGAAGTCGTGACAGCCCATTGTCCAAATACTGGCTCAATGAAAGGTCTACTTGAAGAGGGAAATGAAGTCTTCTTACTCAAAAATGATAATCCAAAAAGAAAACTTAAATATGGTTTAGAATTGATTAAAGCCAATAATAATTTAGTTGGTGTAAATACTCACATGGCAAACAAAATTGTTGAACATGGTCTAAACACTAATTTAATTAATGAGTTAAAAAACAATGATATTATTAAGTCCGAAGTTTTTTATAACAAAGAAACTAGATTTGATTTTTTAATAGAGAAAAAAAAGCAAAAAAGTTTTATAGAAGTTAAAAATGTAACTCTTTTTAGAGAGAAAAAAACTGCCGAATTTCCTGATGCAATCACTGCAAGGGGTTCTAAACATCTTCTTACCCTTATTGATGCCATAAAAAAAGGTTATAAATCATACTTGATCTTCTTAGTTCAGATCCAAAATATGGAAAATTTTAAAATTGCCAAAGATATTGATGAAGAATACTATAAAAATTATCTTATTGCGAAAAAAGCTGGTGTTAATTTTCTTGCTTATAGATGCAAACTAAATTCAAAAGAAATAAGAATAGAAAAAAAGTTAAAGATAATAAATGAATAGTTATTCAGAAAAATTTGAAAAAATGAGAATTGCAGGGAAACTTGCAGCTCAGACCTTAGATATGCTTACTGAAAATATAAAAGAAGGTATTTCAACTGCACAAATTGATAAACTTGGTTACGAATTTATTAGAGACAACGGAGGTTACTCTGCCCCACTTTATTATAGAGGCTTTACTAAATCATTATGTACATCATTAAACCATGTCGTTTGTCATGGAATTCCCTCTAAAGAAAGAATTTTAGAAGAGGGGGATGCAGTCAATGTGGATGTCACAGCAATTATTGATAACCACTACGGAGATACAAGTAGAATGTTTTGTATAGGTAAAACTTCTGTCAAATTAAATAATCTTATAGACGCAACTCACGAGTCTATGATGAGGGCCATAAAAATTTTAAAACCTGGAAAAAAACTTGGAGATATTGGTTATGAAATTCAAACATATGTAGAAGAAAAAGGTTTTTCAGTTGTCAGAGATTTTTGTGGACATGGTATAGGTACGACTTTTCACGAGTCACCAAATATTTTACATTATGGAAATAAAAATACAGGAATGGAACTAAAACCAGGAATGACATTTACAATTGAACCTATGATTAATGCAGGTAAATTTGCAACCAAACTGCTAAATGATGGTTGGACAGCAGTTACGAAAGATAAATCTTTGTCTGCACAATTTGAACATACAGTTGGAATAACAGAAAATGGTTATGAAATTTTTACAGAATCTGTTAAAGGTTATTCAAAGCCTCCATATTTATAATTAATGATTAAAAGATATTCGAGAAAAGAACTTACTGATATTTGGTCGGAAGAAAATAAATACAGAATTTGGTTAGATGTTGAGATAGCTGCAGCACAAGCTATGGAAAAATTAAATCAAATTCCTAAAGGTGTCTCCTCAATTGTAAGAAAAAAAGCAAAAATTAATGTTAAAAGAATTCACCAAATTGAGTCTCAAGTAAAACACGATGTCATAGCTTTTTTAACTTCTGTTACAGAGAAAGCTGGAATAAAAGCAAGATATCTTCATCAAGGAATGACATCATCAGATGTTGTAGATACAAGTTTTAATATTCAATTAATTCAATCAGGAAAAATAATCCTTAAAGACATTGATCAAATTTTAAAAGTTTTAAAAAAACAAGCAAACAAATATAAATTTACGCCATGCATGGGAAGAAGTCATGGCATACATGCTGAACCCATTACCTTTGGTTTAAAACTTGCCTCTTTTTACGCAGAATTTAAAAGA
Source organism: uncultured Pelagibacteraceae bacterium (assembly GCA_902612065.1). GTDB lineage: Bacteria > Pseudomonadota > Alphaproteobacteria > Pelagibacterales > Pelagibacteraceae > Pelagibacter. The sequence goes on along the minus strand of CACMBY010000004.1, from coordinate 70,995 downwards.
AATAGAAAAAGATTAGTCGATGCAATAGATGAGGTCTCAACATGTGCTATTTCAGGTGCTGTTGGAACTTTTGCCAATATAAATCCAAATGTGGAAAAACATGTTGCTAAAAAACTTGGTTTAAAAGTTGAACCAATTTCAACTCAAGTTATTCCAAGAGATAGACATGCTTTTTACTTCTCAGTTCTTGGAATTATTGCGGGTTCTGTAGAAAGAGTAGCTACAGAAATCAGACATTTACAAAGGAGTGAGGTGTACGAACTACAAGAATTTTTTTCAAAAAAACAAAAAGGTTCATCTGCAATGCCACATAAAAAAAATCCTATTTTAAGTGAAAATTTAACAGGTCTTTCAAGAATGGTTCGAAGTACAGTTATTCCTGCACTTGAAAATATTGCCTTATGGCACGAAAGAGATATTTCACATTCAAGTGTAGAGAGAAACATTGGCCCAGATGCTAATATAACTATTGATTTTGCTTTAGTAAGATTAACCAATATTTTAGATAATATGATTGTTTATCCAAAAAAAATGTTAGAGAATTTGAACATAACGAAAGGTTTAATTTTTTCACAAGAGTTGATGCTTGAGCTTACGAAAACTGGATTAGCTAGAGAAAAATCATATAGAATGGTTCAAAATTTCTCGAAAAAGTGTTTTGCTGAAAATTTGAATTTATATGATGTAGTGCAATCTGACAGATATATAATGAGTAAAATTTCAATAAAGAAATTGAAATCAATATTTAGCTATTCAAAACATATGAAAAATGTCAATTTTATTTTTAGAAGAGTCATAAAATAATGAAAAAAGGTAAAAAACTTTACGAAGGAAAAGCTAAGATTATTTATGCAACTTCTGACAAAAATCTTGTTATTCAATATTTTAAAGATGATGCAACGGCATTTAATAATCAAAAAAAAAGTACTATTGAGGGCAAAGGTGTTCTTAATAATAGAATTTCAGAACATATACTTTCAAACCTAAATCAAATTGGAATTAAAAATCATTTAGTAAAAAGACTAAATATGAGAGAACAACTTGTGAAACTTGTGGATATAATTCCTATTGAGTTCATTGTAAGAAATATTGCAACTGGATCTTTAACAAAAAGATTGGGTATCGAGGATGGAACTGTGCTTGATTATCCATTAATAGAGTATTGTCTCAAAGATGATAAATTGGGTGATCCGAACATAAGTAGAGAACATATTTTGGCATTTAATTGGCTTAACGCTATTCAGCTTGATTTAATTGATGAAAATTTAAAACGTCTGAATGACTTTTTATTGGGTTTATTTCGAGGTGTTGGAATTAAACTAGTCGATTTTAAAGTAGAATTTGGCTTCACCCATGATAGTGGAAAAAATAAAATTATTTTAGCGGATGAAATTAGTCCTGATACTTGTAGATTATGGGACTCAATTACTGACAAAAAACTTGATAAGGACAGATTTAGAAAAGATTTGGGAGATTTGATACCAGCTTATACTGAGGTTGCAAAACGACTTGGTATTCTTCATGAACAATCAAATGTATCCGCTGTTAACGTAACAAAACTTTCATCAATAAAAAAAAAGAGTAAATGAAAGTTTCCGCAATAATAACATTAAAAAAGGATGTTTTAGATCCACAGGGTAAAGTCATCCATCAAGCCCTAGATGGAATGGGTTTCGAAAATATCAGTGAAGTAAGACAAGGTAAATATTTTGAAATAGACGTAAATGAAAATGATCCAAATAAAGCAAAAGCTGTTGTTGAAGATATGTGTAAAAAACTTTTAGCTAATCTAGTAATCGAAAACTTTAAAATTATTGAAACACAATAATTAATGAAGTCATCTGTAATAACTTTTCCTGGCTCAAATTGTGATAGAGACATGGATGTTGCACTCAAGAAATTTGGGTTTAACAACAAGATGGTTTGGCATAATGATAATGAACTCCCTAAAAGTGATTTAGTTGTACTTCCAGGTGGCTTTTCGTATGGGGATTACTTGCGATGTGGAAGTATGGCATCAAAGTCTAGGATTATGAAATCAGTAATAAATTTTGCAAAATCTGGAGGATTGGTCATGGGAATTTGTAATGGATTTCAAATACTGGTTGAAACAGGTTTGGTGCCAGGAGTTTTGTTAAGAAATAAATATTTGGAGTTTATATGTAAAAATGTCTTCGTGAAATTGGATAATAAAGAAAATATTTATTTTAAAAATCTAAATAAAAATGTTCTGGAATTTCATATTGCACATAATGAAGGAAATTATTTTTGTACCAAAGATCAATTAAAAGAGATCAAAGATAATAATCAAATAGCAATTTACTATTGTAATAGTGAGGGCAAAATAGAAGATCAATATAATCCAAATGGTTCAATTAAAAATATTGCAGGTATTTTTAATAAAGAAAGAAATGTCTTGGGAATGATGCCCCATCCTGAAAGAATGATAGACCAAAGTTTATCTGGGGAAGATGGATCAATTTTTTTCAAAAACCTTATTAATAACATTAAATAATGTTAGTTAATGAACAAATTGCTATAGAACATGGTCTCAAATCTGACGAATATAAAAAAATTTGTCAGTTACTTAAGAGAACACCAAATATTACTGAACTTGGAATTTTTTCTGCAATGTGGAATGAGCATTGTTCATATAAGTCATCACGACTTCACCTTAAAAAGCTACCAACCAAAGGAAAAAAAGTAATTCAGGGTCCAGGAGAAAATGCAGGTGTTATTGATATTGAAGACGGGGATGCAATTGTCTTTAAAATCGAAAGTCATAATCATCCATCTTTTATTGAACCATATCAAGGAGCTGCAACGGGTGTTGGAGGAATTATGAGAGATGTATTTACAATGGGGGCAAGACCGATAGCTAATTTAAATTCGATACATTTTGGATCACCACAACATAAAAAAACAAAAAATCTCTTACGAGGAGTTGTGCATGGTATTGGTGGTTATGGAAATTGTATGGGTGTGCCAACAATAGCAGGACAGACTTCATTTGATAGTTCTTACAATGGAAACATTTTGGTCAACGCTATGACACTTGGTTTAGTAAAAAAAAATAAGATTTTTTACTCTAAGGCTGCTGGCTTAAATAAACCTGTAATTTACGTTGGTTCTAAGACTGGTAGGGATGGAATTCATGGCGCAAGTATGGCTTCAGCAAGTTTTGATGAAAAGATTGAAGAAAAGAAACCAACTGTACAGGTTGGTGATCCTTTTACAGAAAAACTTTTATTAGAGGCATGTTTAGAATTGATGGCTGGTGACTCAATTATTGCAATTCAAGACATGGGGGCTGCTGGCCTCACCTCTTCGAGTATAGAAATGGCATCAAAGGGAAATTTGGGTATTGAAATTGATTTAAATAAAGTTCCATGCAGAGAAACTAAAATGACTCCATATGAAATTATGTTGTCTGAAAGTCAAGAACGAATGTTAATTGTTTTAGAAAATGGCAAAGAAGAAATTGCAAAAAAAATATTTGATAAATGGAATTTAGACTTTGCGGTGATTGGAAAAACAACTAACTCAAAAAACATTGAATTATTTTTTAATCAAGAGCAGGTAGCCAAAATACCTATTAATATTCTTGTTGAAAACTCTCCAATGTATGATCGTAAATGGAAAAAATCAAAGTTACCTAAAAAAAATAAAATTAAAAATGAAGTTCTAAATAAATTGAAAATAAAAGATGTACTGAAGAAGGTTTTATCTAATCAAAATATTTGTAGTAAAGAATGGATCTGGCAACAGTATGATCATACAGTTATGGGTGACACCATTCAAAAACCAGGTGGAGACTCTGGTGTTGTAAGAGTACATGGAACAAATAAAGCTGTGGCAGCATCAGTAGACTCCTCAGCAGTATATTGTTGGGCCCATCCATTAACAGGAGGTAAGCAAGTCGTAGCGGAAAGTTGGAGAAATTTAATTTCTGTTGGAGCAAAACCTATCGCTATCACTAATTGTTTAAATTTTGGAAGTCCTGAAAAAGAGGAAAACATGGGTGAATTTGTTGAATGCGTTCAAGGTATAGGTGAAGCTAGCAAATATTTGAATTTTCCAGTGGTATCTGGCAACGTATCTTTTTACAACCAAACAAAAGAAGTTGGAATCAAACCAACTCCATCAATTGGTGGCGTGGGTCTTATTAAAGATTACAAAAATATGATTTCGATGGATTTAAAAGAAGTGGATAATTTAGTTTTAATTATTGGTAAAACTGAAGGTCATATTGACCAAAGTTTATTTGCCAGAACAATTTTAGATGAAAAAAATGGGCCTCCACCAGAGGTAAATCTTTTTAATGAAAAAAACAATGGAGAGTCAATATTAAATTTAATTGATAAAGGATATGTGAAAAGTGCTCATGACATATCTTTAGGAGGTTTATTGGTTGCGATAAGTAAGATGTGCATTAAAGGTAATAAAGGAATTAAGATTAAAAAACCAAAAAATTTACTCAAGGAAATTGAATATTTTTTTGCAGAAGATCAAGGTAGGTATTTAATAGAAATAAATAAAGGAGATTTAAAAGAGGTAACAAAAATTTTAGACAAAAACTCTGTGCATAATGAAGAATTTGGTATAATCACAAAAAACGATATGATTATCAATGAAAAGACAAAACTTACAATTGACGAATTAAAGTCTTACTATACAAATTGGTTATCTAAATACATGAGTTAAAGATGGCAATGGATTTAAAAGAAATCGAAAAATATATCAAAGAAGCAATGCCAGATGCAGTGATAGATATTCAAGATCTAGCTGGAGATGGCAATCATTATTCAGCAACTATAACCTCTTCTCAATTCGTAGGTAAAAGTAAAATTGAACAACATAAAATGGTTTATAATTCATTAAAAGGTAAAATGGGAAATGAACTACACGCTTTAGCAATTAAAACAAAGGAACAATAATGGATGATCAAACAAAAAATTTAATTCAAAATCACATTGATACTAATGATGTGTGCCTTTTTATGAAAGGTACACCAGATCAACCACAATGTGGTTTTTCAATGACTGTTTCAAATATACTTAAAATGTTAGAAATAAATTTTAAGGGTGTGAACGTATTAGAAGATCAATCTTTAAGAGATGGAATTAAGGTATTCAGTGATTGGCCAACTATCCCACAACTTTATATTAAAAAAGAGTTTATAGGAGGATGTGATATCATTAAAGAAATGTATGAGAGTGGAGAATTGAAAAAAGTATTTGATGATAAAGGTATTAATTATAAAAAGTAATTATTATCTAGAGTAATATTCAATTACTAAATTTGGCTCCATAACAACTGGGTACGGAACTTCCTCAAATTTTGGAATTCTAACAAACTTAAATTTTTTATTTTTTTCATCCATTTGAATATATTCCGGAGCTTCTCTTTCTTTACTGGCTAGAGCAATGTCGATTATTGCAAGTTGTTTAGACTTATCTCTAATTTCTATAGTGTCTTCTTCCCTAACAGAATAACTAGAAATATTTACTTTTTTTCCATTAACTTTTACATGTCCATGGTTGATTAATTGTCTTGCAGAAAAAATTGTAGTTGCAAATTTTGCTCTATATATCACTGCATCTAATCTTCTTTCCAATAATCCAATTAAGTTCTCACTTGTATCGCCTTTAAGCATACTAGCTTTTTTATAAATATTTCTAAATTGTCTTTCATTAATATTTCCGTAATAAGCTTTTAATTTTTGTTTAGCTTGTAACTGAATTCCATAATCTGAAGGCTTCGAGGTTTTTGTCTGACCATGTTGTCCTGGTCCATAGGCTCTTGTGTTAAATGGGCTTTTAGGTCTTCCCCAAAGATTTACTTTTAATCTTCTGTCAACTTTATGTTTAGAGTTTAATCTTTTTGTCATTTAATAGAGGGGTTTATAAACTTACTCATTATTTTGTCAATCAACGTTTTTTACCCAAACTTGCAAATACACCAGATAATATACGTGTTTCTTTATCGGATAAATCCATTTTGTAAAAAATATTTCTTAGGTTTTCTAACATTTTTGGTCTCTTTTCTTTGGGTCTAAAAAAATTTACTTCATCTAAATTTTTAATACAAAGACCTAACATTGATTGAATTTCTTTTTTACTTGCTGATTTAACTTTTTTTGATTTTTTAAATGGAATATTTTTTGATTTAAGAAGACTAGCTACATATTGTGCAATTATAATTAAACTATGAGATAAATTTAAAGACTTGAAATCAGGATTAGTTGGTATTTGTAAAGTATAATTTGCATAACTCACCTCATCATTTGATAAACCTGATGCTTCTGACCCAAATAAAAATCCAACTTTTTTCTTAAAGTCAATCTTTTTTAAATCTTCCAAATTAATATGTTTTATATTCTTATTTCTAAATCTTGCTGAAGTAGCAATTAAAATGTCAATCTTTCTTAAAGCTTTATCTAAAGTATCATATTTTTTACTTTGATTGATGATGTCTTTTGCACCAACAGAAGTGGCTAAGATTTTATCATTTGGGAAAATGGGTTTTGGATTAATCAAAACTAATTTTTTAAAATTAAAGTTTTTTATTGCTCTAGCGCATGCGCCAATATTTTCTGATAATTGAGGTTTATGTAAAATAAATGAGATATTATTTTTGCTCATTTACTTACTAGCAGGGGCATTATCCTTGAATAGTTTATAATCTAAGCTATCAATCAATGCTTTAAACGAAGCATCAATAATGTTTGTCGATACACCAATAGTAAACCAATTCTTGCCCTTTGAGTCTGTACTTTCAATAGACACTCTGGTAACAGCCTCTGTTCCTGTATTTAAAATTCTAACTTTATAATCAACCAGTTTCAAATCTTTTAGATATTTTGAATATTTTGCAAGTCTATCAACGTTTTGTCTAATAGCATTATCTAATGCATTTACTGGTCCATTCCCCTCACCTTCACAAATAATTTTTTCACCGTCAACTTCTAATTTAGCTTTTGCAGAAGAAATTATTTCACCAGAATTATTCTTTTTAACGGAAACGTCATATTCATTAATTGAAATATATCTTGGTATTTCTCCAATAATTCTTCTTGCCAATAATTCAAACGAGGCATCAGCTCCATCATAACTATAACCAATAAATTCGCGATCCTTGACTTCATCTAGAAGCTTTTTGATTTTTGGATCATTTTCCTCAATATGAATCTTAATACTATTTAATCTAGATATGATATTTGATTTTCCAGATTGATCTGAAACCACAATATTTCTTGTATTACCAACTTCTTCTGGATTAATGTGTTCATAAGTTTTTGGATCTTTTTGCACAGCAGATACATGTAGTCCTCCTTTATGTGAAAATGCCGCTGCACCAACATAAGGTAAATGCTGATTGGGTTTTCTGTTTAAAATTTCATCTAATAATCTTGAACATTCAGTTAAATTTTTAATGTTTTCTGATTTGATACTGATTTCAAATTGAGATGAAAAATCTTTTTTCAAAAAAAATGTTGGGATTAATGACATTAAATTTGCATTTCCACATCTTTCACCTAAACCATTAATTGTTCCTTGAATTTGTCTAACACCAGATAATACTGCCGCTAAAGAATTTGCAACTGCATTGCCAGTATCATTGTGCGCATGAATTCCTAGGTTTTTACCTGGAACAACTTTAGAAACTTCGGAAACTATCTGTGTGACTTCATGAGGTAGTGTTCCTCCATTGGTGTCACATAAAACAATCCACCTTGCACCTTGATCATATGCAGCTTTGATACAAGACAATGCATATTTTGGATTTGCTTTATAACCATCAAAAAAATGCTCTGCATCAAACATGAATTCTTTTTTTGCTTTTACAAAATGTTTAGCACTTTCAGAAATATTATCTAAATTTTCATCATTTGTTATTCCTAAAGCTACATCAACATGAAAATCCCATGACTTTCCTACTAAACAAACAGCAGAAGTGTTTGAATTCATGAGTGCTGATAAACCAGTATCGTTTTCTGCACTTCTTCCTGATTTTTTGGTCATACCAAATGATGTTAACTTTGAATTTTTAAAATTATGTTTTTTTTGAAAAAACTCTGTGTCTGTTGGATTAGCTCCAGGCCATCCTGCTTCAATATAATCAACACCTAAATTATCTAAGGCTGAGGCAATTTTTTCTTTATCCTCTAAAGAAAAATCAACACCCTGAGTTTGAGCTCCATCTCTTAGAGTTGTATCAAATATGTATAATCTTTCTTTACTCATTTAAATTTCCAGAGTGTTGTACCATCTTTGTCTTCTATTAAAACACCTTTGTCATAAAGTTCATCTCTTATTCTATCTGCCTCTTTATAATTCTTATTTTCTCTAGCTTTATCTCTTAAACTGAGCATGTTTTTAATTTCAGCTTCATCTATAGATGCTTTATTCTTTTTAAAATTATTCCATTGTTCTCTACTTTCATTCATCAGGCCAATAAACTGGCACGCTGATATAAATAAATCTACGCTTTCACCTTTAGTGGCTTTTTCAAATAAATGATGAAGATTTGCAATAAAACCAGGGGTGTTCAAATCATCATATAACGGCTTTAAAATTTCATCCGGAACTTTTATAGATTTAAAATCAGATGAATAAACTCTGTACCATTTATCTAAAGTATTTTCACAATCGCTTAATAACTTATCATTCCAATCAAGTGGTTGCTTATAATGTGTACTCATTAGAGCTAATCTAATTATTTGACCACTAATCTTATTTCTAAAATCTTTAATCTTTAGGATATTACCTTGGGACTTAGCCATTTTCTCATTAGACATTGTGATAAAGGCATTATGAATCCAATATTTTGCAAAAACTTTTGTATCATTTGCACATCTAGATTGTGCTATTTCATTTTCGTGATGTGGAAAAATTAAATCTATACCACCACCATGAATATCAAATTCATTGCCCAAAAATTTTTTGGACATTGCAGAACATTCCAAATGCCAACCAGGTCTCCCTTTTCCCCAAGGAGAGTCCCAAAAAGGCTCATCATCTGTTGAGGGTTTCCACAAAACGAAATCCTCAGAATTTTTTTTATTTTCACTAATTTCTATTCTTGATCCGGCAATCAATTCGTCTAAATTTTTATTTGATAATTTTCCATAATCAGCAAATTTTTTTACCTCAAAATAAACATGCTTTTGATTTTCATAAGCAAAACCTTTTTCAATTAGTTCAGTTATCATCTCTATCATTATGTCTATATGTTCTGTGGCTTTAGGTTGATAAGTTGGATTTTCACAATTTAAAAATTCACAATCTTTTTGAAAACTTGAAGTTACTTTTTCAGTAAGTTCTTTTGTGGAAATTTTTTGTTCTTGAGACGATTTGATAATCTTATCATCAATATCAGTTATATTTCTAATGTAAGATACTTTTGAAAAATTATTTTTAAGTAATTTAAATAAGATATCAAATACAACTAAAGGTCTTGCATTACCAATGTGTGGATCATCATAAACAGTAGGTCCGCAAACATACATTCCTATTTTTTCTTTATTTTTTGGAATGAACTGTTCTTTTTTATTAGTTAAATTATTTGTTAAAAAAATATCCATCATAGACTATTAAGAAATATACCTTATTTAATGATTTGTTAATCTAATTGATTAACTAGGAATCTTGCAAACTGGAATAGGCTCCATTTTATGCAAGTTTTGATTTCTAATTTTTTCGTATTGATCTCTATGTGGTGAATTTGGGTTACTCATTGCATCTTCTAATTCACTATAATTAAATCCTAATTGACCTTCATCTGTTCTACCATCATCCCACAAACCATCAGTTGGCGGAGCATCGATTATCTCTTTTAATATTTCAAGTTCTTTACCTAATTCCCATACTTCAGTTTTATTACAATCTGCTATTGGAGAAATATCAACACCACCATCACCATATTTTGTATAAAAACCAACACCAAAATCTTCAACTTTATTTCCAGTTCCAACAACAATACCTTTGTTGGCTGCAGCAACCTGGTAAAGAGTTGTCATTCTTAACCTTGCTCTAGAATTTGCATAACCATGTTCATTATCAAATTTATTTAACGTTGATGAAAATGTTTCAAATAATTTATCTAGACTTATAGTATGAGCTTCAACATTTTTAAATTTTTTTACTAACCATTCCTGATGTTTTAAACTTAGATCATGCTGATTTTCTTTTTGCTTAATTGGCATAGTTAAAACAATTGTTTTTAAACCTGTCATCGCACTCAAGGTACTTGATACAGAGGAGTCAATACCTCCCGAAATACCAATCACTAAAGATTGAGCTTTGTTTGGCATTTGTTCAACATAGCTCTTAATCCAATTTGATATATATTTTACTTTTTCTCCTGGATTCATAACTTATTATTTAATCTTTAATAATTTGAAAACAACAGTCTAAGATGCCGCTTGAATAGCATTTTTTGAATAGCTGCTATTCTTTTTAATCTCATCAGAAATTAAAAATGCTAATTCAATTGCTTGATCTGAGTTTAAACGAGGATCACAATGAGTGTGATATCTACTAGATAAATCAGCATCAGATATTTTTCTTGCACCCCCTGTACACTCTGTCACATCTTGTCCAGTCATTTCTACATGTAAGCCACCAGCATACGAACCTTCAGACTGATGGACGGCGAACACATTTTTAACCTCACTAACAACATCGTTGAAAGGTCTTGTTTTAAAACCAGTCGTTGACTTAATAGTATTCCCATGCATTGGATCACATGACCAAACAACATTTAGACCTTCTTTTTTAATTCCTCTTATTAATTTAGGTAAAAATTTCTCAACATTTTTATGACCAAATCTAGATATTAATGTAATTTTACCCTTTTCGTTATTTGGATTAATTAATTCACAAATTTTTGCAATTTCATCTGGCTTGGAAGTTGGTCCACATTTTATTCCTATAGGGTTTTCAATACCTTTACAAAATTCTACATGACCACCATCAATTTGTCTCGTTCTATCACCAATCCAAACAAAGTGAGCTGAAGTATCATGATATTCTCCAGTAGTAGAGTCAATTCTAGTCATACTTTCTTCAAAAGGTAAATGTAAAGCTTCATGTGAAGTCCAAAAATTCACAGTATATAATCTGTTATTAAAATCTGATGTAATACCACAAGCTTCCATAAACGCTAAAGCATCAGCAATTTTATCCTCTAACTCTTTAAATTTTTTAGCTTGAGGACTTTTCTTAATATAATCTAAGTTCCACAAATGAACTTTGTTTAAATCAGCAAAACCACCTTTCGAAAAAGCTCTCAAAATATTTAAGGTAGAGGCTGATTGCGAATAGGCTTTAAACATTCTTTTTGGATCCGGTCTTCTTGCTTTTTCTGTAAAATCAATTGCATTTATGTTGTCACCTAAATAACTTGGTAATTCTTTGCCACCCTGTATTTCAGTTGGGGCACTTCTTGGTTTTGAAAACTGACCAGCTATTCTTCCAAGTTTAACAACAGGTAAAGATGCTGAATAAGTTAAAACTAATGACATTTGAAGAATAACTTTAAATGTATCTCGAATATTATCTGGATGAAATTCTGCAAAACTTTCTGCACAATCTCCGCCTTGCAATAAAAAGGCTTTTCCATCCACAACTTCAGCAAGTTGTTGTTTCAAATGTCTTGTTTCTCCAGCAAAAACTAATGGGGGGAAAGTTTTAATTTTGTTTAAAACTTGATCCAATTCTTTCTTATCCGGATATTCCGGAATATGTTTTACAGGATAATTTCTCCAACTATTTACTTTCCAATTTTTCATTTTCAACTCAAGATTGTTGTATCAGAATTTTTCTATTATTCAACGGTTACAGACTTCGCTAAATTTCTAGGTTTATCAATATCATAACCTTTTTTTAATGCTGAATAATAAGCTAATTTTTGCAAAGGTATGGTTAAAAGAAAGGGTAGTAGATCCTCATTAGTGCTTTCAACTTCGATTTTTTCCCAAATATTTTCTGAAATCACCTCATCTTTACTTTTATTGGTAATCAATAAAACTTTAGCTCCCCTTGCAATTACCTCCTGCATATTCGAAATAGTTTTTTTATAATAATTGTCTCTTGGAGCCAAAACTACAACTGGCATACCCTCCTCTATTAATGCAAGAGGTCCATGTTTCATTTCTCCTGCCGGATAACCTTCGGCATGAATATATGATAATTCTTTCAGTTTTAAGGCACCTTCAAGAGCAATTGGATAAGAAAAACCACGTCCCAAAAACATAGAGCCCTTTGCCTCATTAAAGGTATTTGAAAGTGTTTGTATTTTGTTATCAATTAATAATGTTTTTTCAATAAGTTTTGGTAAATTTTTAAGATCATCAATTTTTTTATCAAAATTACTCTTTTCAATATCTTTTCTCAATAAAGCAAGTTTCAAGGCTAGAATATATAAAATTAATATTTGTCCAAGAAAAGCTTTGGTTGAGGCAACACCTATTTCAATTCCACAATGGATTGGTAAAACAAACTCAGAGTCTCTTGCAATTGTGCTTTCTACTACGTTTACTACTGCACAAGTTTTAACACCACTTTGTTTACAAAGATCTAAAGCAGCATAAGTATCTGCTGTTTCTCCAGATTGTGAGACAAATACATAAAGTGTATCTTTTTTAAATCTATTTTTTCTGTATCTAAATTCTGATGCTATATCTATATTTACATCTAATGATGTTATTTCCTCAAACCAATATTTTGCCATTAAACATGAATGATACGCTGTTCCACATCCAATTAAAGTTATTGATGATATCTCATCACTTTTCCATGGAAAATTGTAAATATTAATATCTTTATTAGACATATCTATATACTCATTAATTCCATTTTTAATTGTGTTTGGTTGTTCTTCAATTTCTTTAGCCATAAAATGTTTGTAATCACCTTTGTCATATTTTTCTTCAGTAGAGGACAATTCTAAAACTTTTTTATTAATTTTAGTTCCTTCCTCACTAAAAAATTCCACATGATCTTTTTTAATAATGCAGAACTCACCATCATTTAAATAGGTAATCTTATTTGTCATCGATTTAAGCGCATAGGAATCTGAACCAAGATAATTTTCATTAGGACCGTAACCCACAGCTAATGGAGAACCTCTTCTCGCACCAACAATTAAATCTGGTTGATCTTTAAAAATTATTCCAAGTGCAAAGCTTCCGTGTAAAGACTTCAATGTTTTTTGAATTGAATTAACAATGTTTTCTGTTTTAAGATTTTCAGTAATTAAATGGACTATTACCTCTGTATCAGTTTGAGATTTAAATTTGTGACCTTTTCCAATTAAAAATTTTTTTAATATTGTTGAGTTTTCAATAATTCCATTATGAACAACAGAAACATTCTGTGAAGAATGTGGATGAGCATTAATACTATTTGGAAGCCCGTGTGTTGCCCACCTTACGTGACCAATGCCAATAGTTCCCTCCATATTTTGAACAAGAGAATTATTTTCTAAATTTTCAACTCTTCCTTCGGATTTTACCTCATTTATTAATCCATTACAGAGAGTTGCCATTCCAGCTGAGTCATAGCCTCTATACTCTAATTTTTTTAAAGAATTAATTATAGTTGCAGATACAGGTTTATTACTATTAATTCCAATTATTCCACACATAACTATCTAGACTTTCTTTTATAATTTTTGATTTCAGTCTGTAAACTTCTTGTTAGAGCTAAAGATTTTCTTTTTACATTTTTTGTAATTACAGATCCAGCACCAACTACACTTCCCTCTTCAATTGTTAATGGTGCAACCAATGACGAATTCGAACCAATAAATACTTTATCTCTAATTATAGTTTTACTTTTTTTTACTCCATCATAATTACAAGTAATTGTTCCAGCTCCAACATTTACTGATTTGCCAATTTCACTATCACCGATATATGTTAAATGATTTACTTTTGAATTTATACCTAAGGTACTTTTTTTAATTTCAACAAAATTTCCAACTTTCGAACCTTTTTTTAAAACTGTACCAGGTCTTATTCTTGCATAGGGGCCAATATCAACTTTATTTTCTATTTTACAATTTTCTAAATGTGAAAAGGATTTAATAGTAACATTACTTCCAATTTTAACTTTTGAGCCAATTACAACATAGGGCTCTATAGTAACATTCTTTCCTATCTTGGTATCTTTCGAAAAAAATATTGTTTCAGGGCCAACCATTCTCACACCTTCTTTTAAAAATTTTCTTCTAAGATTACTTTGAACTTGCTTTAAATTTAATTGTTTCATCTATTAAATTCTTTATATTAAGTGTATATGTTTCTTAATTCACAAAATATTTCTTAATAAAACTTTTGATAATGAGGCAAAAATTTACAATTCTTTTTGATTTAGATGGAACTTTGGTTGATACAGCCCCTGATTTGATGAATGCTCATAATCATGTAATGAAAAAATTTGGTTATCCTACTAAGTCAACTGAGGAAATAAGAAATCTTGTTGGTCAAGGTGCTGGAGCAATGCTTGGAAGGTCAATTTGGGGACAAGCTAAAAAGGAATTTGGAAAAGTGAACGATGAAAATATTAAAAAAGAGATGATAAAAGATTTTATAGACTTTTATGGAAAAAATATTGTTAATGAAAGCACTTTAGTCAATGGCGTAATGGATTTTTTAATATGGTCAAAGAAGAATAAAATTTCTATGGCAGTTTGTACAAATAAGACTGATTATCTGGCTGTCGATCTTTTAAAAAAAATTGGCATATATGATTTTTTTGAATATGTGGCTGGTCACAATACTTTTGATTATTGTAAACCTGACCCAAGACATCTAACTTCTGTTATAGAAATATTAGATGGTGACATAAAAAAATCATTAATGATTGGGGATAGTGAAACTGACGCAAACGCTGCAAAAGATGCTGGGATACCAGTAATCTTAATGGAAGATGGGTATACTGAAAAAAATACAACTGAAATTTACCATAATCACTTAGTAAAAGACTTTATTGGTATTGAAAAAATAGTATCAAAATATCTTTAATATTGATTATTTTTTTTTAGATATTAAAAACAAATTTGTTAATTAGGAGTTAATTTGATAATTCATAAAGTTAAAGTTTATCCATCTAAAATTCACCTACCAAAAAAAAATCAGCTGGCTTGGAAAATTGCAGAAATCTCAAGCGATAATTCAAAATTAAATAAAGATGCAATTGAGATGGCTATAAATAGAATAATTGACAATGCATCTGTAGCAATAGCATCTCTTAATAGAAGACCAGTTATTTCTTCAAGAGAAATGGCTCTAAAACATTCAAGAAAAAATGGTGCAACATTATTCGGTGTTGATAGTAAATTAAAATTTGATTGCGAATGGGCAGCATGGTCTAACGGAACTGCTGTGAGAGAATTAGATTTTCATGATACTTTTTTAGCGGCCGACTATAGTCACCCGGGAGATAACATTCCTCCACTAATAAGTGTTGCTCAGCAGAATAAAAAAAGTGGTTTAGATCTTTTAAGAGGAATAATTACAGCTTATGAAGTCCAGGTCAATTTGGTTAAAGGAATATGTTTACATAAACATAAGGTAGATCACATAGCTCACCTAGGTCCAAGTGTTGCAGCTGGGATTGGTTCAATGTTAAGGTTAAAAACTGAAACTATTTATCAAGCTGTTCAGCAGGCATTACATACAACCATTTCTACAAGACAATCTAGAAAAGGAGAAATTTCAAGTTGGAAAGCGTATGCTCCAGCACATGCAGGAAAACTTGCCATAGAGGCTGTTGATAGAGTTATGCGTGGTGAAGGAGCACCAAGTCCAATTTATGAAGGTGAGGATAGTGTGATAGCAAGAATTCTTGATGGTAAGAAGGCTTTATATAAAGTTCCATTACCCAAAAAAGGTGAAACAAAGAAAGCAATTCTTGAAACATATACAAAAGAGTATTCTGCTGAATATCAATCTCAAGCTTTAATAGATTTAGCAAAAAAATTAAAAAAGAAAGTTAGAAATCTCAATCAGATAAAAAAAATAGATATTTTTACAAGTCATCATACTCATTATGTGATTGGAACAGGTGCAAATGATCCACAAAAAATGGACCCTAATGCAAGCAGAGAAACTTTAGATCACTCAATAATGTACATATTTGCCGTTGCACTTGAGGATGGCACTTGGCATCATGTAAAATCTTATACAAAAGCTAGAGCAAAAAAGAAAAGTACAATTAAGATTTGGAGATCAATAAAAACCCATGAGGATAAAAAATGGACCAAAAAATACCATGATCCAAATCCAAGAAAAAAAGCATTTGGTGCAAAAGTAGTAATAACTCTCAATAATGGTAAAAAAATTACTGAGGAACAAGGTGTAGCAGATGCACATCCTTATGGTTCACGTCCCTTCAAGAGAAGAAATTATATTAATAAATTCTTAACTTTAACTAAAAATATCTTAGATATAAAGGAAAGTGATAGATTCTTAAAAATAGTACAAAATTTAAAAAAATTAAAACCAGGTCAACTCGATAAGTTAAATGTTGAAGTCAAAAAGAGTAAACTAAAAAGAAATTTTAAAAAAGGTATTTTTTAATGCACTTTATAGAAAAAGAACCAGTTCAAAAAAGAAAAGATTTTATTGATAAATTAAAATCTGGTAAAATTTTAAGAGTTCCTGGTGCATACAACCCTTTGACCGCGAAGTTAATTGAGGAAATTGGATATGATGCAGTTTATGTCTCTGGTGGAGTTATGGCAAATGATCTTGGTTTTCCAGATATTGGTTTAACCACTCTTCAGGATGTAAGTACGCGATCTTATTTAATTTCAAGAGTAACTAATCTACCAACTATTGTTGATATCGATACTGGATTTAAATCTTGTAAAGAAACTATTAAAACTTTTGAAGAATTTGGAATTTCTGCTGTCCATTTAGAAGATCAAATTGAGAGAAAAAGATGTGGGCATCTTGATAACAAAGAACTGATATCCACTGATGATATGGTAAGAAAAATTAAAGAATGTGTATCAGCCAAAAAGGATGATAACTTTAAGATTATAGCTAGATCTGATGCGAAAAGTGTTGAGGGTATCGATAAAATGATAGAAAGATGCAAAGCTTACGTAGACGCTGGAGCAGAAATAATTTTTCCAGAAGCTTTGAAAGATGAGAAAGATTTTGAAAAAGTAAGAAAGGAATTGTCTTGTTATTTGCTTGCGAATATGACTGAGTTTGGTAAATCAAAATTATTTAATTATAAAGAATTAGAGAAATTTGGTTATAATATCGTAATCTATCCAGTTACTACCCAGAGACTAGCTATGAAGAATGTTGAAGATGGATTACGAGACATTTATGCAAATGGACATCAAAATAATATTATCGATAAGATGCAAACAAGAAAAAGATTGTATGAACTTGTTGACTACGAAAAATATAATAGTTTGGACGAAAAAATTTATAATTTTAGCACTAAAGGGCATGAATAATGAGTGATGATATTAAAAAAGGTTTATTAGGAATAGTTGTTGATGAAACAGAGGTTTCTAAAGTTATGCCTGAAATAAATTCTTTGACCTATAGAGGATATGCTGCTCAAGATTTATGTGAATACTGCAGATTTGAAGAGGTGGCCTATCTAATTTTGAATAAGGATTTACCAAATACCATTGAATTAAGAAAGTTTGAAAAAGAGGAAAAAAATAATAGAGATTTATCTAAAGATCTTTACTCAATTATTAAAAAAATGCCAAAAAAGTCTCATCCAATGGATGTTGCTAGAACAGCTGTGAGTGTAATGGGGCTTGAAGACAAAGAAACAACAGACTCTTCTCAGGAGGCAAATATGAGGAAAGCAATAAGAATTTTAGCTAAAACTCCAACTGCGTTAGCAGCTTTTTATAGATTAAGAAAAGGAAAAAATATCATCAAACCAAAAAAAAATTTAAATATAGCGGAAAACTTTTTCTATATGTGCTTTGGGAAAGTTCCACAAAAAGAAATTGTAAAAGCTTTTGATGTGTCTTTAATTCTTTATGCAGAACATAGTTTCAACGTATCAACATTCACTGCGAGAACTATTACCAGCAGTTTATCAGACATCCACGGGGCAATTACAGGTGCTATTGCAAGTTTAAAAGGTCCACTCCATGGAGGTGCTAATGAGGAAGTAATGCATATGATGAATAAAATAAAAAGTCCCAAAAATGCGCTCAAATGGATTAACGATGCATTAGATAATAAGGAAGTTGTAATGGGATTTGGTCATAGAGTATACAAATCTGGGGATTCGAGAGTTCCAACAATGAGAAAATATTTTGCAAAAGTTGCAAAGCTCAAAAAAGATAAAAAATTTGAAAAGATTTACGATATTGTAGAAAAAGTAATGATAGACAGAAAAAACATACATCCAAATGTTGATTACCCAACTGGTCCTACATATCATTTGATGGGTTTTGATACAGATTTTTTTACACCAATATTTGTTATTTCAAGAATCACAGGATGGTCAGCTCATATAATGGAACAACATGCTGCCAATAAATTAATAAGACCTCTAGCTAGTTATAAAGGAAGACAGCACAGAAAAGTTGTTCAATTAAACCAAAGATAATTACTTTTCAATTTTTGCGAATCTAGTATTCCACAATATTTCACACCTTAATTTGTATTTTTGAATAAATTCATCTATCGCTTTTTTAACCTGTGGTGCCTGAGCGCCTAAATCATAATCATCACATAATATTGTCCCGTTAGAATTAATCACCTCTAAACAACATTCTAAATCATTCTTAACTGTTTCATAAGCATGACCGCCATCCAAAAATACAAAATCAATTTTTGACATATCAATTTTTTTTAGAACCAAATTAGAATTACCTTTAATTAAAGTAACGTTATTTTTATACTTCTTTAAAAGATCCTCAACTGCCTCTTTACTATAGGGATTTTGTTTTTTAAGAAATTTGAAATAGATATTTTTAAATGGATTAGAGAAAAACGTATTGGGTATTACCTCTGATTTATTTTCATCGCTTATCTCAAATAAATCCAAACCTATATATCTAAAATCTTCTTTATGAATTTTGTAAAGTAGTTCACAAATATTTCTTGCTGTTACACCGTGAAAAACACCAATTTCTAAAAAAGTTTTAGGACTTTTTTCTTTTACTATATTTAGAAAATAATCACCTACACCGTCTTGTTTAAGACTTGTTTTTCTAAAATACTTTTTATATTTCAAATGAATTAACTAAATGCTTCTACCCAAGTTCCTTGTGTTGATGCTTTAGAATACTCTGTTGCACGACCTTCAAAAAAGTTCATGTGCTCAACAGCATTTAACATTGTATCAAGCCATCCTAGAGGATTCTTTTCTACATCATAAATTGGTTCAAGACCTAATTGAACTAATCTTCTGTTTCCAATAAACCTAATGTAGTCTTTAACCTCTTGTGCAGTTAAACCTTCCATTGGACCCATCTCAAAAGCTAAATCAATAAAAGAATCCTCATGCTCTACTATCGTTCTACAAGCTTCATAAAGTTCTTTTTTTAATTTTGGTGTCCAGATTTCTGGATTTTCTTTTATAAACTCTTTGAAAATTCTTATCATAGAATTACAATGAAGAGTTTCGTCTCTAACCGACCAAGTTACTATTTGGCCCATACCTTTCATTTTATTGTGTCTTGGGAAATTTAAGAGAATTGCAAAACTTGCAAATAATTGTAGTCCTTCTGTGAAAGCACTAAATACAGCAACAGTTTTGGCAATATCTTCCTTTGAATTTACATTAAATCCTTGCATGTAGTCATATTTATCTTTCATCTCTTTATATTTCATAAAAGCTGAATATTCTGACTCTGGCATACCGATTGTATCTAATAAATGAGAGTAAGCAGCTACGTGAACTGTTTCCATAGAGGCAAAAGCAGTCATCATCATTAGAACCTCTGTTGGCTTAAACACTGTTGTGTAATGTCTTAAGTAACAATTATTTACTTCAACATCTGCTTGAGTAAAGAATCTAAAAATTTGCGTTAAGAGATTTTTTTCTGGTTGAGACAAGTTTTTTTGCCAATCTCTTACATCATCTCCCAGAGGGACTTCTTCTGGCAACCAGTGTATTCTTTGTTGAGTTAACCAAGCATCATAACACCAAGGATATCTAAATGGTTTATATACAGGGTTCTCAACTAATAGACCCATCTTTTTAGGTTGAATTATTTCTTTATTTTCTGTCTTAATTTTATCTGCTACTGACATGATAAACACTCCTCATATTCTGGTTGATCGTTAGTTTGTTGGTTTTTTGATTTATATACATTGGCTGTAACATCAGTCGATTTTGCATTATTGATATTTTCAGCTCTTTGAATTGATTTTGATCTACAATAGTAAAGGCTTTTAAGACCTTTTTTCCATGCATCAAAATGAATTCTATGTAATTCTTTTTTATGAACATCAGCTGGTAAAAATAAATTTACCGATTGTGCTTGTGAGATGTATTGAGTTCTATCTCCACTCAGTTCAATAATCCACTTTTGATTTAACTCAAAAGCAGTTTTAAAAACATCTTTTTCTAAATCAGTTAAAAAATCTAAGTGAGATACTGATCCCTGATTAGTTGTTATTGTTGACCAAGTTTCGTCATCGTTTTTACCGTGACTTTCTAGAATCTCTTCTAAATATCTATTTCTAACATTAAAGGATCCAGACAAAGTTTTATGCGTATAACTATTGGCTGCAATTGGTTCAACACCGGGAGAAGCCCCTCCACAAATAATGGAAATAGAAGCTGTTGGAGCTATTGCTGTTTTGTTAGAAAATCTCTCATTAAATCCATATTCAGCTGCATCTGGACACGCACCTCGCTCTTCAGCTAATTCTTTTGAAGCTTTATTTACTTGCTCATCAATTTGTTTGAATATTTTTTTATTCCAAGATTTAGCCATTACAGACTCAAGTGGAATTCTGTGTTTTTGCAAAAAGGAATGAAAACCCATTACTCCAAGACCAACACTTCTTTCTCTCTCTGCAGAATATTTTGCATCTTTAAACTGGTCTGGAGCCTTATTAATAAAATCTGACAAAACATTATCTAAAAATCTCATTACATCACTAATCATGTTTGGATCATC
Source organism: uncultured Pelagibacteraceae bacterium (assembly GCA_902612065.1). Taxonomy (GTDB): domain Bacteria; phylum Pseudomonadota; class Alphaproteobacteria; order Pelagibacterales; family Pelagibacteraceae; genus Pelagibacter. The sequence goes on along the minus strand of CACMBY010000004.1, from coordinate 49,860 downwards.
TTTCCACTCATCATATTTTTCTAGATTTAAGGATGATAAACAACAAACAGCTGTTCTATCTCTTCCATCTTTATCAATGCCCGTGGGGAGAGTTATTTCGCTACATAAGTTGGAAGTTTTAACAGTTAAGTTAGCAAGTTTATGGTGTTGTGGAATTTGTCTATTAACTGTATCAATATAAATAATGTATGGTTCACCAGTTTCAATTCTAGCTGTTAACAACCTAATCCATAAATTTCTTGCGGATATAGTTTGTTGAATAGATCCATCAGCTGGACTTTTAAGTGCCCACTGGTCATCAGTTTCAACAGCACGCATAAATGCATCTGAAACTAAAACTCCGTGATGTAAATTTAAAGCTTTTCTATTTGGATCACCACCAGTTGGTCTTCGCATTTCAATAAACTCCTCTATTTCAGGATGATCAATGGGAAGATAACAAGCAGCTGAACCTCTTCTTAGAGATCCTTGGCTAATTGCCATGGTTAAAGAATCCATAACTTTAATAAATGGAATTATCCCAGAAGTTTTTCCGACTTTACCAATTTTTTCACCAATTGATCTTAAATTACCCCAATAACTTCCTATACCTCCACCCTTTGCAGCTAGCCAAACATTTTCACTCCAAAGATCTAAAATGCCACCTAAACTATCTGAAGCTTCGTTTAAAAAACAAGAAATGGGTAATCCTCTTTTGGTTCCACCATTCGACAAAACTGGTGTTGCTGGCATGAACCAAAGATTGCTAATATAATTGTAAATTCTTTGAGCGTGTAAATTATCATCAGCATATGTGCTTGCTACTCTTGCAAACAAGTCTTGATAAGATTCATTGTGACCAAGATATCTATCTTTCAAAGTTGCCTTACCAAAATCAGTTAGGTTTGCATCTCGAGACCGATCTATTTTGATTATGATACCTTTATCATTCTGAAAAAGTTCAGTTTCGTTGTTAAGTGAAAAAAGGTCGGGTCTGTTATTTTTTTCTACTTCTTTAACTTGTGGGCTATATTCAGAGACAGCTTTCTTTAGGGCCTGCGATAGAATTTTATTCATATTTTTGTATTATATTTTGTTATTAGTACGAAAACAACTATATGTTGTGTGCGTTTAGCGTTAATACACTATATAAACAACAAATCAATAGAACATTTATAGAACACAAGGAAAAAAAATCAATAAAAAAATTGAAAAAAATGTAAGTAATTAACAATAATGTCAGTAAATTTAAAAATCGACCCCTATGGTTTTAGAGAGTATGACGCTCGATGGTTGTATGAAAAAGACATAAATCTCCTTGGCATAACGAATCTCGGCAAAGGACTAGGTACACAAATTATAAAACAGACAAATAAAACTAATCCAAAAGTAATTGTTGGTCATGATTATCGATCATATAGCGAAGATATAAAAGCAGCGCTTAAAAAAGGTTTAGTTTCAACAGGTTGCTATGTTGAAGATGTAGGTTTGTCTTTGTCACCGATGGTTTATTTTGCACAATTCCATTTTAATTCTGATGCTGTTGCAATGGTAACTGCAAGTCATAACGACAATGGTTGGACAGGTGTTAAAATGGGTATTAGGAAAGGACTAACACATGCACCTGAAGAAATGAGAGAATTAAAAGAAATAACATTAAGTGAAAACTTTGTAAACGGAGAAGGTCTGGAAAAAAAAATAGAAAATTTTCAAGATATATATAAGCAAAGCTTAATAGATAACAATAAAATCAAAAAAAAAATTAAAGCAGTGGTAGCATGTGGCAATGGAACTGCAGGAATTTTTGCTCCTGACATTTTGCGTGGAATTGGTTGTGAAGTAATAGAACTTGATTGTAATTTAGACTGGACCTTCCCTAAATATAACCCTAATCCAGAGGACTTAAAGATGTTACACGCAATTTCAGATGCTGTTAAAAAAAATAATGCTGATATCGGGTTTGGATTCGATGGTGATGGTGACAGAGTAGGAGTAATTGATAATGAAGGAAATGAAATATTTTCAGATAAAATAGGATTATTAATTGCAAGAAGTTTATCAAATAAATATAAAAATTCAGTTTTTGTAGTGGATGTAAAGTCAACAGGACTATATGCGAATGATAAATTATTAAATTCTAATAAATGTAAAACAATTTATTGGAAAACTGGCCATTCACATATCAAAAGAAAAGTTAACAATGAAAATGCCTTGGCGGGATTTGAAAAAAGTGGACACTTTTTTTTCAATCAACCTTTAGGTTATGGGTATGACGATGGTATCAATTCAGCGATCCAAGTTTGTCATTTATTAAATAATCAGAACAAAAAAATGAATGAAATCATTAAAGAAATTCCAAAAACATTTCAAACACCTACTATGGCTCCTTATTGTAAGGATGAGGACAAATATGCGTTGGTCGATAAAATTGTTAAAGATATTGAAAAACTGAAAAATGAAAAAGTTAAAATTGATGACCAAGAAATTAATGAAATTTTAACAGTAAATGGCGTTAGGTTTTCATTTAAAGATGGCTCATGGGGTTTGATTAGAGCCTCCTCTAATAAACCTTCGTTGGTAATTGTAACAGAAAGTCCTACATCCGATGATAGAAAATTAAAAATATTTAGATTTATAGACTCTTTACTTCAAAAAACGGGTAAAATTGGAGAATACGACCAAAAAATTTAATTAATCATTCTTTTCTTCAGGTTCCTTTTCATTTGATGAGTTGTCACTATAAAATTTTTTAATTAATTCCTCTTCCTTCTTTTTTTGCTCTAAATCAAATTTTTCCTCCCACTCTTTCAATCTTCTCTCTTCCTCTTGAATTCTTTGTTCTTCCTCTAATTTCTGTTTTATTTCTCTTTCTTTTTCCTCCTCAATTTTTTTTTGTTCTTCTGCTTCTTTTCTTAATTCTTCTGTTCTTTCATACTCTTCTTTTTGACGTAGAAATCTCTCTTCTTCCTCAGCTTTAATTTTTTCCTCTTTAAGTCTTAATTCCTCTTCTTTAACTCTTTGTTCTGCTTGCTCCTTTAAAATTTGTCTCTCTATCTCTTTCTGTCTCTCATTTTCGATCTCTTTTAGTCTAATTTCTGACTCCTTAAGTTTTTCCTCCTCATATTTTAATCTTTTAGCTGCTTCTCGCGTTCTTTGTTCCTCGTCTAATCTTTTTTGTCTTTCTATCTCATCAAGTCTAATTTGCTCTTGTCTTTCTCTCTCATTTTCTTCTCTTAATTGTTGTGCCCTGATTTCTTTTTCTTTTAAAGCTTGCTCTTTTGCTTTTATTTTTTCTTCCCTCTCCCTTTGCCTCTCTAGCATCCTTAGTCTAAGTTCTTCCTCTTTAATTTTTCTGGCATCCTCTCTAATTTTTCTAGCTTCCTCGTCTTTAATTTTTTGTTGTTCAATTAATATTCTTTTAGCTTCAATTTTTTTTCTTTTTTCTTCATTTTTTTTAATTTGCTTTTCATTTTCAATAATTAGTCTTCTTTGTTCAAGAATTTGTTTTTTTTCCTCTTTTATTCTTTCTTCTTTTTCTCTTTGAGCTTGTTTTTTTTGTAATTCTAATTCTCTTTTTTCATTGATAATTCTTTGCTTTTCAGACCTTTTTTTGCTTATTGCTCTGTCTTTTTGTAACTTTTTATAGAAATTCTCTAATTTATTTTTACCTTGTTCAATGAAATTAAATGGGTTCATATCAAATTTACCCTTTTTGCTACCTCGACTATCAGATTTATTGTTATCCCTTTTTTTTTGAGCCATATTAAAAGTTAACACTATTTAAATTATTTTAAATATAAACCATGTGTTTAAATTGAGGTTTTTTGATTATTTCAATTTTTACGTGCACAATAAGATAATTTTTTTAAAAAAAATATTTTGATTCGCAAGGAGAATCGAATATTTTTTGAACATGGGTGGTAGAGGGAGACTGAAGCCACCCTTTTTTTTTAGTACTTTTTATTCTTTATAACTTTATATTCAAAATTTTGCGTTGTTTCGTTTACACTAATTAGTTTAGCGCCATTTTTTATATGAAATTTATAAGCCATATCAGTTAAAGGAGATAAAGTTACTAATCTGTTGAGATGATTTGATTTTTTTATTTTATTAAATACTTCTTTGACAATTAATTTTCCACCACCTTTTTTTTTAGACCAAACAGTATAAGCAATTGCAATTTTACCTACATTCTGTCCTCTTAGAGTACTCTGTAAATGAGCATCTTGACTCATAATATCTAGCTCTTCTACAGACTTTGGTATTTCGTTCGTATAAGCAAAACACATGACAGCATGGATTTCTCTTTTATACTTAACCCCAAAAATTTTTCTTCCATAACTTCTTCTAAAAGTATTATCAAGCTCTGGTCTTACAGGATCTTCTTTAGTATTACATTCTTTCAACTCAACTAACTCTGCGCCTTTAATCCAATCAAAAAAATTACCAATATTTTTACCTATAATTTGTTTATTTTTTCTTAATCTTGCTTTTATTCTTGGCTTAAATTTCTTAGTTCTTTTTGAATAGTTTTTAATAGAACCATCTTTCAAGTATTTAGCTACAAGTTTTTCTTTAACAACTTTAATAATTTCTCTCATAATTTTAGATTAATTATAAACTAAAATATCTAAATATAAAAATTGTCCCAATAACATAGAGAAAAACTCCAAACATTCTTTGAGCTTTAATTTTACTCATTTTATGTACTGTATTAACTCCTACTCTTGCCATTATAGTTGTTATTGGAATAAATATTAAAAAGGCCGGGATATTTACAAAACCAATGCTTAAAGGCAGACTAACATCTAAATAAAGTCCAGTTGAAAAAAATCCTATTGTACCAGAAATGGAAATAACCCAACCGATAGCAGCGGCACTACCAATAGCTTTTGTAATTGGATATCCAAAAAATCTTAATATAGGTACATTCATCATTGCACCTGTAATACCCATAGGTGCAGAAATTGAACCAGATATAAAGCCTAAAATAGCTTTGGAAAAAAAACCAAAACTAGGTTTGATTTTATTGGAATTTTCTTGTTGTAAAAGCAAGTAAGCACCAAAAATGAAAACAACAATTGAAAAAAAAAGAACTAAATATTTTGTTTTTAAAATAGCTGCCAGAAAGGAACCAAAAAAAACTCCTAAAATAACAAAAAATCCAAAAATTTTTAAAATACTTAAATCAACTGCATTATGTTTTCTGTGTGTAAGAACAGAAGCTGTAGAGGTAAATATTGTTATGAAAAATGCAGTACCAACAGCTAAGTGCATTGTGTAATCATTAGTAAGATTTAAAAAATCAAATATAAAAAAAAGAAATGGGACTGAAATTAAGCCACCTCCTATCCCAAAAAGTCCAGCAAAAAAACCAACTGGTACAGCAGCCATGACCATTAAAATAATCAAATAAAAGTAATTTAGATTTGTAAGGGAGTCGGTCAATTTTTATATTTTTAATTTATACTTAAATACTCGATAAACGATCGTATTGATACTAAAATTAAAAATATCCCAAAAATTTTACTGAGTAATTTTTTATCAATTTTATGAACAACTTTAGCTCCTATTCGAGCCATAACCACAGTAACAGGTACAAATACTGCAAAGCCTAATAGATTTATGTAACCAACGCTATAGGGAGTATTGACATTATCAATTATTTTACCACCGGTTATCATTGTAATAGTTCCTGTTACAGCAATCAAAAATCCAACTGCTGCTGCTGTACCTATTGATTTTCTAATGTCATATCCAAAAGTCCTCATAAATGGAACCATTAAAGATCCACCCCCAATACCTAAAGGCACAGATATAAAACCAATAATTACGCCAGAAATATTTTTTACAATAAATGAAATTTGTTTTGGATTATCTACTAATTTTTCTCTTAAAAAAATAAAAAACAATCCAACTATGAGCGCGAAGATTGAAAAAAATAAAACTAATGCGGGTGTTTTTAAATTTACAGCTAAGAAAGTTCCACCAATTACACCTGCTAAAATAAAAACACCAAATGATCTTACCATTTTAAAATCAACAGCATCATACTCTTTATGGGTCATTGTTGAAATGATTGAAGTAGGAATAATTATTGCAAGCGATGTTCCAACCGAAAGATGCATTCTAGTGACGATATCGAAATCCAAAACAGTAAAAGCATAATAAAGTGCTGGAACCATAACAATTCCACCACCTACTCCCAACAATCCAGCCATGAAACCTGCTCCCGCAGCCGCAACTGCTAAAACAAATAACAAGTTTATTAATTCAGCAGTGGCAATTGTTTCCATTAGGAACTTACTTGATTGGCTTTTTCATTATTTTGAACAATAGTCATAATATGTTTTGCCTTTTGAAAATCAGAATCTCTTGCCATCATATTATCACTTAAATATCTTTTCCATTCTTTCGAACCTACCTGACCATGGTATAAACCAACTGTGTGTCTCATTATATGATTTACTTTGGTTCCCTTCTTTACTTCATCATCCAAATATTCTAAAAGTTTTTTAACCACTTCTTCTCTTGAGGGATTGTTATTTGTTTTGAATATCTCTTTTTCAATTTCAACCAGTGAATATGGATTTTGGTAGATTGACCTACCAATCATTACTCCGTCACAAAATTTCATGTGATCATTTATTTCGCTCACTTTAGTTATTCCACCATTTATAATTATTTCTAAATCTGGATTTGCTTTTTTAATCTCATAAACCATGTTGTAATTTAATTTTGGAATATTTAAGTTTTGCTTTGGTGACAATCCAGAAAGCATTGCTTTTCTTGCATGTAAAATGAATGTTTTTGTACCTACTTCTCTTAATTTGTGAATAAAATTATTAAGATAGTCAAAATCCTCGACATCATCAAAACCTATACGAGTTTTAGCTGTTACGGGAATTTTACACGCTTTAACCATTGAATGAATGCATTCTGCTACTAGATCTGGTTCCTTCATTAGACATGCGCCAAACTTATTTTTTTGAACTTTTTTGCTTGGACATCCAAGATTAATATTTATTTCATCGTATCCCATGTCCTCTGCAATTTTTGCAACCTCTGCTAATTCATTTTTGTCAGATCCACCAACCTGTAAAGCTAAAGGTTTTTCCTCAGGGCTAAATGATAAAATTTTATTTCTATCTCCATGAATTGCAGATTTTGTGGCAACCATCTCGGTATAAAGCATTACATTTTTACTCATTAATCTTAGAAAAAAACGATCGTGTCTATCAGTACAATCCATCATTGGGGCGACTGAAACTTTTCTATTAATTTTTTGTTTAGTATCCAAGTGCTTTACCCATGATTTTATCAGGTAACCATGTAACAATTTCAGGAAAAATACAAAGAATTAAAATAGCCAATGCCATAATTATCATGAAAGGAATAGAGCCTTTTAAAATTTCAGACAAACTTACATCTGGGGTAATGCCCTTTATAATATAAAGATTTAATCCTACTGGAGGAGTTATCAATCCTATTTCCATATTTATAGTAAATACAATCGCAAACCAATAAGGATCAAATCCTAAAGTTGTAATCACTGGCAACAAAATTGCTGATGTCATAACGATCACAGCGACCGGGGGCAAAAAGAAACCAGCTATCAAAAGAAATATATTAATTAAAATAAATACCACCCACTTATTTGAACTTAACTCAACCATGCTTTGAGCTAATGATTGAGTTACGTAAAGTTGTGAAAGAGTGAATGCAAAAAGATAAGAAGCTGCAATAATAAACATTATCATTACACTTTCTTTCATTGATACTTTTACAATGTTCCAAATCTTTTTTGGCTGATAAATTTTGTAGACAACAGCTATCAAGACAAAAACTAAGAACGCCCCAACTCCAGATGCTTCAGATGGAGTTGCAACCCCACCATACAAAACATATAAAACTCCAGCAATAATGGCGAGGAAAGGAAGAATTCTTGGTAATACCTCAAGTTTTTCTTTTAATGTTGGCTTTACCCTGTTTCGTAAAGCTTTTGCAGCATCTTTATCTATAAAATAACTATGGATGAGTGCCCAAATTGCAAACATTCCAGCCAACATAAAGCCAGGTACTAATCCACATAAAAATAATCTTCCAATTGATGTTCCAGTTGCAATTCCATAAACAATTAAAACAATACTAGGGGGAATTAAAACTCCTAGTGTTCCACCAGCTGCAATAGTTCCAGTAGCAATTTGATCTGAATAGCCCCTTTTCCTCATTTCTGGTATTCCCATAGTTCCAATAGCTGCACAAGTTGCAGGACTTGACCCACTTAATGCAGCAAAAATTGAGCATGCTCCAATATTAGAAATAACTAGTCCACCTGGAACTCTCCAAAGCCACCTATCTAATCCTGTATACAAATCTTTTCCCGCAGGAGAATTAGCAACAGCCATTCCCATTAAAATAAACATTGGTATTGAAAGTAAAACAAATGAATTTAGTCCAGCAAAGAATGTTTCAGCAAAAACATCGAGCATTTGAAAACCCTCAAATGATACTAAAAGAACTATTGATACAAAACTCAAACCAAAAGCAATTGGAATTCCAGAAAAAAGAACCAGCAAAGTAAAAACTGCAACGATTAGAGCTATTATCAATGGGTCCATTAATTATAATCCTTATCGTCAGTGAGTTTGATAATTTCAGCTATATATTGAAGAATCATTAATATAGCACCTAAAGCCATTGAAGAATATGGTATCCATAAAGGTGGATCCCAAACTGTTCCTGTCGAATAATTTTTGGTAAATGCTTCCTCAACCATTAAAAATCCAAAATAAAATAAAATTAGAAAAAATAATAAACTTAATAATGAAGTAAAAATTTTTAAGCGAATGATATTTTTTTTGGATAAAAAATCATAAATCCATTCCATACTAACGTGAGCTTTTTCACTAAGTACATACACACTTCCTATGAAAGTTGATGCAACTAATAACATGGTAACTAATTCTGTTTGCCATGTAATTGCTCTTTGAAAAAAATATCTCTCAAAAACTAGCTCTACAATAACTAAAATTGATAAGAGCAAAGCTAATACTGCAAAAGCACCACAAGCTTTTGCTATAAAATTACAAAATTTAAGATATTTTTCTTTCATAAAAAAACCCCTATTTAATAAGAATAAATAGGGGTTCTTTATATATTATTTTATTTAACTGCTAAAGCCATTTCCATCAGCTTATCGCCACCTGGAACTTTATCAGCAAATGCTTTGTGAGATGATTTTTTTGCAATCTCTACCCACGCAGCATGATCTTTTTCGTTCATGTATACTAATTTAACACCTGCAGCTTTATAAGCTTCTTCAAACTTTTTATCTAAGTTTTCAACTTGAGCTGTCATATATTTTTCAGCAACTTTTCCTGCTTTCATCAAAGCTTTTTGCTGCTTAGAATTTAAAGCATCAAAAGACTTTTTAGACATCAGAATTGGCTCATACATAAACCATAATCCAAATTTTCCTGGAGGTGTTGCGCATGAAACTTGCTCATAAATTTTGTAACTCACAAAACTTCCTGAACTTGTATTAGCACCTGTTAATACACCTGTTTGTAAACCAGTATAAATTTCAGATGACGGCATACTTTGTATACCTGCTCCTGCAGCTTCTAACATTTGGTTAAATGCTTTACCAGCAGCTCTCATCACTTGTCCTTTAGCGTCACTAGGATTTTTGATACATTTTGTTTTTGAAGCAAAACCACCACCTAACCAAGCATCAGATAAAACTACAACACCAGCATCATTAATGATTTTTTTAATTTCAGTCATCATTGGGCCTTTATTGAATCTTAATGCGTGATCATGATTTTTTACAGTTCCTGGCATTAGCGTTGCATCAAATTCTGGATGAAACTTAGATGCGTACGCTAAAGGAAAAGCAGAAATATCTAACTGACCGGTTGTCATAGGTTTCCACTGTTCTTTAGGTTTGTATAATGATTTAGCTGGATAAATTCTGATATCTATTCCAACATTTGCTTTTTTAACCTCGTCAGCAATGATTTGAACCATTTCATGACGTGGATCATAAGATCCATCAGCTCTTGGAGTACCAGGCCATTGGTGACTTGCTTTTAGCGTAACTGCATAAGCAGAACCAATAGTAGTAAAAACAAAAACTAATGAAGTTAAATATAAAGATATTTTTTTTAACATTATTTTTTCCCTCTATTGTTATTTCTAATAATTCAATTAAAGTGAACTTATTAATAAGAGTCAAGTCGACAAAAACTCATGAAAGATGAAATAATATGGATGGACCTTTAAAAAACCTACTAGTAGTTGATTTAACAAGAGTATTAGTTGGTCCTTACTGCACTATGATATTATCTGATTTAGGGGCTAGAGTAATTAAAGTTGAAGCACCTGAAATTGGAGATGACTCAAGAAAATTTGGACCATTCATAAAAGATTATTCTGCTTATTTCATGTCTCTTAATAGAGGAAAGGAAAGTATTGCGCTTAATTTAAAGAATGATGAAGATAAAAAAATTTTTGAAAAAATTTTATCCAAAGCAGATATTTTAGTTGAAAATTTTAAACCTGGAACTTTAGAAAAATGGGGGTTTGGCTGGAAAGATGTAAATAAGAAGTATCCAAAACTAATTTATGCTTCAGCATCAGGCTTTGGTCAAACTGGTCCACTTAAAGAATTACCCGCTTACGACATGGTAGTTCAAGGTATGGGCGGTTTAATGAGTGTTACTGGTCAACCAAACTCTGAACCTACTAGAGTTGGAACATCGATTGGAGATATTACTGCTGGGCTTTTTACTGCGATAGGTATTAATGCAGCTTTATACGATAGACAAAAAACTGGAAAAGGAATGTTCATAGATGTTTCTATGCTTGATTGTCAAATAGCTATATTAGAAAACGCTATAGCACGTTATCTATCTAAAAATGAAATTCCAAAACCAATGGGATCAAGACATCCATCAATTGCACCCTTCGAAGCCTTCAAGACTCAAGATAGTTATATAATCATTGCCGCTGGAAATGATAAACTTTTTGAAAAACTTTGTAATCTTCTTCAAATCCCAGAAGTAAGTAAAGATCCAAAATTTTCAGATAATTCATCTAGAGCAAAAAATATGGATGTGCTTAAAAAAATTTTAGAGGAAAAATTATTGAATAAAAAAACAAGTGATTGGGTTAGTGAAATGGAAAAAGATAAAATTCCATGTGGACCAATTTTTAATATTAAAGAGGCTGTTGAAAACCCACAAATAGAGTCTAGAAACATGATTGTTAAAGCATTTCATAAAGTTGTTGGTGATTTTAGACTGGCTGGTAACCCAATTAAAATGTCATCTTATAAAGATGAAAAAACAAGAGGTGACATACCTGATTTAGATGAACATCGACAAAAAATTATAAAGGAATTTTGTAACTAATAAATTTTAAGAGTTTGAAGTGTCAGTATCGTCTGCTGCTTGATCTTCACTTTCAGTAACTTGATCCAAAGAAACGTCTCCCTGTTCTGCTTCAGCATCTTCGGATACAGGGGCTTCTGGAACGTCTGGCTTAGCCGTTTCAGACAATTCTGCTAAATCATCTTTAGAAACTTGAATTTTTTCAGGAGCTTTACGTGCTCTTTTAGATGGTAAAATAGGTGTTCCGCTTTTCGAGATCTCACCTTTGTATAAGCTTTCAAAATCATCACCAACATCCTCATCGGCTTCGGCACCATCATCGACTTGTTCTACATGTTTTCTTAATTTGTAGACTGCACTTTCAGTTAAATCATCTACTTTGATATTTTCTTCAGCTATTTCTCTTAATGCAATAACTGTATTTTTATCGTTATCACGATCTAAAGTTGGTTCTATCCCAGTATTGAGTTGAGTTGCTCTTTCCTTTGCAACCAAAACTAATTCATATGGACTATCTACTTTGTCGATACAATCTTCTACTGTAACTCTTGCCATGCCGGTTATCTATAAGCTGTGATTAAAAAAAGCAAGGATTATTTAAATATATTCAGGATTTAATCTATTTCTGACCATGAACAGAGCAATTAAAGATAAGAAAATATATACAAATGAAATCACTGCTATTTGCTCAATAGTAAAGCCTTTATCGATTAACAATCCAAATAAAGCTGTGCCAAAAGCAGTAGAAAATACCATTAATGCTGTTGTTAATGCTTTAATTGACCCAATGTATTTTACACCATAAATCTCAGCCCAAGTCGAAGACCCCAAGACATTTGCAAGCCCGTTTGAAATTCCAATCAAGCCAAGGAATATAAAGGCAGAAATAGAAATATCTAAATAAAACAAAACCAACATTGAAATTAACAAAGGTATATTCATAAAGATCAATAATTTTCTGCTGGTAAATTTATCGATTAAAAACCCAGAGCCCAACAAAGTAATTACTGATAAGACAGAATAAGCCATAAATGATTGTGCTATGACAAATTCACCCCACTCTTTTGACTCTGTTATATATGACTGATAAACAAATACACCTGTAGCAATCCAAGGCATTGCTAACATATTCAAACAAACTATATAAAATCTATAATCTTTTAAAACCTCAATACGTGTCCAATTTTTAATTTCTTTTTCAACAAAATTTTGATCATTTACAGCTTCTCTTGAGTCAAAGTTCAGGTTTTTAATTAAGGCAAAAGAAATAAATGGTAAAAAAAATATTATTAATACAGAAATAGATAGCCAAATGTTTTGCCACGCAGTTAAAGTGAGTAAATAGACAATTAAAACTGGTAAAATAAATTCTGCAGTTGACAATCCAAACCATCCGATACTTAGAGCTTTGCCTCTAGATTTAGTAAAAAATCTTGAAATTGTTGTAGTTGCTGTGTGAGACATTAACCCTTGACCAGAAAACCTCATTAAAAAAACAGCAATAAATAAAAAAACTATTGATGAAATTTTTGAAAAGAAAAAACAAGAAAAAGCTAACAAAAGGGTTACATATAATGCAAATCTAAAAATATTTATGTCATCAATTTTTTTACCAACCCAAATTAAAAGAAAACTACTCAATAATGTTGCCGAAGCATAAATTGAGCCAAATTGTCCATGAGTTATTGAAAGTGTTTCTCTAATACTTGAATTAAATAAACCAAGAAAAAAACTCTGTCCAAAACTAGAAAAAAATGTAAAGATAAATCCAAATATAATTACTTTTAAACTTAAACTTTTAAACATAAAAAATTATGAGCTGTAATGTTGCTTTCATAGGTCTTGGTGTAATGGGCTATCCAATGGCAGGATATATATCAAAAGGTGGTCACAATGTAACTGTTTTTAATCGTACAAAATCAAAAGCAGAAAAATGGATTGGAGAATACAAAGGTAAAATGGCTGAAACTCCAGCGGATGCAGCTAAAGATGCTGAATATATTTTTACCTGTGTTGGTAATGATAATGATTTAAGAGAAGTAACTTTTGGTGACAAAGGAGCTTTCAAAACAATTAAAAAGGGCGCAGTCTATATTGATAACACTACAGCCTCAGCAACAATTGCTAGAGAGATATATGAGTATGCAAAGAAAAATGGATTTGGTGCGTTAGATGCTCCTGTATCTGGTGGACAAGCTGGAGCAGAGAATGGTGCACTCACAGTTATGATCGGTGGCGATCAAGCTGACTTTGATAAAGCAAAAGACAAAATTGATTGTTATAGCAAAAAAATGAAATTGCTTGGTAAATCTGGTTGTGGACAATTAGCTAAGATGGTTAATCAAATTTGTATTGCAGGATTGGTTCAAGGTCTATCCGAAGGAATTAACTTTGGGATGAAAGCTGGATTAAATATGGAGGATGTAATCGAAGTTATCTCAAAGGGTGCAGCTCAGTCTTGGCAAATGGAAAATAGATACAAAACAATGATTGATGATAAGTTTGATTTTGGTTTTGCAGTTGACTGGATGAGAAAAGATTTAAAGATTGCAATGGATGAGGCAAAAAATAATGGTTCATTATTACCTGTAACAGAACTTGTAGATAAGTTTTATGGAGAAGTACAAGGCTTAGGAGGTAATCGATGGGACACTTCAAGTTTAATTAAAAGATTCAGAAAGTAATGTATGCAACCGGCATACTATGAAAATTTCGAGGAAATTCAAAATAAGTATTGGTCTATGCTTGATGATGCTGTGACTAATAGAGGTTCTCCTTTTAGAATTCCTGTCTTTATTTGTGCCCTCCAAGATGAGGTAGATGGAAGAATCGTTGTTCTAAGAAAATCAGATAGAGCAAATAATCTATTACAATTTCATACTGATTTAAGATCACCAAAAGTAGAAATTCTTAAAAAAAATAATAATGCTTCTCTAGTTTTCTACGATAAAGAAGAAAAGATACAATTAAGAGTAAAAGTAGAATGTGAAATAAATAATCAAAATTCTACAACAGAAGAATCTTGGAAAAAAACCCAACATATCAGTAGAAGATGTTACCTAACTGATAGTCCTCCAGGAACTATGTCAGAAAATCCAACATCGGGTATGATATCTAAATTAGAAGATTTTGATTATACAATGGAACAAAGCGAAGAAGGTTACAAAAACTTTACAGTTATAAAATGTAAAATAAAGTCTATTGAATGGTTATATCTTGCAGCCAAAGGACATCGAAGAGCAAAATTTGATTTAGAAACTAATAAAAATGCTTGGATGGTTCCTTAAAAAATTGATTTAGAATATTTTTTCCAATTATCTTGATAGTGCTTTGTGTTTTCAAAAACTGCTTTCTTTTCCTCTTCAGTGACCTCTCTTACAACTTTACCAGGTGAACCTATTACCAAAGAGTTATCTGGTATCTCTTTATTTTCAGTAATTAAAGCTTTAGCACCTATGATGCAATTTTTTCCAATCTTAGCGTTATTGAGAATCACTGCACCAATTCCAATTAAACTATTATCCCCTATCGTGCATCCATGAAGCATAACCATATGACCTATAGTTACATCTTTACCAACTTTAATGGGATATCCTGGATCGGTATGCAAAACACATCCATCTTGAACATTTGATCCCTCGCCAATATGAATATTTTCAATATCTCCTCTTAAAGTTGCATTAAACCAAACACTTGTATTTTTTTCTAAAGTTACATCCCCAATCACAACCGCATTAGGTGCTACCCAATTTTCGCCAGAGTTTTTTGGTTTTTTATCTTTTAAATCGTAAAACATAATTTATATATTATTACATTATGCCAATACAAACTCCAATATGTGATTTCGGTCAAAAGGCTCACGACTTTAAGCTTAAATCAACTGATAATAAAATTTTATCTTTAGAAGATATTAAAGGTGAAAATGGAACCTTAATAATGTTTATTTGCAACCATTGCCCCTATGTTAAAGCAGTTACAAAAGATATAGCCGAGGATACTAAAAAATTGAAAGATTTAGGAATTAACACTGTAGCAATCTGTGCCAATGATGCTGAGAATTATCCGGAAGACTCGTTTGAAAGTATGATTGAATTTGCAAAAAAACATCAATTCAGTTTTCCATATTTAGTTGATGAAACACAAGAGATAGCCAGAACTTATGATGCGGTATGTACTCCAGATTTTTTTGGGTACAACAAAAATTTAGAGCTTCAATATCGAGGTAGATTAAGAGAATTAAAAAATTTAGTTCCTGTAAGGGATGGTGATAGTGATTTATTTAATGCAATGAAA
Source organism: uncultured Pelagibacteraceae bacterium (assembly GCA_902612065.1). Lineage (GTDB taxonomy): Bacteria > Pseudomonadota > Alphaproteobacteria > Pelagibacterales > Pelagibacteraceae > Pelagibacter. The sequence continues at coordinate 34,192 of CACMBY010000004.1, read as the reverse complement.
CAAATTGCTGAAACTGGTAAAGGACCTGAAAATCAAACTCCGAGTGCTGGCTGTAGTATTAAGTGGAAAAATAGTTAATGTATTTAATCGTTACGAGATCTTTTCCCCCAGAGGTGGGTGGGATGCAAAGTTTAATGTGGGGTTTGGCAAAAGAAATGTCCAAAAACTTTATGATCAAAGTTTTTGCTGATCACTACGAAAATCATAAAGAATTTGATAAAAAAGTAAATTTTTCAATTGAAAGAGTTGGTGGGATTAAATTCCTAAGAAAAATAAGAAAAGCACAGCTAATTAATGAATATTTAAAAGAAAGTAAAGTTCAAGGCGTTATAGCTGATCATTGGAAAAGTTTAGAATTAATAGTAACTGATAAAAAAAAATATTGTTTAATTCACGGAAAAGAAATCAATCACGCTAAAGGAAGCTCTTTAAATAAAAGAGCAAACAAAGTTTTAAATAGTGTTGAAAAAGTAATAGCAAATTCTGAATATACAAAAAATTTAGCCATTCAAAATGGTGTAGAACAAGAAAAAGTTATTGTAATAAATCCAGGAATTAACCCCGCTCAAGAATTAAATAAGACATCATTAAATAAAGTTGAAAGCTTACTTAAAATAAAATCACCACGTTTAATTACAGTTTCAAGATTTGATAAAAGAAAAAATCATGAAAAAGTGTTAATGGCTGTAAGAAACTTAAAACAAATTTATCCAAATATTGTTTACATTTGTGTTGGCTATGGAGATGAAGAGCAAAATTTAAAAGATTTGGTAAATGAAATCGATTTAGGTGGGCAAGTTATGTTTTTTAAAGAAATAACGGATGATCTTAAAAACGCTTTAGTGGCAAAATCAAATATATTTGTAATGCCATCTATAAAGCATAAAAGCTCAGTTGAAGGTTTTGGAATAGCCTATATAGAAGCCGCACAATACGGAGTTCCATCATTAGGTGGAGTTGATGGTGGTGCAGCAGATGCAATTCAACATGATAAAACGGGATTAATCTGTGATGGAAATAATCTAGATGAAATTTATTCATCATTAAATTCTATGATTGAGAATAAAAAATATTTACATTTTGGTAAAAATGCAAAAGAGCTATCATCTAAATTCGACTGGTCTAATACAATCGAACAATATAAAAAAATATTGACTTAAAATTTATTTTTTTATTGTCCAACCATTTTTTTTTAATGCTTTAATCAAGTTTTCACGCATCTGATCTCTTGATGTTTTTTGATCACCTATCTTTTCAAAAAATACAGGTTCTAATCCCCTATCCTTCTTTGATTTAAAATAGTTTTTTATTGATTGTATTTTTAGTTTCATGTTTCTCCTTTAGCGTTGTGTTTAAAGTCCCAGCAAGTAGAGTTTTTTCTAAATCAGGACGACAATTTAATTTACAAAAAAATTATTTTTTTGTCAAAGTTTTATAAATATGCCAGAGAACAATAAGAATCGTTGTAACCAATATACAAACTGTAAGAGTTCTGTCCCATAAAAACTCCCAAGATCCATTACTTAGAAGTAATGATCTTCGTAAGTTCTCCTCCATCAATCCACCAAGAACAAAAGCTAGTATTAAAGGCGGCATGGGAAAATCATAAAGTCGTAAAAATGTTGCAACAACTGCTATGCCAATCATTAAATAAATATCAAAATTATTAAATGACATTACATAAATTCCTGTAATTGAAAAAAATAATATCAATGGAATTAGATAATTTTTTGGAACTGCTAGTATCCTGGCGATGTAAGGAATTAATGGTAAGTTTAAGATCAACAAGATAACCATTCCAATATACATCGACATTATCACTGACCAAAAAATTTCAGGATTGGTCATGTAAAGTCTTGGACCTGGCTGAATACCAAAGCCCAAAAGTGCTCCTAGCATCACGGCTGTTGTTCCACTACCAGGTATACCTAAAGTTAACATTGGCACAAAAGAACCTGAACATGCTGCATTGTTTGCTGTTTCAGGTGCAGATAATCCATTTACACTTCCTTTTCCAAACTTTTCTTTTTCTTCATCTTTAACTAAATTTCTTTCCATTCCATAAGCTAAAAATGATGCAATAGTTGCACCAGCACCAGGCAATACTCCAATCAAAAAACCAATAACTGAGGATCTTGGAATTGTTCTATACATTTTACCCCGTTCCTCTTTGTTAATTCTTATTGATCCAAGCTCGGTTAAAGAGACTTGCTTTGCTGCTGCTGTTGGATCATTTCTCCTTAATATAATTGTTAATGCCTCACTCATAGCAAATGTTGACATAACCACTAGGACGAAACTTATACCATCTGTTAAATTCATATTATCGAAAGTAAATCTGGTGATATCTGAAAGTGAATCTTGACCAACAGATGCTAACATCAAACCAAGCACAACCATCATCATTGCTTTTAAGAATTGACCTTTTGAAGAAAAAGCTGCAATTGCTGTTAAACCTAAAATCATTAATGCAAAATAATCTGGAGATCTAAATGATAAACTTACTTTTGATAAACTTGGAGCCATAAACAATAAATAGATTGCCGACAAAGTTCCACCAGCAAAAGAACTCCAAGCAGCTATCGCTAGTGCTTTTCCAGCTTTTCCTTGTTGCGCCATTGGATATCCATCGAAAGAAGTTGCAACTGTTCCTGGAACTCCAGGAGCATTTAATAAAATTGAAGAAGTTGAACCACCAAATACTGCTCCATAATAAACCCCAGCCATTAAAATTAATCCAGTTGCAGGATCAAAGCCATAAGTAATTGGTATCATTAAAGCTATGGCTGTCATTGGTCCTAAACCAGGTAACATTCCAATGATTGTTCCAAAGAAACAGCCAATCATAACCATAAAGATGTTTTTAAATGATAACGCAGTAGTTAAACCAATTAATATTCCTTCAATCATCCCATTACTCCAATGGATTTTAAAAAAGGATCCCTTAAATAAATTTCAAGAACTCCATGAAGTAAATACATAAACCCTGCAACAAATGGGAAAGATAGTAAAAACATTAGTATCCACCTTCTCTCCCCTAAAAAATAATAAGATGCAAATAAAAATAAAGATGTAGTTAAAAAGTATCCAACTTTTAAAATTGTTGCTCCATAGATTATTGCAATAACAATTAATAATGCTGTTTTTTTGTATTCTAATGTTTTGTGTTCAACTTTAATAGTATCTGGATCTGGTAAAATTAATTTTAAACCTGAAAAAAATAAACCAGCATAACCTAAATAAATTGGAAAGGTTTTGGCATTAAATGGTGCATTTTCATCAAATGCGAAAACCTGAATTTGATAAGCTGTATATAAATAAAATGCTGAAAAAATAAAAAAGAGCAGTGATATAATTTTTGTCGTATTTATATTCACTGCTCTTTAAATTAATTAATCCCGAGGATTAAATAACTCCTAGTTTTTTCATAAGAGCTGTCATTTCTTTTGTTTGAGTTTTTAAAAACTTAACAAACTTTTTATCTGGGTTATAAATATTTACCCAAGCATTTCTTGCTCTTACTGCTTCCCACTCAGGAGTTTTTTGTACATCGCCTAACATTTTAGCAATAGCTTTTTTATCTTTGCTACTCATGCCTGGAGGACCAAAAAATCCTCTCCAGTTAACGAATTGTACATCATATCCTTGTTCTTTAAGTGTAGGTGCATCAGGTGCATCGCCAACTCTATCAGGTGCAGTAATACCAATAATTCTTACTTGGTCTCTTGCTCCCATAAGTTCACCTAAACCTGTAGAAATAATTTGAGTTTCTCCAGATAAAAGTCCAGCTAATGCTTTTCCACCTGCATCATAAGGAATATAAGCTACAGCATTCGGATCTGCACCAGCAGCTTGAAATGCTAAAGCACCAATTAAATGGTCCATACTTCCTCTAACAGAACCACCAGCCATTTTTATTGAACTAGGGTTTGCTTTATATGCATCAACAACATCTTTAAAGTTTTTGAAAGGTGAATCTTTTGCAACTGCAATTGCACCATAATCACCAATTACTCCAGCAATTGGTACAACATCTTTATAAGATAAAGTTCCACTTCCACTGACATAACCTTTGTGTCTTGTAATTGATCTTAAAACTAGTGGTGTTGATTGAACTAAGATTGTATTTTCTGGCTTAGTATTAATCATGTAAGCAAGAGCTTTTCCACCACCACCACCTGACATATTTTCAAATGATGCGCTTTTTAAAAATCCAGCTTTTGTCAAAGCTTCTCCAGTACCTCTAGCAGTTCCATCCCAACCACCACCAGCACCACCACCAATTACAAAATGTAGTTTATCAATTGCAATTGAGTTGACTGTAGTTGTTGATAATAAAAGAGCGGCAGAGAATAAAACTGAAAAAAAAGATTTAATTAGTTTCATTATTTCCTCTCGTTGTTATAGTTAATTACATAGATTAAACATACTTTTAGTAATCTAGTCAACAACCAAAGATAGAGCACATGCAGAACGTGATTCCCTTTAACCGAGAAAGTTTTGGGCAATTATTATCAAAAAAATTTTTATTAGTTATTGTGATCTCTATTCCTAGTGCGATTGTCGCTGACTTTTTTAAGGTCCCACTTGCGTGGATGATTGGTCCGATGATAGCAACCTCTTTGATTGCCCTAAAAGGTTTTCAAGTAATAATGCCAAGATTAGCCCTTGGCTCAATCTTAATTATTTTAGGATTACATATTGGAAACTATATTGATCAAAATTTACTTAATCAGATGGTTAATTGGATTTGGACCACAATTATAATGTTTTTTTATATTGTTATTAGCATTCTAATTGTTTCTAAATATTTACAAAAATTTTCTGATTACAAAGAAAAAACATCAATATTTTCTGCAGCCCCAGGTGCTTTAGGACCATTAATGATTTTAGCAGAGTATGAAAAATCAGATTTATCTCAAGTAGCTACAGCTCATTTAATTCGATTAATAATTATAATAACTTTATTCCCTTTTATAATTGTCAGTCTTTACCCAGCTGAAGCTTTAGAATTAGAAAAATTTGATTACATGTCTCAAAATCATTGGGAATTAATTATATTAATTATTGTTTCATTAGTGTTCATATTTTTTTTTGATAAATTTAAAGTTCCAGCTGCACTATTATCTGGAACACTAGTTGCAAGTGGAGTTTTACAAATATCTGACATCGCGTCATACAAATTACCTGATGCATCAATAAATTTTTGTTTATTAATTTTGGGAGCTTCTGTTGGATGTAGGTTTGCAAATAAAACATTTAAAGAAGTGGCAAATAACTCTTTTCATGGATTAGTCGCAACCATACTTTTAGTTTTATTAGGTCTGATAGCAGCATACGTTGCTACATTTTTTGTAGATAATAACATTTTATCACTGATCTTATCCTTTTGCCCCGGAGGTATTTATGAGGTAGCAGTAATAGCGATTGCTTTTGACCTTGAGCCAGATTTTGTTGCTTTTCATCATATTATAAGATTGTTATTTATACTCTTTGTCGTGCCAGTGATTTTGAGAATAATTGAAAAAACTAGGTTAAAGAGTTAGATAATCTTTCAAAAACTCTTTCAGCGCTTAAGTTTTTTAGATCCGTAACTTCAATTGGTTTAAAATTTTCTCTTTCAATACTTACTTTATAAGCTGTTGTATGTTTGCCAAATAATGTAAGACCTTTAGCTCCTACATGAGCTGCTATATGAGCAGGACCAGTATCATTTGCAACAATAAATGAGCTATCTTTTATCAAGGCGGTAAGTTGAGAAATATCTAGCGCTCTACCATTATCCAGTAAGGCTAATGCATTAATATTTTTTGCTTCACTGATTTCAGTTGGTCCAGGAGCTGTAATAACTTTATATTCTTCTCCATACTTGTTCGATATTAAATCAATAAGCTTATTGTAATAAGGCCATTTTTTAATCGTTAAATGAGGTGAACAGAAAGGAAATAATAAAATATATTTTGTTATTTTATAAAAGTTTTTAATTTCACTAATGTCTGTAGCAGCCCAATTAAAATCTGGCCTTAGTGTATTCAATGTACTTAATCCTGAGTCTTTCAATTGATGTTCAAATCTTTCGAGAACAGAATTTTTGTCAAATTCACTTTTATTTTTTCTTGCTGGTAAAGTCGTTGCTGAGCTCGACCATATTTCCTTACCTGCTTTTGGAAAAAGAATATTCTTATAAAAATTAGTTCTAGATGAATTTTGTAAGTCAAAAACTTTAGAAAAGTTATACTTTTTAATTTCACGCATTAGAAAATATAAATATATTAAATTAAATCTTGGTAGTCTTTTGTCTAAAATAACATTATGAATAAATGGATTTTTTTTGAATAAATCAATAAATGGTTTTGTAGTAAGAAGATAGATTTGATCATTTTTATGATTTTCAGATATGTCTTGAATAGCACCACTAGCTTGGGATATATCTCCTAAAGATCCGTGTTTGATAATTAGTATATTAGACATATTTATAACAAGATAACATAGTATTAAATTTTATGAATAAAATTATAGTAGAAGTTTCAGTTGGAGAACTTTTAGATAAAATTTCAATTTTAGAGATTAAAAAAGAAAAGATAAAAGATGCTGAAAAATTAAAATTCATTAATAACGAACACTCTATTCTTAAAAATCAGTTAGATGAAAATATCAAATCTGATGAAAAGCTGAATAATCTTTACCAATCTCTTAAAGAAATTAACTCAAAACTTTGGGTTATCGAGGATGATAAAAGACAATGTGAGAAAGAAAAGGATTTCGGGGAAAAATTTATTAAGCTTTCAAGAGATGTTCATTTTTTAAATGATGATCGGGCAAAAATTAAATTAGAGATTAACAATCACACTGGATCAACTATCAAAGAAATAAAAGAATACACCAGTTATTAAATCATTAATGGGACTTCATTTTTCAAAAGAAGAATTTAGAATTAGAAAATCCAAAGTTTTACACTCCATGAAAGATCAAAACATTGATGCTTTATTAATGTTTAGACAAGAGTCTATGTATTGGTTAACTGGTTATGACACATTTGGATATGTTTTTTTTCAAACATTAATTTTAGATGAAAAAGGAAACACAATATTACTGACTAGAGCTCCAGATTTAAGACAGGCACAAAATACATCCAATATTAAAGATATAAGAATTTGGGTTGATAAAGATGAATCGAACCCAACCGATGATCTTAAAGTTATTTTGGATGAGCTAAATCTTAAAGGAAAAAAATTAGGAATTGAATATGATGCTTATGGATTGACGGGAAAAAATACATTGAAGCTCAATAAGTCTTTAGAGAATTATTGTTCTGTTGAAGATAAATCAGAATTAATAACAAAGTTAAGAGTAGTGAAATCCAAAGAAGAAATTGTTTATGTAAAAAAAGCTGCAGAACTAGCTGATAAAGCTTTGGATGAAGTTTGGAAATATGCTAAAGCGGGTGTGAATGAGTCTAAAATTTTAGCTGAAATGAATAAAGTTATATTTGAAGGAGGCGGAGATTATCCTGCAAATGAATTTATTATTGGTTCAGGAAAAAATGCTCTTCTTTGCCGTTATCAATCAGAGAAACAAACTTTAAATGATCAAGATCAATTAACTATAGAATGGGCTGGTACTTATAGACATTACCATTCAGCAATGTTTAGAACAATTCCTATAGGTAAAGCAGATCCCAAACATCATAAAATGCATGAAGCGTGTGTTGAAGCGTTAAAAAATTGCGAAAATAAATTAAAACCTGGAAATAAAATTGGAGAAGTTTTTGACGTTCACGCAAAAACATTTGATGACCTTGGTTTTAATAAAGCAAGAATGAATGCATGTGGATATTCTTTAGGTACTACTTTCGCTCCAAATTGGATGGATTGGCCAATGTTATACACAGGGAATCCATACGTTATTGAGCCTGGAAATGTTTTTTTTATGCATATGATATTAATGGACTCAGAAAATCAATTAGCAATGAACTTAGGTGAAACTTATTTAGTCACTAAACAAGGTAACGAAAGACTTGGTAAACAAAAAATTGATTTAGTTGTGCTTTAATTAAAGCTGTATTTCTTTTCTAAAAACTTAATCACATTATGAATTATAAAGGTCATAAATAGATAAATACCACCAGCAACAATAAATACCTCAATAGGTTTAAAAGTTGTTGAAATAATATATTTTGCAACACCTGTAAGGTCCATTATGGTGACTGTACTAGCTAAAGAAGTTCCTTTCATCATTAGGATAATTTCATTTCCATAAGCTGGTAAAGATTGTCTAATAGCGATAGGAATTTGAATTTTATAAAAGATTACTTTATTTGAGATACCCAAACTTTTACCTGCCTCTATTATTCCAGGTTTAATGGTTTGAAATGCTGATCTCAATATCTCTGAAGTGTAAGCACCCGTGTTTAGAGCAAAAGCAATTATTGCACACCAATATGGTTCTTTTAAAATTGACCATAAAACTGTCGATCTTAAATATTCAATCTGACCCAACCCAAAATAAATAATGAATATCTGTACTAAAAGGGGTGTGCCTCTAAAAACATAAGAATATCCATAAGCAAATCTATTGATAAATATATTTTTATTTAATCTTAGAATTGCAAAAAATAAGCCAATGAATAATCCGATTATTAAAGAAACTGAAAGAAGTTTTAAAGTAATTAGAGCAGCATTTAATAACTTTGGGAAACTATTAATCATTAATTCAAGATCCATTAGTACCCCCTACTATATTTAACTTCTAATCTGTTAATTAATTTCATGCTCACGAAAGTAAGTAGTAAATACAAAACTGCAGCAAATGAGTAAAAGAATAATGGATCTCTCGTTGATCCGGCAGCAATGTAAGATTGTCTCATGATTTCAACTAAACCTGTAACTGAAATTAGAGAAGTGTCTTTTAGAGTTATCTGCCAAACATTACTTAGATTTGGAATAGCTAATCTTAATGTTTGAGGTAAAATAATTTTAAAAAATTTTCCAAATTTACTTAAACCTAATACATTGGCAGCTTCGAACTGGCCTTTATCAATTGATTGGATTGCTCCCCTAAAAACTTCAGTTGAATAAGCACCAGAAATTATTCCAATTGCAAATGCACCTGTGATAAATGCATTTATTTCAATATACTCATTATAACCAAATATTGATGCAACAAACATAACTGCACCTGTTCCACCAAAAAAGAAAAGGTAAATTACTAATAATTCTGGAACACCTCTTATTATAGTTGTGTAAGAATTAGCTATAAAATTTAAAAACTTATTTTTAGATAATTTTAATGGAGTAAAGATTAATGCAAAAAGAAAACCTATAATCATTGCTGTAATTGAAACAGCTATAGTCATTAGAGTGGCACGAAATAACTCGTCACCCCAACCAGTATCTCCAAATGCTAGAAGTTCCATATAGATTGGCGACTATACATTATAGTCGCCAAATCTAAAATTAATTACATAGAGGCATCAAAACCAAACCATTTAGTAGCTATTCTACTAATGTCTCCGTTTTTTCTAGCCTTCTCGATTGCTTTGTTAAATGCTTTTAACAATTCAGTGTCGTCTTTTCTAATTCCAACTCCAACACCATTACCAAATGCTCCACCTGAAAAAGTTGGACCTACAAGAACAACTGATTTACCAGATTTTTCAGCATAATCTGTAAAAGCAACTGCAGCTGCTAATGCAACATCGCATCTTCCTGATGCCAAGTCTAAGTTCACTTCATCTTGAGTTTTGTAAGTTCTTAGATTTATTTTTCCAACATCACCAGACTCTAAAAAGTTTTGGTGAATAGTTGCCGTCTGTGTACAAACAGTTTTACCAGCAAGTGCACCCGTTAAAGTTTTTAAAGTTTTTTTAACACCTGAACCACCTAAAGTAAGATTGATCCCCTCTGGAGTATCCATACCTTCAAGGTCAGAACCTTTCATAACTGCTAAAGATGCAACTTCATCTGCATAACCTTGAGAAAAGCTAATAGCTTTCTGTCTTTCAGCAGTAATAGACATACCTGCCATAATTGCATCAAATTTTCTCATAATTAAAGCTGGTATCATTCCATCCCAATCTTGTTCAACTATCTCACATTGTTGTCCAATATATCTGCAAAGTGTGTAAGCTAATTCGACTTCAAATCCAATTAATTTACCTGATGCATCTTTAGAATTCCATGGAGGATAAGCACCTTCTGTTCCAATTTTAATTTTATCAGCATTAACATTTCCAATTATTAAAAATGAAAATAAAACTGAAAAAATAGTTTTTTTAAATATATTCATCATTCTCTCCTTTAATAAAAAAATATTATTTCACAAATCAGAGACTTTAAAAAGAAAAAACTAGTGATTTATTGAAGATGAAAAATTCCAAGAACAATCAAAACTGGGTATATAAACCCTAGATAATTTAGTATTTCCAAAATGATGATGGAAAACATTCATCCAATTTTCAACTTGAAGAGGTTTTTTATCTTGGCTACCAACTTGTGCTGTGATCACACCCTTTGGTTTTAATATTCTTACTAAAGAGTCCATATTTTTTGCAGCCAAATCTATACAAAACTGATCATCATTTAAATCTACAAAGATATGATCATATGTATCGTCTTTTACAGATTTAATACTATGAAACGCATCTCCCCAAACACATTTAACTGAATTTTTCTCTGTAGCTTTTTTTCCAATGTCCCCTAAATGTTTGTTGCAAACTTCAACTACCTCTGGATCAAGCTCGTACCAATCGATAAAATTAAATTTTTTAGATATACATTCTCTGGCAACGCCTCCATCACCACCACCAATGATTGCAGCTCTTTCATTGTTTTTATTTAACTTCAATCCAGCACCTACAAATGTTGAGCTATACAAATGTTCATCAGACTCAGCTACTTGAATTTCGCCATCAATAAACAATGATTTTCCAAATTGCTCTAACTCTAAAATTTCGATATGTTGACCCTCTTTTGATTTAAAATCTTCTAAAACTTCATTTACTACATATGATTTTTGTAAACCTGGTGAGCTGTAAATATCGTGGTAAAGAGATCTTGTATCTCTGTTAAATTCTTTTTTGACAATTCTTTTGTGCTTAAATTCTTTTTTAACAATATCAATCGCTACTGATGGACTGATTTTTCCACAAGTAAAGAAATCAAAACTTATAATTCCTTTTTCAGGAAATGTATGAAAACTGATATGACTTTCAGCTAATAATGCAAGAATTGTAAAGCCCTGTGGTTCAAACTTATATTTTGATATATTTAAGATTGTAACTTTAGCTACTTTAGCAATCTCTTTGATTACTTTTTCATAAACTGATGGATCATATTCTTTATCGGTGCCAATAATATCTAAAGTAATGTGCTCCCCTACTTTTATCATATTACCCTTTTTTATAATCTTTAGCTTTTTCCAAAACTTTTTTCATTTCTTCTAATGAAAGAATCTTTGGCTCCCCTAACTTTAGTGCAATAGTGTATTGATGACAAATATTTTCTATCTCTTGTGCTAGTTCAAATGCTTGGTCTAGATTTTTTCCAAAAGCAACCTGTCCGTGATTAGACATCAAACAAGCACTTCTATTTTCTAAAGCTTTAATTACATTTTGTGAAAGTTCTTTTGTCCCAAAAGTAGCGTATTCAGCACATTTAATGTCTTCTCCTCCTGCAAGAGCAATCATGTAATGAAACGGAGGTATAGATTTTCCATGTGAGGATACAGCTGTTGCGTGTGGAGAATGTGCATGAACAATTGCCTGGGCATCTTTTTTATTAACATAAATATCTCTATGAAATCTCCATTCGGAGGAGGGTTTGTTCACTATGTCGTTATTTTCTGCTTCTTCATTTAAACCCATAAAAACAATATCCTCTGGCTTTAATGTTTCATATTTTTTTCCTGAAGGAGTAATTAAATAACCTTGAATATTATCTTGCTCTGCTCTCAAAGATATATTTCCTGATCGTAGTGGTGAAAGATTTGTAGAGTTCAATTTTAGAGAATGCTCAATAATTTGATTTCTTTGGTCTAAATTCTTCATTTAAATAATTCTTTTAGTCCTCTTTCTGATGCTTCACATATGCCTTTTTCGGTAATTAATCCTGTAACATATTTTGCTGGAGTTACATCAAAAGCTAAATTCATAGCTTTACTTTTTTTTGGATAAATTTGTATTTTCTTTACATTTCCTTTTTCATCTAAACCTTCCACATGAGATAATTCCTCTGAATTTCTCTCCTCAATTGGAATATCTTTATGATCTTTTATATTCCAGTCAATTGTTGAACTTGGTAGTGCAACATAAAAAGGAATTTTGTTATCGTGAGCTGCTAATGCTTTTAGATAAGTTCCAACTTTATTACAAACATCTCCATTGGCTAGAGTTCTGTCTGTTCCAACAATACACATATCAATCTCTCCTCTTTGCATCAAAATTCCACCTGTGTTATCTGCAATGATTGTGTTCTTAATTCCTTCTTCATTTAATTCATAAGAAGTAAGATTTGCTCCTTGATTTCTTGGTCTAGTTTCATCTGCCCACACATGAACTGGGATACCTTTTTTATGCGCATGATATATTGGAGATGTTGCAGTACCCCAATTTATTGTTGCAAGCCAACCTGCATTACAATGAGTTAGTATATTAACTGTATCTTTTTTTTTATTATAAATTTCCTCAATAATTTCTAATCCATTTAATCCTATATTTTTACAAAATTTTACATCTTCTTCACATATATCTTTTGCTTCATTAAGAGCTATTTCTAAAATTTTATCACTATTTAAACCTGATAATTTATTCATCATTCTATCAACAGCCCATTTTAAATTTATTGCTGTTGGTCTTGAACTTATTAATTCATCTGCAGATTTTTTCAAAAATGATTGATCATTATTTTCAATAATTGCCAAAACTAATCCATAACCTGCTGTAGCACCTATTAAAGGTGCACCCCTTACTTCCATTGTCTTTATAGCGTTAATTGCATCCTTAACTGTCTTTAGATCCTTTATGATAAATTGATGTGGCAGTTTTGTTTGATCAATAATTTTTACAACATTATTTTCAAACCAGATAGTACGATAATCTTTTCCTTCTATTCTCATCTATTTAAAACTCTACCCGCAACTGTTTTAAGTTTATCTATTGTTTTTTTAGTTCGTTTTTCAGGTGAAGTAACAATAGCAACATCCAAGCAATTGTTTGTTGGATCTTTTGGATCAATATGATTTTCAAAATTTTCTATTAAATTTTTAATCATATTTTTTGCTTTAGCCGCATTTCCTAAAAGAACTTTTATTACTTGTTGCACGTCTACATTTTCATGATCTGGATGCCAACAATCATAATCAGTTACCATTGAAACAGATGCATACCTAATTTCTGCCTCTCTAGCTAATTTAGCTTCAGGCATATTTGTCATACCAATTACATCGGCTTTCCACGATCTATAAAGATTGGATTCAGCTAAAGTTGAAAATTGTGGCCCTTCCATTACTACATAAGTTCCACCTCTTTGATATTCAATTTTTTCTTTCTTAATAGCTTCTTCACACGCATTCATAAGACCATTTGATGTTGGATGAGCCATAGAAACATGGACAACAATTTCCTCATCAAAAAAAGTTTTATTTCTTGCGAAAGTTCTATCTATAAATTGATCAACAATTACAAATTTACCTGGTGGCAAGTCTTCCTTTAAAGATCCGACAGCTGATACAGAAACTATGTCGGAAACACCTAGTTGCTTTAACGCATCAATGTTAGCTCTAAAATTTATTTTCGAAGGTGAAATAAAATGCCCCCTGCCATGTCTCGGTAAAAAATAAACCTCTTTATTTTTAAATTTTGTCTTTAAAATTTGATCTGAGGGTTTTCCCCAAGGAGTTTGTAAATCAACTAATTCTCGATTTTCAAATTCCTCAACATCGTATAAACCGCTTCCACCAATGATTGCTAATTTATTTATTGTCATAATAAAAAATTTTAATTAATTATTAATATATAATTTACTCTTATGAATTTAAAAGATTTTATTAGATCAATTCCAGATTATCCAAAAAAAGGTATACTATTTAGAGACATAACAACATTGATAAAAAATGAAAAAGCATTTTCTGAAACAATTAATCAAATAGTTGAAAGAAGTAAAAAATTTAAATTTGAAAAAATTGCTGCTGTAGAATCAAGAGGTTTTGTCTTCGCATCTGCTGTTTCATATTTATTAAAAAAACCATTTATAATGCTAAGAAAAAAAAATAAATTACCAGCTGATGTTCACTCAATAGATTTTGAGCTTGAATATGGAACAGCAACAATAGAGGTCCATAAAGATTCTATTGAGGTAAATGACAATGTCCTAATTATAGATGATTTAATTGCAACAGGTGGCACAGCTGAGGCAGCAGCTAAGCTAATTGAAATTTCCAAAGGAAAAGTTGCTGCTTTTATTTTTGTTATTAATTTGTTTGATCTTAATGGTACGACCAAATTATTAAAAAAAGGCTATAAAGTTGAAAACTTAATTAATTTTCCAGGTCATTAAAAATGGAAAAATTAACTAGAATTTCAAAAATATTTAATAAAATTTATTACAATATTTTTGTTGAAAATTTTAAAGGAAAACTTGAATATAATTTTCCACAAAACTATTTCCGTTGGGATCTGATTGAATATCTAATCAATAAATATAAATATTCAGACTATCTAGAGATAGGTTGTGACCAAGATCAATTATTTTCAAAAGTTAAAATAAAAAATAAGACAGGTGTTGATCCTACTAATGGAGGAAACATTAGGAAAACAAGCGATGAGTTTTTTAAGGAAAATAAAAAAAAATTTGATATCATTTTTATTGATGGTTTACATACCTACAATCAAGTTAAAAAAGATATTCTAAATTCAATTAATTGCCTCAAAGATGAAGGGATAGTTTTGGTACATGATTGTATGCCTGATAGTTTAAGTAAGCAAGCTGTTCCAAGATATAGAATGTCTTGGAATGGTGATGTATGGAAAGCAATAGTAGATTTGAGACAAAACGAAAATTTAGAAATATACACATGTAAAATAGATCAAGGAATTGGAGTTATAAAAAAAAAAAGAAATTCTTCTATTCTTAAAATAGAAAAAAATATCAAAGATCTGAAATTTAAAGATTATTATAAAAACTATATCAAATATTTAAGAGTAGTTGACTTAGATGAATTTCAAAGATTATTTTAGAAATTATTATTTTTTTTTAGAAAATTTTTTATGTAATCTTTAAGCATTATTTTCCCATAATACTTGTGAATTTTATTTGTTAGATTTATTTTAGTTAGAGCTGATGCATATCTTTCACCTTGTCTCTTGTGTAAAAACTTTATTTTTGAGTCAAACATTTTTGCAACTTCTAAAATAGAATAAGATTTTTTACTTGTTATACTATAATGTCTGCATAAATTTTTTTTCCAGGCAATATAACAAACTTCTACTGTATCTTTAATATGTGTAAATCTTCTAGTTTGTGTACCTGGTTTAACTACTGGTAAAGATTTTCTTTTTTTGTAATGATCCTCAAATATTCCAATTACAGTTGACATTTCTCCTTTGCAAATTTGGTTAGGACCATAAACATTATAAAAATAAATAACTTCATATTTAAAATTAAACCATTTTTTTAAATTCTCGAGTAGTTCTAAGTTTTTCGCTTTTGTAAAAGCGTATGGCGATAAATTTTTGTCTTTTCCCTTATTGCCTAATGAAGCAGAAGTAGCAGAATAGACCAGTTTAATATTATGTTTTAAACAAAAATTAAATACCGCATTAGATCCAATTGAATTTGACTCAATACATCTGTTCATTTTTAAAAAACTTTGGTATATTCTTGCAAATTCACCAAAATGAAAGACTGTTTTAATTTGACTAGGATTTTTAATTAATTTTGAGATATTCGAAGTATTCCCTTTGATATATTTTACCCTTGAATTCGTAATATGATTTGATTTATTTCCAGAAGTATAATTATCAATACTAACAATCTTATGATTTGTTTTATTTAGAAATAATTTAATTAAATTTGAACCTACAAATCCTGCTCCTCCAGTAACAAGAATTGTTTTATCTTTACTCATTGTTAGTTAATATTATATCTATTTATTCATTATTTAATGATGGTCTATACCACGATTTTTTTAATAAAACAGAATTAATAATACCTAAAAGTCTATGTTTATATATATCACTCTTGTCTTTTTTGAAAACAATTAAGTAAAAAATAAATTTAAATAATGATGAAAAAAACTTAGGAAAAATTTTTATTAATGCATTTAAATATCCATTATGTTTTTTTTCAAAATAAAATGTTGACCACATCCAGTGCCAATTTCTTGATAATTCCATAGGTTTGTTAATCTTTGGCTCGTGAGAAATTCCCCCAAAATGTTCAACCTTTATGAAAGGATCAATAAATATTTTTATATTCATTAATCGCACTCTTTTACATAAATCTATCTCCTCTAAATACAAAAAAAAATTTTCATCAAAAAAATGTGATTTTTCTAAATTTTTCATATTAAAAAACATGGCAAAACCCTTAACATTTTCAACTTCTTTAACAGCAATATCTTTATCATGATTAAAATTAGTGTACTTTTCATTTAGAGACACTGGAGCTATAATTCCAAAGTCAGGGTTTTTATTTGCTGATTTAAAAAAATTTTCAATTGAGTCTTTTTTTAAAATTACATCAGGATTAAGAATAAGAGCATAATCTGTTTTAACTCTCGATAATCCTAAATTATTTCCACCTCCATAACCCAAATTATCTTTTGGTAAAATACAATTAACATTTTGATATTTTTCCTCAAGCTCTAACTTAAGTTTATGATCAATAGAATTTTCAATAACTAATATTGGATACCTTTTATCTATTGATTTTATACATCTGTGTAGTATGCCTCCACTTTTAAATGAGACAATTACAATAGTTAAGTCCATTTGAATATTTATATATTGTTGCAGTTTTAAAAATATTATAGTTGTATTATATATGAAAAAAAGAGTTTTGATTACTGGTGGGGCTGGATTTATTGCCCATCACACTATTAAACACATCCTTAATCATACTGATTGGGAAATTGTCTCTTTAGATAGGTTAGACTATTCAGGGAATTTGAATCGAATCTCAGATATGATGAGTGAAATTTCTGAGAAAGATAAAAGTCGACTTAGAGTTGTTCATCATGATCTTCGAGCGGAGGTGAATGATATGTTGGCAGCTGACTTAGGAAAATTTAATTTCATTTTACACATGGCTGCATCTAGTCATGTTGATAGATCAATTACTGATCCTTTGACATTTGTATATGATAATGTTGTTGCAACCTGCAACATATTAAATTTTGCAAGGAAATCTAAAAATTTAGAGCTATTTGTATATTTTAGCACTGATGAAGTTTTTGGTCCAGCACCAAATAAAGTTAAATATAAAGAGAGAGAAAGATACAATTCTACTAATCCTTATAGTGCAACGAAAGCTGGTGGTGAAGAACTAGCAGTAGCTTTTGAAAATAGTTACCATATGCCAATTTTCATAACACATACAATGAACGTTTTTGGTGAAAGACAACATCCTGAAAAATTTATTCCAAAATGTATCATTAGTGCGAGAGATGGTTTATTTGTAGAAATCCACAGTAATAAAAATAAAACTAAAGCTGGGAGCAGGCATTATATTCATGCATCGGATGTAGCGGATGGATGTTTGTTCTTAATTAAAAATCGAAAAAAAATAATTAAAAAAAATAAAATAGATTATGGTGGAGCCAAATGTCCAAAATTTAATTTGGTGGGTCCTATAGAATTAGATAATCTCGAACTGGCAAAATTAATCGCAAAGTCTGTTGGCAAAAAATTGAAATATAAGATGGTTGATTTCCATTCAAGTCGACCTGGTCATGATCTAAGATATGCTTTAGATGGTAATTTAATGAAAAAATTAGGATGGAAACCAAAAGTCTCCATAGAAGAAAGAATAGATCAAGTAGTTAACTGGACTTTAAAAAATAAAAGATGGCTAAAAATTTAATTCTGATGGTAGCGGGAAGTGGGATCGAACCACTGACCTCGGGCTTATGAGTCCCGCGCTCTAACCAACTGAGCTACCCCGCCTTTTGATGAGATTTATAATAGTTTAATAATTTGATTCAATATTTATTAATTAGGCAAAAGTTATAAATTTAGAGAAAATTAACTAATATTTTCTTAGAAAATGATTAGACCAAATAAAATCAACCCTGTAGAAGCAGCTGCTGAAAAATACAATTTTTTTCTGCTTTCATTTTTTTTATTAACAGCAATTCTATTTAAAAGAACGTTTATGTTGCTACTTTTTGATTGAGTTGATGGTGGATCTTTTTCAAGGTATCTAGCTATAAGCTTTTCTTTCACGTTGATACCTGAATTTTTCATGCCTTTATTTAACCACGTATAATTAATTTTTGCAAATTTGTTAGAAAGAAAGATAAATTCCAAAGGATCCCACACCAATTATCAGCAACGATAAAATGAAAATATTTTTTTTGAGTTCCTTCGCTTCTGTTTCCTCTAGCTTTGACTTTAGAATGTTTATATCAACTCTCTTCTTTAATGTTTTTAAAGGCTTTTCAGCAACATAAACATCATTTGGGGTCTCGATGTTAGTATGTGTCTCTGCAAAGCCTTTATTATTCATAGGAGGATTAATACATTAAAATATCTGTCGAACAATTTTCCGGAAGTTCAATTTGGGTCACTATTAGATTGACATGTGTTCAATTTGGGTCAATATTCTCGAATTCAAATTTTATGAGTTTAGAACAAATCGATTTCAGTAAAACCTTAACCGACGATCAGGTTTATGAAAGTATAATGAATAACTACTCTGACTTAGCTAATGAGTGGATATCACATCAGTGGAATTGGATGAACAATGTGTATTGGGCTTTTAATGATCACTACAAATACATGATTATAATTTCACTTATAGAAAAAACACTTCAATTTTATGATCAAATGAATATTCAGCAATCGTATGAAGAATATTATTCTAAATCATATGTTCAAATAGATAAGTTTAGTATTACTGAATTATGTGAGAAATTAGATCTACCAAAAGAAACGATAAGAAGAAAAGTTTTAGAACTTGAGAAAGAAGGTGTTATTAAAAGAGATAAAAAAAAGATTATAATTGACGGTAAAGCATTTTCTTTTGTTAAACCTCAAAATCAAATTAAACTTTCATCAAAATATATCTTATTAGTGGCTGAAGCTTTATATAGAGATAAGCACTTTTCAAAAAAAGTTGATGTCAAGTTAATTGAAAGTTTAATCAAAAAAAAATTTACATTATGTTGGCGGTGGTTTTATCGAATGCAAATACCATTAATAATTGGATATCACAAATTCATGCAAGATCTAAGCACGTTTCATGTTTGGGGAACTATTTGTATGAATCAATCACTGAACGTAACGAAAAATTTAAGAAATATAGAAACAAAAAAATTACCATTAGACCATGGTGCTGCAAGTAAAATACTGATTAATAATGTTGGCTCAACTTCAGGTATAAGCGCAATGTCTATTTCTGATATGACGTTAATTCCAAGAGCAACAGTAATAAGAAAATGCAAATACTTAATAAAAAATGATTTAATTAAACTTAATGAAAAAAAACAATACGTTTTATCCTCATTCAATTTTAAGAAAATTTTACCTTACCAAACTGAAGCTTTTAAGTTTAAAGCTAAATTTATACGTAAAGTTCTAAATCTTCTTGTAATTTCATAAATCTTAAATAAATTATAGACGTTATACTATTACACTGAGGGGTCATGGAGATAGTAACAAAAATAGCACCTATCATACTCGCATTAATAATGTTGGGTTTAGGTTTGGGATTAAAGATTGATGATTTTACGAGAATATTAAAAACTCCAAAGGATTTTTTTGTAGGTTTTTTTTCTCAATTAATTATTCTTCCATTAGTTGCTTACTTATTAATTATTATTTTTAAAGTACCACCTGAAATAGCAATTGGAGTTATGATTATCGCTGCTGCACCAGGCGGAGTAACATCTAATATATTAACAAAATTTGCTAACGGAGATGTTGCTTTATCGATTTCTTTAACAGCTGTAATCAGTTTAATTTCTATTATTACTGTTCCTCTTATAATTTTTACATCTGCTGATTTATTTGGAATTACAAATATTTCTCAAAATATTTCAATGATTGGTATAGCGCTAAAAATGTTTTTGGTTGTAACTGTTCCGGTAATCTTAGGGATGATTATAAGAAAATTTGCTGAAAATTTTGTAAATTCGAAAATTCAAATATTTGAAAAACTCAACATAATATTATTTGTTATTTTTTTTATAGCTGCGTTTTATGAAGAAAGAGATAGTTTTATAGATTTTCTAATGCAAGCAGGTTTAATTACTTTTATCCTAAATATAACAATGATGATTGTGGCTTATTACCTTGGTAAAATTTTTGCCTCAGGAATAAAACAACAAAAATGTATTGCTTTAGAATGTGGATTACAAAATGGTACTTTAGCAATATTTGTTTCTACACAAATATTCGGTACAGATATAATCTACATAACTCCAACAGCTGCATATGCTTTGATTATGTACATCACTGGTTTTATATTTGTTTTTCTTTTAAAAAATAAAGTTTAATTTGTCTTAAAATTGGTCTGTTTTATTGGTTTATTAATCAATTCAATTTCGTATTTCCTTTTCTCAACCTCGATAAATAATTTACTATCTCTTAATTTTTCATTGGAAAAATCGTTTTTGATGTAACCAAAAGTCAGGTTTTTCTTAAAGTTAAAAGAGTAATTTCCTGAAGTTGATCTACCTATTATCTTATCTTCTAAATAAATAGGCTCATCGTGAAGTAATAATGGTTCTCCAGGTTTACTATCTTTTAATGTAAACATAGCAAATCTTGTTTTGATCTTCTCATTATTAATTTTTTCAAGAGCTGACTTACCAATAAAATCTACATTTTTTTTATTACTGATTGTAAAAGATAAACCTGCTTGATATTGATTTTCCTCAGGGGAAATGTCGTGACCCCAATGAAGAAAACCACTTTCCATTCGCATAATATCCATTGCATGCATGCCGCAATTTGAAAGATTATAATCTTTTCCCTTTTCTATAATTAATTCATAAATTTTTTTGGCATCTTTAGCTTCAACGTAAAGTTCATAACCTAATTCACCAACATAAGACAATCTCTGTGTCCAAATTTTAGTATCTGCGATTGAAATAAATTTTGCTGTTCCGAATTTGAAATTTTCATTATCAAAACTATCTTTACTTAATGAACTTATAAGACTTCTGCTCTTGGGCCCAAATAGACCAAAAACACAATAGTCATCAGTTACATCTGTTAATTCAATATCTTTATTTAAATGTTTTTTGATGTGGTGCTTGTCTCTTTCTCTTGTTGCGGCAGAACTAATTATTCTAAAATGGTTTTCATCTACCGCCACTATAGTTAAATCAGTCTCAATACCTCCATCTGAATTTAACATATGAGTATAGGTACATTTACCAACATCTTTCTTAATATTCGCAGTACAAATTCTTTGTAATTCTTGATGGGCTTTATCAGATTTAATTTCAAACTTTGAAAAAGGAGTTAGATCAAATAAACCAACATTTTTTATTGTATTACTTGTTTCATACTCAGCTGAAGGATACCAACTTTGATAGTTATAACTATATTCATACTCTGCCTTTTCACCATCTAGTGCAAACCACATGGGTCTTTCATATCCACCCGAGACACCAAAACAAGCTCCAAAACTTTTCAAATTATCATGATGTGGAAGTTTTTTTATATCTCGAGAAGTTTTGTGTTGTTTAAAGGGCCAATGCATTCCATACAAATCTCCTAATGACTCTGTAATCCTTTTTTTGATAAAACCTAATTCTGAATGAAACTTTTGAAATCTTTTTATATCATAACTAAAAATATCTTCATTAATATGGCCGGTCATCAACCACTCTGCTGTAACCTTACCAACACCACCGCCACTGCCAATTCCAATACTATTTAACCCACAACATACAAAAAAATTCTTAATCTCAGGTACTTCGCCTAATAAAGTGTTGGTATCAGGGGTAAAAGATTCTGGCCCTGAAAAAAATTTTCTAATTCCAGCAGTTTCTAAAATTGGAAATCTTTTAATTGCTGAGGCTAAATAAGGTTCAAAATGTTCAAAATTTTCTTGAAACTCACCAAAAGAAAAATCTTCTGGAACTTTATTAGTTTTATTCCAAGCAGGAATTGAATTTCCCTCAAAAATTCCAACGAGTATTTTTCCTGCATCTTCTTTTATATATGTTCGATTATCAAAATCTCTTACCACTGGTAAAGTTTTTGATAAATTTTCAATTGGTTCAGTGATTATATAGAAATGTTCTGCTGGGTATAATGGAATACTAACACCAGCTTTTTCTCCTATTTGCCTAGACCACATGCCTGAGGCTAAAACAATATATTCACATTCAATTTTTTGACCTTTAACTTTAACTCCAGAAATTTTTCCATCTTTGGTTAAAATTTCCTCAACTGGTGATTTCTCAAAAATTTGTGCCCCTTCCAATTTTGCTGCTTTAGCCAACATATGAGTAACACCTGAAGGATCTGCAGCACCATCACCTGGCATTAAAATTCCTCCTATAACTTCATCTGTATTAATTATGGGATAATCTTTTTTAATTTGATCTTTATCTAAAATTCTTACATCAACATCATAGAGTTGTGCTGTGGTTGCTTGCCTTTGAAGTTCCTGCCATCTGCCTTTATGTTGAGCGATTGAAAGAGCTCCGTTTAATCTTAACCCTGCAGAATGATCAACTTTTTTTTCAAGCTCTTTATATAAATCTAAAGTATATTTTCTAATTTTTGTAACTGCTGCAGTTGGACCTAATTGACTTACTAAGCCTGCTGCATGCCAAGTTGTGCCTGAGGTTAATTGATCTCTTTCTAAAAGGATTGTGTCTTTCCAACCAAATTTAGCTAAATGATAAGCAACAGAGCAACCCACTACCCCACCTCCTATCACAACAACTTTTGTGCTACTTGGAAGTTTTTTTTCCATTTAATTAGTTATTGATTGCATCTCCTGGATTAACATATTCATGTCCAAAAACATCTGCAACCGCTTTATAAGTCACATGACCCTTGTGAACATTTAATCCCGCTAAAAAGTTTTTGTCCTCTCCAAGAGCTTTTTGATAACCTTTGTTAGCTAATTTTACTAAATATGGAAGTGTTGCTTTATTTAATGCGATAGTTGACGTTCTTGGAACTCCACCAGGCATATTGGCTACACAATAATGAACAACATTATTCACTATAAAAGTTGGATCATTAAAAGTTGTTGGTTTGCTTGTTTCCACACACCCGCCTTGATCGATTGCAACATCAACAATTACAGAACCTCTTTTCATTAATTTAAGCATATCTTTAGTAACTAATTTTGGTGCCTCTGCCCCAGGGATTAAAACTCCTCCCACTATTAAGTCCGCCTCAGCTACTAACTTTTTTAAATCTATTTTGTCACTTTGTTCTGGAATAATTTTATCTCCAAAAATTGAAACTAATTGTTTTAATCTTGCTTCTGATTTATCAACAACATGAACTTTTGCCTTCATACCAGTTGCTATTATTGCAGCATTTTCACCTACAACCCCTCCACCTAAAATCAAAACATTAGCGGGCTCACCGCCTGGAGCTCCTCCTAATAAAACTCCTCTGCCTTTTTGATTTTTTTCTAAACAATGTGCTCCTGCTTGGACCGACATACGTCCAGCTACAGCACTCATAGGTGCTAATAAAGGAAGTCGTCCATTATCATCAGTGATGGTTTCGTAAGCAATATTAATACTTTTTGATTTTACCAAACCCTCAGTTAATTCTTTTGCAGCAGCCAAATGTAAATAGGTATAAACAATTTGATTTTCCCTAATCATTTCAACCTCAACTTTTTGAGGCTCTTTAACTTTAACAATTATCTCAGCGTCATTAAAAATATCAGTAGCTTTTTCTATAATTTTGGCCCCAGCATTTTTGTACTGATCATTATCGAAACCTGCTTCAAAACCTCCATTATTTTCAACTAAAACTTCATGACCCTCTGAAACGAGAGTTTTTACACTATCCGGTGTCAGGCCAATTCTATTTTCTTGAGGTTTTATTTCTTTAGGTACGCCAATTCTCATTAACGAAATTTAATTCTTTTTACTCTTTGCGTAATTAGTAATTCCAGTTCTTAGTTTTTCTATAATTTCATCAATATGTTTTTTTTCACAAATAAACATTGGTGCTATAATTAAGCAATCACCAGTAGCTTTGAAATTAACTCCTGCATCGTAACAATGTTTGAAAGTAGCTAAACCTGCTTTACCAGGTCTGCCATCAGTTTTAATATCTATTCCACCCATCATTCCATAACCTCTTATGTTATCTACTACATCAATATCTTTAAGAGAAAACAGACCTTCTTGGAAATAAGGAGCAAGTTCTTTTGCTCTATTAAAAATATCTTCTTTTTCAAAAATATCTTGAACGGCTAATGCTGCAGCTACTGATACAGGAATGCCTGAGTATGTATAACCATGAAATAATTCTATTGCACCTTTTGGAGAATTATCCATCACTGCATCGTAAATTTCTTCTTTACAAGCAACCACACCAAAAGGAACTATTCCATTCGTTGTTGCTTTTGCCATTGTCATTATGTCAGGTGTTACACCAAATTCTTGAGCTCCAAAAGCTGAACCAGTTCTTCCCCAACCCGTAATAACTTCATCAAAAATTAAAAGTATTTTATGTTTGTCACAAAGTTCTCTTAGTCTTTGTAAATATCCAACTGGTGGCACTAATGTTCCTGTTGAACCTGCAATAGGTTCTACAATACAAGCTGCGATATTTTCAGAACCAAAATTAGTACAAATTCTCTCTAAATCATTTGCAATCTCAGCTCCTGTTTCAGGTTGACCTGAAATAAATTTATGTTCATCTAAATGTGTATGTCTCATATGAACAACACCTGGCATCAATACACTTGCATAAGCTTTAACGTTATTGATCATGCCGCCTACTGATGTGGCTCCAATGTTCATTCCATGATAAGCACGTTCTCTTCCAACAAATCTAAATCGCTGTCCCTCACCTCTTGCTTTATGATAAGCGATACTAATCTTAATTGCAGTCTCTACAGCAGTTGATCCACATATCGTATAAAAAATTTTATTTAAGTTTCCGGGTGTGTGTTTTGAAATCCTTGTTGCTAATTCAAATGAACCACCAAAACCTTGTTGAAACGGCTGACAATAATCCAGGGTGTTTAATTGATTCGTAATTGCCTCGATGATTTCTTTTCTTCCATGTCCTAAAGGATTACAAAATAATCCTGAACTTGCATCAATTTGTGTTTTACCATGATGATTTTTTAAATAAACACCTTTTGCCTCAACAATTAATTTTGGATTTTCTTTAAAATCCTTATTAGATGTAAATGGCATCCAATGTTCATTAAGTGAGTTAGGTACTGATGTTCTTTTTTCTGAGCTCATAATTAAATTTTAAAATACTTAATAAATGAATCCTTAGACTAATTAACTTAAATTAACCACCAAAATAATGTCACAACTTAAAGTTGTGTAACTATAATGATCATTTTTTTGTTTTACATATAGGTGAAATTAATCTTAAAATTGAAACATATAAATAAACAAGGAAGAGGCATAAATGAAAAAAATAATAAGTTTTATTCTTGGATGTTTTGTAGCTCTTAATCTTTCAATATCTGTTGCTAATTCAGCAGCAAATGAAGTTAGAGTTGCTTACTTCTTAGAGTGGCCAAGTCCAAATCTAGAGGACATGATGAAGAAAAACTTCGCAAAAGCTCTAGGGGTTCCAGTAAAGTGGACTAACTTTACTAATGGTGGTGCTATGACTGATGCGATGTTAGCAGGAGATATTGATATTTCTTATTCTCAAGGTTTAGTTCCATTCATTAACGCTGTAAAATCTAAAGCACCTATCAAATTAGTTGATATTGCTATGGAATACGGAATGGGCGGAACAACTTGTGTTACATCTAATGCATCTGGAATTACAAAAGCCAACGCAACTGAATTAGAAGGTAAAAAAGTTGCTGTTCCACTTGGAACAATGGCGGAATATGTTTTTGATGAGAGTATGAAAGTTGTTGGAGCAGATAGAAAAAAAATGGATATCATTCAAATGGACCCTGAAGAAGGTGCTGCTGCTTTAGTAAGCGGTGATGTTGTAATGGCATGTTTATTTGGTGGTAATTCTATTAAAGCTGCTACTGCAGTTGGATCTAGATTGCTAACAGTTCAAGAAGCTAGAGATGCAGGTATCCTAGGGATTGATATTACTTCTGTAACTACAAAGTTTATGAAGGAAAATCCAGGAATGTTGAGAACTTTCATCGAAGTAACTCATGAAGCAAATGCAAGATATAGAGCTGGAAAAAGTGATATGAATGCAATGTCAAAAGCTTCAGAAATGAAAATTCCTGACATGAAAGAAACTTTAAGTGGTTTCAAATTTCTAACTCCAGAGGAAACAAAAAGTTCTATGGAAAGTGGAAATCTTGATGCATTCCTTAAAGGAATGGGAACACCAAGAGGAAACGTAGATACAAGTTTCTTACCTTTATAATCTAAAGGTAATTAAAATTTTAATAGGCGCCAATTTTTTATTAAATTGGTGCCTATTTTTTTACTATAAATTCTAATATAAAGTGGACAAATGAGTGATCTAGTTTCTCAAAATCTTAATATGATTTTTAAAACTCCAAAAGGAGAAACTGTTCATGCTTTAAAAGATTTAAATTTTACTCTTAAAAAAGGAGAACTGTTAACAGTTCTTGGGCCATCAGGTTGCGGAAAAACAACTTTATTAAATATTACCGCAGGATTTATTCGACCAACTTCCGGAAGTATTACTTTAAATAGTAAAGAGATTGATGGACCCGGGGTAGAGCGAGGTATGGTTTTCCAACAAGGTGCTTTGTTTGAATGGCTAACAGTCGCTGAAAATGTCAACTTTGGATTAAGAATGAAAAAAAAAGATCCAATTGAAACTCAAAAAAAAGTTGATGAATGGTTAGAAATAGTTGGCTTAAAAGGTTTTGGTAATACCCCAACCTATCAACTTTCTGGGGGTATGCAGCAAAGAGTTGCTCTTGCAAGATGTTTAATTAATGATCCCGATCTAATTTTAATGGATGAACCTCTAGGAGCCCTTGATGCTCTAACAAGAGAAAAAATGCAGTCTTTAGTTTTAAAAATTTGGAAAGAGACAGGGAAAACAATTATTTTAATTACTCACTCAGTTGAAGAAGCTCTGTTACTTGGTGAGAGATTATATGTTATGGCACCTCGACCAGGTAGAATTCATAAAGAGTATAATCTTCCATTTGCCTCAATGGGACTGAAAGAAGATCTAAGAGAGATTAAAAAAAACAAAGATTTTTCTGCGAAGCGTGAAGAAATATTAGAGATGATTTGGAATATGGAAGAAGAAATTATGGGGAAAGATAATTAAATGTTAACTCAAATAGTCACCTTTTTAATTTTTTTTGCAGTTATTGGCTGTATTCTTTATGGAAGAAGATTAATCAAAACTGAAAAGGTTGACGCTGTTTTTGGAAATCCTGAGAGAGCACGAGGTGGTACTCACTGGATTATAGTCGGAAGTAGCTTTCTATTATTGGTATGGCTTTACTATTCATGGGATATTGCAAAAGGTTTTTACCCAAAATCGGCTAATGAACTTTGCCAAGTAGCAAAAGTTAACGACTCTTTATTAGGTTTAAAATATCAGTTTCCAATAGAGGAACGTGAATTTAAAAGTACTGCACAAATTAAGAAAGAAAATAAAAACCTCAAAGCAACTTTAAATGAAATTAAGTTTTCTGAAGATCTTAACTTGCAACAAAAAACAGATCTTACAGAGTTTATCAACAAAACTATTCAACTAATTCCTTTATTAACTAATGAGGATTTAATTGAAAATGAGACAAAATTTAAAATAGATGACATTACTGGTAAAATTAACCTATTAACTGAAAATTTTAGAAAACCTGAATATCCTTTTGAAACAGAACAAGAAGCCAATGAAAGACTTAAAGCAGTAAGTGAACAAGGAGATTGGGGAATTATAAAAGTTCAATCTGGAACAGGATCTATAGAAAATACTATCGAGGTACCTTTAGTTCCGGAAACTAAAAGAGGTTTAAAATTTGATGCTGCAGCAAAAGAATTACAAATTATTAGTGATGAATTCTTTAAGTTAAGAAATCATAATCCACAATTTAAAGATAGAATAAAAGAACTCAAAGATGAGATCAAAGCTTATCGAAAAAATTTAGATGATACTCAAGAAGTAGCTTCAACTTACGCCAAAGATATTGTTAAAATTGCACGACGAATAGAATTTGCAAGTATATATCCACCAAATGCATTAAATGAAATGCAAAATGCAATTATCAATTTTGATGTTGCCCAAAAAGAAGCCCAAGGGGGATTGAGATTTGTCGATATATTTTTATTCCCAGCAGGAACCATTGTTGCAAGTGGGCCGAGCTGTTCGGAGCAAGGATCTGGTAGATGGCTGCCTAAGCCGTCAGATACATTTGATAAATTTATGCTAATGCTTAAACCGAGTGTAGGTTATAAAGAAATTCCTCTCCTATGGATAGAACTGGTTGATGTTAGTAAAATGATTGGTTTTATTTTACCAGATTGGATTGCTGATATTCTACCTGGTGAATACCCAGTTCACACTCAAGATGGAATTGTTAAACAAAATTTTAAAGGCCAAGTTTTAAAATTAGTAACAGGAGACTTTAAGTTATTTAAAGTGCCCGTGCCTTATGGTCATATTTGGGATTCTTTTTTAAGAGTATTTTTAGGATTAGTGTTTGGGATATTAATTGGTGTGCCACTTGGATTATTTATGGGACTAAATAGATTTGCCAAAGGTTTCTTTGACCCGTTAATTGAGCTTTATAGACCTGTTCCCCCTCTAGCTTGGGCTCCTTTAATCATTTCAGTTTTAGGAATTGATAATACCGGGAAAGTTTTCTTGTTATTTATGGTCTCATTATCAATCATGATTATTTCTGCAAGAGCCGGTGCTTCTGGTACCCAATTATCGAAAATTCATGCAGCTCACTCACTTGGTGCATCCAAAAAACAAATATTGAGATATGTAATTTTTCCAAATTCTTTACCAGAAATACTTACAGGAATTAGAGTTGCTGTCGGAATGTGTTGGGGAACTTTGGTTGCGGCTGAGTTTTTAGCTGGAACAACCGGTATAGGATTTGTTGAAAACGTTGCTAAAAAATATTTCCAATACGAAGTTATTTGGATCACTATATTTATCATGGGAATGCTGGGTTTATTATTTGACGTCACTTTGAGAAAAATAATAGACAAAACAATTCCATGGCGTGGAAAAGGCTAATTTGAAAACAGAAAATCTTAAAAAAGAAGTTATCAAAATTTTTAAAAATCATGGATTAAGTAATCCTCATGCTATTATTTCAGCAAATGCTTTGATTAATGCTGAATTAGTTGGTGCTTATGGTCATGGTCTTTCTAGATTAAGAATGTATTGTGAAAGAATATCTAAAAAAGTTATCAATCCAAAACCTAAAATAAAAGTAAAAAAGATATCTCAATCGATTACTCATATTGATGCTGATAATAGTATTGGCTTCGTTGCAGCAGACCTTGCAATTAAAAAGGCAATCGAATGTGCTAAAAAAACAGGTATCGGTTTAGTGGCAGTTAAAAATAGTGGTCACTATGGATTATCTGGTTATTACGCTGAACAAGCAGTCAGAAAAAAATTAATCACAATGATTTATACTAACGCTCCACCTGCAATAGCTCCTTATGGTGCTAAAAAAAGTTTGTTTGGAACAAATCCTATTTGTTTTGGTTCCCCAACTGGAGCAAGGGTACCATTTATATTGGATACAGCTATTGCAAAAATTAATAGAGGAAAAATTAGATTTGCAGCTAGAAATAATCAAAAAATACCAAAAGGTGTTGCATTAGATAAATTTGGCAAACCAACGTCAGATGCAAAAAAAGCCCTTTATGGAGTTCAATTACCGATAGCAGGTTTTAGAGGTTCTGGTTTGGCGTGGATGGTAGATATTTTGAGTGGTGTTTTAACCGGTGGAAATCATGCAGGTAAAGTTAAGGATCCTTTTGATGATTTTTCGGGTCCACAAAATATTGGACATTTGTTTATCACATTTAAAACAAACTTATTTGTCAAAAATTATACTTCAAGAATTAAGAATAATATTAAAACAATTAAAAGATTGCCTAAAATTAAAGGAGTAAAAGAAATAATGTATCCTGGTCAAAATAAAGATAAAAGGTTTAGAATGAACTTAAAAAAAGAAATTAAATTGTCAAAAATTATTCAAAAAGATTTAATAGATTTAAAAAATTAATATGCTTTCCAATAAAGAAATTGTTTGTCCCGATAACTTACTTAATGTTGCCCATAAAAAGAAAGGTGTTAAAGCAGGGATTGTTAATGCAGGAAAACGTCTTCCTATGCAATCAGTACAAGATGCTGTAAAAGAAAATCTAATTGAACCAATTTTTATTGGTGATGAAAAAGAAATCAATAAGTGCGCCCAGGATCTGAAATGGGATATCTCTAATTATGAGATAATCCATGAGCCTGTTGAAAATAATACAGCGACCATTGCTGCAAAACTCGCAAGTGAACAAAAAATCAAAATTATAGTTAAAGGACATATTCATACTGACGTTTTGATGAAAGAAGTCTTGAAGAGAGAATACAATTTACTTGGAAAAACGAGATTAAGCCATATTTGGCATATGACTTTAGGAAAAGAAGACAAACCTTTAATAATTACTGATGGAGCATTAAATGTTTTGCCTAATGTTAAAACAAAATTACATATTCTAAAAAATGTTATAAATTTTTCTAATAGAATTGGTATTGAAAGACCTAAGGTCGCAATATTATCTGCTACTGAGGAAGTTTTAGATAGTGTGCCAAGTTCTAAAGAAGCTGAAGAATTAACCAACTTAGCTAAAAAAGAAAATTTAAATGCTGATGTTTTTGGTCCATTGGCATTTGATAATAGTATCTCAAAAAAATCTGCGGCTATCAAAGGAATAGAAAATAGTGTAGCCGGTATGGCAGATGTATTGTTGGTCCCAAGTGTTGAAACGGGAAATGGCTTAGTAAAAATGCTTATATATTTTTGTGGAGCGTGTGCAGCAGGTGTAGTTGTTGGATGTAAAGTTCCAGTAGTAATAACCAGTCGTTCTGACGAAGCTCCTGCAAGATTAGCATCTATTGCTGCAGCTGTTGTTGCTTTAGATTAATTGTTTCGTTGAAAAAAAATCTATAATGCTTTAAACGTACTATCTAAAATATTATGGCTATTAAATACCTAAAAAAATCACCAAAAACTCCCTCCACTGACGATAGTAAGACAAACGAAATTGTTAAAGGGTTGTTAAAAGAAATAGAAATTTCAAAAGAAGAAGCTTGTATTAATCTAACAAAAAAATTTGATAAGTATGATGGTGAAATAGTCGTTTCAAAAGAAAGAATTGAGCAGATAGATAAGGAATTAGATCAAAAAACGAAGGACGATATTCAATTTTCTCATGAAAGAGTAAAAAAATTTGCCGAGGCACAATTAAAAAATTACGGCCAAGATTTTGAGGTTGAACTATCGCCAGGTCTTTATGCAGGTCAAAAATTAATTCCTGTAAATACAGCCGGTTGTTATATACCAGGTGGAAGATATGCCCATATAGCCTCAGCTGTGATGAGTGTTACAACTGCAAAAGTTGCAGGAGTAAAAAATATAATTGCTTGCAGTCCACCCAAGGAAGGTGTGGGTGCACATTCAGCAATTATTTATACAGCTAATTTGTGTGGTGCAGATGTAATTTTAAATTTAGGGGGTGTTCCAGGGATTGCAGCAATGACAAATGGTTTATTTAAAAATCCGCCAGCAGATATTTTAGTAGGTCCAGGAAATCAGTTTGTAGCAGAAGCCAAAAGAATTTTATTTGGTAAAGTTGGTATTGATTTATTCGCGGGACCAACTGAAATTGCTGTGATAGCTGATGATGAAGCTGATGCAGAGATGGTTGCAGTAGATTTAGTTGGACAAGCAGAACATGGATATAATTCTCCCGCTTGGTTATACACTACAAGCCAAAGAGTTGCTGATGAAGTCATGAAAAGAGTTCCAGAATTAATTGCTGAATTACCAGAGTTACCTAGAAAAAGTGCTGAAGCTGCTTGGAGAGATTATGGTGAAGTAATATTGTGTGACACTGACGAGGAGATGGCAACCATTAGTGATGAATACGCTCCTGAGCATTTAGAAGTTCAAACAAAAAATCTTGATTGGTTTCATAAAAGACTAAAAAATTATGGATCATTATTTATTGGTGAAGAAACTACTGTAGCCTATGGAGACAAATGTTCTGGAACAAACCATATTTTACCAACAAAAGGAGCTGGACGTTACACTGGTGGATTATTTGTTGGAAAATTTATAAAGACTTTGAGTTTTCAGAGAATGACAAAAGAATCTACAAAATCTGTTGGTGCTGCATGTGCTAGGATATCAAGATACGAAGGTATGGAGGCTCATGCTAGGACCGGTGATGTAAGACTTAGAAAATATGGTTTTTCGAATTAATATTTAATCTAAAATCTCTTCGCCACTTTCTTTTTTTTCTTTATTACTTTTATTGATAACTTCTTTATTATTCTTAATATTTATTAAATCAGCAAAAGTATGGTTAACATCTCTATGGCCAGCTTCATCGTCTCTGATAACTCTTACTACATCTTTTAAAGTAGCATGAAGTGGTAAATTCCAATAATTGATTGCAATTTCTGGAGCTGGTTGATCTGGTATGGTTCCAGCTTCAAGCTCATTTAAATATTCTGTATAACTTATCACTGCCTCTTCCTCAAAATAACCCACAATCCTATGCGCAGTTCTTTGAGAAACTATATAAATTATTGCATATGTGATTATAAATATAAACTGAGCAATCATAATGATGAATCTTTCTATTGCAGTTGGTTTAGCAATATGAACAAAAGTCATTAAATGCATTCTTTCATTCTCAGCTTCCTCTAAAAGAGTTTTGATCCACCCTTTATCATCTTCAATTTTTCTTAATGATTTTAAATGAATAAGCATCCCAGCAACCATACCTGGTACAGCTGCTACTGTTTCAAGAACAACCGCTCTATGGCCGTATCTTTTTTTGAAAAAAGTATCAGCCAAAAATCTCAAAAACTTTGTAAATGACAAAGCGACTTTGTCACTAAAGTTTTTAGGTTCGAAATGTTTATTTAATTCACTCATATTTAATACATTTAAACACTGCAAAATAAATTAACATGTGCCAAATTTGTCTAAAAAATACTAACTTTCCTTAAAAAAAGTCGTTTGAATTAAAATAAATAACCAAATCTTAATCTAAGAGATCTTTTATGAACTTCCTCAACATATAAAGACTCAGTGTAAAATATATCAAAAGTAGTTTCATCTAGATTTAAACCTAAGAAGAAATTCTCATTAAAATAATAATCAATTCCCAACCCTCTAGTATAGTAATTATTAATTTTACTTGGGTCATTATGATAAGCAGTCCATGTGGTATCAATATCACCACCACCTAAATAGATAAAAAAATCAAAATCATCAAAATTGTATCCTATCTTTAATTTTGCTTCCTTCATTTTCTCATAAGTTACACTTCCACTTAACCCTGCAATAGATTGATCTTTACCGATATTTTCTTGAAAATTTGTTTCTGCACCAATAAAAAAGTTATTTAGATAAAAGTTATAACCTAAAAAATAACCAAGATTTCTTTTTTCAGTATCAGTTTCTGTATAATAAGGAGTGCCAAAATGATCTATATAAGTAGATAAAGCTATTGCACTAAATTTATCGAAAGACTTATAAATTCCTAAATAATATTTTGTATCTATTTTTGGTAATTCTTTTGCATTAACATTAAAAGTTAAAAAAAAGACAACAACAATAAA
>CACMBY010000003.1:0-110009 GCA_902612065.1 uncultured Pelagibacteraceae bacterium | reverse complement strand
CTAAAACATCTGTTTTAATTCCCACAGGATTATCTGTTGCTTTTCCAGAAGATTACGAGATTCAAATAAGACCAAGATCAGGTTTAGCAGCCAAAAATAATATTAGTGTGCTAAACACTCCAGGAACAATTGATAGTGATTATAGAGGAGAAATAAAGGTTATCATCTATAATCATGGTAATGAAAATTTTTCAATTAATAATGGTGATAGAATTGCTCAAATGATATTAGCACCTGTGGTCAAGATGGAATTAGAAGAAAAAAATGATTTACCTAATTCTATCAGAGGTAAGGGTGGATTTGGTTCAACAGGTAAATGAATATCAATTTAGATAAAAATCAAATAGAGAGATTTTCAAGACAAATAGTTTTAAAAAATATTGGAAGCTTAGGCCAAAAAAAAATTATTGGAGCAAAAGTTTTAATTATTGGAATGGGAGGTTTAGGTTGTCCTGCAGCTGAGTTTTTAGTGAGAGCAGGGGTAGGTGTTTTGGGCATTGTTGACCCTGATGTTGTTAATTTATCTAATATTCACAGACAAAGTCTTTACAGCGTCGAAGACTTAAAAAAATCCAAAGTAAAGACTGCTCAAAAAAAATTAAAAAAGATTAACTCAAAAATAAAAATAAACTCCCATAAAATAAGATTAAATATCAACAATTATCAAAAAATTATAAAAAATTATGACTACATAATTGATGGATCAGATAATTTTGAAACGAAGTTTTTAATTAATGATGTTTCAAGAAAATATAAAAAATTTCTTGTAACTGGAGCAATAAGTAAATTTGATGGTCATATTTTTAGTTTTGATTTTAAAAATAAAAAAACACCTTGTATAAGATCTTTTTATCAAGAATATGAGATTTCAGATGATATATTAAATTGTGAATATGGAGGCATCTTAGGTACAGTAGCTGGTATAATAGGAATTATGCAAGCGAATGAAATTTTGAAAAAAATTTTATCTATCGGCAAAAATTTAGATGGTCAAGTTTTGGTTTTAGATTTATTAAATCTAAATTTCAGAAAAATTAAATTTAAAAAGTTAAAAAATGTTGAAAAAAAAAGAATTTAAACTTTTTCTTATAACTTTATTTTTATTATCTTTTACCTCACTAAGTTGTGCTCAAGAAACTTTCTTGTCCTTAAAGAAAAGTAAGGTCAATGTAAGGTATGGACCAAGTTTTGAGTCTCCCATAAAATTTATTTATAAAAAAGTAAATTTGCCTCTCAAACAAATTGATAAAAAAGAGAACTGGCGAAGAGTAATTGATTTTAAAAACAACAGTGGATGGATACATTGGTCTCAATTAAAAAAAATAAATTCAATTATTCCTATAAAAGATAAAATTTTATACAAAAATCCAACAAATTTTTCTAAACCATTGGCTAAAATAAAAAGTGGAAGAGTCCTAATAGTTCAAAAATGCAATGGAATTTGGTGCAAAATAAATACAGATGATTTTGAAGGTTGGATAAAGACAGACAATATTTGGGGTGTATTAGATTAAGAGTTTTTTGATTTACTCGCCCACCACTTATCTAAAATAAAATACCATATAGAATTAGCTATTGGTTCTACTATTGCATCTGTAAGTGCTATCATAAAGCTGACATCAGCGACAAACATCAAAACAGTTATAGCTATAGCAAAATGACCAATTGTATAAATAATGGTTCTTAAAATTGAACCTTTATTATTGGTGTAAACCTGTCCAGCAGCTTTGAATATGCCGGTTGTTAATTCCATTATTTTTTAAACGGACTATCAAGCACACAAGCAACTAGGTGCACTCTAGCCTGTTCTCCACCATTAAAAAAATTATGATATTTCCTATTATTTGTTATCCATACCTTACCATCAGCTGGAAGATGTTTTGCTACATTTTCAATTACCATTGAACACCCCTTATTAGTTATGATGGGTACATGCAGTCTACATTCAGGATCTTTATGCCAGCTTAATGTCGATCTTGGCTCTTTTAATAATAATCTAACTCTACCTAGTTTAAACCTTTTACTTAAAGTGTCATAAACTTCTTTAAAATAAGTATTTTCAAATTCAGGAACCAATTGAGTATATTTTGACTCATCTATATCAACATCTCGAGAAACTTCTTTTCCAGTTTCATCGGCAATTGTCCAATATTTTCCTCTAATATTATTTCCCTCGATAGAATTTCTATCATTTGGAATTTGATTTAATGGTATTGCTCCAAAGTGTGTAACCCCTGGAGAGTTAAACTTTTTGGCTTTTAAAACTTTATCCAAATCATTTCTTAACTTTGATATATCAAAATTAAGATTAGGAACTTCATAGAAGTCCTCAAAATTCGCTGTTCCCATATTTTTTTTGTCCTGTTTTATAGAATTAGTTTAATTTCAAATCAAATCGATCAGAATTCATAACTTTTACCCATGCCGCGATAAAATCTTTAATAAATTTATCACTCGAGTCTTCACATGCATAAACTTCTGCTAGAGCTCTAAGTTGAGAATTTGAACCAAAAATTAAATCAACTCTTGTCGCCTTCCATTTAGTTTTTTGAGTTTTTCTATCTTTACCAATAAACGTTTGTTCAGATTTATCTTCCTCTTTCCAAGTCGTATTCATGTCTAAAAGATTTATGAAATAATCGTTAGTAAGACAACCAGGTCTGTTAGTAAAAACACCGTGTTTTGAGCCATCAAAATTTGTGTTTAATACTCTCATACCACCCACAAGTGCAGTCATTTCTGGAGCTGTTAAACCCATCAATTGAGCCTTATCAACTAGTTTTTCCTCTGCAGAAACATTTGAAGCTCCACCATTTAGGTAGTTTCTAAAACCATCTGCTTGTGGTTCTAGAAGACCAAATGAGTTAATATCAGTCTGGTCTTGCCTTGCATCTCCTCTTCCTGCTGAAAATGGAACTTGAACTTTATAGCCAGCTTTTTTGGCAGCCATTTCGATACCAACACCACCAGCTAGTACAATTAAGTCTGCCATTGAAACACTTTTCTTTTTACTATCGAATTTGCTTTTAATTTTTTCTAAAGCTTTAATTACAGTCGATAATTTTTTTGGATTGTTCACTTTCCAATTTTTTTGTGGTTCCAACATTATTCTTGCACCATTAGCACCGCCCCTTTTATCAGAGCCCCTAAACGTAGATGCTGAAGCCCATGCAGTAGAAACCAAGTCTGAAATTGATATTTTTGATTTAGAGATTTTACTTTTTAAATCTTTAATTTCGTTTGATTTAAGTTTATATTTAGGTTTATCAATTGGATCCTGCCAGATAAGTTGTTCTTTCGGAACCTCGCTACCAAGATAGCAAACTCTTGGTCCCATATCTCTATGGGTTAATTTAAACCATGCTCTCGCGAAAGCATCGTGAAACTCTTTTGGATTTTGATGAAAATGTTTAGTGATAGGTCCATAACTAGGGTCAACTTTCATCGATATGTCGGTTGTTTGCATCATTGGTGGATGAAGCACACCTTTTTGATGTGCATCAGGAACCATTTTAATCTCTTGCCCATTTTTCTTCGGAGTCCATTGATGAGCACCAGCTGGGCTTTTTGTAAGCTCCCAATCATGTCCGTATAAACAATCCAAATAACCCATATCCCATTGAATTGGATTTTGAGTCCAAGCGCCCTCAATACCACTACTTATTGTATCAACACCTTTTCCAGATTTATATCCGCTATTCCATCCTGTTGACTGGTCCTGAAGTCTTGAAGCCTCAGGATCCGGTCCTTTATACGACTCTGATGCTGCACCATGAGATTTTCCAAACGTATGTCCTCCGGCGACTAATGCTGCTGTCTCATAGTCATTCATAGCCATTCTTCCAAATGTCTCTCTAATATCATGTGCTGCTAATTTTGGATCTGGATTAGCATCGGGACCTTGTGGATTTACATATATTAAACCCATATGTGAAGCTCCTAACGGTTGTTCTAAATTTCTCTTTCCACTGTATCTTTCCACACCTAACATTTCTTTTTCTGAGCCCCAATAAATATCATCTTCTGGTTCCCAAATATCAGTTCTACCAGCTCCAAAACCAAAAGTTTTAAAACCCATTGAGTCTAAAGCCACGTTTCCAACAAGTATGAATAAATCTGCCCATGAAATTTTTCTTCCATATTTCTTTTTAATAGGCCATAAAAGTAATCTAGCTTTATCTAAGTTTACGTTATCTGGCCAAGAATTAAGTGGCGCAAATCTCTGGTTACCTGTTCCTGCTCCACCTCTACCATCACCAGTTCTGTAAGTTCCTGCGGCATGCCAAGCTAGTCTAATAAATAATGGACCATAATGACCATAATCTGCTGGCCACCACTCTTGGGAGTCTGTCATTAATTTTTTTAAATCTTTTTTTAATGCTTTATAGTTTAGTTTTTTAAATTCTTTTGCATAATTAAATTTTTTATCCATAGGGTTAGATAAGTTTGAGTGCTGACTAAGAATTTTAAGATTTAAACTATTTGGCCAGAAGTCTCTTACTGTTTGACCTCTTCCTGCAGAAAACTTTGCAGGTGTTCCTGCACCGGTAAAAGGACATTTGCTCATTTGATTGGCTTTAAAAGACTTATTTTTGAAATTTTCAGTACTCATAATTTTTGTATTTCCCCCATGGTTATTAGAATTGTTAATTTATAATAGTTCTAAACTAAATGTCAACAGTTTAGAACGATTATAATATAAATTTAGAAAGGAAGTTTTTTTTTAATTCTGATTTTGAGTATCACTCGCAACTCTTACTAAAACTTCCACAGAACTAATTTTTTTTCCTGTAATATTATTTTTGATATTAACTTTTCCAATTTCGTTATCATTACAATCTATAAGTAAATTTGTGTCCTCATCATAAAAATGATGATGTTTAGTAATATTTGTATCAAAATAACTTTTATCGCTGCTGATCGTTATCTCTTTTAAATATCCTTTATCTTTAAAAGCGTGAACTGTGTTATAAATTGTAGCTAGAGATATTTTTTCATTAAAATTTTCTGAAATGTTTTTTGCTAAATCATTTATGGTAAAGTGAAATGTTTTGTCTCTATTAAATAAGACTTCGCAAATTTTAAGTCTTTGTTTAGTGGGTCTAAGACCAGAATTTCTTAATTTGCTAACAAATTCGCTATTTTTTAACATTGTTAATTATAATAATTCTAAACTTTATGTATATTATAATGGTTTAAAATCAAGTATTAAGGTGATCTATTTTATGAAAAAAAACTCCTATTCTTATGAAGAACTTATAAGTTGCGGAAACGGAGGTCTTTTTGGTCCTGGAAATGCAAAATTACCGCTTCCACCAATGTTAATGTTTGATAGAATTACAGAAATTAATGACAAGGATGGTGCTTTTAAAAAAGGCTCTCTAAAAGCTGAACTAGATATAAAGAAAAACCTTTGGTTTTTTGATTGTCATTTCAAAGAAGATCCAGTGATGCCAGGATGTCTTGGACTTGATGCTATGTGGCAACTCGTAGGATTTTATTTGGGCTGGATTGGAAATCCTGGAAAAGGCAGAGCCTTGGGTGTTGGTACAGTAAAATTTACAGGAGAAGTTTTACAAAATGTTAAATTAGTCAAATATGAAATCGATATGAAAAAAATTATGTCTCCTGGTGGTACAACTGTTGGTTTGGCTAATGGGATATTATTAGCAGATGAGAAAAAAATTTATTCAGCGGATAATTTAAAAGTGGGGTTATTTAAATAATGAGAAGAGTTGTAATAACTGGTTTAGGTATAGTTTCTTGTTTGGGAAATAATCAAGAAGAAGTTTATCAATCTTTATTAAATTCAAAATCAGGAATCTCATTTGCTGAGGAATATAAAGAGCATAATTTAAAAAGTCATGTGCATGGCAAGCCAAACATCAAACTTGAAGATCATATAGACAGAAAAACAATTAGATTTATGGGCTCGGGCTCAGCTTATAACTATATTGCGATGAAAGAGGCAATCAAAGATTCTGGTCTTGAGGAAAAAGAAGTAAGCAACTTTAGTACTGGTATAGTTATGGGTTCAGGAGGGCCCTCAATTGAGAACGTTATTTTAGCAGCTGACAAAACAAGAGCAAAAACCCCAAAATTAATGGGTCCTTTTATAGTTCCAAGAACGATGGCAAGTACTGCATCTGCTACTCTAGCAGTTCCATTTAAGATCAAAGGAACTAATTATACAATGAGTTCTGCATGTGCAACTAGTGGACACTGCATAGGAAATTCTATGGAATTAATTCAAATGGGTAAACAAGATATTGTTTTTGCGGGTGGTAGTGAAGAAATTCATTGGGCGATGACAGCAATGTTTGATGCTATGACAGCTTTATCTTCGAAATATAATGATACTCCACAATCTGCATCTAGAGCTTATGATAAAAC
Source organism: uncultured Pelagibacteraceae bacterium (assembly GCA_902612065.1). GTDB lineage: Bacteria > Pseudomonadota > Alphaproteobacteria > Pelagibacterales > Pelagibacteraceae > Pelagibacter. The sequence goes on along the minus strand of CACMBY010000003.1, from coordinate 103,616 downwards.
TAGAGATGGATTTGTAATCGCTGGAGGTGCAGGTGTGTTAGTACTCGAAGAGTACGAACATGCTAAAGCAAGGGGGGCTAAAATATATGCAGAATTAACTGGTTATGGAGCAACTTCGGATGGATACGATATGGTAGCACCATCAGGTGAGGGTGCTGTTAGATGTATGAAAATGGCAATGGCAACTACTAAAAATAAAATTGATTACATTAACACTCATGGCACATCAACTCCTGTTGGAGATATAACTGAACTTAATGCTATTAAAGAAACTTTTGGAGATGACATTCCAAAAATAAGTTCTACAAAATCTTTGTCAGGTCATCCTTTGGGTGCTGCTTCAGTGCATGAAGCTATTTATTGTCTAATAATGATGAAAAACAATTTCATTACAGGTTCAGCAAATATTACAGATATGGATGATGATGCTAAAAAGTTTCCTATCGTAGCAAAAACTGAAACAGATGCTGTTTTAAATACTGTAATGTCAAATAGCTTTGGTTTTGGTGGAACTAATGCTGCTTTAATTTTTAAAAAGGTTTGACTTATGAGTTTAATGAAAGGTAAAAAAGGATTAATCATGGGTGTTGCTAATGAAAGATCTATTGCCTGGGGTATTTCACAAAAACTTGCAGAAGCTGGTGCTGAACTTGCATTCACTTATTTAGGTGATGCTTTAAAAAAAAGAGTTGTTCCTTTAGCAGAAAAATTAAATTCTAAAGTTACATTTAGTTGTGATGTTGAAAAAAAAGAGGATGTAATAAAATTATTTGAAGATGTAAAATCACAATTGGGTGAAATTGATTTTGTGGTTCATGCAATTGCATTCTCAGATAAATCAGAATTGTCAGGTGAATATTTAGATACGACTAGAGAAAATTTTTTACGAAGTATGCTTATATCATGCTTTTCATTTACCGAAGTTGCAAAAGAAGCTTCTAAAATGATGAAAGAAGGTGGAAGTCTAATCACGTTAAGTTACGAAGCAAACAAAGCTATTCCAAATTATAATGTAATGGGTGTGTGTAAAGCTGCTCTTGAATCTAGTGTTAAGTATTTAGCTAGAGATTTGGGAGCAAAAGGTATGAGAGTGAATGCTATCAGTGCCGGACCTATAAAGACATTGGCTGCTTCTGCTATTGGAGATGCAAAGTTTCTATACAAATGGAATGAAGACCATTCTTTACTTAAAAGAAACGTAGATATTCACGATGTTGGAAATTCAGCATTATACTTATTAAGTGATCTTGCAAAGGGTGTTACGGGTGAAATTCACTATGTAGATGCTGGATATAACAAGGTTGGAATGCCAGATCCTAAAAATATTAGTTAAGCTATATTTTAGAAGAAAAATAAATTACTTCCTAGATTTCTTTAAATTTATATGGGAGTGGATAAATAGGGGCAAATAAGCCCCTATTTCGAATACAGATTAATCAGAAGCTTGTTTCATAGAAAGTTTAACTTTTCCTCTATCAAAACCAATTACTTTTACTTTTACTTCGTCACCTTCTTTGACAACGTCAGTAACTTTAGCTACTCTTTTATCTGCAAGTTCTGAAATATGAACAAGTCCATCTTGTTTTCCTAAAAAATTAACAAATGCGCCAAACTCCATAATTTTCATAACTTTACCAGAATATGTTTTATTTAATTCGGCTTTTGCTGTGATGTCTTTGATCATTTGCATAGCAATGTTTCTAGATTCTTCATCTGGAGCAGCAACAGTCACGACTCCTTCATCATTCACATCTACTTTAGCACCTGATTTTTCAACGATCTCTCTGATTGTTGCGCCACCTTTTCCAATAACAGCAGCAATATCTTTTTTATCAACATTAATTTTTTCCATTTTCGGAGTATGTTTTCCAACGTCAGATCTTGATGCTGATAATGCTTTATTCATTTCTCCTAAAATATGAACTCTCCCGTCTTTAGCTTGGCTTAATGCTTGCTCCATAATTTCAAAAGTAATACCGGTAATTTTGATATCCATTTGTAGTGAAGTAATTCCATCTTTAGTTCCAGCAACTTTAAAGTCCATATCGCCTAAATGATCTTCATCACCCAAAATATCTGATAACACACTAAAATCATCACCCTCTTTAATTAAACCCATTGCTATACCTGCAACAGGTTCTTTTATTGGTACTCCCGCATCCATTAACGCAAGTGATGTTCCACAAACTGTAGCCATTGATGAGGAACCATTGGATTCTGTAATTTCTGATACTACTCTAAAAGTATAAGGAAATGACTCTTTTGAGGGTAATGAAGAATGAATAGCTCTCCATGCTAATTTACCATGACCTATCTCTCTTCTACCAGTTCCTATTCTTCCTGTCTCACCAACGGAAAAAGGTGGAAAATTATAATGAAGCATAAACCTTTCTCTTTGTAATCCATCTAAGCTTTCAATTCTTTGCTCGTCATCAGATGTACCTAATGTGGCAGTTACGATTGCTTGCGTTTCGCCTCTGGTAAACAAAGCAGAGCCATGTGTTCTTGGCAAAACACCAACCTCACATGAGATTGGCCTTACATCAGACAAACCCCTACCATCAATTCTATTTTTATTTTTTAAAATATCTGTTCTTACTATTGTTTTTTCAAGATTTTTAAGTTCAGAATTTACATCAAGATCTGTATAGTTTTCGTCTTCCTCATAAAGTTTTTTTGCTTTATCAGTAATTTCTGAAATTTGATTTGATCTGTCTTGTTTGTCTCTTGTCGCGAATGCTTTTTTAAGATCTGCGGTAAAAGTTACCTCGAGTTTTTTCTTTACCTCAGATAAATCTTTCTTTTCAACAGTCCACTCAGGTTTTCTACATTCTTTAGCCAATTCCTCTATCATTTTAATCACCGGAACAAATCCTTCATGACCGAATTTTACTGCATTTAACATTTCTTCTTCTGTCAACCCGCTTGCTTCAGACTCAACCATAAGCACAGCATCTTTTGTACCAGCAACAACTAAATCTAATTTTGATTTTTCAAGTTCAGTTTTTGACGGATTTAAAACATATTTGCCATCGATATATCCAACTCTAGAAGCTCCGACAGGACCCATGAATGGCATTCCTGATATAGCTAAGGCTGCAGATGATGCAATAATTGATAAAATGTCTGCCTCATTTTCTTTATCATAAGAAATTACAGTTGGTAACAACTGGACCTCATTTTTAAATTCATCAGGAAACAATGGTCTGATCGGTCTATCAATTAATCTTGAGATTAATGTTTCACTTTCAGTTGGTCTTGCCTCTCTTTTAAAATATCCACCAGGAATTTTTCCTGCTGCGTAATATTTTTCTTGATAATTTACAGATAATGGAAAGTAATCCATGTCTGGATTCACTTTTTTTGCTCCAACGACTGTAGCTAAAACTACTGTCTCTCCACATGTTGCGATAATTGCTCCGTCTGCCTGTCTTGCTACTTTACCTGTTTCTAAACTTATCTTCTTCCCTGCTACTTCAACTTCCTTCTTATATACTTTAAACATTTCATTCCATTTCGTTTCGTTCGTTTCGTTCCATTCCGTTCTATCTATCTTGACTCTTATTTTCTCAAATTCAATTTCGACAGGACATTCTTGTAAGAATCTACCTTATTTCTTTTAAGATAATCTAACAATTTTTTTCTTCTATTGACCGCTCTCAATAATCCAACAGATGAATGTTTATCTTTTTTGAATTGTTTGATATGTTTTGAAAGCGTTTCAATTTTTTCTGTTAGCAAAGCAATTTGGATTTCTGACGATCCGGTATCTTTTTCATGCTTTGCTAACTCTTGAGCTTTTTTATTCATACTTCTTTTTTCCTATTTATTTGTTTGTTTAATTAAATTCTCTATTTTTTCAGCATACTCAAAAGACTCATCTTTTCTAAAAAGTAATTTTGGTAAAAATTTCATCACTACTTTTTGAGATAAAATTTTTCTAATTAAAAATGAGTATTCTTTCAAAGTATTAACAGTTTCTTCTGCGTTTTTTCCTCCGAGAGGAAGTACATACGCTTTGGCTATTTTCAAATCTTGACTCATTCTGACTTCAGTAACTGTTATAGTATTTGTTTCTAAATTCGGAATTTTAGCCTCATTTCTTATAAAAATCATGCTTAAAGATTGTTTAATCATTTCACCTACTCTTAATTGTCTCTGTGAAATTGGTTTACCTATTCTATCTGACATTAAATTGTCCTCTCTTTAGATGTAACACTAAAAGCTTCTATAGTATCATTTTTTTTAAAATCCATATAATCTTTGAGTGCAATTCCACATTCTTGACCATTATTAACCTGTTTTACTTGATTTTTTTCTCTGAACAAACTTCCAACTTTTCCTGTAAAAACTATTGAACCATCTCTAATCACTCTTACATCTGAATTACTATTAATTTCTCCATCAATTACCTTAGAACCAGCAACTTTTCCCGCTCCTGAAACTTTGAAAATTTCTAAAATTTGTGCAGTTCCAATCACTTTTTCTTCCACATCAGGAGTTAATAATCCAGACATTCTTTTTTTAACAAAATCTAAAACCTCATAAATTATATTGTATGATGAAATATTTATCTTTTCATTTTCAGCAAGTCTTTTTGCCTCCTTACTTGGCTTTACATTAAACGCTATCAAAACTGCATTTGAAGCCTTTGCCAAAGTCACATCAGTCTCCGTAACCATTCCAATATCTGCCAAAATTATTTTTGGTTTTACCTCATCATGCTTAATTTGACTGATTGCATTTTTGATTGCCTCCGAGGATCCGTGAACATCAGATTTAATTATAAGATTTAATTCTTCAGTGGTCTTATCAGAAAAAGCTGACTCTTGAGTAGCAAATGTTAAAGGATTTTTACCATCTTTACTCTCTTGTGCTCTATTTTCACTCAAAGTTTTAGCCTCTTTCTCATCATCTAAAACTATAAAATCATCTCCAGCTCTTGCTGCACCATTTATGCCAAGTATTTCAACTGGAGAAGATGGTAGAGCTTCATCCATATTTTTGCCCTTATCATTAATAATAGCTCGGATTTTTCCCCACTTTAGACCACTTACAAAAAAATCTCCTTTTTTTAAAGTTCCAGTAGTTACGATTATTGTTGCAACTGGTCCTCTTCCAATGTCAATTTTCGACTCTAAAACAACTCCTGTGGCTTTTGACTCAAAATCAGTTTTAAGGTCTAGAATTTCAGCTTGAAGGATGATTGCATCAATAAGTTTACCTAGGTTTGATTTAGTTTTTGCTGATATCTCTACCATCAAAGTGTCTCCTGATAAATCTTCAGCTATCAATTCATGTTCAAGTAATTGATTTTTAATTTTTTGAGGATCAGCCTCGGGTAAATCACATTTATTAATTGCTACAACTATTGGAACATTTGCAGCCTTTGCATGTTTTATTGACTCAACAGTTTGGGGTTTGACACCATCATCAGCCGCAACAACTAGAACAACAATATCTGTAAGCTTTGATCCTCTTGCTCTCATTTCAGTAAAAGCCGCATGGCCTGGTGTATCAATAAATGTTAATTTATTAGACTGATGGTCTATTTGATAAGCGCCAATGTGTTGGGTTATTCCACCAAACTCTCCTGACACCACATTTGCACTTCTCAAAACATCCAAAACTGAAGTTTTACCATGATCCACATGACCCATAACTGTGATTATTGGTGGTCTATTCTTTAAATTTTCAGTCCTTGACGCTTTAATTTTTTGGATTATCTCCTCTGCTTTTTCCTCTCGAATTGGGTTATGACCAAATTCTTTAACTAAGTATTCTGCAGTATCAGCCGCTAGATTTTGGTTTATTGTTACGGTTACTCCCATCCCAAACATATGTTTAATTATATTACTTGACTGTTCTGCCATTCTGTTTGCAAGTTCTCTAACAGTGATTACCTCTGGAATATTTATATCTCTTTTGACAGGCTTCAAGTTTTCTTGAGCTTCCTCTTTGGTTAAATTTCTATTTTCTTTTTGTCTTGCTCTTTTAACAGAGGCTAAACTTCGTTCTCTAGCCTCAATTTGATCACTCAAAGCTCTGGAAACTGTTAATTTTAACTCCCTTTTTTTTGTGTTAGGTTTTATCGATTTTTTATTCTTATTTTCATTTTCCTCTTTGAGTCTTTTGGTGGCTCTTTGCTCAGCTAATTTACGTCTTTCAAAATCACTTGTTAAAGGTGGTGATTTAGGTATGTAATTCGGTTTTCCGAAAGTTCTTTTGTTGCTTGTAAAATTATTTTTAATTTTTGATGGACTTGACTTAAATGAACCGCCTCTACTAGTAAATTTACCAGTTTGTTTTTCGATTATTACAGAATTCTTTCCAAGATTTTTTGCTTTATCTATATTTTTGATAGACTTTTTGGCTATGCCACCTGATATAGTTAATTTTGTTTTTTTTTCCATTACGCATCTCTCAATCTTTATAAACAATATTTCTTGCAGACATAATCAGTCCATCTGCTTCTTCTTTAGACAAAGCAAAATCCTCTAAATAACCCTGAATTTTTACTCTTTCACCTTTTACTACATCGTATCCACCAGTTAACTCATCTGATGCTAGATCTGCAAAATCTTGAAGCGTAAGAATTTTTTGATCACCTAAAGTAACCAACATTCCCGGAGTTAATCCCTTCAAATTTATTAGTCCATCATCTAGGCCCAATTCTTTAATCCTCTCAGAAATATCTTCTTGATCTTTTTGATGAAACTCTTTTGCTCTCTCTATAAGAGCTTTTGCTGTTTCTTCCTCTATACCCTCAATTTTTAATAAATTTTCTACCGAACTATCTTTTATATCGTCAATAGTTGAATAACCCTCTGCTACAAGAAGTTGTCCAAGTGTTTCATCTAACTCTAAATTCTTAACAAAATTTTCTGTTTTCTCCTTAAACTCTAATTGTCTTCTTTCCGATTCCTCTGCATCGGTCATAATGTTTATTTCAAAATTCAATAATTTTGTAGCAAGTCTTACATTTTGTCCTCTTCTCCCGATAGCTTTACTTAAATTTTCTTCAGTAAGTATGACGTCTAATTTTTTTCTTTCTAAATCTACATTTACTCTTTGCACTTCAGCTGGAGATAAAGCATTAGATACTAATATTGCAGGATCTTCAGACCAATTTACAATATCAATTTTTTCACCTTGTAATTCATTAACAACTGCTTGAACTCTCGATCCTCTCATCCCCACACATGCTCCAACTGGATCTAATGATGTATCAACTGCTTTAACGCAAATTTTTGCTCTACTTCCTGGATCTCTAGAAGATGATTTAATTTCAATCAGACCATCATAAATTTCAGGGACTTCTTGAACGAAAAGTTTTTCCATAAACTTTGGGTGAGCTCTTGATAAGAAAATTTGTTGACCACGAGGCTCTCGTCTTACATCAAAACAATAAGCTTTAATTCTATCTCCAGCTTTTATATTCTCTCTTGGTATAATTTCATTTTTTTGAATTATTGCTTCTGTTCTTCCAAGGTCTACGATTACATTTCCAAACTCTAATCTTTTCACTATTCCACTTAATATCGAGTCTTTTTTATCAATAAAATCATTAAATTGTCTTTCTCGTTCTGCCTCTCTAACATTAAAATTAATTACTTGTTTAGCTGTTTGGGCAGCTATTCTTCCAAAATCAAATGAGGGAAGTGGTTGTAAAACTTCATCTCCGATCACTTTGTCTTTATTAGTCTCATTTAATATAATTGCATCCTCTAATTTGATCTCAGTATTCGTATTTTCTGGATTTTCTGTGACTATCAATTTTCTAAAAATTTCAATGTCACCATTATCTCTATTAATCATTACCTTAATCTCATTATCCTGGCCAAACTTAGATTTTGCTGCTTTAGCAATTCCAGTTTCCATTGAGCTAATAATAAGTTCTTTATCGATTGATTTTTCTAAAGCTACTGCCTCTGCGATTCTTAATAGCTCAAGTTTATCTGCTCGTTTATTTAACATAATTTTGTTAATTCCAAAAAAAAATGGGCTAAAGCCCATTTTGATAATTCAACAATGTAAGAGAATTTATAAAAGTTTTTTTTTATTTTTCAATAAAAACTATTTTAAGAAAATGTCAGATTTGTTAGTATTTTCCCAAGAAAAAGCCCCTTCTTTATCTGGCTCTCTTCCAAAATGCCCATATGCAGATGTTTTTTCATATATAGGTTTATTTAGTCCCAGCATCTCTCTTATTCCTCTTGGGCTAAGATCAAAACTTTCTTTAATCTTATCTTCAACAAATTTATTTTTGTCTAAATCATTATCAAAAAGATTTACATAAATAGATAATGGTTTCGAAACACCAATTGCATAGGCCAATTGAATCAAACATTTATCGGCAATTTTCGATGCAACAACATTTTTGGCGATATATCTGGCTGCATAAGCTGCAGACCTATCAACTTTAGTTGGATCTTTTCCAGAAAAAGCTCCTCCACCATGTGGAGCAGCACCACCATAAGTATCAACAATAATTTTTCTACCTGTTAGGCCACAATCTCCATCAGGGCCTCCTATTACAAAATTTCCAGTTGGGTTCACATAAAATTCATCTTCATTAAAACCCTCCAAAAAATTTTTTGGTATAGAATTTATCAAATATGGTCTTAATAATTCTCTAACCTGTTCTTGGTTAACATTTGCGGTATGCTGAGAAGATATTACAACTGATTTAACTTTCGAGGGTTTGCCATTTTCATATTCAAAAGTTACCTGGCTTTTAGAGTCTGGTTCAATATTTTTTAATCTACCTGATTTTCTATCTTCTGCCATTGACCTCAAAATTTTGTGAGAAAAATGAATCGGTGCTGGCATTAAAACATCAGTTTCATTACAGGCATAACCAAACATAATACCTTGATCTCCTGCACCCTCATCTTTGTTTCCTGATGAGTCTACACCCATAGCAATATCACTTGACTGTGAATGAAGATGACTTTCTATTTTTGTAGCTTCTTTCCAAGTAAAACCATCTTGATCATATCCAATATCTTTAATGCATTCTCTTACCTTATTGATTAAATCGTCTTTTTTAATTTCTGGTCCTCTGACCTCACCAGCTAACACAACTTTGTTAGTAGTTGTAAGAGTTTCACATGCAACTCTTGAATATGGATCGTTAGATAAATATGTATCTACTACCATATCAGATATCCTATCCGACACTTTATCTGGGTGTCCCTCTGAAACTGACTCACTTGTAAACAGAAAATTTTTTAAATTACTCATTTTTGATCCTATTAAATGAAAAAGTTAGTAAAATATACAACAAAATGAATATGAAAAATATCTTATTTCCGTATTTAGAAAACAATGTTGGTTTTAATTCTCTAATGATCTCTAAATCAATATAACCTGAAACTCCATAATCTATTTTATTTTCAATGTAACCTAATGGATTTATAATTGCTGCCATCCCGTTATTTGATGATCTGATTACATATTTTCCATTTTCAATTGCTCTAAATTTACTATGTGTAAAATGTTGTTTGGGTCCTATTGATTTACCAAACCATCCATCCTCTGAAACATTTAATATGAAGTCAAAATCAAAATTTTTAGTTAAATTTCCACTATAAATAATTTCATAACAAATTAACGGTAAAAAATTAAGTTTTTTGTTATCATCTTTGAGTTGAATAATATTTCTTTTATCACCTTTATTAAATGAGCCAATATTATTTGTAATTGTTTTCAAACCAAATTTGTTAAGAATATTTTCTAAAGGAACAAATTCACCAAATGGCACAAGATTAATCTTATTATAATTTTCAATTAAATTTAGTTTATTGTCAAATATTGAGAATGAATTATAATAATTGTAATTATCATCTAAATTTTTTCTGCTTGTTATTCCTAACCCAATTAAGTGATTTTCATTGAAATATTTTTCAAATATATCATTGTACAAATCTAATTGATCTTCATAAGTATTAGGTATTATTCCTTCTGGCCATACAAAAAATATCTTTTTTTCTTTATTGGGTAAGCTATTTGAAATTAGCTCATTAATTACGCTCTCTGCGTTAATATTTTTATAATACCTATCTAAACCTATATTTGCTCCAATTACTCTAACTGTGAAAGGAAGTTCTTTTTCTTTATTGTTATAAAATTTTTTTTCTAAAAATTCTCCGTGTAAATAAAAAATGATAGGTAAAAGCAATAAAAAGATACATACAACCATTTCTTTTTTGGTTTTTCTAAATATGAAAAGAGCAGGAGCTGTAAAAAAACTTACTACTATAAGATTTAATGAATAAGTTCCGATTATTGACAAAATACTCAAGAAATTAGTAGTTTCAGAGAAACTATAAATTACCAAGTTCCAAGGGAACCCAGTTAAAATTGTTCCTCTAATAAACTCTATTAAGCTAAACAAAAGGGAGAATAGGAAAAAAGCACTTAATATATTTTTCGGTTTATATAGATAAAAAATAGCAACAAATAATGCATAGAATAAGCCTAATAATGCTGGCATGATTATTAAAGATATGGGAATTAAAAAATTAAAACTTTGATCAAAACTTAGGGATATAGTTAACCAATACAAACTGCACAAAAAATAACTAAAACCAAATAACCATCCATAATAAAAAAAAATTTTAAATTCTTGTTTTAGTCTCTGAAATAAAAAAATAAAGAAAACACTAAATGTAAAAAAATTTAAAAAAAAAAAATTATATGGTGGAAGACTAAAGGAAGTTAAGCTTCCTAAAAAAATTATCAATAGAGTCTCAAATATAAAATTTTTTTTCAATTTAAAATGGAAGTTTTTTCAATAGATTTAAAGATTTCTTTTTCTTCATTCAACATCTTTTTATGATCTTTATTTTTTTGATGATCATGGCCCAATAAATGTAAAAAACCGTGTATAAAAATTTTTATTGTTTTAATTTTAAATTCAATATTATTTAAATTTTTTGGCTTATTCATATAATTAAAACTGATAATTATATCACCAAGATAATTTTCTTTTAAATTTTTTTGTTTTTTATCAAATGGAAAAGAAAGTACGTCAGTAGATTTGTTCTTATTTCTAAATCTTTTATTCAAAATTTTTATTTCTTTATTATTCGATAGTAGTAATGTTAAATAGATTTTTTTGTTGATAAATCTATATTTTTTTGGAAATTGTTTACAAATTTTATTAAAAAATAGTTCTTTATTTTTTATTTTTTTTGACCAAGAATTTTCATCAGAAAGCACATTAACTTTGATCATTATTGTTGTACGCTTTCACAATTTTTGAAACTAAAGGATGTCGGACAACATCTGAGTGATCAAAGTCTATAACTGCAATCTCACTTAAATGCGATAATATCTTTTTTGATCTTTCTAAACCTGACATTTTTTTATTAGGTAAGTCTATTTGAGTAGGGTCACCATTGACAACTATTTTTGAATTTTCACCTATCCTGGTAAGAAACATTTTAATCTGAGTATCAGTGGCATTTTGAGCTTCATCTAAAATTGCAAAAGAATTTTTTAAAGTTCTTCCTCTCATAAAAGCTAAAGGAGCAATTTCAATGTCACCAATTTCTATCATTCTCTGAATTTTTTCAAAATGAAAAAGGTCATACAATGAATCATATAAAGGACGTAGATATGGATCAACTTTCTCTTTCATATCTCCTGGCAGGAATCCTAGTCTCTCACCTGCCTCAACCGCAGGTCTAGAAAGTATAATCCTCTCTATTTTTTTTTCTAACAACATTGTTAAACCTACAGCAACAGCAAGAAAGGTTTTTCCTGTACCAGCAGGTCCAGCAGATATTATTATTTCATTTTGTCTCAACGCTCTAACATACTCTTTTTGTTTCTCTGATCTTGGAATTATAGATTTTTTTGGAGTTTTGATTATATCAGTAACGTTAGTATTTTTTACTTTTTCGTTTATCATAAATTGATCTACTGAGGATAAAATATCTTTTTGTTCTATACTACCATTATTTTTAAATTGATTTGCAAGAAATTGAATTGCATTCTTCAAAATTTCATTTTTTTCTGGAGTTGATTTAATTAAGATTGAATTTCCCCTGGAATAAATACTTGAATTAGTTATTTTTTCTAACTCTTTCAAGTTTTGGTTAAATTCACCAACTACTCCCATCAGGAGGTCATTTTCGTGAAAAATTACACTAATTGAATTATTTTCTGAATAAACAAATTTTAGAGATGAATTAATATCCTTTTTAATAGTATTACTCAAATTTAAGCCACTTTTTGTTCTGAATTATCTAAGCTTTTACCAAACAATGTATTTTGATTACTGCTATTTATTTTTACTTTTATAACATTTCCCATATCTAAATCATTAGCATCAAAAATAACTGAAGTCATATATTCTGATCGACCAAAAAACTTTGTGCCACCATCTATTTTATTTTCAACTAAAACATCTATTTCTTTACCCTCAAGCGATTTATTCATATTGATTTGATTGGTAAATAATTGTTTTTGAACTTTTTCTAATCTTGTAAGTGAAATTTTTTTATCAATTAACTCAAAATTTGCTGCAGTTGTTCCTGGTCTTGGACTAAATATGAAAGAAAAAGAATTTATAAATTCAATTTTTTTAATTAAATCACATGTTTCATTAAAGTCCTTCTCATCCTCACCCGGATAGGCGATTATAAAATCACTCGAAAACTTTATTTTTGGGTTAATTTTTTGAAGTTTTTCGTAAGTATTAACATAATCACTTATTTGATGTTTTCTATTCATCGACTTTAGGATCTTATCAGATCCACTTTGAACGGGCAGGTGAACTAAAGGCATTAACTTCTTTGAAACACCATATACATTGATAAGATCTTCTGTCATATCCCTTGGATGAGAAGTTGTGTATCTTATTCTTTTAATTCCATCCAACTTTTCTATTTCTAAAATTAAATCTGACAATTTGTAATTTTCATAATTATAAGCATTAACATTTTGACCTAGTAGTGTTATTTCACGAACTCCATTTTCTGACAAATTCTCTGCTTCTTCTAATATTTTTTTGAATGGTCTTGAATATTCTGGACCTCTTGTAAATGGAACTACACAGAAATGGCAAAATTTATCACAGCCCTCTTGAATAGTTAAAAATGATGAAATTTTTTTTGATGAGTTCTTGATATTATCTAAATAATCAAATTTTGTAATGGCATCAAATTCGGTTTCATCTATTTTTTTTTGTTTGGATAAAAATTCTTCAATTTTGTCATTTATTTTATGATAGGCTTGAGGTCCAATCACGATATCAATATATGGTTCTCTTTTGATCATTTCCTCATTTTCAGCCTGAGCAACACATCCAGCAACTATAACGATTGGTTTTTTTCGTGATCTAAAATTTTTTTTAACACGTCCAATCTCATGATAAACTTTCTCTTTAGCTTTATCTCGAATATGGCAAGTGTTAAGTAAATAACAATTAGACTCCTCTAGATTTTCAGTTTTTACAAAACCTATTTCTCTCACAGTATCAAATATTCTGTTAGTATCATATTCGTTCATTTGACAACCGAAAGATTTGATAAATATCTTTTTATTCATCTTTTGAGTTTACCTTAACACCATATAACTCAAGTTTATGGTCTACTAACTTATAACCATATTTTTTTGCAACTTTTTTTTGCAACTCTTCAATTTCTTCATCCACAAATTCAATTATTTCACCAGATTTTATATCGATCAAATGATCATGATGACTCTCTATCATTGCTTCATATCTAGCCTTACCACCTTTAAAATCATGTTTAGTTAAAATTCCTGCTTCTTCGAAAAGCTTCACTGTTCTATAAACTGTAGCTATGCTTATTTTTGGATCAACTTTTGATACACGACTATATAACTCATCAACATCTGGATGATCAGACTCACCATAAGCAGCTTTTGACTCAGAAATTACCTTAGCAATAATTCGCCTCTGATCAGTTAATTTTACCCCTTTAGATAAACATTGTTGTTCAATTGTATCTGACATAATTGATTTTAACTCAAATAAATAGGATTTATCAAATTTTTTTCAACTTTCAATTTATCGCAAATTTTTGGGATATTTTCGTATTTGACCTCATTTTTTTGACTAAAATCCTCAAAACTAAAACAATAATAATCTATTTTATTGGCTAAATGAAAAGCTTTAACAACTGATAAAGAATTTCTTATCCCCGCAAAACTTCCTGGACCTCGATTTACATAAATTTGAGAAACTTTATCTAGATCTAAATTTTTTTTATTTAAAAAATCATTAATTAGAATTGATAATTTTTCATAATTTATTTTGGAATTTTCATGTGTAATGCTGTAATTAATATCATTATTAATGATCATTAAAAAAATTTTATCTTTAGCGGCATCTATAATTAGCTTATTCATTTTACAATTTATTTTTCTAGTTAATTCTATTTCACAAGAGAATAATATCAAATCTTATTCTAGAGATAGTGGTGTTTTATCATTGATGTATCATCGATTTAATGAAAATAAATATCCATCAACAAATATAAGAATGGATATGTTTGATGAGCAAATGAAAATCATTAAAAATCAAGGGTATGAATTTTATGACCCTAACAATTTTTTAAATGAATTTAATAAAGTAAAAAAAAGTAAGAAAATTTTAATTACAATTGATGATGGATTTAAGTCATTTTATAATGAGGCCTGGCCATATCTTAAAAAAAATAAAATTCCATTCATCTTATTTGTATCTACAGAACCTGTAGGTAAAAAAGGGTATATGACTTGGGATGAAATTAAGGAAATTGATGACTCTGATATAGGCTATATAGGACACCATTCACATACACATGAATATTTAATTGATATGACAGAAAAAGAATTCATAAACGATATAGAAACAGCAACTGAAATTTTTAAAAATAAACTAGGGTATGTGCCACCAATATTTTCATATCCTTTTGGTGAATATTCTCTTTTTATGAAAAATTATATATCAAAAAATTTTGAAATTGCTTTTGGACAACACTCTGGAATAATTGATAACAATAAAGATAAATTTGAATTACCAAGATTTCCGATAAATGAAAAGTATGGAGATTTAAAACGATTTAACTCACTAATAAATTATAATCCTCTAGAGTACAAATCTCTTAAACCAGTAGAAAAAAAATTAGAAAATAATGATAATCCACCTAAATTAATTGTGGAATTTTTTGATAATCAAAAAAATATCAAAAATATCAATTGTTATTCAAATGATGGTGGTTCATGGGGCCAACCAAATTTAGTATTCGAAAAAAATCTTCTTTATATCAATTTCGAGTCTAAATTTTTACCAAGACGCGGAAGAATAAATTGTTCCTTAAATGATGATGGGAAGTGGCGTTGGTTTGGAACCCAATTTGTTATAATAGAAAATTAAATTAAACTTTCAAGCTCTTTGCTTGAAGGAAGTAACTTAGCATCATCAAAATCTTTTAAATTGTTTTGATTAATAATTTTTTGCAAAACTTCCACATATTGATTTCCTGTTTCAGCATAATTTTTTAAAAATTGAGAAAGGATTAAACTATCCAAAGGTTGATTATTATCTCTTAAATGTGCTCTTGCTAATCTAAAATTTTTATATGATCGATGGGTATTTAGATTTCTTTGATAAGCTCTAACTGAGGCTTGTAATACATTAAATTTCATAACTTTATGACCCTTATTCTCATCAGCCTCTTTAGGTTTTAACCCCTCACCAGACCAAGTCCATTGCCCAAAAAGTGCATTGCCCTCTTGTGCAAATCTTGATGTTCCCCATCCTGTTTCTTTCGCAGCTTGAGCAAGTGCTAAAGAAACTGGTATTTCATCCATCCTGATTTTGAGTGTTGTTAAATCTTTAGATGTTACTCCATACTGTTTGTATTTTTTTTCAAGCCATTTTTTTTCTAATTTAGTATTATTGCTCTTATTTATAATTTTAAACAAAGTCTTTCGATCTAATCTAATATTATTATTTTCTTTTAAGACTAAAGGTAAAACAATTTGAATAAAAAACTCCTTTCTTTTCTTGGTACTTTCGATCATTTTTATTTCACCAGGAAGTAAAGTTAATGCAACAGGCTTAACTAACTTTGTTTCCCTTACGTCATCTAGTTTATAATCGGTGTCTTGAAATAATTGTTTAATTGTAGATGCATTTAATCTTACAGTATCGGTTTCAAGGTCGTTTAAACTGAAAATATCAATCAATAAATCTTTTTCATTTAATTCTCCTCCATCAGACTCGACACCCTCTTTTTTATTAAGTGTATATGCAAGGATGGCTTTTGAATTATTTTGAAATTCTTTGCCTTCTAAAAGTTGCTTATTAGCAAAATTAATTATTGTTGGAATATGATAGAATGAAAAAACAACAAAAATACTTGTTAAAAATATTCTTGGAATTGCACCAATTCGTCTGTCATCAAAAAACTTAAACATTTTTAAGTTCTTTCTTCTCATTCTAACAAAATAAAATTTTGACTTAAAAAAAATCAATTGGTTTAAAAATTTTAGATTTTTTAATTTAAAATTAAACATTTAAAGAGCCTCAACCTTCTTAACTTCTGGTAGATAGTGACAAAGAAGATTTTGTACACCTTGTTTTAATGTCATAGTTGAACTTGGACAACCTGAACAACTCCCTTGTAGCTGCACTTTAACAATACCATCTTTAAACTCTTTAAATTTAATATCTCCACCATCTTTCGCAACTGCAGGTCTGATTTTTTCATCTAATATTTTAACTATTTTTTTTTCTATATCTTTTAAATTTTCATTATTTTCAATTAAGGTATTTTCAACAACACACTCTTTTCCGCTAGAGTAAAAATCATTGATTAAAGAAATTACTATATGTTTAATTTCATCCCACGATGTGTCATCATATTTATTTATTGAGATAAAATCTTTACCTAGAAAAATGCCTTCAACACCATTTATGGAAAGCAAATTTTTAACTAATTCATTATTAGTTTGATCTTTTTGTGTAATTTCAAATGACCCTTTATTTGAAACATTCTTACCTGGTAAGAATTTTAAAGAATTTGGGTTCGGCGTTATTTCGGTCTGAACAAACATGATTTATATATAATCAATAATTGTAAAAATGAAACTTGTTAATAAAAAAATCCTAAAAACCGACAAGTTCTTGGATTTTTTTTACCTTTTCTGAAGCTATTTTATCTGCTTTTTGAGTTCCCTCTAATAATATTTCATCTAAATATTTTTTTTCACTTAATAACTTCTTTATTTCAGACGATATTGGACTAATTTTATCAACCATAACTTGTGATAAATTTTCTTTAAATTCCGAAAAATTTTTTCCAGAAAATTTATTCATTGTTTCCTCTAAACTCACATCCATTAAACTAGAATAAATACCCATCAAATTTTTTGCTTCGGGTCTTTTGTCTAAATCTGCGCTGGTTAATGGTAATGGCAGAGTATCAGTTTTTGCTTTTTTAATTTTATTTATCATCTGGTCTTTATCATCTGTTAAATTTATCCTGCTCAGATCTGATAATTCAGATTTACTCATTTTTTTTGTACCATCTCTCAAGCTCATAATTCTTGAAAACTCTTTTTGAATTAATGGCTCAGGAATTTTAAAAAAACTGTCAGCATTAAAATCATTATTAAACTTTTGAGCTATATCTCTACAAAGTTCTAAATGTTGCTTTTGATCATCTCCAACAGGTACGTGGGTTGTGTCATATAACAAAATATCAGCAGCCATTAAAACAGGATAAGAATAAAGACCGATACTTGCTTTTTCTTTATCTTTTCCGGCTTTCTCTTTAAATTGAGTCATTCTGTTAAGCCATCCCATTCTAGCAACACAACTTAATATCCAGGCTGTTTCTGAATGAGCACTTACTCTTGATTGATTAAAGATAATACTTTTTTCAGGATCAATACCACTAGCAATAAAAGTTGCTACAGTTTCATAAATATTATCTTTTAATTTTTTTGGATCTTGAGCAACTGTAATAGCATGAAGATCAACAACACAGAACACGCAGTCATTTTGATCTTCATTATTAAGTTTTACAAAATTTTTGATTGCTCCCAAATAATTTCCAAGATGAAGATTTCCAGTAGGTTGAACACCTGAAAAAATTTTTTTTCCCATAGTTAATACTTTAGTTTAATATCACCATATTTGAAAGCTTTGATAAATAATGAAAAACTCAAATAAAATGTAAGACTTAAAATAGCTGAAAGTATCAAATAAAAAGATTTAAAATTAGATTCATAAATCAATTTATTTTCAAAAAACAAAATCAAATAATTAAAAAATATTCCCATAAGTATAGATGCCAGAATTATTTTTATTAATTTGGCGAAAAATAATTCATTAAAATTAAATAAATCTTTATTTTTTAAGTAAACAAATAATATTATTGCATTAAACCATGAAGAAATTGTTGTGGCTATAGGGATGATTATAAAACCAATTTCTCTAAAAAAATAAACACTTATTAATATATTTAAAATTACTGAAAATAATGAAATATAAAATGGTGTTTTAGTATCCTGGTTTGCGAAAAAAAAAGTTGAAAATACTTTAATCAATGCAAAAGCGGGTAATCCTAATCCAAAATAGTAAAGTGCATTTGCCGAGTTAGATACTGACAGCTCATCAAAAGAACCATAGCCAAATAATGCTGAAATAATTTGCTCTGATCCTACAATTAAAGCAATTGAAGCTGGTAGACTTAAAAACATACTAAGCTCAAGCGCTTTATTTTGTAGTAAAAGAATTTTATTTTTCTTTTTTAAAAAAACATGTTTTGAAAGTTGTGGCAGAACAACCACGCCTATCGCAATTCCTGCGATTGCCAGGTTTATTTGATAAATCCTATCAGCATAATATAGATAAGATACGGCACTAGCTTGGAAAGATGCAATTATAGTACCTACAAGAATATTAATTTGTGTTACACCAGATGAAAAAATACTGGGTAAAAGTTTTTTGAAAAAAAATTTAACCTTATTATTAATTTTGAAATTAAACTTAAGATTTATAGAATAAAATTTTTTCGCAAATTGATATAAAAAAACAAGTTGTAATAATCCTGCAATAGAAACTCCATATGATAAATAATAAACTAGTTCGTCGTTAAGAAATTTTCCAAAAAATAAAATTCCAATCAAGACTATATTAAGGATTATTGGAGCTGCAGAGGCCGCAGCAAACTTATTGTGAGAATTTAGAATTGCAGCAAAAAAAGAAGATAGACTCACAAACATTAAAAATGGCATAGTTATCCTTGTAAGATTGACAGCTAGCTGAATTTTTTCTGAATTATCAACAAAACCTGGTGCTATTAAACTTACAAAAACTGGCATGAAAATTTGTATAATTAAAACTAAAAACAATAGTCCTAAAAATAATAAATTGAAAATTTCGTTAGCAAATTTTTGTGATCCAGTTTTTTTTTTTACTAATTCTGAAGTGTAACTTGGTATAAAAGCTGCATTAAAAGTTCCTTCTGCAAATAATCTTCTAAAAGTATTAGGTATTCTGAATGCTACAAAAAATACATCTGCTAAAAAACTTGTTCCAAGAAATATCGCTATCAAAACATCTCTTAAATAACCAAGTAATCTACTGATAATAGTATAAAAACCAAAAGTCCCTGTTGACTTAACTAAATTCATAAATCATATTAGTCTTAATTTTACCCCATTTGTACACCTAATTAGCATAAATGAAAAAAACAAAAATTGATCATTACACAGACAAAGAAGCTTTAGATTTTCACAAAGATAAAAAGCCAGGCAAGATTGAAATATCTTCCTCAAAAAATATGACGACAAAAAGAGATCTGGCTTTAGCATACTCGCCTGGTGTAGCTGCTCCTGTAAGAGCAATCAGTGATAATCCAGAGGCTGCGTTTGATTATACAAGTAAAGGAAACCTTGTTGCAGTAATTAGTAATGGCTCAGCAATTTTAGGTATGGGAAATTTAGGTGCGTTAGCATCTAAACCAGTGATGGAAGGTAAGGCTGTTTTATTTAAAAGATTTGCTGATATTGACTCTATTGATTTAGAGATAGACTCCGAAAATCCAGATGAAATCATAAATAGTATAAAAAATTTTGCTCCAAGTTTTGGAGGTATTAATCTTGAGGATATTGCTGCTCCTGATTGTTTTATTATTGAAGAAAAGCTAAAAGAAATACTTGATATACCTGTATTTCATGATGATCAGCATGGAACTGCAATTATCACTACTGCAGCACTTATTAATGCTTTGGACATTAGTAAAAAAAAAATTGATAGAGTTAAAATAGTTGTCAATGGTGCCGGAGCTTCGGCTATGGCTTGCGCTAATTTATTTAAAAAGACTGGTGTACCCCAAAAAAATATTACAATGGTAGACAGAACAGGGGTCATTTACAGAGGTCGAGATAATTTGAACCAATGGAAATCAAGTCATGCAATTGAAACAAAAGATAGAGCTCTAGATGATGCTATTACTAATGCAGATGTTTTTTTAGGCTTATCTGCGAAAGGAGCGTTAACTAAAGACATGGTAAAAAAAATGGCAAAAAATCCAATTATATTTGCATGTGCTAACCCTGACCCAGAAATTACACCTGAAGAAATTGAAGAGGTTAGAGATGATGCAATTATAGCGACCGGAAGATCAGATTATCCTAATCAAGTAAACAATTTAATAGGGTTTCCGTATATTTTTAGAGGTGCATTAGATGTACGATCAAAAACAATTAATGAAGAGATGAAAATTGCAGCTGCACATGCGATAGCAAAATTAGCTAAAGAAGATGTGCCAGATGAAGTCATTGCAGCAATGGGAGGTGAGAGGCCTCACTATGGAAAAGATTACATAATTCCATCAACATTCGATCCAAGATTAATTAGTGTTATACCGGCTGCAGTTGCAAAAGCTGCTATTGATACTGGAGTTGCAAGAAAAAAAATTGATAATTTTGAAATCTATAAGGACCAACTTAAACAAAGATTAGATCCAACTGTAACAATTATGCAAGGTGTAAATAGCTATATAAAGAAAAAACAAAAAAAAGTTGTTTTTGCTGATGGTGAGGATGAAAATACACTTAAAGCTGCTATAGCTTTTAAAAACTCTGACTTAGGAATACCTATCTTAGTTGGAAAAGAGGAGCTAATTAAAAATCAAATAAAAAAAATTGGTTATAATGAAAATTTTGATATTGAAATTGTAAACTCAAAAGACACAGCCAAAAGAGAAAAATATGTAAAATATTTATTTAAAAAACTTCAAAGAGAAAAGGGAATGTTAGAATGGGATTGTGATAGACTTGTAAGAAACGATAGAGTTATTTGGGCTTCATGCATGGTTGCGTGTCAGGATGCAGATGCGATGATAACTGGGAACACAAGGAGATACTCATCATCACTAGAAAAAATTATTAAAGTTGTTGATCCAAGACCTGGGGAAATTATGTTCGGGTTAAACCTGGTTGTAAATAGAGGTAAAACAATCTTTATCTGCGATACATCGGTTATAGAGTATCCAGACGCAAAACAATTGGCTGAAATGGCAAAATCAGCGGCGAGAGTTGCAAAATTATTTGGTTTTGATCCAAAAGTTGCTTTTTTATCTCACTCTACTTTTGGGGAGCCAGCTACAGATAGAACAAAAAGACTAAGTGATGCTGTTGAAATTTTAAAAAATGATAAAGTTGATTTTAAATTTGATGGTGAGATGCAACCAGATGTTGCTTTAGAAGAGATATACAAAGAACTTTATCCATTTTCAGAAATAGTTGGTAACTCAAATGTTTTAATTATGCCAAGCCAACATAGTGCAGCTATTTCCTATAAAATGATTAAGTCAATGAGTAGAGCAAAGGTAATTGGACCTTTATTAATTGGTTTGGGTTTACCTATTGAAATAGCACCTTTGAGATCTTCAACTTCAGATATTTTAAATTTAGCCTCTATTGCAGCTTATTCAGCTGATGTAATTGATTATAAAAAAAATTAGTTAGTTTTAATTCTTAAATTATCTACTAGTAAAATACTAGCAATCACATCTTCGACGTCTAAAATTTCTTTTGCCTCTGTAATAACCAGATCTTTTTCATCTTTAGTCTGTGAAATTCCGTAAATATAGATTTTCTTTTTATAAGTATCTATTTGGTAATTTGTTGCCTTAATTTCTTTGTTCAAAATTAATGCAGTCCTTAATTGCGAAGTGATTAATAGATCCTTAGCAGATTGTTTAAAGTTAAAAGCCTCTTTTATTTTAATATCGTTTCTCACAGATCTTACACCATTTGTCTCCCAGGCAATTTTTGTCAATTTCAATTTTTCCTCTGGCTCATCAACTTTTCCAGTTAAAAAAATTCTACCATCTAAAACTTTTGATTTTACTGATAAAAGATAATTTTTATTAAGGAGTAAAATTCTAGCAGTTAAGTTTTTTTGCATAAAAGAATCATCTATCTGAGTTCCTAAAGATCTTGGATCGATAGCAACACTTACCCCAGTTCCAAAAATTCCTGAGGATGATACACCTGCGCATCCACTTATAATAAAACCGAAAAAAAGTAAAATGAGTATTTTATTTTTCATCTTTAATTTTCAAACAATAATCATAGATAATTTTTTTTGAAATATCATTTTTACGAATTATTAAATCTGTTATTTCTTTTATGCTTAGTTTATTTATCATCGCTTTAATCAATCTTTTATCTGATTCATCTAAAGTTTGTGAAGCTTTTTTGTCATGAATTTTTTCCGAAATAACAATAGTCAATTCACCTTTTAAATTACTCTTTAATGGTTCTAAATCTTCAACTTTAGATCTTTTATACTCCTCATAAAACTTTGTCATTTCTCTACAAATCAGGATTTTTCTTCCTATAAAATTTTTTTTAATTAGAGGAATATTCTTATTAATTTTCTTTGGCGAAATGAAAAAAACGATTGAACTATTTAATTTTGATAAATTTTCCAAATCCTCTTTTAAAATTTTATCCTTTTCAGGAAAAAATCCATAAAAGAAAAACTTCTCTGAAAATCCTGATATTGATACTGCTGATATTACTGCTGAGGCACCGGGTATAGGAATAATATTGATATCATTTTTTATGCACTCATTTACTAATATAGAACCTGGATCAGAAATGCCCGGGGTGCCAGCATCTGAAATTAAAGAAATAAGTGATCCTTGGTTAATTAACTTTATAATTTTAACAACATTTCTTTTCTCATTGAATTTATGATTGGCAATTAAATTTGATTTGATTTGGTATTTTTCTAATAAATTTTTAGAGATTCTAGTATCTTCACACAAAATGTAATCTGAACTTTTAAGAGTTTCTATGGCTCTAAGACTTATGTCGTTTAAATTTCCAATTGGAGTTGAGACTAAATATAGACTTTTTTTGAACACTCTATTAGCAGATTTTAAATTTTCAATCATATTTATAATTAAAATATTATAGTATCATTAAAATGAAAAAAATTTTTAGAATTATTTTTACATTAATAATTATCTATTTAACAAATCACTCATTTGCATTTTCGCAAAATGAAAAAATTAAAATTGGGCTACTTGCACCTTTATCTGGTGAATATAAAGAATTAGGACAATCAATAATTAAATCAACCCGAATGGCTTTGAGTGATATTGGAACAGACAATATTGAAATTTATCCAATGGACACAGGTATTGATCCTAATCAAACTCTACAATCAGCTACTAAGTTAAAGAATGAAGGAATAAAAATTTTTATCGGTCCAATTTTTTTTAAAAGCTTAATGTATTTGGATGAAATACAAGATGTTATTTTCCTATCTTTAACAAATAAAACAAATGATCTACCGAAAAATGTGATAAGCAGCGGAGTAAATTCTTTATCCCAGTTAAATGCAATTAAGGATTTTTTGGAATTAAGCGAAGTAAAAAAAACAATTTTTTTAACACCTGACCTTGATTATAAAAATGAAATTAAAAAGGCAATTAAACAATCGAAAATTAAAATTTTTAAACAATACACTTATGAAACCGAACCAACTAAACTTACAAAACAAATCGAAAAAATAACAAATTATGATGTAAGAAAACAAAATCTGGCTGATGAAATTTTAAGAGTTGAAAACTCAGATTTAGTGGATAAGGAAGAACAAATTAAGAAATTGGAAAAACGATATACAATTGGAAATGTAAATTTTGACTCGGTTATTATTTCTGATTTTGATGAAAATCTTAAAAGTGTAATTACTTCACTTATTTACACTGATGTATCGCCAAGAAATAAATTATTTATAACTCTTAATCAATGGTTTGATGAAAGTTTACTTTTAGAGGAAAATATCCAGCCTTTATATTATCCATCAATAAATAAACAAAATCTAGAGACGTTTAATAAAAAATTTGTAGATACCTACAATTCAAAACCAAATCATTTAAGCTTATTAAGTTATGATCTTTTAGGATTGATTTATTATTTATCTTTAAAATCTAATTTTTCAGACATAAACAATATTTTCAAAAAAGAAAATTCATTCAAAGGTAAAATTGGTATTTTTGATGTTAAAAATAACAAAATAAATCATAGATTAAACTTTTACAAAATTAATGGGGGACAGATTAAAGAAATTTTCTAAGTTTTTTGAAAGCATCAGATCTGTGGTCTAATTTATACTTTTGAAATGGCTTCATCTCGCCAAAAGTTTTTATTTTATTTTTAGGAATAAATATTGGATCGTATCCAAACCCGTTTTTACCCTTAGGTTTTTTGGAAATATACCCCTCAACTTTTCCAACAACACAAGCTATTTTTTTATTTAAATCACTTATGGATAAGGCACAAACAAACCTGGCATTAATTTTTTTATTTCTCCAATTTTTATCTTTTTTATCTAATGCCTTATAAACTTTTTGAATTGCCTTATTAAAATTTAATTTTTTTCCAGCCCATCGTGCTGAAAAAATTCCTGGTTTTTTATTTAAAATGTCAATTTCCAAACCAGAGTCATCAGCTAAGCAAATTAGATTTGTTTTTTTTGAAAAGTATTGAGATTTAATCAGAGAATTTTCTTTAAAAGTCTTTCCTGTTTCTCTTGGGCTCTTTAAATTAAACTTTGAGGTAGGAAATGTTTTAATATTAGTTGGTAATAAATCTCTAATTTCCTTTAATTTTCCTTTGTTATTTGTGCCTATAAGGAGTTTTTTAATTTTTTTTTTTAGCATCTGGAAATTTAATTTTTTCTTACCATATAAGTACATATGGAAAAAGATCAAAACCAAGATAATACAGATAAAGCATCAGAAAAAGATCAAAAAGGTTTAAATCAAGATCAAAAGACTGAAAATTTAGAAACAAATAATAAAGAACAAAACCAAGAACAGGATCAAGAACAAGAAAAAACCCCAGAAGAGAAAATTTTAGAGTTGGAAGATAAGCTTGCAAGATCATTTGCTGAAATGGAAAACCAAAGAAGAAGGTTTGAAAAAGAAAAAGAAGATGCTTTTGAATATGGAGGGTTTTCCTTTGCAAGAGAAGCTTTAAATTTAATAGATAATCTCGAAAGATCAAAACAAATTTTATTAAACGATGAAACTTTAAGGGATACTGAGGCATTAAAAAAAACACTCGAACATTTTGATATTATCAATAAAGATTTAATTTCAATTTTTTCAAAAAATAAAATCAAGCCTATTGAATGTCTCAATAAAAAATTAGATCCAAACTTTCACCAAGCAATGATGGAAATAGAGGATGATCAAAAAGAACCCGGAACAATTGTTCAAGAAATACAAAAAGGATTCACAATTAAAGATAGATTATTGAGACCGGCTCTAGTGAGTGTAGCAAAAAAAAGTGAAAAAAAAGAGGAAAAAAATGAGGAAAATAAAGAAAATTCAGGAGATAAATAGTATTTAAATGAACTTGTAGAATTCAATTTCAACCCTATATGAGGATAACAAATAACTGATATGAGCAAAATAATTGGAATAGATTTAGGAACAACAAACTCTTGTGTGGCTATTATGGAGGGGAGCCAGGCAAAGGTTTTGGAAAATGCAGAGGGTGCAAGAACTACACCTTCAGTAGTTGCTTTTACTGAAGAAAAAGAAAAATTAATAGGACAACCTGCTAAAAGACAAGCAGTAACAAATCCAGAGAATACAATTTTTGCAGTCAAAAGATTAATTGGTAGAAATTTTGAAGACCCAACTGTTAAAAAAGATATCGAGGCTGCACCTTTTAAGATTGTAAATTCTGAAAAAGGTGACGCATGGATTGAAGCGAAAGGAGAGAAATATTCGCCTTCACAAATTTCTGCTTTTATTCTCCAAAAAATGAAAGAGACCGCTGAAAAATATTTAGGTCAAGCTGTTACAAAAGCGGTAATAACTGTCCCTGCATATTTTAATGATGCACAAAGACAAGCTACCAAGGATGCTGGAAAAATAGCTGGGTTAGAAGTTTTAAGAATTATCAATGAACCAACTGCAGCTTCACTAGCTTATGGTTTAGATAAGAAACAAAATAAAAAAATTGCGGTTTACGATTTAGGTGGTGGAACTTTTGATGTGTCTATTCTTGAATTAGGTGATGGAGTTTTTGAGGTAAAATCTACAAATGGTGATACTTTTTTAGGTGGAGAAGATTTTGATAACGCTGTTGTGGAATATTTAATTTCTGAGTTCAAAAAAGATAGCGGTATTGATTTAAAAACTGATAAGTTGGCATTACAAAGATTAAAAGAGGCAGCTGAAAAAGCAAAAATTGAACTTTCAGCAGCTGAGCAAACAGATATTAATTTACCCTTTATAACTGCTGACAAAACTGGTCCTAAACATATTAATTTAAAAATGACTAGAGCCAAGTTAGAAGCTTTAGTTGAGGACTTAATAGCTAAAACTATTCCACCATGTAAAACTGCTTTGAAAGATGCTGGAATTTCAGCTAGTGATGTTGATGAAGTGGTAATGGTAGGAGGTATGACTAGAATGCCAAAAGTCATTTCTGAAGTAAAAAATTTCTTTGGTAAAGAACCAAACAAAAGTGTTAATCCAGATGAAGTGGTTGCAATGGGTGCTGCAATTCAAGCTGGTGTTTTACAAGGTGATGTAAAAGATGTTCTTTTATTAGATGTAACACCATTATCCTTAGGAATTGAAACTCTAGGCGGTGTATCTACAAAACTTATTGAAAAAAATACAACTATACCTACAAAAAAAAGCCAAGTATTTTCTACTGCTGAAGATAACCAGCCAGCCGTCTCAATACGTGTTCTTCAGGGTGAAAGAGAGATGGCAACAGATAATAAATTACTTGGTAATTTTGAACTAGTTGGTATTGCTCCAGCACCAAGAGGAGTTCCTCAAATTGAGGTAACT
This sequence comes from uncultured Pelagibacteraceae bacterium, assembly GCA_902612065.1. Taxonomy (GTDB): domain Bacteria; phylum Pseudomonadota; class Alphaproteobacteria; order Pelagibacterales; family Pelagibacteraceae; genus Pelagibacter. The sequence goes on along the minus strand of CACMBY010000003.1, from coordinate 76,242 downwards.
TTTGATATAGATGCTAATGGAATAGTTAATGTATCAGCTAAAGATAAAGGCACGGGTAAAGAGCAAAAGATTCAAATTCAAGCCTCTGGTGGATTAAGTGATGAGGAAATTGAAAAAATGGTAAAAGATGCTGAAGCCAATAAAGAAGCAGACAAGAAAAAAAGAGAGTCTGTTGATGTTAGAAATCAGGCAGATACTCTAATTCACTCAACTGAAAAAAATCTAAAAGAACATGGATCTAAGGTTTCAGATGCAGAGAAAAAAGCAATTGAAGATGGGTCAAATGCATTAAAGGAGTCTCTTAAAGGTGAAGATATTGAGGACATTAAGAAGAAAACAGAGGCATTAGTACAAGCTTCGATGAAACTAGGGGAAGCTATTTACAAGTCACAACAAAGCACAAAACCAGATTCTGATAAAGATGATGGAAATGATGAAAAAGGAAAGAAAGACGATAATGTTGTTGATGCGGACTTTGAGGAAGTAAAAGACGAGAATAAAGAAAAAAGCGCTTAACTGACATCTATTTGTCCAGGTTATATACATGGCTAAAAGAGATTATTATGATGTCTTAGGAGTAAGTAAAAGCGCAAGCCCCGATGAACTAAAATCAGCCTACAGAAAATTAGCTGTTAAATATCACCCTGACAAAAATCCTGGTGATAAATCTGCCGAAGATAAATTTAAAGAAGCTAGCGAAGCTTATGGTGTACTCTCTGATAAATCTAAAAAAGAAAACTACGATAACTTTGGACATGCTGCATTTGAAAATGGTGGCGGTGGTAGAAGTGGTTTTGGAGGTTTTGGGGGTTTTAGCGGCGCAGATTTCTCTGACATTTTTGAAGATTTTTTTGGAGACTTTGGTGGTGGAGGCAGAAGAAGTTCAAGAAGAAGCTCAAATAATAGAGGTTCAGATTTAAGATATGATTTATCAATAACACTAGAGGAGGCATACACTGGTAAAAAACAAAATATCCAATTCTCTACATCTGAAAAATGTAATACCTGTAAAGGAAATGGTTCCAAACCTGGCTCTAGCCCAGATAGATGCACCTATTGTGGAGGAAACGGAAGAGTTAGATCCAATCAAGGCTTTTTTACAGTTCAACAAACTTGTCCACAATGTGCTGGGAGCGGCGAAGAAATAACCAATCCATGTGGAGATTGTAACGGACAAGGTAATAAACAAACAAACAAAAAAGTATCTGTAACAATACCTAAAGGTGTAGATGATGGTACGAGAATAAGACTTGCCGGTAAAGGTGAAGCTGGAACTAGAGGAGGTACCAGTGGAGACTTATATTTATTTATTAATGTTAAATCGCATGAGTTATTTAAAAGATCTGATGTAAATTTATTTTTTGAGTTTCCAATTTCCATTGCTGATGCTGCTCTTGGTACAACAATAGAAATACCAACAATTGACGGAAAAAAAGCAAAAATCAAAATACCAGATGGAACCCAAGATGGTAAACAATTTAGATTAAAAGGTAAAGGTATGCCATTCATGCGAAGGGGTGATTTTGGTGATTTATATGTGCAAGTTAAAACTGAAGTTCCAGTGTTTTTAAATAAAGAGCAAAAAGATTTATTAGAGCGTTTTAGAAAAATTGAAAATGAAAAATCAAATCCAAGTATTAAGAAATTCTTCCAAAAAGCTAAAAGTTTCTGGAATGTTTAATAGATGGGATTAGAAGAAATTATTCCAGCTATTTTTTTAATAGCAGTTTTAGTCTTAGTGCTACCTGAATTTTTAAGATCTAATTCAAAATCAAAAAGGTTTATGAAAAATTTATTTATTTGGTCTATAATTGTTGCTATCATTGTGATACTTTCTATCTTTATCTTTAAATGAAAAAAATTAAATTATTAGTGACCGGCTGTATGGGTCGTATGGGACAACAAATAATCACGTCTGTAAAAAAGGATCGAAATTTTAAACTTGTCGCTCTTACAGAAAGTAAAAAAACAAATAGAAAGATTAATGGAATAAAAGTTAACCTAAACACAGAGGCGTTATTTAAAAATGCAGACCTAATTATTGATTTCACAGTCCCAAGATGTACTTTTCAGGTTTTGAAAATAGCTTCGAAATTAAAAAAAAAAGTAGTAATTGGAACTACAGGTTTTAACAAAAAAGAGGAGAATTTAATTAAAAATTTTTCAAGAAAAATACCAATTTTAAAAGCAGGAAATATGAGTCTAGGTATTAATCTTTTAATGTATTTAACAGAAATTGCCTCAAGTTCATTAGGAAAAAAATTTTTGAGTAAAATTTTTGAGACGCATCATAAACATAAAAAAGATTATCCATCAGGAACTGCATTGATGTTGGGCAAGGGAATAGCTGATGGGAAAAATAAAAGTTTTTACAGTTTATTAGGAAAAAAATATTTAAATAAAAAAACTTTCCCCTATGGAAAAAAAATAAATTTTAACTCAATAAGAAAAGGTGAAATCATTGGTGAACATGAAGTTAAGTTTTCAAGTGGTAAAGAAATAATTACTTTAAATCATGAAGCCTTTGATAGAACACTTTATTCTGAAGGTGCTTTAACAGCAGCAAAGTGGCTAATAAATAAAAAACCAGGTCTTTATTCAATGAGAAATTTAATGAATTTCAAGTAATGAATGAAATTCAGAGAGCTAAAATAGTTTTAAAAATTTTAAATAAGACATATCCAAAAATATATGTTCCTCTTAAAAGTAAAAATGTGTTTACACTTTTAATTTCTGTTCTTCTATCAGCACAGTGTACAGACGTGAATGTAAATAACGTAACTAAAGATATTTATCCAAAATTCTACAAACCAGAACATTTTGTTAAATTAGGAAGAAAAAAAATTGAAAGATTAATTAAAAAAATTGGTATTTTTAGAATAAAGGCAAAAAGCATTTTCAATTTATCCAGAATATTAATTGAAAAACATAATAGCAAAGTACCAAAAACTTTTGACGAATTAGAAAATCTTCCTGGTGTTGGTCATAAAACTGCTGGTGTTGTAATGTCACAAGGTTTTGGATATCCCGCGTTTCCAATAGATACTCATATACACAGATTGGCTCAGAGATGGGGATTAACAAATGGAAAAAATGTTATTCAAACTGAGAAGGATTTGAAAAGACTTTTTCCTAAAAAAAGTTGGAATAAACTTCACCTTCAAATCATATATTATGGAAGAGAATATTGTAAGGCCAGAGATTGTTTTGGGATATCTTGTAAAATTTGTACCAGTTGTTATCCTAAAAGAAAAAAGCCAATAAAAACAAAAAAAGCATAATATGAAAGTACTTGGTATTGGTAATGCGATAATAGATGTTATCTGCAAAGTTGAAGAAAATTTTATAATAAAAAATAAACTTACCAAAGGAACTATGAAATTGATTTTCGATGAAATAGAATTCAAAAATCTTTTAAGTAGCTTGACGATTGAAAAAACAATCTCAGGAGGGTCAGTCGCTAACTCTATTGTGGGTTTATCTCAACTTAATAATGAAGTTGGATTTATAGGAAAAGTATCTGACGATGAATTTGGAAACAAGTATGAGGAAGGATTAAAAAAAGAAAATGTAAAATATCTTTATTCTAAACAAAAGGAAAAGCTGCCTACAGGTACTTGTTTGATTTTGGTAACTCCAGACTCTGAAAGAACTATGTGTACTTTTTTAGGTATAGCAGGAGAAATCAGTGAAAAAGATGTGAATGAAGAATTGATAAAAAAAAGTGAATTAACTTTTTTAGAAGGTTATTTGTGGGATGAAGGTGAACCTAAAAAAGCATTTGAAAAAGCAATTAGCAATTCTAATAAAGTTGCAATGTCATTGTCAGACTTATTCTGTGTAGAAAGACATAAAAAAAATTTTTATAGATTAGTTAAAGAAAAATTAGACTTAACTTTTGCAAATGAAAGCGAAATTATGTCATTAATAAATGCCAAAAGTTTTAAAGAAGTTATCAGTTTTGCAAAAGAGACTGAAAAACATATTATAATTACTCGTGGAGATAAAGGTGCAATTTCAATTATAGGAGATAAGATAATTGAAACCGAAGCAAAAAAAAATCTGAAAATTCAAGACTTAACTGGCGCTGGTGATCTTTTTGCGGCTGGTTATTTGCATGGCTTTATAAACAATCTGTCCAATGAAAAGTGTTTAGAAGAGGGAACTAAATTATCATCAAGAGTAATTCAACAAATTGGTGCAAGATTTTAAATCTTTTTTCTTTTAAAACTTCCTTTACCTTTTTTGGGTCTAATCACTCTTGGCTTATACTTTCTAGAAAAAAGTTCTTTTGCAAATTTATTTTTTTTTATTAATTTCGTAACCATTATCATTGCTTATAATAAAATAATCATCTTTAAAAACTTTTAGAATTTTTTTTCTCAACCTGTAAATATGTGTTTCGACAGTATGAGTTTCTAACTGAGGCTGGTACCCCCAAACTTCTGATTGTAATTCTTGAATTCTCACTGGTTTATTGGCCTTGAAAAGATATATTATTGAGCCAATCTCCTTTTCTGTGAGCTTAAGTTTGTTATTTTTTAAAAACATTTCTCGTGAATTAATGTTGAAATTGTATTTCCCAATTAGAATTTCAGATTGTTCGTGAAAATTTTTTTTTATAAATTCAATATTTATTATTTCCAATAATTTGAAAATTGAAGTGGGAAATTTATCAAAAATTATTTGGTTATTTAAACCAGGTATTTCTTTTTTAGTTAAAATTAAAGTATTTGATTTAAATCTTAAATTAGATAATTGATGTTGGTCAGTTTTCTCAACATTAAAATTTATATCTTTGCTAATTTCCACAAAAATATTATATAATTCATCAAGCTCATGGATCGCGAGATTATGATTATTCATATAAAATAACCATATGATAATTTACTTAAAAAATAAACATACACTTCTAATTGATGATTTTTATTTCAAATGCTGTATTGGGAAAAATGGTTTAAGTAAAAAAAAAATTGAAGGTGATAAAAAAACACCCATTGGACGTTTTTCAATTGAACATTTGTACTACAGGTCAGATAGAATCAAAAATTTTTCAACAAAACTAAAGTGTATAAAAATCAAAAAAAATATGGGTTGGTGTGATGACCCATTAGATCAAAAAAATTACAATAAACTCATATCTATCAAACAAACAATAAAATGTGAGAAGCTTCATAGAAAAGATCATAAGTATGATTTAATAATCCCAATAAAATACAATTATCCAAAACCAATTAAATTCAGAGGAAGCTGCGTCTTTATTCACTTAACAAATAATTATAAACCTACCGCAGGATGTATAGCCCTACAAAAGAAAGATTTTTTGATAATGTTAAAATTAATAGACAAAAAAACAAAAATTCAAATCAACTAACCTCTCGCTCCAAAAATATCAGATCCAATTCTTACATATGTAGCAGAATTTTTTATTGCATCTAAATAATCAGAGGACATTCCCATGCTCAGTTCATTTAAATTTAAATCTTGATTTAAAATGCTCATTTCTTTGAAGAAAATATCTGATGGTTTTTCTAATGGTGGGATACACATTAATCCAACCACATTCAAATTAAGAGATTTACAATACTTATATAAATCAGACACCAAGGATTTGTTTATTCCTGATTTTTGCTGTTCATCTCCGATATTTACTTGAATAAATATTTTTAATTCTTTCTTTTGTTTTTTTTGTTCATCAGATATTTTTTTTGCAAGCTTTTCACTATCGACTGAATGAATAAAATCAAATAATTTTACAGCTAATTTAACCTTGTTTGTTTGCAGGCCCCCTATTAGATGTAATTTGATATTCTTATTACTTGACTTTATATCACTCCATTTTTCTATTGCCTCTTGCACTTTATTTTCTCCAAAATCCGAATGACCGTAATCTATTAAAGGTGATATTTTATCTATTCCAAAAGTCTTTGATACTGCAATAATTTTTGGTACTTTATTGATCGTTAGGGTATCTAAACTTGATTCAATTTTTTTTTGGATATCTATTAAATTTTGAATAGTTTTATGCATGATAAATTACTAAAAAAATATTACTTTATAAATTCTTTTGATACAAATATTATCAATAAACAAGATAAAAGAACTACATTTATATATAGAGATTATAAAACATCAAAGTTGGATACTAATAAAATTTTAAAACTTAAAACTTTTCTTAAAAAAAGAGGTAATAAATTTTTATTAGCAAATAATTTCAAAATGGCTCTAAAATTTAAATTGGATGGTGTTTATTTACCATCTTTTAATAATAAATTTGATCATTTAAATTATTCAACTAACTCGAGTTTTATTATTTTAGGATCTGCACATAATTTAAAAGAGATTAAAATAAAAGAAACTCAAAAAGTCCAAAGCATATTTATTTCATCACTTTTTAAAAAAAATAATAATTTCCTTGGAATAAATAAATTTAAAATTATCTCTAGCTATTCAAAAAAAAACATAGTTGCTCTAGGGGGGATATCAAAAAAAAATGTCAAAGTGTTGAGATTACTAAATATTTCAGGTTTTGCGGGGATTTCCTTCTTTGAAAAATAATATTTATTTGACTATCTAAGCGAGAGTGTAAAAATTAACACCAATCATTACTCTATCTTTTGTTCCGCCATATGTTGACGAATGTAATCTATCAGCTGGAAAAATTACAATTGTTCCGGCAGAAGGTAAAATTTCATGATCAGGATCATACAATTTCAAGATTCCTGGTTTAGCACATTTTTGATCACCAATAGAGAGATAGTAAGTAAGACTATATTTTTTGTTGATGAAGTTATGTTTTGTATCAAAATCATTAATATGATTGTGTGATTTTAAACCACTACCTGCTCTTAATATATTGAAGAAAGACTCTATTATAAATATATCAGATTTAACCGCTGCACTCATTATTTCTACCAGATCTTTTTCTACTTTATTTAAAATTAAAGATTTATTTTCAAATAACTCATAGTTAGAACATTTTCCATTTCCATATCGAACATCAGAAGTTTTGTCCAAATCCGTAGTGTTTACTTTGTAAAGTTCTTCTATAAGATTGGATTCAACTTCTCTAATTGAAATAAATGGATTGACGTTAAGTCCTGGATGAACACCAGGATTATTATTTTCTTTTTTATATTGTCCTATACTAGATAAAAATTTATTTTGTCTATAAATTTTTCGTAAGTTATAATCAGCGTCTGCAAATTCTGGCTTCAATTCTAATGCTTTTTTGTAATTTACCTCTGCCAGATCAAATCTACTTAATTTTCCATAAATAATACCCAAGTTATAATAAGCTTCAGCAAATTCAGGTTTATACTTGATTATTTTTATGAAACATTCCTCAGCTTCATTGAGTGTATTCTTTTCAATTAGCAACATTCCAAGATTGGTAATTGCATCAATATAATCTTGTTTAAGATTTATTGCTTCCTTAAAACTTATTTCAGCTTCATTCAATTTTCCAAGCTTTTTTTGAGTAATACCCAAATTAAAAAAGGCAATTTCAAATTTTGGATTATATTTTATTGCATTCTTAAAATTTAATTCAGCACTATCCAGTTTACCAAGCTGAAAATTTATAGCACCAATATTTGTATGTGCTTTGTAATGAGAGAATTGAATTTTTATTATATCTTGAAAAATATCTTTAGACTCTTCTAATTTCCCGCTTAGAAGTAAATTTTTAGCCTCATCCATCTTCTTCTCAATACTCATTTGATAAACTATTTATATTACAAATATTTTAATTAAAAAAAAAGGCCCCTTAGAAGGGGCCCTTTTTTTAAATTTGTTTTCTAATAAAATTAGAATGCAAATGATACGCTGAACTCGTAACCTTCTCTGTCAGTTGCAGCGATTCCAGACATATTATCTGCTGTGTTCATTGAACCACCAATTGTCATAGAACCTGAAGTGAACGAAGCACCAATAGCAGTAGACTCTTGATCTGCATCAGTAGCCGACTCAGTTTCTAACTCATGATAGTTGTAACCAATTGTTAAATCATCATTTACAGCGTATGTAACACCATAAGCAATTGATTCTTGGTCAGAGTTTGCAGTTGTGTCGTCTAAGTCTGATACTTGAACACCAACTGTGAAACCACCCATTGCATATGTAGCGTAGTAAGTAGTCTCTTCTTGCTCTCTGCTTGAAGCACTTGCAATTGTATGGTCAGCAGATGCATAACCAATTCTTAAGCCTTCAACCATTTCTGGGTTGATATCGATTGCAAAGTCCATGTATGACTCAGCAGCAGCACTTACGTGATTTACGTATGCAACTTTGAAAGTAGCACCACCAACATTTGGAGATGTATAGATAAACATGTTATCTGTACCACCACCATTAATCACAAGTGGAGTTCCACCAGTTGTAGCACCATTAGTATCAACTACATCCCATGCTTCTTCGTAAGCATTTGGAGTTACGTCATCTACTGCACCGAACGCTGATGAACCACCATGACCATCAAACACTAAAGTTCCAAAGTCACCTGTGAATGTTAGGCTGTAATCATCCATTACACCGCCATCTATTTCATGAGCTAAAGAAACGCTGACACCATTGTCCATTTCACCACTTGCACTGAAATTTAAACTATCACCCATAGTCCAGCCGTTTCCAGCATCACCAAATCCTCTGTTAGCATCACTAAATGTGATAGCTGCACCACCACTTACTGATAGATCAGCAGCATTAACAGAAAAAGTCGCTAGAGAACCAGCTAAAGCTGATAGTCCGATTTTTCTTAAATTGTTCATATTAATTACTCCTTTATGTTGTTTAATTATTAATAATAAACATAGGCAAAATATCATTTTCCATCCTAAAAACCCCATAATTGCTGTATTTTACCTAAATTTTTATCTATTGTTGCATTTTTACAACACCTATTTTAGTAAACGTTCCTATAATACTGATTTAGATATATATTTATTATAATTTCACTTTAAAAACTCTGAATGCTTATTAATAAAAAATTATCCGCATTATTCATATTAATTTTTACTTTAACTTCTTGTGCTAAAGAAGGTTTCTTTAAAACTGGCGATGCTAGAAAAATTTCACCAGATCCAAAAGAGAGAGTAAAGAAAAATATTGAAGAGGGTAGAGGTTTCAGATTAAATACTGCAATTGGTGGAGGAAAAGGCACCACTTTTGAATTTGCTAGTTCGAACGAACTGTGGAGAGCATCTCTAGATGTTTTAGATTTTATGCCATTAACATCAGCAAACTATAGTGGCGGAATTATAATAACTGATTGGTATTCTGAACAAGGCAATACAAATGAGTCTATCAAAATTACAATTAAATTTTTAAGCAATGAAATAAGGTCAGACGCTATAAATGTGGATGTTTTTTATAAAAAATGTATTGCTGCAAATAATTGTAAAATAAACAAACAAGATGGACAATTAAAAAAAGAAATCACAAAACAAATACTTGCTAAAGCGGCAGTTTATAAAAAAATATCAAAAGATAAAAATTTCAAACCTTATAAAATGTCGACTCCAGATAATAAGCGCGAATAGTTTCTAAAGATTGATCATAAATTGAAATGACCAGATACAATTTTAAATCGATAGAAACGAAATGGCAAAATTATTGGGAAAAAAATAAAAGCTTTAAAGTCAAAACAGACCCTACAAAAAAAAAATTTTATTGTCTTGAAATGTTTCCTTACCCATCAGGAAAAATCCATATGGGCCATGTTAGAAATTATACCATCGGAGATGTTCTTGCTCGTTATAAGTCTCTTCAAGGATATAATGTTTTGCACCCAATGGGATGGGACTCATTTGGAATGCCAGCCGAAAATGCAGCAAAACAAAATAATTTAGATCCAAAAAAATGGACTGAAATAAATATAATTAACATGAAAACCCAACTAAAAAAACTGGGTTTATCGATTGATTGGGATAGAGAAATTTCAACTTGCAGCAAAGAATATTATAAACATCAACAAGCATTTTTTTTAGAATTATTTAAAAAAAAACTTGTTTACAGAAAAGAAAATTATGTAAATTGGGATCCGGTAGATGAAACTGTTCTTGCAAATGAACAGGTTATCGATGGTAGAGGTTGGCGCTCTGGAGCTATTGTTGAGAGAAAGAAATTAAGCCAGTGGTTTTTTAATATATCTAAATTTTCGCAGGAATTATTAGATGGTCTTGAAAAATTAAATACTTGGCCAAACAAAGTAAAAACAATGCAAAAAAATTGGATTGGAAAATCATTTGGATGTGAAATTGACTTTAAAATTGAGGGTGAATTACCTATTAAAAATATAAAATGTTTTACAACAAGACCTGATACTCTTTTTGGATTTTCATTTTTGGCATTATCAGTAGATCATGAAGTTTCTGAATTCTTTAAGAATAATAAGGATTTTATCGATTTTAAAGAAGAGTGTTCTAAAACTGGTACAACTGAAGAGGCAATTGCAGTTGGAGAGAAAATTGGGTTTAAGACAAATCTTTTAGCTGTGAATCCTCTTAATCCAAAACAAAAAGTGCCTGTGTATTTTGCTAACTTTGTTTTGATGGATTATGGATTTGGAGCTGTTTTTGGTTGCCCAGCACATGACCAAAGAGATTTCGACTTTGCAAAAAAATATGATCTTAAGATAAGAACTGTTGTGCGTCCTAATGAAGAAGATGAAAATTTTGAGGTACGAGATGAAGCTTATCCTGGCTCTGGCGTGATAATTAATTCTGACTTCCTAAATAATCTTAAAGCGCCAGATGACTCTATTCTTGAGACGATTAAAATTTTAGAACAAAGAAAATTAGGTAAAAAACAAATTAACTTTAGATTAAAAGATTGGGGTGTATCAAGACAAAGATATTGGGGATGCCCAATTCCAATAGCATATGATGATCAAGGAAAGGCTTATCCAATACCTAAATCAATGTTACCAGTGGAACTTCCAGAAAATATAGATCTTAATGTCAAAGGAAATCCACTTGATAGTCAGAAAAATTGGAGAGAAATTATTTTAGAAGGAAAAAAATTAACAAGAGAGACTGATACATTAGATACGTTTGTTTGTTCATCATGGTATTATCTTAGATTCTGCTCTCCCACAGAGACAAAATATGGATTTAAAAAAGAAGATATTAATTACTGGATGCCAGTAGATCAGTATATTGGTGGCGTTGAACATGCGATCTTACATTTACTTTATTCAAGGTTTTTTATGCATGCATTATCATATGATGATAAAGATTTTAATATATTGGAACCATTTGATGGTCTGTTTACACAGGGAATGGTTTGCCATGAAACCTATAAAGACCCTGATAATAACTGGGTAAGTCCTGACGAAATTGAGAATATTAATGGAAAAAAATATCTGAAAAAAGACAATTCTAAATTAATTTCAGTTGGCCCATCAGAGTCAATGTCAAAATCAAAAAAGAATACAATTGATCCAGAAAATATTATCAATAATTATGGAGCCGATGCAGCAAGATTATTTATATTATCAGATAGTCCTCCTGAGAAAGATATCCAATGGTCAGAGGAGGGAATTGCTTCATCATATAAATTTATTCAAAAACTTTGGAATTTAAATAAAAAAATTATTGATGAAATTAACAAGGATCATAATAAAGATGATGACGATGGATTAAAAAAATATACCAACAGATACTTGAAAAAAATTCAAGATAATCTTGAGAGTTTTAGTTATAATAAAATCGTCGCAAACTTGTACGAAATGTATTCCTTCTTAAATAAACAAATAGAAAAACCTTATACCAAACTCACGATTTTTGAAAATTATCAAAAAATCTTAATTACGATGACTCCAGTTGTTCCACATTTTGCCAATGAATGTCTCAGTACCATTCAAGCTAAAAACTTTAAATGGCCAGAATATGATAAATCAATGTTGAAAGAAGAAATTGTAAATATTGTAATACAAATTAATGGAAGGAAAAGAGGTCTAATTCAATCAAAACCAGATATAACTGAAGAAAAACTCTTTGAAATTATTAAGAATGATGAGAAAATAATTAAATATTTAGATCAAAAAAATATAAAAAAGAAAATTTATATAAAGGATAAACTTTTAAATATAATTATTTAAATGCTAAAAAAAATTTTTTTTATAATTCTATCATTAAATTTATTAAATCATTGTGATTACAAACCAGTTTATTCAAAACAAAACAATATAAACCACAAGATAGTGGTAGATGGTTTAAATGGAGACAAGGATATAAATAATTTAATTGTCAATAATTTGAAGAGAATTAGCAAAAAAAATTCCAAAAATACCATAAATATTAGTTTTAATACAATTTACACAAAGAAAATTTTAGCCAAAAATAACAAAGGAACAATCACTGACTATCAAAGTAATGTTGAAACAACATTCATTATTACAAAAAAAAATAGTGCTGAAAACTTTGTAGTTGAAGAAAAATTTAACTTTCAAAAGATGGCAGATAAATATGAGGAAAAAAATTATGAACGAGATATTAAAAAAAACTTTGCTTCTTCAATATCCCAAAAACTAATTCTTAGATTGGCAATTATTGAATGATATTAAAAACATTTGAATTAAGTAAAATCAAGGATGAAACAATTTTTTATCTTTTATATGGAAAAAATGATGGTTTAAAATCAGAATGTATCAATAAAATACTAAATAAAAGTATTGGCAAAGTTTATAATTATGACGAAAAACAAATTAAGGACGAAATTGAAACTTTCTACGAAAATATTTTATCTGGCTCATTATTTGAAGATAATAAAATAATAATTATAAACAGAGCCACAGATAAAATTTATGAAATTATTCAAGATTTAATTGATCGAGATATTCATAACATAAAAATAATAATCAACGCAGGAATTCTTGAGACAAGATCTAAGATAAGATCCTTATTCGAAAAACAAAAAAATCTAATTTGTATTCCTACATATCAAGATAATAATGATACACTCTCGAAGTTAGCTACAGTTTTTTTTAGAGATGAAAAAATTTCAATCTCACAGCAAAATATTAACTTAATCATTGAAAAATGTAATGGAGACAGAGGTTTTTTGAGAAATGAACTGAATAAAATTAAAAATTATGCAAGTGATAAAAAAAAATTATCATCCAGAGAAATATTAAAGTTAATTAATTTGACTGAAAACTTTGAGTTTTCAGAACTAATAGATAATTGTTTAGCAAAAAATAAAAATAAAATGATTAACATTCTAAATGAAAATAATTTTAATACTGAGGATTGTATAATTATTCTAAGAACTTTTTTGTCAAAAGCGAAAAGAATTCTTAAACTCGCAATTGAATTTGAAAAAAATAAAGATATCAACAAAACAATAAATTCCGCTAAACCACCAATTTTTTGGAAGGAAAAAAATATCGTTAAAATTCAACTCAATAAGTGGAAGCCTGAAAAAATAAAAAAACTAATAGATAGTATCAATAACATCGAGCTTGAAACCAAAAAAAACTTCAATAATTCAATACTAATTACAACTAATTTTATTTTAGAAAAAGGATGTTCGGATATCAATAATTAGATTTAATGATATCAATTATTTTATTTAGTTGATCAATATCATGATAAACAAAAGTGATTGTCCCTTTGTTTTTTTTATTATTTTTAATTGAAACATTTAAGCCTATCTTATCAGAAATTAATTTTTCAAGGTTTTGGATATTTGGATCTGTAGATTTAACATAAGAACCTTTTTTCTTCTTAAAAATTTTGACAAAATTTTCTGATTGGCGAACTGAGAGCTTTTTTTCAATTATCTTTTGTGCCACAAAACTTGCATTTTCAAGACCAACCAATATCTTCGCATGACCAGGAGATAGCTTTTTAGTTTCGATATAGGTCAACACATCGCTAGGTAGAGTTAGTATTCTTAAGCAATTTGTAATATAACTTCTACTTTTCCCAATAAATTTAGATACTTTTTCTTGATCATAAGAAAAATCATTTATTAATCTTTGGTAACCTTGTGCTTCTTCTAGTGGGTTAAGGTCGTTTCTTTGGACATTTTCAACGATTGCGAACTCTAAAGATTTTAAATCATCTGCTTCAGTAACGACTACTGGTACTTCATGTAAGCCGGCTCTCTGTGCTGCAAGCCAACGTCTTTCACCAGCTATGATTTCATATTTTGAGTTTTCATCAGATTTTCGAACGATAATTGGTTGAATAATACCTCTTTCTTTTATTGATTTTTCTAGATCATTCAAACTATCCTCATCAAAAATTTTTCTAGGTTGAAATTTATTTGGATTAAGATCGCCAATTGACAATTTAGTTGTGTTTTTCTCAATCTTAGTTTCACCTATTAATGATGATAATCCTCTTCCCAATCCCTTTTTGATCTTATTCACTAAGCTGCACTCCCTACTTGATTTTCTTGATTAATAAATTCATCTGTAAAACTATAATATGATTTGCTCCCTGGACAATTTTTATCATAAATTAAAACCGGTACCCCGTGGGATGGTGCTTCAGATAATCTTACATTACGTGGAATTACTGTTTGATATACTTTTTCTTTAAAATAATTTCTTGCCTCCTGTTCAACTTGCGATGATAACTTATTTCTTCTATCATACATCGTTAAGAGTATCCCTTGAATTTCCAATTTAGGATTCAAATTAATTTTTATGCGATCAATTGTTTTCATTAATTGAGTCAAACCCTCCAAGGCAAAAAATTCTGTCTGAAGGGGAACTAGTAGTGAGTTTGAGCATACAAGAGCCATTACAGTCAATAAACTAAGGGATGGTGGACAGTCTATAAGTATATAATCGTATGACCCCTTAGAATCATTTAAAAACGCGGATAATTTTACCTTTAAAATGAACGCTCGATCACTATCACCAGCCGTCTCAACCTCAAGGCCAGACAAATCAACATTTGAAGTAATCAAATCGAGATTATCAAAATTTGTTTTTTTAATTACCTTCGAGATAGACATGGTTCCATTTAAAATACCATAAATAGTTTCGTCAGATCTTTCCAAATTAGATAAGCCAAGACCGGTTGTTGCATTTCCTTGAGGATCTAAATCAATAACTAAAATTTTTTTTCCTTGTTGTGTTAACGCTGACGCAAGATTAATCACTGTAGTTGTTTTACCAACTCCACCCTTCTGATTTATTATTGAAATAATTTTCATTTAATTTTTTTTTCTATTTTTTTTATATTTAACAAAAATGAATCTTTACTTGTTAAACTTTTTTTTTCCTCATAGTCCAAATTCCAAATTTTAAGACTATCTTTCAAAATTTTTCTTCCACTTTTGCCCATGAATAAAATTATATTTTTATATTTGCTGAAATTTTTCTGCACTAAATCCAGAATTATAGGCATTGGTTTAAAAGCTCTTGACATAATGGTTCCAGTTTCAATATTTTTAATTTTAAAAATATCCTCTTGTATTATTTCTGTATTCAAATTTAATTTATTTGAGACATCTTTTAAGAAAACACATTTGTGATAACTTTTTTCATAAAGTTTTATTTTCATGCTGTTTTTTAATTTTTTCATTATGATTGCTATGATTAATCCCGGCATTCCACCTCCAGATCCTAAATCAGAGGTTGTATTACTATTTAAATCAACAAAATCAACTATTTGTGCAGAATCAATAATATGTCTTTGTCTAATTGCCTCTTTTTCAGAATTTTTTTTGCTAATTATGTTAATTTCCCTATTTTTCTCTTGTATCAAGCCTATTAGGCTTTCAAAATCATTACAAGTTTCACGTGAAACATCATATTTTCGTATTTGAGAGTAATTTTTAGAAATTATCGAATCCATTAAGCTATATGCTTAATAGACTTTCTTTTAACGTGTGACAACAAAATATATACAGCTGCTGGGGTAATACCATCTATTCGTAAAGCTTGCCCCATGGTTTTAGGTCGTATTTTCTTAAATTTAGCTTTTACCTCGTTAGATAAGCCGGAAAATTGATCATAATCAATATTATCTGGGATTATGAGGTTTTCATCTCTTTTAAAAGCTATGATATCTGCATTTTGTTTTTTTAAATAACCTCTGTAATGAGAGTTAATTTCTATTTGCTCATCAATTTCTGGTCCAAAATCTTTAATTTCAGGCCAAATCTCTCTCATTTTGTTCATATTAGCATCTTTTTGTGCTAAGATTTCATCTGCAGAACGTAAAATACCATCT
The DNA here is from genome assembly GCA_902612065.1 of uncultured Pelagibacteraceae bacterium. Classification (GTDB taxonomy): domain Bacteria; phylum Pseudomonadota; class Alphaproteobacteria; order Pelagibacterales; family Pelagibacteraceae; genus Pelagibacter. Next base: position 60,049 of record CACMBY010000003.1, on the reverse strand, counting down.
TTTGCAACTTTAATACCATGTTTATCGGCTTTTGTTGGAGATATACTTAGATTAGACATTTGAAGAGATATTTCACTCATTTTAGCAAATTTATCCTCAAATTTTAACTTTCTATCACTTGAAACTAAGCCAATTTTAATACCTTTGTTGGTAAGTCTTAAATCAGCATTATCTGCTCTTAAACTTAATCTATACTCAGCTCTTGAAGTAAACATTCTATAGGGCTCTGCAACACCCTTCGTAACCAAATCATCTATCATTACTCCAATATAAGCATCTGACCTATCTAGAATGAATGGCTCTTTATTCATAAATGACAAAGCTGCATTAACACCAGCTACAAGACCTTGAGCTGCGGCCTCCTCATATCCAGTGGTTCCGTTTATCTGACCGGCTAAATACAAATTCTTAATTTTTTTAGTCTCAAGAGTTAAAAAGAGCTCCCTAGGGTCTACATAGTCATATTCTATAGCATATCCTGGTCTTATCATTTTTACATTCTCTAAACCATTGATATTGTTGAGTATTTCATCTTGTACTACCTCAGGTAGAGAATTTGATATTCCATTTGGATAAATTGTGTGGTCATTAAGCCCTTCTGGCTCTAAAAATATTTGATGTCTTGTCTTTTCAGCAAACTTAACAATTTTATCTTCTATTGAAGGACAATATCTAGGACCCACCCCTTGAATGCTACCAGAATACATCGCACTCTTTGATAAATTTTTCTCAATTATCTTATGCACCTTTTCATTAGTATATGTCATTGAACAAGACACTTGTTTGTTGGTTGTTGATTTCGTTAAGAAGGAAAAAAAGTAAGGATTGTCATCCGCTGCTTGTTTTTCCAAATTTTTGAAATTTATTGTTCTAGCATCGAGCCTAGGAGGAGTACCTGTTTTCAGTCTACCTATTTTAAATTTATATTTTTCTAATTGTTCACTTAAACCTGTGCTAGGTTTTTCATTATATCTTCCCGCTGGAGTACGCTCATCACCAATATGTATCAATCCATTTAAAAAAGTGCCTGTAGTAAGTATTATTTTATTACAGTTAATCTTGTTACCTTTTAATGTTATAAAGCCATTTATCGTATTATTTGAAAAAATAAACTTTGTCACAGGATCTGAAAAAATGCTTAAATTACAATAGTTTACAAGTTTTTCTTGCATAAATTTTTTATATAATGATCTATCAGACTGAGTTCTTGGACCTCTAACAGCTGGTCCCCTGCTTCTATTTAGTAACCTAAATTGTATTCCTGATTTATCTGCAATCTCTCCCATAACACCATCTAATGCATCTATTTCTCTGACTAAATGTCCTTTACCCAAACCACCAATTGCAGGATTACATGACATCTCACCAATAGTGTTTTTATTATGAGTGAATAGAGCAGTATTTACTCCTAGACGAGCTGATGCAGCTGCTGCTTCGCAACCAGCATGGCCTCCTCCTATTACAACAACATCAAATGAAAATTCATTTTTCATGATGTAAATTTATATTTGAAAAAAAATTTTACAAGGATCTTATTTTCCAATACAAAAATCGTTGAAAATACTACCTAATATTTCCTCTACATCGACCTTTCCAACAATCATACCTAAATTTCTAGTAGCTAACCTCAAATCTTCAGCGGCTTTATCAAAATCTTTTTTATCATTCTTTTCTAGGAAATTTTCCAAATTATCTAAACAATGAACCAAGTGTTGTCTATGTCTTTCTCTCGTAATTAATATATCGTCATTTATAATAAATTTTTTCTTTAACTTATTTTTAATCTTTGAAATTAATTTATCTAAATTCATATTTTCCTTTAATGAAATTAAAACATGGTCTAATTTATTTACCTCTAGATCTAATTCACCATTGATAAGATCTGACTTATTTATAACTAAAATTGCATTATCTTTTAGTAGATCGTTTAAAAATCCGCTAAAATCAAGGTTTTTAGCATCTACTACTACTAATTTCAAATCAGCTTTCTCTGCTCTATCTAAGGATAATTTAATTCCTTTTTTCTCTATTTCGTCTTTAGAGTTCCTAATACCTGCTGTATCTGAAATAATAACTGGATAACCATCAATATTTAAATGTGTTTCAATCACGTCCCTTGTTGTTCCAGCAATTTCGGACACTATGGCTACATCTCTATTTGATAAATTATTTAATAATGAAGATTTCCCAGCATTAGTTGGACCAATAATAGCAATTTTAAAACCTTCGCGAATTATTTCACCGACTTTTTGATCATCTAAAATTTTTTTTATTTTGTTTAAAACTTCAGTTGTATCTTTTTTAATCTGTTTAATATTTTCATCAGGTAAATCTTCCTCGGGAAAATCTATTTTTGCCTCAACAAAAGATAAGATCTTTAGTAACTTTTCTCTTAAATCTTCAAATTTTTCAGCTGACTTACCTTCCATAATTTTTACAGCTTGTAATCTTTGTATTTCGGTTTCTGCTGAAATTAAATCACCTATACTTTCTGCCTTTAACAAATTAATTTTTCCATTTTGGAATGCTATCTTTGTAAATTCTCCTGGCTCAGCTAATCTGAAATTTTCTATTTTAGACAATTCGTTTTGTAATGCTAAAACAATCGCTTTCCCACCATGAACATGGAACTCAGCCATATCCTCACCTGTGTAGCTCTCAGGACCAGGAAACCAGATTATAATACCTTCATCAATTAACTCAGAAGTGTTGAGGTTGTTTATTTTTCGAAGAGTTGCTATTTTGGGAATAGGTAGATCTTTCTTGGTGAGTAATTTAATTGCTTTTGACGCCTCCGGGCCAGAAATTCTTACGATTGCTACACCAGATACACCCGGACCAGTCGATAAAGCATAAATAGTCATTCAAATATTATAGCTTCAATTATATGGTATTGGGAAATTAAATTATGCTGGTTTGTTCATTGAATTAAAGAACTCAGCATTATTTTTTGTATCTTTAAGTTTTGAATTGATAAACTCAATAGCGTCCATAGTTCCCATTGGTGCAATTATTCTTCTCAAAACATTCATCTTCTGTAAATCATTTTTATCAAATAACAATTCTTCTCTTCTTGTACCTGATTTCGTAATATCAATAGCTGGATAGATTCTTTTATCCGCAATTTTTCTATCGAGAACAGTCTCACTATTACCGGTTCCTTTGAATTCTTCAAAAATTACTTCATCCATTCTACTTCCAGTGTCTATTAATGCTGTAGAAATAATTGTTAACGATCCGCCTTCCTCGATATTTCTCGCTGCACCAAAAAACCTCTTAGGTCTTTGAAGAGCATTTGCATCAACACCACCTGTTAAAACTTTACCAGAACTCGGTATTACAGCATTATAAGCTCTACCTAGTCTCGTAATTGAGTCTAGTAATATAACAACATCCTTTTTGTGCTCTGTTAGTCTTTTAGCTTTTTCTATCACCATCTCAGCAACAGCTACGTGACGTTGTGCTGGTTCATCAAAAGTTGAACTGATTACTTCTCCTTTTACAGTTCTTTGCATATCTGTTACTTCCTCGGGCCTCTCATCAATTAACAAAACAATTAGATAACATTCTGGATAATTTTTTGCTATTGAGTTTGCTATGCTTTGTAAAATCATGGTTTTACCAGCTTTTGGAGGTGAGATAATAATTGATCTTTGACCTTTTCCAATTGGACTTACGAGATCTATAAGTCTTGGAGTTAAATCTTGTTTTTTGTCAGGTTTTACTTGCTCCACCTCCATAACAAGTTGTTTATCTGGATAAAGGGGCGTCAAGTTATCAAAAGCTATCTTATGTCTGGATTTGTCAGGTTCTTCGAAATTAATTTTACTTACTTGTAGTAATGCAAAGTATCTTTCCCCTTCTTTTGGAGCTCTAACTGGCCCTTCTACAGTATCACCGGTTCTTAAACCAAATTTTCTAATTTGACTTGGACTTACATAAATATCGTCTGGACCTGGTAAATAATTTGATTCCATGGCTCTCAAAAAACCAAAGCCATCTTGAAGTAGTTGTAATACACCCGCCCCAGTAATCTCCTCTTTTTCTGCTACTTTTTTTAAAATTGCAAAAAGTATCTCTTGCTTTCTTAGTGTACTTGCATTTTCAATACCAAGCTCTTCTGCTTGGGTAATAAGCTGTTCTGATGATTTAAGTTTTAATTCTTGTATGTTCATGAGTAAATTATTAAGGACTTAATAATGGGTCTAATATATATTCTAATTTAAATTTTTCAACCTTAGATAGGCTTAAAAACCACAACAAATATGATCAAAATAAGCAATAAAGTGGGTATTTCATTAATATATCGATAATATTTATGGGAGTGTTTGTTTATGTCTAATTTAAATTGTCCTAAAATTCTACCAAGATAAAAATGATATAAAGTTAAGATAACAACAAAAATTAATTTCAAAATCATCCATTTTTGACCCAATTGTCCAAAACCTATTTCATGTATTAGTATTAAACCAAATATCCATGATAATGTCATAGCGGGGGTCATAATGTAAAAAAAAAGTTTTTTTTCCATGACTTTAAATACTTCTGAAACTAGTAGTTTGTCATTATTTTGAGAATGATAAACAAAAATTCTCGGAAGATATAAAAGACCTGCCATCCAAGAAATTACTGCTATTAGATGAAGAGATTTGAAAAGCAAATAAGTATTCATCAATTATATGTTTTGTTGAATTAATGATTTTAATAAATTTATATGATCATTATTATCATTTAAACATGGTACCATATCAAAATTTTCACCACCAGATTCTAAAAAACTTTCTTTACCTTGAATAAGAATTTCTTCCAATGTCTCAACACAATCTGAAGAAAAACCAGGACATATTGCTAGAACATTCTTCTTTCCCTCTTTGGGCAATTTTTCCAGTGTTTTATCTGTATAGGGCTCAAGCCATTTTTGAGGACCAAATCTAGATTGAAATGTTGTTTTAATTTCTATCGAATTAAGTTTCTCTGAAATCAGTCTTGTCGTTTTTTGACAATAGCAATGATATGGGTCTCCTTTATCAAAGTATTTTTGGGGTATACCATGATAAGATGCTAATATTAAATCTGGCTTCCAGTTTATTTCTTTTATTTTATTATTTAGTGAATTTACCAAAGCATCTATATATAAAGGATGTGACTCATAATGTGGTATTATTTTGATTGATGGTTGCCATCTCATATTCATTAATGTTCTATAAACTTCATCACAAACAGTTGCTGTTGTTGCAGCAGCATATTGAGGATATAAAGGAAGGATAATCAAGTTCTCACAACCTTTTTCGTGTAATTTTTTTATTTTGCTTTTGATACTCGGATTTCCATACCTCATGGCATAGTCAATAATTAGGTTTTTTTCAGAAAATGAGTTTGATAATTTCTTGGCTTGTTCTTGTGTATAATAGAGAAGGGGAGAAATATTTTTATCATTCATCCAAATTTCTTTATATGCTTTAGCAGTTTTAGATGGTCTAAAATTTAATATGAAAACGTTTAATATAATTTGCCAAACAATAGGATTAACCTCTATTACTCTTTTGTCTGACAAAAATTCTTTCAAATATTTTCTAATGTCAAACCAACTTGTGGAGTCTGGTGTTCCCAAATTTATTATCAGAGCTCCTGTTTTGCCAAAATTAATAGGTGGGTGATTTAATTCTTTTTCCATCAATAATCTTTTATAGTTTTAACTAAATAGTCCATCATACTTGGATCTGTTTCGGGCAATATTCCATGACCTAAATTAAATATATATGGATGATCTTTAAAAATATCCAGATACTTGATTATTTCTCTTTTAAGGTTTTCTTTATCAGTGAGTAAAACTTTAGGATCCATGCCGCCTTGCACAGGAATTTTTATCTCTTTTTCAATTTTTATTGGATCAACTTCATAATCTATACAAATTGCATCTGGTTTTACAATTTCACAATATTTTTTATAATCCCTTATACCTCGCGGAAAACAAATCACTGGAACATTTAAAGATTTAGTGAACTCAACTAAGGAACAAGTTGGATTATGGATATAAAAATCATAATCCTTATCTTCTAATAGTCCCGCCCAACTATCAAAAATTTGTATAATCTCTGCACCACTATCAATTTGATTTTTAATATGAATTTTTAAAAATCTATCTATTAACTTTAAAGTTTTTTCAATGATAGAAAAATCTTTAAAAAAGTTTTCTTTAAGTTTTATTTTTGGAGATTGTTTATTTATAATATAAACAAGTAATGTCCAAGGAGCTCCAACAAAACCTATGGTAGACTTGTTTTCTGTTAGATTGTTATTTCTTACCAAGTTTATAGCTTTATAAACAGGATCAACTCTTTCGATAAAATCATTTTCAGTAACTTCAAATGCCTGATCAAGGTTTAAATCGCCAAGAATGGGTCCAACATTTTTTTTAAATTCTACTTTTTGTTTCAAACCGTAAGGTAAAATTAATATATCAGAAAAGATTATGGCCGCATCTAAGTCAAATCTTTTTAGAGGTTGTAATGTTATTTCAGCTGATAAACTGGAATTTAAACATAGTTTAATAAAATCAGTATTTTTTTTTCTAATTTCTCTAAATTCTGGCAGATATCTTCCAGCTTGCCTCATAATCCATACAGGATTTAAATCTGTTTTCCCGTCCTTAATAACCTTCTTGATGTTAGACATATTAATAATTAAATTTATTTAATAGTATTTGTAGTATGAGCTGTGAAATACGTGGATTAAATTTTATATACATTTTACCAACCAGTTATTAACATTTAAATGTAATTTTTTGACATATATATAAGTAAAATTGAAGCTTATTACCAATATTTCAATTTAATGAAAAACTTTATACAGATGTTTAATAATGTTAATAAAAGCTATGTTTTACAGCATAAATTTTAAATTTATAAAATTAACCAACTTTATCTAAATAAAACAAGAACTATTAACACTTTATACATGAGTAATATTTATCAGATTTATTTAATATCAGACTCCACGGGTGAAACGTTAGATAGAATTTTTACTGCAATTAAAGCTCAATTCAAAAACATAGATTACAAAATACATACCTATTCCTTTACAAGAACTGAAAATCAAATTTTAAAAATTTTATCTAATGCTAAAGAAAATCAAAGCTCTATCATTTTATACTCAATCGTAGATAGTAGCCTTGCAAAATATCTTGCAAAAAATAGCGAAGAAAAGAAAATACCTTGTTTTGGTGTTCTTGGAGATTTAATCTTAAGCTTTTCAAAGCTGCTTAACCAAAAAGCATCTCACCAGCCCAGTGGTCAATACACTCTTAATGATGAGTATTATAAAAGAATTGAAGCAATTCAATTTACAATGAACCATGATGATGGAAATTTAGTTAAAGACATTAAAAAATCGGATATTATCTTATTGGGGGTTAGTAGGACCAGCAAAACACCAACCTCGATTTATTTGGCAAACAAAGGGTATAAAATATCTAACATTCCTTTGGTAAATGAAAATTCTATTCCCGAGACTTTAAAAGAAGACCCAAACCTAACTTGTATTGTTGGATTAAGCACAGAAGCAGAAAGGCTAGCTGATATTAGAAAAAATCGAATGAATTCATTAAAAGAGTCTCAGAATAAATCTTATACGGATTTATCTATTATTAAAAAAGAAGTTGAGGATGCTAAAAATACTTTTAAAAAATATAGGTGGCCAATTATAGATGTTACTAGAAAATCGGTCGAAGAAACTGCTGCCTCAATTATAAAGATATACGAAATATATAAAAATAATGGTTAAAATTATACTTGCCTCAAAAAGCAAAGTAAGAAAGAAAATTTTGGATGATAACAATATCTCCACAAAGGTACAAAACTCTAATTTAGATGAGGATATTGTCAAAGAAAGTTTAATTAAAGAAAAAGCATCCCCCGAACTAATATCAAAAAATTTAGCTGAGTTAAAAGCAAACAAGGTTAGTCAAAAAAACCCAGGATTTTTGGTTTTAGGTGCTGATAGTGTAATTGATTTAGAGGGTGAATTAATATCTAAACCAATAAACAGAGAACAAGCTTTAGAAATTTTAAAAAAACTTAACGGTAAAAAACACAATCTCATCAGTTCAGTTTGTATCTCTCAAAATGGTGCCATGATTTGGAATTATACTGATAAAGCAACTTTAACAATGAAACAATTTAGTTTAGATGAGCTTAAAAGTTATTTATCAAAAATTACAGATGAAGCCCTATATGCTTACAATGTCTATCAAATTGAAGGAGAAGGTAGAAAATTATTTTTAAATATAGAGGGTGATGAAGATACTATAATGGGTTTACCAATTAAAAAAATAAAACAATACTTGAGCAATTACGAATGAAAAAATATTTAGTTATAGGAAATCCAATTGACCATTCTTTGTCTCCTAAACTCCAAAACTGGTGGTTAAAAGAAAATAACATTGATGCCACGTATGACAAAATTAAACTCGAGGTTCATGAGATTGAAAAATTCATTCAAGAAATCAAGGAACAAAAAGTGGCCGGTTGTAATGTAACTGTCCCTTTCAAAAAAACAGTTATTCCTTTTTTAGATAAATTAAGCCCAGAGGCAGAACAGACACAATCAGTAAATACAATTACTTATGATAGTGGTAATTTAGTTGGGTATAATACAGATATCTTCGGTTTTGATACTGCAATTAAAAAGTTGAATTTTAGTTTAAAGGGCAAGAAAGTTTTAATTTTGGGGGCTGGTGGTGTAGTTCCTTCAATAATTTTTGCTTTAAAAAATATGCATGTTCAAGAGATAATAATTAGTAACAGAACTAAAGAGAAGGCAGAAAATTTGAAAGTTTTATTTAAAGATCTAAAAATTTTAGAGTGGGGAAATTTAATCGATTTTCATATGGTGATAAATGCAACAAGTCTTGGTTTAAATAATGAAACAATAAATTTAGATTTTTCAAGTTTAGGACATGATAAATTATTTTATGACGTAATTTATAATCCTCATGAAACTCATTTTTTAAAAATAGGAAAACAATTAGGGCACAAAATAGAAAATGGAAAAACAATGTTTGTTTACCAGGCTTTTGAAGCATTTAAATTATGGCACAAGATAGAACCGAAAGTAAACGTAGATACATTTAAACTTCTAGAAAATGATTAGGATTGGAATTTTAGGAGATATAGGATCTGGAAAAAGTTTTGTAGCTAAGTCATTTAATTATCCGGTTTTTAATGCTGATAACGAAGTAGGAAAATTATACAAAAAAAATAGAAAAATTTTTATTAAACTTAATAAGGCTTTACCCAAATACATCACACAATTTCCAATAAAAAAACAAGAAATTACAAGATCAATATTGGCAAACAAAAATAATTTAAGAAAAATTATTAAAATAATTCATCCTGAGGTAAGAAAAAAAATGAACATTTTTATAAAAAAAAACAAAAGAAAAAAGTTTGTCATTTTAGATATTCCTTTATTACTAGAGAATAAAATAAATAGAAAAAAAGATATTTTGATATTTGTTGAGTCCAAAAAAGTTGAAATTATAAAGAGACTTAAGAAAAGAAAAAATTTTGATTATAAAATTTTAAATAAATTTAGAAAAATACAACTATCACTTGATTATAAAAAAAAAAAATCAAAATTTATTATAAAAAATAATTTTACAAATAGATTTATAAAAAAGCAGATAAAATATATTCTAAAGCAAATATATTAAATGAAGGAAGTAATTTTAGATACAGAAACAACGGGATTGTCTGTTAAAGAGGGTCACCGAATAGTTGAGATTGGATGTATTGAGATGGAAAATTTCATTCCTACAAATAACAATTTTCATTGCTATTTAAATCCTGAGAGAAAAGTTTCTGAAAAAGCTTTAGAAACTCATGGATATACGGATGAATTCTTGTCTGATAAAAAAAAATTTAAAGAAATAGCAGATGATTTTTTAATGTATATAAAAGGAAAAAAACTAATTATTCATAATGCTGAATTTGATCTATCACATTTAAATAATGAGCTGAAAATAGCAGGTAAAAATTTAATTAATAATGAAATTGTAGATACTGTAATTTTAGCTAGAGATAAATTTCCAGGATCATCTAATAGCTTAGATGCTCTTTGTAAAAGATATAGAATAGATAATTCTAAAAGAGAAAAACATACAGCTCTAATTGATTGTGATTTATTATCAAAAGTTTACATTAATCTTGTAGATCAGAAAGAACCAAAATTGGATTTTAGTAATGAATTTAGTGATAATAATCAAAAGTTAAAAACAAATATTTCGTACTTTAAAAAAGTTATTAAACCTAATGAGGAAGAAAAAAGAAATCACAACCAATATTTAAAAACTAATTTAAAAAAAAATTTTTTTAATTAAATTTTTGATTGTAAAGTTCTTCAAAATCAACTTTTTTTTCAAATTTAATATTTGGATAACCTGAAGTATGCAAAAGATTGAGTAATGCTTTTTCTATATAAGGATATACTTCTTTTTGTACATCGCACAAAATTATTTTTTGAAGAATTTTTTTATCTTTGATATCTTTGTTTAATTTAATTACAGAAGTATAGGTCATTTCAAAATGTGATTTTTTTTTGCTCTCAGTATTATCATGAAACTTTAGCATGGTGTTGATTTCAATATATTGTGCTTTCAAAGGTTTTGAGTTAATTTCTATATTTAGTTGGTATTTTGAAATAAAGTCTTTCACATACAAGTAGGTCTCAACGTTGGGTGTTTCACCAGAGATATCTTTTATAAACTTACTCATAATTTTATAATTTTCGCTCATCGTCTTCCTCAATATCTTCGAACTCACCTTCTATATATGGTTTTTTAATTTTTGTCTCACTCTTAAACTTTTTAATAATTTTTCCAAAAAATAATTTTCTAGTTAAAGGAAAAATTAGAAGAAACCCAAATAAGTCAGTAGCAAAACCAGGAACTATTAAGAGTAAGGCCGCAAACGCTATAGCAGCACCAGATATTATCTCATAAACTGGCGCTTCATTTCTAATCAATTGTGAAAAACCAGATCTGAGAGTATTTAGACCTTCATATCTTGCATAGATCACACCAATTATCGCTGTTATAAATATTAGTGATATCGTGTTAAAAGCACCTATTTGGCCACCGATCTTGATAAAGAGATATATCTCAATAATAGGGACTAAGATAAGGGTAATTAATACTGAGTTCATTTGTCTTGTATTTAATTGCTAGTTGAAATTATTCAACAGAGTAATTAGATTATAAAATTATGAATTATAGTTTTGAATACATAGATATCATATTATTAGCCATGATAGCTGGATTTATTTTTTTGAGACTAAGAGGTATTCTTGGAAAAAGGACTGGCTTCGAAGGAAAAAATCCACAACAATTTCAAGAAATTTTGAAAGAGGTTCATCAAGAAAGTAATCTAAAACAACAAGAGAATTTTGATAAAAAAGCGCAAAATGAGTTTTTAAAAGGAGCGAAAATTGCCTATGAAACTATCATTACTGATTTTAGTGATAATGATAACAAATTAATAGCCAGCAAACCTTTACTAAGTAAAGAAATTTATGATGAGTTTAATAAAGCTCTTAAAGATAGAGGCGATAGGGGTCATTACGCTGAAATAACTTTTATTGGAATAAAATCAGCAGATATAAAAGAACATAAAAAAATTGATAAAGCCCTTCAAGTTACAGTAGATTTTGTAAGTGAGATTATCACATGCATAAGAGATAAAGAAAAAAAAATTGTTTCGGGCAGTCCAGATAAAATTAAAACTATTTATGATACCTGGACCTTTGCAAGAGATATGAGATCAAACAATCCTAATTGGTTACTGGTAAATACTCTTAATTAGGTGAATAGAAAAATTTCAGAAAAAGATAAAAAAATCTGGAATGAATTTTTGTCAAAAGATCAAAAGTTACCTAATAAGGACAACTTTCAAGTAGAAATAAAAGTTAAAAAAACTAGATCATTAGATCTTCATGGCGAAACTCTTGATGAAGCAAATCTAATTGTTGAAAATTTTATTAAAAAATCTTTTCAAGATAAAATTCACAAATTAATTATTGTTACTGGTAAAGGGCTTCACTCCAAAAATGATAAGGATCCGTATGTATCTAAAGATTTAGGAATACTAAAATATTCTATACCTGATTTTTTGAAAAATAATTCAGAGTTAATGAAAATGATTTCGAGTATAAGCGATGCAAGCATTAAAGATGGAGGGACTGGCGCTTTTTATATTTTTTTAAAAAAGAAATAGTCTATATATTTTAGACATTTAAAACATATAATGATTTAGAAAATGATAGTTTGGTTGGCGTCATATCCAAAAAGTGGAAATACTTTCGTAAGATCTTTGTTATCATCATATATATTTTCTAAAGATGGAATTTTTAATTTTGATTTATTAAAAAACATCAAGCAATTTCCTGCCAATTCATTATTTAAGCAAATAGGGGTTGATATTAATAATGATGAGGAAATGTATAAAAATTATATCAATACTCAAAAGATTTTTAATAAAAAAGATTCAATTAGATTTTTAAAAACACATAGTTGTTTTATGAACACCAAAACATTTCAATTTACAGACCAGCACAATACGCTTGGGGTAATTTATGTAGTCAGAGATCCAAGAAATGTAATAACCTCGTATTCACACCATTTTCAAAAAACTCCACAAGAGTCTCTTGAGCTTTTATTATCACACCAAATTTTAAAAAAAGATGACAGGCACTGCCCAACTTATCTAGGTTCATGGAAATTTCATTATAATTCATGGAAAGTTTTTAGAAGATTTAATAAATATTTGTTGGTTAGATATGAAGATTTAATAAGTGATACAGAAAAAACCTTTCTAAATATTTTAAAATTTATTGCACACCTTGGTCGGGTTAAGTTTACATTAGACAAGGAAAAATTTGACAATACTCTTAAAACAACAGGATTTGAGAAGATGCAGGCTCTTGAGGCCCAAAAAAGCTTTGCTGAGGCAAAAGAGGATAAAAAAACAGGTAAAAAAATTAAGTTTTTTAATATGGGAGTCAAAAATGATTGGAAAAAAATATTAGATAAAAATATTAAAGAAACTTTAGATAAAGAATTAGCTGATGAAATGAGGGAGCTGAACTATCTTTGAATTTTTAAAGAATAAATTTTGATAAGTCAGTATCTTTTACAAGTGTATCTAAGTTTTTATTTATATACTCTTTATCAATAACAATCTTTTCGCCTGCTCTGTCAGTTGCTGTAAAACTAATTTCATCAAGTATTTTTTCAATAATTGTATGCAGTCTTCTTGCCCCAATATTTTCGACAGTTGCATTTACCTCAGATGCTATATTTGCTATTGCATCAATCCCATCTTCTGCAAACTCTAAATCTACGTTCTCTGTTTTTAATAAAGCTACATATTGTTTAATTAAACTATAGTCTGGTTCTTTTAGGATCCTTTTAAAGTCGGCACTTGTTAAAGCTTCTAACTCTACTCTTATAGGTAATCTACCTTGTAGCTCTGGTAATAAATCTGAAGGTTTGGCGAGTTGAAAAGCACCTGACGCAATAAATAAAATATGATCTGTTTTAATAGGACCATACTTCGTATTTACAGTTGTTCCTTCGATAAGTGGTAATAAATCTCTTTGTACACCTTCTCTTGATACATCTCCTCCAACTCTGTCGGTTCTTCCAGAAATCTTATCTATTTCGTCTAAAAAAACTATTCCATTGTTTTCGGTTGAAATTTTAGCCGCTTTAATAATTTTATCCTGTTCAATTAATTTATCTGACTCATCATTAATTAAAATTTCGTGAGACTCTTTCACTGTCATTTTTTTCTTTTTTTCTTTTGTACCCATTGATTTTCCAAGCATTTCTCCAATATTAATCATTCCAACATTTGCTCCTGGCATACCTGGAATTTCAAATGAAGTGCCACTTCCACCAGTATCACTTACAGCTATTTCAATTTCGTTATTATCTAAGTCTCCATCTCTTAATCTTTTTCTAAAACTTTCTCTAGTTGCCGTACTTGCTTTTTTTCCAACTAAAGCATCTAAAACTTTTTCCTCTGCCATTTTTTGTGCTTTAGCATAAACTTCTTTTCTCTTTTTCACTTTTTCCATTGAAATAGCAATTTCAATTAAATCCCTTACTATTTGTTCGACATCTCTTCCAACATAACCGACTTCAGTAAATCTTGTAGCTTCAACTTTAACAAATGGAGCCTCAGCAAGCTTTGATAGTCTTCTAGATATTTCAGTCTTACCAACTCCAGTTGGTCCAATCATGAGTATATTTTTTGGTAAAACTTCATTCTTCATTTCACCTTTTAAAGCTTGTCTTCTCCATCTATTTCTAAGTGCAACCGCTACAGCTTTTTTTGCTTTATTTTGGCCTACAACAAATCTATCTAATTCAGAAACTATTTCTCTTGGAGATAATGAACTAACTAAAGTTTCATTATCTTTAGAATTTTTATCTTTTGGAACAAGAGGAGTGACGTTAGATTTTTCCATTATATTTTTTCAACCTTAATATTATTATTTGTAAAAACACAAATTTCTGAAGCAACTTCAATAGCTTTCTTTGCAACCTCTTCAGCACTCATATCTGTACTCATCAAAACCTTTCCAGCAGCTAAAGCGTAATTTCCACCTGAACCAATCCCAATTACATCACCTTCTGGCTCTAGCACATCTCCAGTCCCAGAGATAATATAACTATTAGTTTTGTCACCAATAGCCATAAGTGCCTCAAGTCTTCTTAAATATTTATCTGTTCGCCAATCTTTTGCTAATTCAACAGCGGCTCTTGATAAGTTTCCTGCATGTTTCTCTATTTTTGCCTCTAATCTCTCGAATAAAGTTAAAGCATCTGCAGTGGAACCTGCAAATCCAGCAACAACATCTCTTTTATCAATTTTTCTTACTTTTGACGCAGTGCTTTTTACGACGGTGTTTCCCATACTGACTTGCCCATCACCAGCAACTACTACTTCGTTATTTTTTCTTACCAAAACAATCGTTGTCATAGCTCTTAAATGGATACTAAATTTGATAGTTCAAGCCCAAGTTTAGTATTATTGCCATATTTGGATTATATATGTATACCTCTTTTTAATTATGAAACGTAAAGGTAAAATTAGTCGAAAAACAAAAGAGACCAGTATTAGTGTTGATCTCAATATTGATGGTAAAGGTAAATATAAGATCGATACTGGAATAGGGTTTCTTAATCACATGCTTGAGCAATTATCCAAGCATTCGTCTATTGATATGAGCATAAAAGCCAAAGGAGATACGCATATTGATCTTCACCACACAACTGAAGATACAGGTATAGCAATTGGTGAAGCATTGAAAAAAGCATTAAAAAAATCTGTTGGTATTAGAAGATATGCACATGCGATGATACCAATGGATGAAACTTTATCTCGAGTTGCAATTGATATTTCAAACAGACCTTACTTAATTTGGAAAGTAAAATTAAAAGTCGAAAAGCTTGGTGAGATGGATACAGAACTTTTCAAAGAATGGTTTCAAGCTTTTTCTCAAGCAGCAGGAATTACTTTGCACGTAGAAAATATTTATGGTGATAATAGTCACCACATAATTGAGTCCTGTTTTAAAGGATTAGCAAGATCATTAAGAGCTGCATTAGAGATAGACCCTAGGAATAGTAAATCTATTCCATCTACTAAAGGCTCTTTATAAATTTAATGAAAGTTACTATTGTTGATTACAACTCGGGCAACATAAGCTCGGTGATAAACTCTTTTAAAGAAGTAGCCAAAGATAATGTAGATATTGAGGTCACTGCTGATTTAAATACAATTAAGTCTAGCGACAAAGTAGTCTTACCAGGGCAGGGCTCATTTAAAAGTTGTGTAGAAGATCTAAATAAAATCAATGGTCTTACAGAAACTTTAGATGAATTTGCAATAAATAATAAAAAACCACTTCTTGGAATCTGTGTTGGTCTACAAATGTTTGCTGATATTGGTTATGAAGAAACTGAAACCAAAGGTCTAGGTTGGATATCTGGCACTGTCTCAAAAATAGATAATCAAAATGGAAAATATAAACTTCCCCATATTGGTTGGAACCAGATAAATATTGTCAAACAAAGTAAGCTTTTTGAAAATATAACAAATAATTCACACATGTATTTTGTCCATAGTTACGAATTTTTGCCAAATGATAAAAATGTAATCTCTGCAACTACAGATTATTCATCAAATATTGTTTGCTCTGTTGAAAAAGAAAATATCTTTGGAACACAATTTCATCCTGAAAAAAGTGACAAAATGGGACTTAAAATAATTGAAAATTTTATTAATATTTAAATTTATGAATAAATTTTTTCTGATAATTCTATGTTATTTTCTTATTACATCATGTCAGAATGTCCCTAATTCTGATAATACAAATAAAAAAAGTTTTAATAAAGAACTTTCAATTTCAAGTGATGTAAAATTGAAAACTAATAAATGAAAATTTTTCCAGCAATTGATATTAAAGATAAAAAATGTGTGAGATTAATTAGAGGGGATTTTGATTATAAAACTGATTATGAAATGTCTCCAGTTGAACAAGCTAGCAAATATAAAGATCATGGTTTTAAAAATTTACATATAGTTGATTTAGACGGTGCTTTAAATGGTGAAACTACCAATTTAGATATTATTCAAGATATAGTAAGTAAATTTGATCTCAATATTGAGGTTGGTGGAGGTATTAGAAATTTTGAAAATATTCAAAAGTATACTGATGTTGGAGTAGAAAAAGTAATCTTAGGTAGTGCCGCAATAAAAGATAAAAATTTTTTGAAAGAAGCATGTACAAAATTTCCAAATAAAATTGCATTAGGTTTAGATGCTAAAAATGGATATCTATCAGTATCTGGTTGGAGAGAAAATTCTAATCAGTTAACTCTAGAGTATTTGAAAGAAGTAAATGGTTATGGTGTTAGCAGAGTGATTTATACAGATATCAACCGAGATGGTATGAAACAAAGCCCAAATTTTGAAGAGACTTCAAAAGTTGCGGAGAAATCAAATTGTCCAGTGATTATTTCAGGTGGTGTTTCATGCATAGATGACATTAAAAAAGCCAAAACTTTAAAAAATATTGAGGGTATTATAGTTGGCAAAGCTATTTATGATGGAGATATAAAGTTAGAGGAACTGATAAAAGAAGATGCTTAAAAAAAGAATAATTCCATGTTTAGATGTAAAGAATGGACGTGTAGTTAAAGGTATTAACTTTGTCGATTTGAGAGATGCTGGTGATCCCGTTGAGCAAGCAAAAATTTATTCCGATGGGGGAGCGGATGAAATATGTTTTTTAGATATTACAGCTTCAAATGAAAATAGAGATACAATTTATGATGTGGTTGAGAGAACATCAAAAAAATGTTTTGTCCCTTTAACTGTTGGTGGAGGAGTAAGAAGTATAGAGGATATAAATAAATTATTAAATTGTGGTGCAGATAAAGTTTCTATTAATACTGCAGCTGTTGAAAATCCAAAAGTTGTTTTAGATAGTTCAAAAAAGTTTGGTTCACAATGTATTGTTATTGCAATTGATGCAAAAAAAAATGGTGATAAGTGGGAGATATTTACCCACGGAGGTAGAAACAATAGTGGTCTTGATGCTTTAGAGTATGCAAAAAAAATGGAAGATAATGGGGCAGGAGAATTATTAGTTACCTCAATGGATAGAGATGGAACACAAACAGGTTATGACGTCGATTTGATGAGCAAAATTGCATCTAAAGTAAATATACCTTTAATTGCATCAGGGGGCGTTGGTAATTTAGATCATTTGGTTGATGGAGTTAGGTTGGGAAATGCTAGTGCAGTTTTAGCAGCTTCAATATTTCATTATGGAAAACATTCAGTACAAGAGGCTAAGGAATATTTGGACTCAAAAGGAATACCTGTTAGAATTTAGCATGTTAAGTACACTTGAAAATTTATTTAAGCTCGCGCGTGAAAGAAAAGAAAAGCCAGTTGATGGATCTTATACTAATAAATTATTATCAGATAAATCGCTAAGTAAATCAAAAGTTTTAGAGGAAATAAATGAACTAATTGAGGCAGTAGATAAAGATACTAATAAAATTCACGAAGCTGCTGATGTACTTTATCATTTGATAATTTATCTAGAAGCAAATAACATTAAAATTGAAGATATTGAGATTGAGTTAAAAAAAAGAAAAAAATAAAAGTTAATGAGCAAGATTAAGATAGTATTTTTTTTAATATTAGGTTTCGTTTTCTATAAAGGTTACGTTGCTTTTACAAATTTTGAAATTGGAGTTTCTGATAGAGTAACTGAATTAGAGGAAAAAGCTGATTTTGAGAGACAAGGAGAGGTTATAGCTTTGATGATGTATTTAGGTGATCCTCCAGAATTAACCGAACATTTATTGGTTAAAAATGAGTCTAAATGTTTAGAGATGAAACAAATTGCTGAGGAAACATCATTTGCCTATTATGAATGTGCAATTGTTGATGCTAATTTAAAAGGTGGAAAAATAACCAGCATAAATCAAGAGCTCAAAGTTTTACAATGACATATGATGAAAACAATATTTTCGCAAAAATTTTAAGAGGTGAAATTCCTTGTAAAAAAATTTACGAAGATGAGTTTGTATTATCTTTCCACGATATAAATCCTCAAAAAAAAATTCACGCACTGGTAATTCCAAAAGGAAAATACATAGATTTAGATGATTTTAGCAACAATGCCACTTCAGATGAGATCGTAGGATTATTAAAAGGTATTAATATAGTAGCAAAGAAACTTGGTATTTCAGTTGATACAGGCAAAGGATATAGAGCTTTAGCAAATATAAATGAACATGGTGGTCAAGAAGTGCCTCATCTTCATTTCCATTTATTCGGTGGCGAACCAGTTGGTAAGATGGTGCAGTGAATAAGAAGGTTGAAAGAAATTATTTAGAAATATCTTATTTGGAAGATTTAAAAGACTCTTCAAATTTGTCAGACCACTACTCAATAAATTTAGTCGATCCGGTTGATTTTCAGTTAAATAAATTTTTTTATAAAAATATTGGTAAAAGTCATCATTGGGTAGACCGATTAGTGTGGAGTGAAAAACAATGGCTGGACTATGTTTCTGACAAAAAAGTTAAGACATATATATTAAAAGAAGGGGATGAATTAGCAGGTTATTTTGAATTAATTTTACACACAGATAAAAATGAAGTAGAGATTGCTTATCTGGGTTTATTGGAAGAATATCAAAATAAAAAATTAGGTTCATATCTATTATCAGCAGCTATAAAAAATTCTTTTAAAGAAAAACCCAAAAGAGTTTGGGTCCATACGTGTTCATTAGATCACAAAAATGCATTAAATAATTATATTGCACGAGGTATGAAAGTTTTTAAAACTGAAACAGTCGTAATTTAAGCTAGTTTTGTTGTGGAAGTTTAAATATTTCCTTTTTTAATTTTTGATTTCTTTTAATGGAAGAAAGATAGGTAATACTTATATTTTGATAAATATCTACTGTTTGCCATCCAATTAAGTTATAAGTTTTCTTATCAAAAAATAGATTTATCTCATTTTCATTTTCTGTAAAATTAAAGTTTATAAAATCATCACTTACTTCCCTTTGATCTAAACTTTTTATTTTTTTTAATAAATATTCTTTATTGAGAATTGTATCCAGAGGAGTTTTTTCAAGTGGATAAAAGTAATAACTACTTAATGTTTTGATAACTAATGATTTTCCATTTGCAACTAAAACCTTCTGATTACTTAAATTATATTTACAATAAATTTTTTTTGGATACTCAATTATACAGTTACCATTTTCAATCTTACCATTAATATTTTGTTCAAAATCAAATGATACATTTTTAATATCTGTAAATTTTTTAATTATATTTTCTTTTATCGATGCTGAGACATTGGAAATTATTGAAAAAAAAATTAGGATAATAAATAGTTTTTTCATTTAAGAACATCTCTTTTTCCAACATGATTTGCCTTACTTACTATTCCCTCAGCCTCCATCATATCAATTATTCTTGCAGCTCGATTATATCCAATTTGAAGTTTTCTTTGTAAAAATGAAGTTGAAGCTTTTCCTTCTGTTTTAATTATTTCAATAGCAGTTTGATATAATTCATCTTTTTCACCTTGATTTTTTGATTCATTGAATTCTTTTTCATCAGCAAAATTAAGTATTTCATCAACATAGTCAGGCTCTGCTTGAGATCTTAAAAAATTGTTAATTTTTTCTATTTCTGTGTCCGAGACAAATGGAGCATGAATTCTTACAATTTTATTTGCGGATGACATATATAGCATATCACCTTTTCCTAACAATTGCTCAGCTCCCTGTTCGCCTAAAATTGTTCTACTATCTATTTTAGAGGTGACTTGAAAAGAAATTCGGGTTGGAAAATTTGCTTTTATGGTTCCTGTTATAACATCAACACTAGGTCTTTGAGTGGCCATAATAATATGAATACCAGCAGCTCTAGCCATTTGTGACAATTTTTGAATATAATTTTCAATTTCTTTTCCTGCGACCAACATTAAATCAGACATCTCATCAACTACCACTACTATGTAGGGCATTGGAAGCTTATGCTTTAAATTGTAGCCATCAATATTTCTGACACCTTCTTTGGTCATCAGTCTATATCTGCTTTCCATTTCTTTAACCACCCAACCAAGAACAGAGGCAGCCTTTTTAGCCTCAGTAATGACAGGGCAAAGTAGATGTGGGATACCTTCATAAGTAGAAAGCTCTAACATCTTAGGATCAATTAAAATAAATTTACATCTTTCAGGAGTATGCTTATAAAGAAGAGACAAAATAATTGTATTTATACAAACAGATTTTCCAGATCCTGTAGTACCAGCAATAAGTAAATGAGGCATTGAAGATAAGTCTCCGATTATTGGAGTGCCAGAAATATTTTTTCCTAGAGCAATAGGTAATTTGATTTCTTTTTTTTTAAAGTTTGAATTATCTAGAATTTCACTGAGGTATACGTTCTCTCTATTTAAATTTGGAAGTTCTATACCTATGGTATTACTTCCTGGAATGATTGCTATACGAGCTGACTCTGAGCTTGTATTTCTTGCAATATCATCAGATAGATTAATTATTTTTGAAACTTTGATACCTGCCGCAGGTTCAAATTCATTTAGAGTAACCACTGGGCCGTGACTAACCTTTTTAATCTTTCCATTAACACCAAAATCTAAGAGAATTTTTTCTAAAAATTCTGGATTATTATTTTCATTTTTATTAAGATTTTCTCTTTCTTTTTTTGTTGGAGTTTTTAACAAATCAACTGAGGGGAGAGAAAATTTCGTTTTTGTAGACCTATTATTTTCAGCCTTAATAAATGGTAAATCTTCTTGTATTATGTCTTTTATTTCATCTTGAGGAATAAATTCGTTTATAAGCTCATCTTTATTCGTATAACTTTTAGAGTTTTTATTAAATAAATAATTTAATATTTTTTTAACAATTGAAATAAAATTTTTTAAACTAAAATTTATACTTAAAATGAAAAATAATAGAGTCAGTAGTAGAAGTAAATAATATGAAAAATTATCATATTGATTTAATAAATTTATTAAAAAGTTTTCTGATAAGTAATTTCCAACAAAACCACCACTACCATTAATATAAAGTGTAAAATTTTCAGAGTAAAATTTTGAAAAAAACAAAGATCCAAAGAATACATAAATTGTTACAAAAAATGTGTTTTCTATGATAACTAAGATTTCTTTTCTTCTAAAAATGTTTAAACCTGTAAAGATATAAGTGATGGGTAATAAGTAACCTATTAAGCCTATAGATTGTAAAATAAAGTCTGAGGTAACACTTCCCTGATAACCTAACACATTTTTTATAATAGTATTTTCTGGGAAAATAAAATTTGGGTCTTCTGGAGAGTATGAAATTAAGGCAATTAAAATTAAAAACCCCATTAAAAGAACACAAATACCAAAAATTTCAATTAATCTATTTGTAATGAATGTTAGAGCTGTGTTTGATAGTTTTTTTATATCCATATCAGATGAATCAAATTTACCACTTTGTATCATCTAATTTTTATTGTTAAAATTAAAATTTAATATGAAACTTTGTATTCTAGGTGGTGGATTAACTGGATTAAGTTTAGCAAAATCTTTAGTTAAAAAAGGATTATCTATTGATATTTTTTTAAACAAAAAAAAATCAGATTTTAATAGGAGTCGAACGATTGGTATATCTAATGATAATTTGATGTATTTTAATAAAGAAATATTAGATATCAAAAAATTATTCTGGGATATAAAAAAAATTGAAATTTATTCTGACAATCTAAGAAATGAAAAAATTTTAAATTTTGAAAATAATAATAAAACTATTTTTGCAATAATTAGAAATTATCAATTACAAAGTAAATTACTCAAAAGTTTAAAAAAAAATAAGTTATGTAAATTTAAACAAAAATTTGATTATAATCTTTCAAATTTGAAAAAATACAAGTTAATAATTAATTGTGAAAATGATAATTATTTTTCAAAGAAGTTTTTTGCAAGAAGTTTAAAAAAAAAATATGATAGTCTTGCGTATACTACAATTTTAAAACACAAAAAAATTCAGAATAATACAGCATCTCAAATATTTACGAAAAATGGACCGTTGGCATTTTTACCATTATCAGAAATAGAAACTTCTATTGTTTATTCAATTAAAGGTAAAAAAAATATTAATCTAAAAGAATTAATAAAAAAATATAATACTAAATATTCAATTACAAATTTTGGTATTTGCAATTTTTTTGAGTTAAAAGCCTCGAATTTGAGAACTTATTATCATAAAAATATTCTAGCTTTTGGTGATGTATTACATCGCCTTCATCCTTTGGCCGGCCAGGGTTTCAATATGACTTTAAGAGATATACGAGATTTGGGTAATTTAATTGAACTTAAGTTAAAGAATGGATTAGAGATAGATAATTCAATTTGTGAAGAATTTCAAAATATGACTAAACATAAAAACTATCTTTTCTCTAGTGGAATTGATTTTGTATACGAATTTTTTAATTTTGAAAGCAAGATAAATAATAATATCCTCAGCAAATCAGTGAGATTTATAGGAAGAAATAAATTTCTAAATAGATCTTTTAAAAATATAGCTAATAGAGGTTTTGAAATTTAGTTTTATTGAACCGTTGTATTATTATAATTGTCAAAAGAATATGTAGTTAAAATTTCTGAAATTTTAGTTTTTCTTAGCTCTAAATTTTTGGCCTCTAATAAGATTTGTTTTTCTTCTAGCGTAAAAGGAGATGCCATTGCTAGAGCGTTAATTGTTTCATCTAAACTTTGTTTTTCTAATCCTTTCCAGTTAATAATAAATCCTCTTTTTTCAAAAAGATTTTTTAGGTCTTTAAATATCAATTTTAAATCAGAAAATTTTAGATTTTCACTTTGATAACTTAGGTCATCATAAAAATTATTAAAATTTACGTTGCACTCTCTGTATTTTTTATTTGATTTTACTTCATCTATTTTTTGAAATCTGATTATACCTTTAAGTTCTATTAAAAATTGACCATTATCATTTTCCCTAAAGCTTGTAATTTTGCCCATACACCCAATATCATATAATTCAGGTTTAATTTCACTTTCTTTTGAATTTTTAGGTTGTATCATCCCAATAAGCTTGTTTGACTTCATGCTATCATTAATCATATCGACATATCTTGGCTCAAATATATTTAATGGAACAGTAGTTCTTGGAAAAATTATAAAATTACTTAATGGAAAAACCGGTATTGTTTTTGGTAAATCTTCTTTTTTCATGAAAAAAACATATCATAATTAATATTACTTGAATTAAAAAAAACGACACACTATATTAATTTCTTATGCGGGCGTAGCTCAGTGGTAGAGCGTCTCGTTGCCAACGAGAAGGTCGAGGGTTCGATCCCCTTTGCCCGCTCCATTTTTAAGTAATATAACAAAAATTTAATAAGATAAGGATGTAAATTAAATGAGTGAACTATTCGAAAAAAAATGTGTTCCTTGTGAAGGTGGTGTACCTGCGCTCGATATAAGTGAAATACATAAATATCAAAAAAAAATTGATGGATGGGATGTTATTAAAAATGAAAAAAATATACATTTTTTAGAAAAAAAATTTACATTTAAAAACTTTGTTGAGAGCCAAAAATTTGTAAATGAAGTAGGTACAATATCAGAGGAGGAAGGCCATCACCCTGAAATTTTATTTGGATGGGGTTATGCGAAAATAAACATATCAACCCACGCAATTGAGGGATTATCAGAAAACGATTTCATCTTAGCTTCAAAGATTGATAAGATTTAATGTCTAAAATGTCTTGTTTTAGAAAAAATTAAAATAGTATTAGTTTTATCTGCAAATTTTATAATCTCTTTATCTCTGATTGATCCTCTGGGCTGGATTACAGCAGAAACACCTGATTGAACTAATTTTTCAATTCCATCAACAAATGGAAAAAAGGCATCAGATGCAGCAACAATTTCTTTTTCATTTTTTTTAAACTTCCTCATTTTATTTATTGCAATTTGACAACTATCAAGCCTACTAGGTTGTCCAGATCCGATACCAACTGTTGTTTTATCACCAACGAGCACAATAGCATTGGATTTAACATGACGGGAAATATTGAATGCAAATAATAAATTTTCAAATTGATTTTTGTTTGGTTTTTTCTTTGAGACAACTTTAAAATCTTTTTTTTTAAAAACAAGATCATCTTTAGTTTGAATCAACATTGAGTCTGATACAGAGTTTATTTGAAGGACATCATCAAATTTAAAGTTTGTCGAATCTATAATTCTAACATTCTTTTTGGATTTTAATAATTTCAGAGCATTTGTTTCAAAACCATTTGCAATAATTACTTCTAAAAAGGTTTTGTTTAACTCAACAGCTAAACTTTTATTTATTTTAAAATTACAAGAGACAATACCTCCAAATGCGCTTACAGGATCACATTCAAATGCAGATTTATAACTGTTTACTCTATCCTTTAAAATAGAAACTCCACAAGGGTTAGCATGTTTGATAATTACAGTGCCTATATTTTTAGGTAGACTTTTGGATATCTTTAAAGCAGCAAAAATATCATTGTAATTATTATAGCTCAATTGCTTTCCATGAATTTTTTTTATTTTGAAATCTTTATTTTTAGAGTAAATAGCAGATATTTGGTGTGGATTTTCTCCATATCTTAATCTCTCAATTAAGTTTCCGTAAATAATTTTTTTCTCTGTAAAATTTTCACTTGAGGCTGAATTAAAATAATCTGAAATTACTGAATCATAATACGCTGTTTCATTAAAGGCTGATTGAGATAATTTTTTTCTAAAATCTAATTTTGTTGAACCTTTAAATCTTTTTAACTGATCAATCAACGCTGAATATTGATTGGTGGATGTTATTACAGCAACGTCATTATAATTTTTTGCAGCACTCCTGACTAAGGCAGGACCGCCAATATCAATTTTTTCAATTATTTTATTATGATTTTTTGTTGTGTTTAAAGTTTTTTCAAATGGATAAAAGTTGACTATAACTAAATCAATATTTTGAAAATTATTTTTTTTTATTTCTCTTTTGTGAGAATTATTGTTTCTCTTATTTAAGATTCCCGCATGAATTTTTGGATGTAGTGTTTTAACACGTCCATCAAGAATTTCATTAAAACCAGTATAATCAGAAACTTCAAGGCATCGATAGCCTAATTTCCTAATTGCCTTAAATGTACCCCCTGAACTAATCAGTTTAACATTATACCTGTTTAAAGTTTGTAATAACAGTTTTAAGTTTGATTTATCTGAAACAGATATTACAGCTGATTTTATTCTTCTTACTATATTTTTTTTATTTGCCATTTAATATCTTCGGTCTGGTTATTTGAAATTCCAGAAATAAATATATTTTGATTATCAATATATGAATTTTTATTACCGAAATATAAACCATTATCAATATTTATATCATAATTATCACAAGTAAATTTCCAACCCTCATCCCCCAATTCAATTAATATTGATTTACCATCCTGAGTTCTCATTAATTTTACGTCAGGTTCTACATGAAATCGAATATCAAATTTATAATTTTTATTAATCTTTTTTAGAATTTTATCACAACCAACGAAAGTTTCTTCTCCAGGATAAAATTCTATATTTCTTTCATGAATAGTATTATATTTTTTTTGGTACCCATCATGAGAAGCATTTATTTTCCAATAGTTTTTTTCAAAAATAGTCTCTCTTTTTGTAATTTTTAAACCCCTGGTAACAAAAAAAGATTTATCACTGCTTGTAAATTTGCAGGAAGAATTATCATCGATTACTAAGGTATTCTGAGCGGCAGTTGATCTCGATAAATGATTTAGTTTTATATTTGTTTCACTATGATAGCCACAATTGCTAATTAATTTTTTTCCATTAGAAATTATTTCAAAAGATAAAGCTCCAGATTGATAATCTTTAGAAAAAAATGAATTTGGTGAAGGACCAGCATCCATAGTGAGACACATCTTTTTATTTCTCAAAATTATATATCCACCATAATCTTGATTGTCATTTTTAAATTTATAACCTAGTCTTTGAAGATAATTATCAAAATTATTATTATCTGAGATGTTATTACCGTTATAAAGAATATCACTTTTTAGATTTTGCCAAACAAAAGCGTAACCTTGTCCAAGATAGTAGATTGTTTCATTGATATGTTCTGGAATATTAATTTGAGATTCTTTAAACCACTCTCTGATTAAAATATAATATTTCAAATAAAATATTAATTGTTTAATACTCCTTGATTTAGGAAAACCAGAATTATCAAGAGTAATTTTAGATATTTTTTTTAGTAAGTTTAAACCATATGGCAAATACTTTTTTTCATCCTGATAACAAAGGCCAACTAATATAATAGATGCACAACCTATCAATTTATCTTCAACAAATTTTGATTTATTAATTTCATTTATGAGGTGATTTGCTTGTTTTTGCACCATAGTGTTGAAATCAATTTTATATTGTCCGTTACCATCTTCATAAGTGAGATTATGACTAGATAACCAAGCAATAATTCTTTTTGCAGTTAAATCGAAATTCCAACTTTTTGCATTGTATTTATGATTTAAAGTCATCCAGTTTTTTATAACTGATTGGGTATTTTTTTTTGATGACTTAAGATCTAAACTAAAAAGCCAATAAAAATTATTAAGTTTTCTTAAGTTTTTTTTGGTAATTTCTTTGTTATCCCAAATTTCATTTAATGCAAAATCTTCAATCCTAAATTTTTTTTTTTGATATTTAATTAAGGATGAAAGTAAATGAGGACTAGGTTTATAAATCAAATTTTGATTATTAATTTTGGAAATTTTTTTATCGTACAGACTAGAATGTAAGTATAATTCTCGTATTTTATCGAAAATATTAAAAAAAAACCGATTTATGTAAATCATGAAATTACTTTGATTTTAATAATTCAATATTCTTTTTTATATCTCCATTATTACTTTTAAAAATTGTTGTTCCAGAAACGAGTATATTTGCCCCCGCTTCTATCGCCTCTTTTGAATTATCAAAATTAATACCTCCATCAATTTCAATATCAAAATTGAGATTTTGAGTTTTCTGTATTTCTTTAAGTTCTTTGATTTTTACTAAAACTTCTGGCATAAATTTTTGACCACCAAAACCGGGGTTAACACTCATTATTAAAACTAAGTCAATTTCGTTCAAGTGTTCTTTAATTACATCAACTTTAGTTTCAGGATTTAAAGATACTCCGACCTTTTTATTTAATTGTTTTATCTTTGAAATAGATGAACTTAGATCGTCTGTAGCTTCTGGATGAATAGTAATAATATCTGCACCTGCATCAGAATATGCATCGATATATTTGTGTACCGGGGAAATCATTAAATGGACATCAAATATCATTGATGATTGTTTTTTTAATGCTTTTATAACTGGAGGTCCGATGGTTAAATTTGGAACAAAATGCCCATCCATCACATCTACATGAATCATATCGGCCCCAGCGTCTTCCAAACGTTTTATTTCTTTTCCTAATTGACTAAAATCAGCAGATAAGATTGATGGTGATATTTGTATTTTTTTCATTGATAACTAAATTACTAGTACCAATTTTTAAAATTTAATTGAATTAAAAAATTGATAAATTTGTCTAGAAATTTCACTTTCCAAAGGAAAAGATAACATTCCCATGACAGAATATCCCAAAATCCACGGCATTAAATAAAATCTTATCATAAAGAAAAACCAAGCAACATATAGTGGAACTATCGGTTGAATAATAAATTCAGGCGTAATTGGTTTAAAAATTCGTAGTAATGGATTGGTAAATTTTACAAATACTTTCATGAAAAAAAATTGAGAGTCTTCTTTTTGGAAGATATTCATTGCAACTCTGCCAATTAATGTCCACATTATTACCCCAAGTATGTAATCAATAATGTACACCATTGGGTGAAAATTAGCCGACATCTAAGAATTTATATTGGAAAAAGACTTGAATTAAAAGGGGCGAAATTAATCGCCCCTTAAAATAATTATTTAGTGTTGTTTGCCAAGGATCGATTTACCTGATGGTACACGAACCTCATCAACCATTTTCTGCGTTGCAGCGTTTGGCGCTGAAGTCATTAGACTTACAACAACCATAGCTACTAAGCTGACAGCTGAACCAAAGATACCAAATGTTAACTGTGTAATACCTAAGAATCCACTTCCGCCGTTTCTTACCCAAATTAGGTAACCAGCACCAGAAATTAATCCTAAAGCCATACCAGCTATAGCACCTTCTCTGTTAGCTCTCTTCCACCATACACCAAGTACAAGTGGGAAGAATAATCCAGACATCGCAAAGTCAAAAGCCCAGATTACCGAACCTAAGATACCTTGGATCTCCATTGCTGCAATAGTTGCTCCAGCAAAACCAATTACTACAAGTAGTACCCTTGCAACAACTAGTCTCTTAGCAGTCTCAGCTTTTGGATCGATGATTTTATAATAAACATCGTGTGAGATTGCGTTTGCAATTGCTAGAATCAAACCATCAGCTGTTGACATGGCAGCAGCCATACCTCCAGCAGCAACTAGACCTGAGATTACGTATGGTAATCCAGCTATTTCCGGAGTTGCTAACACAACGGCTTTACCACCCATGAAAAACTCATTTAATTCAAGAGTTCCATTTCCGTTAAAGTCGCTTACAAACATTAAGTTTGCTTGGTTCCAGTTTTGATACCAATCTATCGCTTGGACTTCTGAAATTGATTTACCAATAATACCCGTTGGTAATGTTGGATCAATCAATGACAACTTAGATAGCGTCGCTAACATTGGAGCAGAAGAATAAAGTAGGAAGATAAAGAATAAAGACCAACCTACTGATTTTCTAGCTGCTTTTACACTCGGAGTAGTGAAATATCTCATCATCACGTGAGGCAATGAAGCTGTTCCCATCATCATCGCTAGTGCTAATGAAATAAACGCCCAAGGCGTTGCATTCACCGCTGAGTGAGCTTTAGTTATACCAGCCAAACCTTTTGGCACCTCTTTTAGATTTTCAGCAGAGTTTTTCACAAAACCAAACTGAGCTTCTAATTCAGCAATTCTTGATACTTCATCAGCTAACATGAAGTGTGGGAAGAAACCCGCACCCATTTTGTTACTGATCCAGAATACTGGTAATAAGTAAGCTATGATTAGTACAATATATTGTGCAACCTGTGTCCAAGTTACTCCTCTCATACCACCTAACATTGAACATAGTAAGATACTTACTAATCCAACATAAACTGCGTATTGGAATGGAATATCAAGTGCAACAGATGCAATAGTACCTGTAGCGTTAATTTGTGCAGTCACATAAGTAAATGATGCAACAGTTAAAACTACTACTGCAAGAAATCTACTTAAATTACCACCATATCTTGTACCAATAAAATCTGGAACCGTGTAACAGCCAAATTTTCTTAAGTATGGTGCTAATAAAGATGCGACTAATACATATCCACCAGTCCAACCTACAAGAAGTGCCATATACCCGTAACCTTTGAAGTAAATACCTCCTGCCATTGCAACGAATGATGCACCAGACATCCAGTCTGCTGCAGTTGCCATTCCGTTGAATACAGTTGGCACTTGTCTTCCAGCTACGTAATAAGCATCAGCTTGAGCTGTACGTGATAGATAACCAATTATAGCATAAATGGCTACTGTGAAAGCAACGAAACAAATTCCGATTGTTTTCGCAGTCATACCCATCTGCTCGGCAATTGACATAATGATTATGAAAGCTAAAAAACCACCTGTATAGATTCCATAAACCTTAGGTAAATTGTCTATAAAATTACCTTTCATCATTTAGTCATCCCCTCTTTCTGAGAAGCCGAACTCTTCATCAATTTTCTCCTGCCTGTTCGCAAACCAGAAAATTAGGATTACGAAAGCACCAAGAGAACCTTGACAAGTGAACCAATAAGTTAACGGATAACCAAATGGTCCCGTAACTTCATTCATTTCAGCCCCGAATAAGAAGATGCCAATTGAGAATACAAACCAGATTGCTAGTGTCATGAATAGCAAACCTCTGGATTTTTCCCAGTGTTGTTCTTGTTTTGACATTTATACCTCTCTCTTTTTAGTTATAACTGGTAAAAACCATAACCATTATCGAGGAGATTTAAAGTGTTAAAATTGCTCAAATTAGTCCGATTTATGGGTTATAACTATCAAAAATAGCTTATTTTATGGGAAAATATAAACTTACCTGGAAAGATCTTACCTTGAGGGACTTCAAGATCTATCTATTTGCCCTTTTTAAGGCATTTATCCCTAAAAAAAAAATAAAGTCATTAGATGAATTAGAGGATTTTATTCAAACAAAATCAGCTTGGGTTTCACAAGTTACTTTGTATGGTTATTTAAAGACCAGGATGGGCACTAGGTATGTTCTTCATTTTGAAAATGATGAATTTATGAAGTCAGTTAATTTAGCTAAGTGGAATATCTATGCTGTGGCTTTGCAAGATCTTACGTTTTTTACCTTCTCTTATTTAAAAGCAACTACAAACTATGAAGATACCAATAGGGCTAAAGAAATTTTTTTTAAAATTCTAGACGATGAAATTTCAAACAAAATGCCTTTAGATATTATCGAAAACACCAAAAAAAATTTTGATGAAAGATTTGAGAAAATGAATTGGGATACTTATCATAGTGATCTCCCTTTTAATCCGAGCGCATTATCTTTATATAAGTGGGCTCCAATTGCTGAGGAGCTAAAAACTTTAGATCGTAAAATAGTTTTGAATTCAGTCATTCTCAAATGGGACGTCGTTAAGAAAGAATTTCAAGAAAGATTAGGTTTCTAAGTATTTTTTCTATTGTCAACTAAACTATCAACAACACTTGGATCAGCTAAAGTAGTAGTATCACCTAATTGACCATGTTCATTTGCTGCAATCTTTCTAAGAATTCTTCTCATTATTTTTCCAGATCTTGTTTTTGGAAGCCCTGGAGTAAAGTGAATCAAGTCAGGAGTTGCTAATGGACCTATTTGTTTTCTAACCCATAATTTTAGTTCTCTTTCAAGATCTCCTGTCTCAGTTTCACCTGCATTAAGAGTTACGTAACAATATAGTCCATTTCCTTTAATGTCATGTGGATAACCAACCACAGCAGCTTCAGCAACTTTAGGATGAGCAACAAAAGCACTTTCAATTTCAGCAGTACCCAAGTTGTGTCCTGATACAATAATTACGTCATCTACTCGTCCAGTGATCCAGTAATATCCATCCTTGTCTCGTCTGCACCCATCCCCTGTAAAATATTTTCCATCAAATTGAGAAAAGTAAGTATCAATAAATCTTTGATGATCGCCATAAACAGTTCGCATTTGGCCTGGCCAAGACTGAGCTATACAAAGTCTCCCTTCTCCTGCACCTTTAATTTCTTTTCCATCTTTATCGACAAGAACAGGTTTAATTCCATAAAAAGGTTTTGTTGCTGATCCAGGTTTTAAAGGTATAGCTCCTGTTTGAGGCGCAATTAAAATTCCACCTGTCTCTGTTTGCCACCATGTATCTACGATTGGACACTTTGAGTTTCCAATTGTTTTGTAATACCACATCCAAGCCTCTGGATTTATAGGCTCTCCGACTGTACCCAATAATTTTAGAGATTTTCGAGATGTTTTATTTACTGGATCATCACCCTCTCGCATAAGGGCTCTGATAGCTGTTGGGGCAGTATAAAAAGTATTAACTTTATACTTATCAACAATCTGCCACCATCTTGAGCTGTCCGGATAATTTGGTACTCCCTCAAACATTATTGTAGTAGCTCCGTTAGATAAGGGTCCATAAATAATATAACTATGACCTGTTACCCAACCTATGTCTGCAGTACACCAATAAATATCTTTAGGCTTATAGTTAAATATGTATTGATGAGTCATGGAAGCATAAACCATATACCCGCCTGTTGTATGTAACACACCTTTCGGTTTACCTGTAGATCCAGATGTATAAAGAATAAACAAAGGATCTTCAGCATTCATTTCCTCAGGTTCACAATGACTTGAGACATCATTAATTAGATCATGATACCAAACATCTCTGTCGTCATCCCAATAAACATAGTTTCCTGTTCTTTTGACAACAATACATTTTTTAACATCAGGACAATTACTTAATGCTTCGTCGGTTGTTGCTTTTAATGGGATTGTTTTTCCCCCTCTAACACCCTCATCAGCTGTTATAATGTATTCTGATTTACAATCATTTACTCTTCCAGAGATAGACTCTGCTGAAAACCCTCCAAATATTATAGAATGTATGGCTCCTATTCTTGCACAAGCTAACATCAAAACAGCCAGCTCGGGTATCATCGTTAAATATATTGTTACTCTGTCTCCTTTTTGTATCCCTAATTTTTTTAGACCATTAGCTGCTTTTGAAACTTTTTGATGAAGTTGTTTATAAGAAATTTTTTGAGTATCCTTAGGATCATCACCTACCCAAATTATAGCTGTTTTATCTTTTTTATCTTTTAAATGTCGATCAATACAATTAGCAGAGGCATTTAAAGTTCCATCTTCAAACCATTTTATTTTAACTTCATCTTTACTATACTTTACATCTTTAATTTTTTTATATGGTTTTATCCATGTAATTCTTTTTCCTTCTTTTTTCCAAAAAGCATTATTATTTTTGATAGAGTCGGTATATTTATTCTGATATTGAGATTTATTAATTAAACCACTTTTCACCCACTCTGGTTTTGGTTTAAAAATTAGTTCTTGTGTTGAGCCTTCGTTATTAATTTTGACTTTTTTAATTTTACTTCTAATCTTTTTTTTTCTTTTAAGAATTTTTTTTCTTTTTTTAACCTTCTTTCTTTTTGAGGTTTTTTTTCTTGATTTAGATTTTTTCTTTTTTTTAGGCATAAATATTATTTCTAAATCTTACCCATGTTATTTAAAATTTTCCAGCTTTTAGAATCTATTGGCATTACTGATAGTCTGCTTTGTTTAATCAGTGATAAATGGCTTAATTGCTTGTTTTTCTTAATATCCTCAAGACTTACTGGCTTATTTAATTTTTTTAGAAACTTTACTGTAACAGCAACAAATCGACCAGATTTATCTGTCTTGTCTAAATATGCTTCCTTCATAACTTCAACAATACCAACAATTTCCTTTCCTATGTTCGAATGATAGAAAAAACATTGATCTCCTTCTCTCATTGATTTTAAATTTTTGGCAGCTTGATAATTTCTTACTCCATCCCAAGGAGCACCTTTAGTACCAGCTTTTTTTTGTTGATCAATTGACCAAACGTCAGGTTCTGACTTAAGTAACCAATATTGCATTAAAGTTTAACCCCAGCACCTTTTAAAAATAATGCATTTTCATCTAAGGGCCATCTTGGTTTTGCTGGATGATCTAGTTTATTAAAAAGTTTTAATTTATACTTTTCTAAACCTACCATTGCTATCATTGCAGCATTGTCCCCACATATTTCAATTGGTGGAAAAACACTTTTATAATTATTTTCTTTACACAAGTTTATCAACATAGATCTTATTTTTTTATTTGCTGCTACACCACCCGCAACAACAAAAATTTTATCTTGTATATCATTTTGTTTTTCAAATTCATTAAAAGCAATTTTGGTTTTTTTTTTCAATATTTCTTCAATTGTTTTTTGAAAAGAAGCTGCCAAATTAAATTTTTCTTGCTCTGTTTCAATGGTTTTACTTATCTTCAGGATTGCAGTTTTAAGACCAGCAAATGACAAATTACAACCACCCTTATTAATGATAGGTTTTGGTAGATCATAAGAATTTGGATCACCTTTTTCTGCCCAACGCTCGATTTGGGGTCCTCCAGGAAATTCTATTCCTAAAAGTTTTGCAGTTTTGTCGAAAGCTTCACCTAGTGCATCGTCAATAGTTGTTCCTAGTCTTTTATATTTTCCAAGACCTTGAACATTTAAATATTGTGAATGACCACCCGAAATTAATAGCAGGAGGTAAGGATAATTTAAGTTTGAAACTAATTTTGGACTCAACGCATGTCCTTCTAAATGATTTACAGCTATAAAAGGCTTGTTTATTGAAGAGGCAAAAGCTTTCCCAAAGCTTAAGCCTACTGACAAACAAACGATTAAACCAGGACCTGCAGTCGAAGCTACTGCATCAATATCTTTAATTTTTATTCCACTTTCATCCAAAGCTTTCTTCACGATTAAATCTATTTTTTCGATATGTGATCTGGCCGCTAACTCTGGAACTACACCTCCAAATTCTTTGTGGACATCAGTTTGGCTAGAGACAATGTTTGATAAAATTATAGGTTTCCCTTGGTCATTCTCAGTTATAACTGAGGCAGCTGTTTCATCACAACTAGTTTCAATTCCAAGAATTAAGGGTTTTTTACTCATACAAATAGTTTTTAATAATTGTACATTTCCAATACAAGAAAGAAATAAATTTATTTATGACTAAAAAAATTATCATAGGTTCAAGAGGTAGTAAATTAGCATTGTTGTATGCTCAAAAAGCTAAAGAACAAATTATTAAAAAAACTACTTTAGATACAAATGATATTGAAATTAAATCTATTTCAACGAAAGGTGATCAAGTTAAAGATACTAGGTTATCTGATATAGGTGGCAAAGGATTGTTTTCAACTGAAATTGAAAAAGAATTAGAGAATAAAAGTATCGACATTGCAGTACATGCATTAAAAGATATGCCAGCAACAGAAACTAGCGGACTTAAAACAGACTGTTTTTTAGAGAGAAATGATCCAAGAGAAATTTTGATAACAAATAACAAGAAAAAATTAAATGATCTTAAGCTGAAATCAATTATAGGAACATCTTCATTTAGAAGGGAATTTCAAATTAAAAAATTAAGATCTGATCTAACATGCAAAATAATTAGAGGTAATGTGGATACTAGAATTAAAAAACTAAAAGATGGAAATTATGATGCAATAATTTTGTCTTATGCAGGGATTAAAAATTTAAATCTTGAGAATGAAATAGCTGAAATTTTCTCAGCACAAGAAATCATACCAAGTGCTGGACAAGGAATAATTGCACTCCAATGCCGTGAAGCAGATAAAGAAATTATTTCAATTTTAAAAAAAGTAAATCATGAAGAAACTTATAAAAGAGCTCATGCTGAGAGAAATGTTCTCAAAGTTTTAGAGGGAGATTGTGAAACAGCAATAGGCGTTTATTCAAAAGTAGAAAGTGATACAATTGTAGTTGAGGCAGAACTTTTTTCAATAGACGGCTCTCAAAGATTTTATGAAAAGAAATCTGGCCAGATTGATAAATTTAAAGAGATAGGTAAACAAATTGGGCAGAATTTAAAAATGCAATCAAATAATTCTTACAAAAAATAATATGCATATTTTATTAACAAGACCACTGGAAGATTGTTCAGAAATGATTTTAAAGTTTAAATCATTAGGTCATCAAGTTTCGCACATCCCACTGATTAATATTGAAAAGGTTAATTATGAGGAAATTAAATTTTCTGAATATGGAGGAATTATTTTTACCAGCGCTAATGCAGTGAAATATTTAGATCAAAATAACATAGACAAAAATATCAAATGTTTTTGTGTTGGTAATTTAACTGAAAAAAAGGCCAGATCATCAGGATTTCAAAACACAATAGCTGCAGAGGGCAATGTTTCTAATTTAAAAGAGTTAATTTTACAAACTTACGAGACAAAAAGTAAAAAGTTACTTTATGTCAGCGGTGAAATCATATCTGTTGATTTGGATCAACAACTCATGAAAGAGGGCTATGGCATAAAAAGGGTGATTAATTATAGAGTAAAACATAATCAAAAATTCAATGAAAGTTTTGTAAAAGATTTGAAATTAAACATGCCTGATATGGTTTATATTTATTCACAGAATAGTGCTCAAAGTTTTTTGAGTTTTGTCAAAAATTATCAATTTGAAAGCTTATGGATGAATACTAATTTATCGTGTATTGGGGAGAAAACTTCATCTATATTGAATGAAATTAAATGGAAAAAAATATTTCTTTTTAATCCTGGAGAAGAAGAGTTTTTGTTATATAAAATTTAATTATGGAATTGTTTAATAATTTTTCTGAAATATTTCTATCGGTATGGAACAAAGGTATTTTAGGTGTTGATATTTTTCAAATATTAATTGGTTTAGGAATTTTTTTAATTTTTTTAATTTTTAGAGGTCTAATTAGTAAACTTGTAATCAAAAAGTTAGAAATAATTTCAAAAAGAACAACAAACAAATTGGATGATACTTTTGTAAATTCTTTAGTTGGTCCAGCAAGATTTTTACCAATTGTTTTAGGTTTTTTTATAGCAAGTTATTACATGACGTTTTCTATGGAAGGTAGAGAAATTATCGATACTATAAATAGAACTCTAATAACCATATTAATTTTTTGGGTTATTCATCAAATTATAGAACCAGTCTCATATATCTTAAGTGGTCTTGATAAATTATTAACAAGAGAACTCATTGGATGGATTATTAAATCTTTAAAGATTTTAATATTTATATTAGGACTTGCGGCAGTCTTAGAATTATGGGGGATAAAGATTGGACCAATTATTGCTGGTTTAGGTTTGTTCGGAGTAGCAGTTGCATTGGGTGCCCAAGATTTGTTTAAAAATTTAATTTCTGGGATTTTGGTATTAGTTGAAAAAAGATTTAAAATCGGTGATTGG
Organism: uncultured Pelagibacteraceae bacterium; assembly: GCA_902612065.1. Classification (GTDB taxonomy): domain Bacteria; phylum Pseudomonadota; class Alphaproteobacteria; order Pelagibacterales; family Pelagibacteraceae; genus Pelagibacter. Next base: position 22,699 of record CACMBY010000003.1, on the reverse strand, counting down.
ATTTCTGTTGATGGAATAATTGAGGGTATTGTTGAAAAAATTGGTTTTCGATCAACAACAATCAGAAAATTCGATAAATCATTAGCAATAATTCCAAATTTTCAATTTGCAGAAAATGCTGTAGTAAATGTAAGTGAAACTTCAAACTGGTTAATTAGCTGGATTATTACTCTCCAATATGACACTTCGGTTGATCAATTAAAAAATATAAGAGATCAAATTGAAGATCACATAAAAAAAAGTGATGATTTTGACACTAATATAGGAATTGCAGTTAGGGTCGATAAGTTTTCAGATAGTTCTATAGACATGTATGTGCGTTGTTTCACAAAATCGGATAGTTGGAACGAATGGCTTTCAGTAAAAGAAAAACTTGCAATTGCAATAAAACAAATTGTTGAAAATAACAAGGCCTCTTTCGCATTTCCAAGTTCTTCGATTTATATTGAAAAAAAATGATTGCTATCTTTTATTTAGTTTTACAATTATTAAAACTTTATTCGTATGTAGTGATTGCCAATGTTATCATCAGCTGGTTAATTGCTTTTAATGTATTGAATACTCAAAATAGATTTGTTTATGCAGTTTTAGATTTTACTTACAGATTAACAGAACCATTTCTAAGAAGAATAAGACGATTTTTACCAAATTTGGGAGCCTTAGACATTTCACCAATTATTTTACTGCTATTGATTTGGTTTATAGAAATGTGTATGAAGCTCTACATCGCACCAATGATATTCTAGGATTTATGATTTTAATTGATGGAAAAAAAGAAGCAGCACTATTAAGGGAACAGCTTAAAAAAGAAGTATCTGATCTTAAAATTAAGTATAATAAAGTTCCAGGGTTAACAGTAATTTTGATTGGAGACTTAACTCCTAGTCAGATTTACGTTCGAAACAAAGAAAAATCTGCTAACGAAGTTGGACTTAAATCCGATGTGATTAAATATCCAGATAGTGTTGAAGAAAAAGTTATTTTAGAGAAGATAGATGAATTAAATAAAGATAACTCTGTGTCAGGTATTTTGGTTCAATTACCATTACCAAAACATATTGATAAACAAAAAATTATTGAAGCGATTGACCCATCAAAAGATGTAGATGGATTTCATCCAATGAATGTTGGAAATCTTTCATCAGGTTATGAGAGTTCCGTTCCATGCACACCATTAGGATGTTATTTGTTAATTAAAAAAATAGAACCTAACTTAAATGGTAAAAAAGCAGTTGTTGTTGGTCGATCTAACTTAAATGGTAAACCAATGACTCAACTTTTACTGAAAGAAAATTGTACTGTTACTATAACACACTCTAAAACAAAAGATTTAAAAGCAGAGTGTTTAGAAGCTGATATTATAATTGCAGCGGTTGGTATTCCCGAGTTAGTTAAAGGTGATTGGGTTAAAAAAGATACAATAGTGATCGATGTTGGAATTAATAAAACTGAGAAAGGTATTGTTGGTGATGTTGCATTTGATGAAGTTTCAAAAAATGCCAAAGCACTCACGCCTGTTCCTGGTGGAGTTGGTCCAATGACAATCGCTTGCTTGCTAAAAAATACGATTGACTGTTTCAAAAGATCGCAAGCATAATATTGAATTCAACAAATTTTTTTTGATAAGATAGGTTATGAAAAAACCTAAATACCCCTATAGAATTGCACTTCTCATGCTCATACTGACAGTTCCACCAATTGGCGCGACACAATTAGGTTGGTATTTATATGATAAACAAACTGGATTTGATTATGGTATGATAGTTGGAACATTTTCAGTAATTTATGCTGCTTGGTTAATGTATGAAAAGAATTGGAGAGAAGATGATGAGGATTAAATTGTGGAAAAAATAATTTTTTTTGGATTAGCGATACCAATTTTAGCATTTGTCCTTTACTTGGGTGGAACAGCTATCATGAAAGGTTTTGAGGCCAAAAGAGAAAATAAATCCAATGAGAGCTTAGAAGACCAGGACCATGAAGACAACTTGTCTGATAATAATGATAAGTTAACAGATGAATTGAATAAATTAAATCAACTCCTTAAAGATGGTGTTTTAACAGAAGAAGAATTTAAAAAAGCTAAAAAGAAAATTTTAGATAATTAATTATAATCAAGTAATTTTTTTAAAGATCCAAATTCACCTATTTTATAAATAATTGCATCGTCTTTTTTAAATCCATATTTTTCCGCTCCAGCTTTAAATCTTACAGGTGGCTCCATGATTGGTTCTAGGGATAAAACAAACGTGCCCCAATGCATTCCAATCACTTTTTTACTCTTTAAATTTTTTGCAACCTCTAAAGCTTCTTCTGGATTTGTGTGATAAACCGACTTATCCTTATAAGGCATTATTGGATAAAAATTATAAGCACCAATATTTATAAATGTAAGATCAATTGGACCATACTTATTACCTATATCTTTATAAATATTTCCTACTCCAGTGTCACAACCAAATAATAACTTTATATCTTTATATTCGATCAAAAAATTTCCCCATAAAGTTTTATTAGTATCTGTTAGACTTCTTTTTGACCAATGCACAGCAGGTAAAAAAGTAATTTTTAAATTTTTATTTATTTCAATTTTATCATACCAGTCCATTTCATTCACATCGCTATAACCATTTCTGGAAAAATATTTACCAAGTTTTAATGGAAGTAAAACTTTAGAATTTTTAAAAGGAAATCTCCGGATTGTCATCATATCTTGATGATCATAATGATTATGGGTGAGTAAAAAAATATCTGTTTGTGGAATCTCGTTTAATTTTAATGCTGGTTCGGTAAATCTCTTAGGTCCAAAAATTAGTGGCCCAGCATTTTTTGAAAATACTGGATCTGTAATAATTGTTGTTTCACCAAGCTTAATTAAAAATGTTGCATGGCCAATCCATGCTACATAATCGTCTTCTTGAAATTTTTTTAAGTCTGTTAAAACTTTCTCTTTTTCAATAACATGTTCTTTGGGAACTGTCATATTAAGTTTTTTTTTCTCTCTATTAAAAATTTTGAAGGACCATTTAACATTAGGATCTGGTTTTGGTGAACCCTGAGGATTTCTAAAAGTACCGTCTGGTAAATGGTGATAAGGTTTTTTTTCCACTAAAACTAATTTTTTTTATTGTAAGTTTTTATAATTGTCTCCTCTAAAGTTCTACTCATTATTATGGTGCCCTTTTCATTTGGATGTATACCATCACTTAGATTAAACTCGGGCTTCATGGCAACTCCCTCAAGTAAAAAAGGAATAAGCTCTATTCTAAATTTTTTGGCTAGATTAGGAAAAATTTTGTCAAATTTTTTTTTATAAGAAAAACCATGCGAGGTTGGAGCAATCATCCCAGCTAGGACGATTTCAATATTTTTATCTTGAGCAATTTTTATAATTTTTTCTAAATTGCTTTTTGTTTCTTTTGGCTGGATGCCTCTTAACATGTCATTAGCCCCTAAGCATAAAATTATTAGATCTATATCTGGCTCACTCAAAGTCCAATCAGCTCTATTTAATCCCCCTGACGATGTACTACCAGAAACACTGCCATCAACAATCTCAATATTATAACCCTTTGCTTCTAAATTTTCCTCTAAAACGACTGGTAAACTATTGTCATCAGACAAACCATAACCAGCCATCAAACTATCACCAAATAATACAATCTTTTCGATTGCATATGCATTAATGGTTAGTAGACAGATAATAATTATTTTAATAATAAAACTTTTGTTCATGAGTACTCTTCTTAAATTAAAAAAGATAAATCTTAAATACCAAACTGGTAAAGACAATATTAGTGTTTTAAAAGATATAAATTTGACCACAAAAAAAAAAGAAACTATTTCAATAGTAGGTGAAAGTGGTTCAGGAAAAACAAGTTTAATCATGTTAATTGGTGGTTTAGAGCGTCCAACTTCAGGCAAGATATACTTCCAAGACCACGAAATTACAAAATTAAGTGAGGATGAAGTATCAAAAATCAGAAAAAAAAATATTGGTATAATTTTTCAGTCTTTTTATCTAATCCCAAATTATACAGCCTTAGAGAATGTAACCTTAATTCTTGAATTGAATAAATTTAAAAATCCTGAAAAAGAAGCAAAATCTCTTTTAGATAGATTTGGCTTAAAACATCGACTAAATAATTTACCCAGTCAGTTATCTGGAGGAGAACAACAGCGTGTCGCTATCGCGAGAGCTATTGCTATGAAGCCAGAGCTAATTCTAGCTGATGAACCTACAGGAAATTTAGATACAGAAAATTCCGATATGATTTCTAAAATTTTATTTAGGTATGTTAAAGAGGAGGGTTCCTCATTAATTATGGTAACACACGACCCGAAACTTGCTAACCGCGCAAGCAGAAAAATTAAAATTAAAGATGGAAAAATTAAATAATTTTTATCAATACAAGTTTATCTTAATATATGCTCTTCGAGATTTAAAAAGGAACTATAAAAAAATCTCTAGTATTATCATCACTCTGTTCATCAGTCTTTTTATATTAAGTGCAATATTTACTATTGAGGATAGTTTAAAAAAGGAACTCAAAGAAAATGCTAAAGAGCTTTTAGGTGGAGACTTAGAAATTGATTATAACAGAAATCAAGGAAATATAAATTTATTAAATAAAGTTGAAGAGTTTACAACTATATCAGAGATGGTTGAATTCAGCACAATGCTTTCGACAACAAATCGAAAGAAAAATAAATCTTTATTTACTAGAATAAAAACAGTTGACCAAAAGTATCCTTTATATGGTGAAGTAACCTATGAACCTGCTGATGCTTATGAAAGAATGCAAACTGAGCCTTATACAATTTTAATTAATGAGAGTTTATCAAAAACCTTAAATATCAAAATAAATGAAATTGTAAAAATTCAAGATCAAGAATTTCTTGTTATTGGTAAGGTAAGATCTGTTCCAGATGTAAGTGGATTTGTGACTTTTGGAGATTGGGTTTTAACAGGTAAACAAACTTTAGATATCTTAAAACTTAACGGAATAGGAAATTTTTTAAATTATGAATATAAAGTAAAATTTAATACCAATGATAATCCAGAAATAATCATAAAAAAAATTGAAAGTATTTTTAAAGATGATCAAAAGGTAAAAATTAGATATCCAGAAAATGCAGCAAGTGGATTAAAAAGAGTAATTAGTAACTTTTCACAATTTTTATCCCTTGTCTCAATAAGTGCGATGCTTATTGCTGGTATTGGTATTGCTAATACTCTTTTGTCTTTTATAAATCAAAATAACTTGTCTATAGCAGTAAGAAAGGCCTTAGGTTTCTATTCCGGTAATATTAAAAAACTTTATTATCTTCAATTGGTAATATTATTATTTATAATTACTATTTCAGCGTATTTAAGTAGTTTATTAATTGTGCCATTAGCAGACAAATATTTGTCAAGTAGCTTTGGACTTAAAATAAATCTATTTTTTTCTTTTTTTAATTTTTTTAAAATTTTTTTAATAGGTTTATTAGTTTTGATAATTTTTTCGATTCCTACAATTAGTTCTATCGATCAAGTCAAAGCTTCAAGTCTATTTAGAAATGTATTCCAAAACTTACAATTTTATTATTCAAAAAAATTAATTGGCATGAGTATTATAATGTTATCGATTTTGATTTTAATATTTACTTATAGATCAGAAAATCTTGTTTATAGTCTTGGATATTTTGGGGCATTTTTTATTTGTTTGATTATCTTTTTTCTACTTTCAAAGTTAATTATATTTTCTCTAAAAAAGTTTAAATTTAATTCGAGCACTCCTTTGAAAGTATCTATTAAAAATATTACACAATCAAAAAGTATTACACCTATTACAATTATGTCTTTAGGCCTTGGTGTTACATTACTTTTGACTTTGGCATTAGTTGGAACTAATTTTAAAAGAGAGATAGCAAAATCAATACCTGACATCGCTCCTGATTATTTTTTTGTGGGCATTCAAAATGGAGAGCGTGAAAAGTTTGAACAAAGAATTTTATCAATGGATCCTGGTGCAAATATTGAAATTGTGCCAATGGTTTCTTCAGGAATAGTAAAAATTAATGGTATAAATCCAAACACATATATTACACCCGAAAATGATAGTTATTGGGTTATTGGCAGTGAACGGAGATCATCTTGGACAAAAGAAGTTCCTGAGGACAATTTAATTATTGATGGTAAGTGGTGGAATTTGTCTAAACCAAATCAACTTCAGATATCATTAGACGCTAAGGTTGCAAAAGATTTTAATATTAAATTAGGGGATATATTTACTTTAAATATCTACGGTAGAGAAATTGATGGTGAAATAGTCAACTTTAGACAAGTTGATTATAGAGATCTAAATATAAATTTTGCAATGCTTTTTAACCCTGACTTTGCAAAAAATATTCCTCACGAATATTTAGCAACCACAAAGTTCTATAATTTAAATAAATTTGATGAAACAAAAATGCTTGAAATTTTCCCTAGTTTATCAATGATTAAAATTGCTGATTATTTAAATAAAGTAACTAATGTTTTAAATAAAGTTTTCATAGCAGTTATTGTCATTTCAACAGTCACTATCGTCATTGGTTTAATTGTAATATCAAGTGCAATAATGGTCCAAGGAAAAGTAAGAGAATACCAAAATTTGGTTTTTAAAATTTTAGGTTTTTCAAGAAAAGAGATTGTTTTATCTTCGCTGATTGAATTTATGATTATTTTTATATCTGTAATAATGATTTCAGTTTTGTTTGCTGTAGTTGGTTCAAAATTTATTATTGAAAATATATTTGAGTTATTCTGGAAGTTTGATCTTAAAGTTTTGATTTATCTTGGTTTATCCATTGGTTTAGTAACGTTGGTATTAATATTATTAACTAATATTAAATATTTAAATCCAAAGGTTTATCCTCTTATAAGAAATCAATAATCACTAAGATCTATTTAGCCTTCTCCATCAGCCAAAGGTTATCACTCGCCAAAAAGTAAATTTTTCCATTTTTTGGATGAACCTGGATATCTCTAATTCGTCCGATCTCATCTTTAAAAATTACATCTTCTTTTATGTTGGACAAATCATTGAAGATTAGTTTTCTTAAGGATTGATCTTTTAATGATGTAATTAAAGCATGACTATTCCATTCATTAAATTCGTTTCCTTCATAAATTGTAATTGCACTTGTTGCAATTGAAGGCACCCAATACTGGATTGCTTTTGTAAAGCCAGGTTTCCATTTTGGACCAATAGGAAAGCCAGAATAATTTTTTCCTCCCCAGCCTAATATTTTCCAACCATAATTTTCACCTTTTTTTACTTCACCAAACCAATCACCACCTTTGGCACCATGGTTACTCATATAAATTTTACCATCGTATGATGATAAAGTTAGACCTTGAGGATTTCTGATACCAATTTGATAAATTTCAGGTAGCCAATCTGGCTTATCTACAAATTTAGGATTGTCATTTGGAATACTTCCATCAAGTTTAATTCTTATAATACTCCCAGGATGTTGTGAGGGGTCTTGAGCAATCATGCCTTTACCTCTTTCACCGGCAGAGGCAAATAAGTGATTATCTTTGATCGCTAACCTTGAACCAAAATGATAACCAGAATCAATAGGAGGTTCAGCTTGAAAAATATTTTTAAAATTTAATTTTTTTTCATCAAAAATAGCTTTAGCAATAGAGGTACTTGTTTTGCCATTACCTCTGTTTTCAGAATATGAAACATAAATAAAATTATCTTTATATAAAATATCTAAAAGACCACCTTGTCCATGTTCTAGAAAATTTAGGTTATGATCAACTTCAACAGCTTTTTTTTGGAGTATATCTATGATCTTAATTTTTCCACTTTTTTCAGTAATAATTAGTTCTTTATTATTTAAAAAAGACGAACCCCATGGGTCGTTAAGAGCAACTAATTTTTTGAATTTTAAATTTTGAGCAAATAAATTAGTTGAAAAAAATATAAAAAATATAATTACAAAAAAAAGCTTTTTCACCTTATGAAAGTTTAGATCTTCCACCATCTACTGCAATAATTTGACCTGTTATCCAAGAGCTATCTTCAGTGATTAAAAATCTAGCTAAAGAGGCAGAGTCTTTTCCCTCTCCCAATCTTTTTAAAGGATGGGCCTTTGCAATACCATCTGCTAGGGCTTTATTTTTTAACATGGGCTCAGCAATTTTTGAATTGGTTAAGCTTGGCGCAATACAATTCACTCTTATGTTTGGAGCAAATTCAGCTGCAAGTGAAACTGTTAAACCCTCAACAGCTGCTTTTGTTGATGCAATAATTGCGTGATTGGTAAATCCTCTTTGAGCAGCAACAGTTGAAAATAAAACTATTGAGCCCTTATTTTTTTTCAAACTGTCTTGATAACCCTTAATAACTTCAACCGCAGAATAAAGATTTAATTTCATACATTTTACAAAATCTTGTTCTGTTACCATTCTCACAGGTTTTAAGTCAATTGACCCAATACAATAAGCAACACCTTTTACATCAGAAATATCATTTTTAACTTTTTCTATAAATCCCTCTTCCAAAACATCTGCGATAGTAAAAGGACACCCTAATCTCTCTGAAATATTTTTAACCTCGTTTTCATCTCTACCTACTAAATGTACACTATTTCCAGAATTTACTAATTGTTCAGCCAAGCTTGATCCGATTGAACCTGTCGCACCAAAAATAAGATATTTTTCTGACATAAAAAATTTAATTAGTTATATTTAATTATGAAGTTATTTTTTATACTGGGCAATCAATTATTTCCATTAAAATACCTAGACCGCTTCAAAAAAGACCACCTTTTTTTCATGGCTGAAGATTACGAGCTTTGTACTTATGAAAAACATCATAAACAAAAAATTCTTCTATTTTTATCATCAATGCGATCTCACGCGGATGTACTTAAAAAAGATAAATTTAAAATAGAATACTCAAAAATAGAGGATAAAGAATTTAAGGAAAGTTATTTTAAAAAGCTTAAAAAATTAATTAGCACAAAAAAGATTAAGGAAATATCCAGTTTTGAAGTTGAGGATAAGTTTTTTGAAAAAAAAATTAATCAATTTGTCAATAAAGAAAAAATAAAATGGAATATTATCCAGACGCCAATGTTTTTAAATTCAAGAGAGGATTTTAAAAAATATTTATCTAAATCCAAAAAACCATTTATGGCAACTTTCTACAAAGATGTCAGAAAAAAATCTGGAATATTAATGGGTGCTGATGGGAATCCTACAGGAGGTAAGTGGAGTTTTGACGAGGATAATAGAAATAAATTACCAAAAAATATTTCAATCCCAAAATTTCCAAAAATAAATGAAACTTCTCATACTAAAAAGCTAAAACCTATTGTTGAAAAGCTATTTAAGGATCATCCTGGCAGTACCAAAAATTTCTGGTTTGCTACAGAACACAATGATGTTTTGAAGCTTTTAAATTTTTTTATTAAAGAAAAATCAAATTTATTTGGTGATTACGAGGATGCAGTTGATCAAAAAGATAATATTTTGTTTCATAGTGCACTAAGTCCATATGTAAATTTAGGTCTTATCACTCCAGAATTTATAATTAAAAAAATTTTAGAATTTCATAAAAGTAAAAAAATAAGACTAAATTCTTTAGAGGGATACGTTCGTCAAATAATTGGTTGGAGAGAATTTATGAGAGGAATTTATCAAAGTTATTCTACTGAAATGGAGACAGGAAATTTTTTTAAACAAAATCGTAAGATGAAAAAATCCTGGTATGATGGCACCACTGGATTACCACCATTGGATTATGCAATAAAGAACGCATTAAATCATGGATGGTCTCATCACATTGAAAGACTTATGATTTTATCAAACATAATGAACCTTTGTGAGATCAAACCCACTATTGTTTACAAATGGTTTATGGAAATGTTTGTGGACTCCTCAGATTGGGTGATGGTTCCAAATGTCTATGGAATGGGATTGTTTAGTGATGGTGGAATATTTGCAACTAAACCATACATTTGCGGATCAAGTTATTTTATGAAGATGATGGATTTTAAGAGGGGTGATTGGTGCAATATAATGGATGGGCTTTATTGGAGATTTATAGATCGAAATAGAAAGTTTTTTTTAAAAAATCCAAGGCTTTCAATGATGGTGAGAATTTTCGACAAGATGAAAACTGATAGAAAAAAATTGATTTTGTCAACTGCAGATAAATTCATTAAAGAAAATACAATTTAGTGAAAAAAGAAAATTTACCAATTAAAGTTTGTCCAATATGTCAAAGGCCATTTAAATGGAGAAAAAAATGGAGACTTAATTGGGAAAAAGTTAAGTATTGTTCAAAAAAATGTTCATCAAAAAAATAAAAAATTTTTATAAATATTCAATTTTATTTTTATTAATAATTCTTACAAACAACGCTCGTGCAGAATTTTTTGAGGATCTATCAAAAATTATTGAGAATAATGAAAAAAGACTGAGCTATGGTATTTCAGTGACAGATTTTAATATGGATGGAAATAATGAGTTTTTAGTCACAGGTTTTGGTTTTCCGAATTTAGCGTTATCTTTTCAAGATGGAAAATTGAAGAATATAAACCAACAAAAAATTTTTTCAGATATTTCAAAGAAAACCATTGGAGTTGCTGCATGTGATATTGATAAAGATGGCTTTGAAGAAATCTACTTTTTAAATACCGATACATATAGTGGAGTTAAAAAATATTCAGACAGATTATTGGATATAAAAGATAATAATTATTTTGATTTATTTGAATTAGAAAAAAATAAAGAAAATCTAAATTTAACAGCAGGAAGATCTGTTGTTTGTGTAGATAGAAAGGGAGATGGTGAATATGGAATTTATGTTGCAAACTACGGAGGACCAACAAGGTTTTATGAGATTGAAAATGAACTTATCAAAGATAAAGCTGAGAATTTAAATCTGGATAATATTACTGGTGGAAGAGCAGTAGTATCTGGGCATATTTTGACACAAAGAGCCGATATCTTTGCGGCTAATGAGAGAGGAGCAAATTTTCTTTTTAAAAATAATAATGGAAATTTTGATGATGTTGCATTTGATTATAGATTAGATGATGCAATCCAAAATGGACGGGGCACAGCTTTATCAGACATATATTACCGTGGTAGATTAGATATTTTAAGTGGTAATTGGCTTGGATATCACAGAGCTTGGGTCCTGGAAAATAATGAATTTAAAGACATTGGAAATAAAGATTTTGATGAACCCTCTAGAATAAGAACAATTATTTCTGCAGATTTTGATAATGATGGTTTTGATGAAGTTTTCATGAACAATATAGCAGAACCAAATAAGTTATTTCGTATTAAAGATAATGGAAAATTTGAGCAGATAAATTTTCAGGTAGGACTCGAAGCTAATGGATATGGAACTGGTGCTGCAGTCGCGGATATAGATAATGATGGAATTTTAGAATTATTAGTTTCTCGTGGTGAAAGTAAAGCACAAACATTAACTTTGTATAAAGCAAAAGTTGATAAAGGAAGTAAATACTTAAGGATTAAACCATTAAATAAGTATGGTGCGCCAGCAAGAGGAGCCACTGTTACCTTAATAACTAATCAAAGAAAACATTCAAAAACAATTGATGCAGGATCTGGTTACTTATGCCAAATGGAACCTGTGGCACATTATGGAATTAGAAAAAAAGAAAAAAATTTTAAAGTAGAAATTCGATGGACAAATGGAAGTAAAGAAATGGTTGATATAAAGAAACTTAACCAAACAATTATTGTAAGACAAAAATGAAAAAAATATTCAATATATTTTTAATTGTATTTTTAATATCATTTCAGCTTAAGTCGATTGCTGGAGAAAAAAATTATCACAAAGAGCTTATTACTGATTGGTCTAGAATATTCCCTGATAAAAATAGAAATGCCGCAGGACCAAAATTTTTTAAATACATCATAGATAAAAAAATTACTTACAAAGACTTTGTTGAATTTAACAAATTATATTGTGCAGTTTCTGGGTCTTTAATTGATCCAAATAGTGACTCAGAATTCTTATTTATAAAAGAAAGTAAAACGAATAAAAAAATTTGTGGAAACTATTTTAGGTGTTGTGTTCCATGTTCGTGTGATCTTATGAAATATTCTGAAGCCCAAAAGATGAAACACAAATTTGAAGATGGTTTTAAAGAATTCTACGTTTTAACAATAAAAAATCCTTGTGCTAAAAAAGATTTTCCCAATAGAGTTAATAAAGATTATTTTTGTAATGGTGAAAAAATCAATAAATCAGAAGTGTATAGTCTTAATGATCGAATAGTAATAGGTTTATTGCACAATGGAAAAAATTGTGCGAAAGATGAGATAGACTTTGTTAAAAGTCATCAAGTGACGGGTAGATATTGTGAGTTGAGAAATAATACACCTTTAGAAAATTTAGATGCTGGAATGGGTGATATTTTTATAAAACTCGCGAGATAAATAAATATGAATAATAAAATTTTTGAATGGGCAGGTGTTATCACTGCAATATTGTACTCATTATTTGTAGCTATGAATATTGGTATAGAGTTTTTTGGTTTTTGTTTACTACTAATATCTGCAATTCTAATTGGAATTTGGGCTTATCGAGGCGGTCATAGAGGAATATTATTTTTACAATTCTTTTATGCTACAGCCGGAATTATTGGAATGTTTAGATGGTTTTAGTTAAGTAATGAAATAATTTTTGGAATATAATTTTTAAAGTTAAAGAAACCTTTATTACAATATTGCCAAGAGTTTTGATCAAGTTTTCTATAAAGGAAATCGATTTTTAAAGTATTTGAATTCAAATAATCTAAATTTTCTCCAACAGTTGGATACAACCCGACTGCTTTTTCTATTTTTTTAATTTCGCTAATATCTATAACTTCACAATCAATAGATTGATTTTTAAATCTTTGCTCTTGGTCTTGAATAAGTGAAGACTTAAATTTTAGAACTTTTTCGCTAAGTTTGATGCATCTATTTTCATTTTTATTCGAAACTATATAAAATTTTTTAAATTTATTATTTTGAAAATCACTTGTTTCAAAACAGAGGTTATTCTCGAATATTATCAAATTATTTTGATCAATATTTTCAGGGTTAATAAAATCCTGTTTTAAAATTGAGTATTTTTTTTCAGAAATCTTGGGTGGAGCGTTTTCATTTAATTTAATATTACTAAATCTATTATTAGTAAATTTTTTGATATTCCACTCACTTGCTAAATAATGTTTTCCCTGTGTTTGAATACCTGCAACCCATCTCCATCCAAGAGTGTTTGATGCAGCGTCTCCATCATAAAGATGTTGCATAAAAAATTCCGCACCTAACTGCCATGGCAAATTTAGCGTAAAAATCCAAATACTGGCAAACCACATTCTAGTATGATTGTGCAAATAATTATTTTCTTTGAGTTCGTTGACCCAATGGTTAAAGCACTCAACATTTGTTTTTCCCTCAATTGCATTTTTATAAGCTTGATTGTTTTGAAAATCCTCTTTAATCTTTTTTAATTCAATTAAAAAATCTGTCCAAACACTAGGTCTTAATTCTAACCAACCTTTCCAATATGTACGCCACAATACTTCTTGAATAAATTTTTCATTTTTTGCAAATGAAAATTTATGAAGAGATTTTTTGATAACTTCTTTTTCATTAATAATTCCGTGAGTAATATATGGAGATAAACAAGAAACATTAGACCTGTTATTAGGCCCGTAATCAAAGTTTCTAAGTTTTGAATACTCTGAGAGATTTTTTTCCACAAAATAATTTAGTTTGTCTAAGGCCTTAGCCCTTGAAGCTTCAAAATTCATTTTTAATTATTTCGATTTTTTTTTCTTTAGACCTAATTTATCGCTATGTCTTAATCTCAAGATTACGATAGCACCTGCAATTAAAACTATTGCTACCGCTTCATATACTAATGCACTTGGATCCATTTCTTTTCCTTGTAAAATAATAAATCGTGCTAGTGCTGTAATAGCTATAAGTAGTGGTAATGTAATACTTATAGATTGCTGGTTCCAAAAAACTCTTACCATCGCTAGCACTTCTAAGTAAAGAAACATTAGCAGCAAATCAGCTAAGGTAACCGATCGATTTTCAAACATTTTATAAATCTCTATTCCAACTGCAATTACAGTGCTTACCAGAATGATACACATTAGAAGAAGTTGTAGGTTTTTAGCTATCTTTTCCATTATTTATCTTTACTAAATGGTAACCATTTTTCAAATACTGATTTTGAGGAACCATCATACGGAATTGAATAAGAATATGGATTTGGACTTGTCAACACTTCAATTCCTTTTGAAAACACGAATATAAAAACAATTACAAAAACGAGCACCATTATCTTAAAGGGATCAAAATTTTTTGTTTTAAAAACACTGGCAGAATTTTCCTCAGCTCTATGAAAATGTTTAAATGTTAAATATACCGCAAATATTAATCCAATGTGCGCTAAAAAAAGTCCGGTCCACCCAAATACAAAAGTTGTATATGAGAATACGTACAAACTAAAAACAGTAGTCCAAATAAAACTTAACACCAATAAAATTTGCAATCTTACTGTTTTAGGTAATGATCTAAGATCATTTTTGCTATCATCAAACAAAATGTTTGCTGTATCTTTCATCCAGTTTTTAAACGATTCCATGAATCTAAATTAAGTTTTTTTCAAAAATAAACAATCCCCAATTTGTCACCGAATAATTAGCTAGTTTCTTAACTTTTTTTTGTGAAAATTTATAAATTTCTCAACATTAGATTTAATAAATGATTTATTTTCCTCAAACGAAACTTTTTTCATTGAGTAAGCATTGCTTTTTGTCATTCTTGATTGAATTGTAATATTGCCTTTATAAAGTTTAAGTTTAACAGATCCATTTATTTTGTTTTTTTTCAAATCAACAATTTTTTGAAGTTTAAACCTTTCTTTTGAAAACCAATATCCATTATAGATCAATTCTGCGTACCTTGACATTATTGCATCTTTTTTGTGCATTGTTTCTTTATCAAGCGTAACTGACTCAATCGCTCTATGTGCTTGGATTAACAATGTACCACCTGGAGTTTCATAAACTCCTCTAGACTTGATGCCTAAAAATCTATTTTCAACAAGATCAACTCTTCCTATTCCATTTTTTCCTGCCAATTGATTAAGTTTAAATAATAATTTTGCTGGTCCAAATTTTTTTCCATTAAGACCAATGGGGTCACCATTTTTAAAATTAATTGTTACATGAGTAGCTTTATTAGGAGCTTTTTCTGGAGAAACAGTTCTTTGAAAAATAAATTCTGGTGCAGAATTTTTTGGATTTTCTAGCAACTTACCTTCAGTTGATGTATGAAATAAATTATCATCTACTGAAAAAGGAGATGCACCTTTTTTGTCTTTTGGGATAGGAATATTGCGTTTCTTCGCGTAACTAATTAAATCTGATCGAGATTTTAAATTCCATATTCTCCATGGTGCAATAATTTTTATTTTGGGACCAAAATAATGATAACCAAGCTCAAATCTTATTTGGTCGTTTCCTTTTCCAGTAGCCCCATGAGATACTGCATATGCTTTGAATTTTTTTGCAACCTTTATTTGATCCTTTGCTATCAGAGGTCTGGCGATTGAGGTTCCTAATAGATAAACACCTTCATAAATTGCATGACCACGGATCATTGGAAATACGTAGTCCTTTACAAAAACATCCTTTAAATCATTTATAATTATCTTTGTAACACCAAATTTTCTTGCATTGTAAATAATTTTTTTTCTATTTATTTCTTGCCCGATATCTGCGGTGTAACAAATTACTTCTGCATCATAATTTTCTTGAAGCCATTTAAGAATAATGGATGTGTCCAAACCGCCTGAGTAAGCTAATACAATTCTTTTTTTTGATTTCATTAACTAACTACAAGCTTTTTTTGCAGTGTTATATGCTTTAGTGAATCCCAATAATGAATAATGGTCGATTGTTTGAGAGCCTTTTTCATTGTATCCAGTTACCATTATTCTTGAACCTTTTTTCATAATCTTGACCATAATTTTTTCTTTTTTATTACTAGTCATCCATGCAAAACCTTGTTGCTTAATATCAAATTTAAATTTGTTATTTCCAGAGGTTGCTAATACAGTATTGTTTTTATTAAATTCATAACCAGCAGTAGTACTGATCTCATTCGCAATTTTTTCACCAGGTCTAAATGTTACAAATAATCTAGCATCTCTTTTATTTGTTTTAGGAGATTGCAGAATTGGAGAAGACTGAGCAAAACATACTTTACCGGATGCTTCCGCTAAAACCATTGTTTCCCAGTCTTTATATTTACCAATTTTTTTTAGATCTTCCCCAAAAGATTTCGATGTGAATAAAAAAGTAAAAAGTATAAATATGAATAAAATCTTTTTAATCATGGACATGGGTTTGGGAACATTTTTTGAATTTTATTAATCTCATTTAAAATTTCGCTTGTTAAACTTACATTTACACTTTCTATGTTTGTTTTCAACTGTTCGATTGTCGTTGCACCTATTATCACACTTGTCATAAATGGCTGAATTTCACAAAACTTTAATGACATTTGAGTAAAATCAATATTGAATTTTTGCGACAACTTATAATACTCTTCGATAGCTTTTTGACCATTTTCATTTTTATATCTTGTGAAATCTTTAAATAGTTTCATTCTAGATTTTTCTGGTAAATTATTATTTCTATATTTTCCTGTTAAGTATCCGAATGCTAAAGGCGAGTAGGCTAACAAACCACTTTTCTCCCTAACAGAAATTTCCGCAAGTCCAACTTCATAAGTTCTATTAAGTAAATTGTATGGATTTTGCACCGACATCATTTTTGGTAAATCTTTTAATTTTGATATTTCAAGAAATTTTGACAAACCCCATGCAGTTTCATTAGATAGACCAATGTATCTAATTTTACCTTGTTCAATAAATTTTTTTAAACTTTCAAGTATTTCCTCAAATGGTGTCCAATCTTTATCGTTTTCGTCGTGTTCATAACCATGTTTCCCAAAAAAATTTGTATTTCTCTCTGGCCAATGAAGCTGATAGAGATCGATATAGTCTGTTTTCAATCTTTTGAGACTTTCCTCTAAAGCTTCAGAAATTTTTTTTTTCCCAAAATTATAACCACCACCCCTGATATATTTATTTGAAGTATTACCACAAACTTTTGTTGCTATAACAATCTTGTCTCTTTTTTTAGTTTTTTGAAACCAGTTACCGATTATTCTCTCTGTTTCCCCATATGTTTCTTCTCTCATCGGTATGGAATAGATTTCTGCAGTGTCCCAAAAGTTTACACCATGATCTAAAGCATAATCCATTTGCTGAAATCCCTCTTCTTGAGTATTTTGTTCGCCCCAGGTCATAGTACCGAGACAAATTGTACTCACATCAAGATCCGTATTGCCTAATTTTTTATAATTCATAGTGATTTTTAAAGTATAATTTTTTATTAATCTTTTAAGTTATCTTGAATATTTAGTAAAAGACTATATATCTATAGAAATTATGGCAACAGATAAAAAAGGTATTCTAGCAAGAGCAAGAGCAGCAGCACGTGAAACCACTGCGGTTACTGATGAGGGCTTAAGAGCCTACATGTTAAAAGTTTATAACTACATGGCGACTGGAATATTACTTACAGGAATTATAGCGTTGATAACATTTAAGATGTCAGTTGTTACTGATGCAAGTGGTTCTATTGTGGCTTTAACTGAAGTTGGAAATGCCATTTATTTATCAGGACTTAAGTGGATAGTTATGTTAGCTCCTTTGGGTGTCGTATTTTATATGAGTTTTGGGATCAACAAAATGAGTGCATCAAAAGCTCAGACAACTTTTTGGATTTTTGCTGCTTTAATGGGTTTATCACTATCTTCAATTTTATTAGTTTACACAGGTTTAAGTGTAACAAGAGTATTTTTTATTTGTTCAGCTACTTTTGGTGCTATGAGCATTTATGGTTACACAACTAAGAGAGATTTAACTAAGTTTGGGTCATTTTTGATGATGGGATTAATAGGAATTATTATTGCATCATTAGTTAATATTTTTCTAAAATCTTCAATGATGTATTTCGTGATTTCAATTTTAGGAGTTTTAATTTTTGTTGGCCTTACTGCTTATGATACTCAAAAAATAAAAAACATGTACTCTGCTAGCGATACTGGTGAGTTAATGGGTAAAAAAGCGGTAATGGGTGCTCTAACTCTTTACTTAGATTTCATTAACTTATTTATTATGCTCCTTAGACTTTTCGGTCAAAGAAGATAATTTTATTTTAAAGTTTTTTCCAATTAGTATTTTTTAGCAATAAATTAAGTTCTGAAGAATTCTTAAGTATTTTACCATTGGTATCAGTAATTAAATATTTTAAATTTTTATTTTTTGGCTTAAAGTTTTTGCAAATTTTATAAATAGCATTTTCAGCTGCATTTTTAAAAACACTAAATCCTACCTGTTTGCTTGAAATGTTAAGACCGTAATCTTTCCAAGAACCCTCTGAAACCATTTTTGCATATAAATCTAATATTATTTTAAGCTCATTTTTTTCAAAAAAATGATTTTCATTAAATTTTTTTTTATCAAGATTATTAACAACTAGTCTTAAATTATTCTTCATGAGTTTTATATTTATTGATTAAGCCGATTTGAAAGGCTGTAAAAATGAAAGTTATTGGAAGTAAACCCCAAACTTTAAAGTTAACCCAAAATTCCTCAGATTGCGTTCTCCAAACTAATTCATTTAAAATAGCAAGTCCAAAGAAAAAGTATATCCATCTTTTACTTAACAATTCCCAACCTTCGTTTGTAAGTGGTATTGATTTTCCCATTAATTTTTTTAATACAGGTTCATTTGTAAAATATCTTCCAAATATTAAAGCCAGACCAAATAAAATATTAATGATTGTTGGCTTAATGTAAATAAAAACTGGATTATCAAAATAAATTGTAAGGCCACCAAAAAAAGTAATTAATATTCCGCTCAACAAAGGAACTTTGGGTATTTTTTTTTCTAAAAACCAAACAATCGCTAATGCTATAATTGTCGCAATTATAAACGGTGGAATGGCTACTCTTAAATCTTTTCCACTATCGTAATAGTAGTAAAAAAAAATTACTAAAGGTCCAAAATCAGTAAGAAACTTTAAAAAAGATTTATTCACTGAAAGAATATTAACATAAATAATATTTTCACAAAAACTATAAATTTTTCTTATTGATTTTTGTTTTTAAATACCCATACTAATCTCAATGGCAATTCAAAAAGCTAAATTCTCAATAGGCGATATTGTAAAACACAAACACTTTGAGTTTAGAGGTGTGATTTATGATGTAGATTTTGAGTTTAATAATTCTGAAGAATGGTATCAATCTATTCCTAAGAATGTTAGACCAAGAAAAGATCAACCATTCTATCATTTGTTAGCCGAAAACGATGAAATAACTTATGAAGCCTATGTATCAGAACAAAATTTATTGACTGATGACTCTGATGAGCCAATCAAACATCCATTAATTGAGGAAATTTTTTCTGGTAAAAAAGGTTCAAGCTATTTTAAGCCGTCAAATTAAGTAAATTCACTTTTTAAACACATTTAGCTCAAATCTTTGTCACAGGGCATTGTTAAATTTAACTAATTCTGATCAAGAGTGTTAAATTTTACCCATCGTTATTATCTCCCTCTACATTCTTGATCAGATAATTATTTCGTACTAAATAACCCTAATATTAATTTAAAAATAAAATTTTATGTTTCAATTACTAGAACCTAATAGAATTTTTTCTATAACTTCTAAAGCACCAAAATACGTTTTATTATTATTCATTTTGGTAATCTCTATAGGTTTAACTGAGGCTCTAATTCTCTCACCAGAAGATTATAAACAAAGTCACTCTGTAAGAATAATGTATGTTCATGTTCCAGCTGCATGGATCTCACTAGGTATCTTTTCTACTATTACTGTTCTTTCTATCGTTGGTTATATATTTAAGATTAAAAATTTCTTTTTGATTTCAAAGAGTTTGGCGCCGTCAGGATTTGTTTTTAATGTAATTGCACTTGTAACTGGTTCTATTTGGGGAAAGCCCACGTGGGGAACATGGTGGGCGTGGGATGCAAGAATTACTTCTATGTTAATATTGGCATTTTTTTATTTGATGTATTTAATTGCTTGGAGAATTTACGAAGATAAAGAACAAGTTTTTAAAGTAACTTCAATTATTACAATTTTAGGAATAATAAATGTTCCTATAATTAAATATTCTGTAGATTGGTGGAACACACTTCATCAGCCTGCATCAATTAATATATTATCAAAATCTACTATTCATTCTTCGATGCTCATTCCTTTACTGATTATGACTGCGGCATTTGCCCTATTCTCATTGCTAATTTTTTTAATGAAATATAATACAGAACTGATAAAAATTAAAAATAAGGGTTTAGACAGATTATGATAAATGAATTTTTTTATATGAATGGATACGGAATTTATGTTTGGGGTTCATTTGCTTTTACTTTTTTAAGTTTTATGTCATTGTATTTGGTAATCAAAAATCAATATGAAAAAGAAAAAAACAAGTTTATTGTTAAATTTGGAAACCTAAATTCTGAGAGAGCCGCCTCTGCTAGACTACAAAGAATTAATAGAGAGATTCTATCCAACACTTCAACTATTTAACTTTTAAACCATGTATGGTCGTAAAGTTAAACTAAGATTTTTTTTTATATTCTTAATCGCTGTTACATTAAGTTTAACGATATTCCTTATTCTAAAATCATTAGAAGAAAATGTTGTATATTTTAAATCTCCATCTGAGATAAAAACTTTATCTGAAATGCAGCAAAAAAAGATTAGAATTGGAGGAATGGTAAAAACTGACTCAATTTCTATTGTAAATAAAGAATTAAGTTTTGTTATTACAGACTTTAAAAGTGAAATAAATGTTGTTTACTCAGGATTAATACCCAACCTTTTTGAAGAAGGTAAGGGTGTTGTTGCAGAGGGATTTTTAAAAGATGAGAATTTTTTTTCAGCAACGAAAATTTTAGCTAAACATGATGAAAATTATATGCCTCCTGAGGTAAAGGCTGCTTTAGAGGAGAAATAAATTGTCGAGTTTAATTGGATATTATTCTTTAATTTTTGGTGTTGGTGTTTCAATTTTAGTTATATTTTTTTCAATTAAAAATTTTAATGATAATCAGAAGTTAGATACTAAAGTAATATCGTTAGTATTCTTACAGCTTTTATTTGTGATAATTAGCTTCTCAGGCTTAATTTTATCGTTTGTTAACTCAGATTTTAGTAACGAGACAGTTTTTAATCACTCCCATACAACTAAGCCTCTTTTCTATAAAATCTCTGGGACTTGGGGTAATCATGAGGGTAGTCTATTATTATGGTTGTTAGTTTTAACATTATTTATATTTGTCTTTTTACTGAGGTCAAAAAATCAACCAAAACAATATAAAATTTTAACTTTATTATTCCAACAGATAATTATAATCGGTTTTTTTATTTTTCTTATACAAACCTCCAATCCTTTTAATCATGTTTTTCCAGTTCCAAAAGAGGGGTTAGGTTTAAATCCTATATTACAAGACCCTGCATTAGCAATTCACCCGCCAATTTTATATTTAGGCTACGTTGGAACTTCTATAATTTTTTCCTCAGCACTAGCAGCAGTTTGTTCAAATAATATTACAAAAACGTGGGCATCACACATTAAAAAATGGGTATTAGTTTCATGGATTTTTTTAACTTTAGGAATTTTACTTGGATCTATTTGGGCTTACTATGAGTTAGGATGGGGAGGTTTTTGGTTTTGGGATCCTGTTGAAAATGTATCTTTAATGCCGTGGTTTGCACTAACAACCTTATTACATTGTGTGCTAGTTTTAGAAAAAAAGCTAATTCTTACTTCGTGGGTTGTTGTGTTATCTATTGCAACTTTTACCCTAAGTATGTGTGGTACTTTTTTGGTTCGATCAGGTATTTTAAATTCTGTTCATACATTTGCTAATGATCCAGAGAGAGGTTTGTATATTCTAATATTTTTATTTATTTTGATATTCTTATCTTTTTTTATATTTTTAATTTTTCATAAAAGTGAAAACAATAATTCCAAAACTTTCTACTTATTAAGTAAGGAAACATCAATTTTAGTTAATAATTGGTTTATGATGTATTTTTTATCAGTTGTTTTAATTGGAACAATTTATCCAATATTTTTAGAGGTAATTTCATCTCAAAAAATATCTGTAGGTCCGCCATTTTTTAACAAATTGATCCTACCATTTTTAATTCCATTTATGTTAGCTATGGCAATAGGTCCTAAATTAAAATGGATTAAATCGGATATTGAAGACAAAACTTATTTAATTTTATTTTTTGTTATTTCTTTAATTTTATCAGTATTGATAATTAGAAATTTAGATATTAATTTTCTTTACAATACTATTCTAATTACAGCAGCTTTTTATTTATTTTTTATAACTCTTAGAGATTTTTTTCAGAGAAAATATAGAAACCTGTCGCAAATTACCGCTCATTTTAGTTTTAGCATTTTAATACTGAGTATTTTATTTAATAATATTTTTTCATCTGAAGTTATTACAAATTTGAAAATTAATGAAACTTACCAA
>CACMBY010000002.1:32500-135104 GCA_902612065.1 uncultured Pelagibacteraceae bacterium | reverse complement strand
CTTTAAAACTAAAAAGAAAAAAAATTTTAGAAAAATATAAAGAAGATTTAGAAAAACTTTATTAATTTTTTACAAAATATTTGATTATTAAGCGCATAAACACTTACTTTTTTACAATTTAAATTTTTATAAAAAAAAATTTTTATTTAAATTTTATTTTAAAAATTTTCTGAAAATTTAAGATTTGACATAAGGCACATAAAAAAATAAAAATAGATTAATAGCGAATCAATTGATTCGTTTAACTTAAAAAGGGAGCTAAAGATGCCTAAGAGAAGAAAAAAAGCAAAGAAGGCTAAGAAAAAAGCTAAGAAAAAAGCTAAAAAAAGAAGAAGAAGATAATTACTTAGTATTCTTTATTAAAAACGCTTCTCATAACGATTTACGTGTGAGAGGCGTTTTTTTTTTATTCCTCTATATCTTCTTCATTTTCTGAAACAGCCTCTTCTTCAGGTAAATCTGATGAAGCTTGCTTTATTGGTGCTGCCTCTGGTTTAGGTTGGGTATTTAAGTTTCTTTTTAAAGCTTTATCTAATTTTTTTTGAGTATCCTCTAATGACAGATTTAGAATTATTTGAAATTCTGAAAGAATTCTTTCATATGCTTTTTCAAATAATTGTCTTTCACTATAAGATTGGTCAACCATCAAATCATCCCCCTTATTAAGGTCTCTAACTACTTCAGCTAGCTCATAAATCTTACCTGATGAAATCTTTGCTTCATATTCCTGTGCTCTCCTACTCCACATTGATCTTTTTATTTTAGGCTTACTTTTTAATATTGAGATGCATTTATTTACCTGATTGATAGTAGCTAATGGTCTTAAGTGTAATTGTTTATTAACAGGCACCATTCCATTTGCTTTATCTTTTTCAAATTTTATAACGTAAGTTTCAACGTCTATTCCTCCAATATTTATCTTTTTAAATTCGGTAATTTGCCCAACACCGTGTTTTGGGTATACGACGTAATCTTTGATTTTATATTCTTTTTTTTCTGTTTCCTGTTTTTTTACTTTTTTGATTTCTGGTTTAGCCTCATTATTTTTTGTAATTCTTAAACCATCATTTTTCTGATCTGTAGTTTTGACTTCAGATTTTAATGATTTTTTTACAGGTACTTTTTTAGTTTTAATTAATTTTTTTGGTAATTTATTAATTTTCTTTTTTACTTTTCTTAATTTTACAACCTTTTTCGTTTGTACCTTTTTTTTTGATTTAGTAGCTTTACTTTTTTTAAAGGTTTTCTTTAAAATACTTTTCAAACTTATTTTGCTCATCTTTATATTTTTCATGATCCGATGGAGGATCTTTTTTCACTGTTATATTTGGCCAGATTTCAGAGTATTGTTTATTAATCTCTAGCCATTTTTCAGACCCTGGTTCTGTATCAGCTTTTATTGCATCAACAGGACACTCAGGCTCACAAACGCCACAATCTATACACTCATCAGGTTTAATTACAAGCATATTTTTTCCCTCATAGAAACAATCTACAGGGCAAACTTCAACACAATCCATTAATTTACATTTAATGCATTTGTCATTAACTATATAAGTCATTATTGATTTTCTTTTTTAATTTTTTCTTTGATATCTCCCATGGTCTTATTGTCAATATACAATAAACCTGCAAGTCGTCTCATCAAATTAGTTTCAAACATATCTGCTTCTTTATTTGAGTAAATTATTCTCCAAAGGGTTTCTATAATTTCAATTTTTTTTTTATCATCCATATTTTTAACTTCCCTTGTAAAATCCAAAATTTGGTTAGAGTTTTCTTCTATTTCTTTACCTTCTTTTAAAATATTTTCTAAATTATCTTGGTCTGCACCTATTCTCAAAAGTGCCTTACTTATTATAACCTCTTCTTCTTTTGAGAAGTTTTCATCAATTTTTGCGGCATGAATCAATAATGCTGCAACTCTTGCTAAATCACTAGTTTTAGTATCTCCTTTTTTTTCTTTAAAAAACATTACTTACTGATTTAAATTAAAATTTTTTAACACTTTGAAAGGACTTTCTTTAATGAATTTTTTACTTACTTTTTTTGAGCTTTTTCTAGGATTGTATTTAAAAAATATATCATTATTTTTTTCAAAAACTTTATAACCCATAATTTTTAAAAGCTTTTTAAAGCTGTCCTTGTTACATCCAAGTAAATTTAACATTTCAGGAATTAACTTAATTTCATTCTTTTCTGAGTTTGAATTAATAATTTGAACAAATAATCTTTCTAAAATATCAATCCTTACGTAAAAATTGTTAAACTTCTCAAATCCACAAAGTAACATAAAATTTCTGTTTTCAATCTTGTCATCTTCCAAAAAATTTAAACCAAACACAGGAGGTTTTAAATTAAAATATTTTTGATGGTAATTTTTCCAAAGCAAAGTTCTTAGGGATACAGCCTCTGGTTTGATTAATTTATGTAAAAATACATGATATCTTCCAAATTTTACTCCTTGATCTCTCAAAAATTTCCTCTCATTTTGTCCTAATATTTTTAGATAATCTGTAACTTGATTTCTTTGAAGGACTCCATTGTTCTCATACAATTGATATGCAAGAGCTTTAATTGATGAATTTTTTTCCTTAAGGTTTCTCAAATCAATTAAACTGCTTAAAACATTTTGAATTCTATTTTTTAGCCATTTCACTAAATAATCATTTAATTTTTTTAATTGATCTGTTTCCAGAATATCATCAACTATAAGAACAATATTTGGATTTAAATAGTCTCTACCAGGTTGCAATTTTGCTATTGGAGATTTTTTCCAATAAATTTTAAAATCCAGGCTTAATTCTATTAAACCTGTCTCGATTATTATATCTATTCTTTTTTGAAGTTCTGGGCCAACTGTCTGTCTTGCTGCTTTTTTGAGCGATTTGATATCTGTTTCTAAAGCACCCTTTTTTAAATCTAGTTCTAATTTAAGTCCATTTATCTTTCCAATAAATTGATCATCAATCATTACTTCGTTATTTTCTAAAATTTTAGTATTAAATTCCATATCTTGCTTTAAGCCTCTTGCTAGGACACTTGCCCTTTTGTCAATAAAAGTTTTTGTAAGCTCCTCATGTAATCTATCTGATAACTTATCCTCTAAGTGTTTTGTTTTTTCTATCCAATATTTTTGATTTTCTATCCAATTATTTTTATTTGAAACATATGACCAAGTTCTTACATTTGCAATTCTATTTGATAAAGAATCTACATTTCCATCTAATTTGTCAAGTTTGACGAGTTGAAGTCGCATGTAATCATCTGTAATTTTACCCTTTTCACTTGTTAAATATTTAAAAACATTTTCAATCACTTCATAGTGATTGCCATAGGTTTTTTTAACAAAATCTGGTATTTGGCAACATTCCCATAAAAGACTTAATTTATCTTTATCAAATTTAATATTTTCTAAATTTTTATCTCTTAAAAAAAATTTTAAGGCTTTTTCATCTTCGCATTCATATATTTTCCTTAACCATCTTCTATTAGGCTTTTCCTCTAAAGACTTTAATAATTTAAAAGGACTCTCAAAATTTAAATTTGAATTTCTCCAAAATAAAGATTGGATTTCTTCAAATTTATGATTTTCCAATAAATCTACTTCATCAGCATTTATTTCTTTGCATTCTCCTGTAATACCAAAATTTCCATTGTTCAAGTATCTTCCTGCTCTACCAGCTATTTGTCCAATTTCTGCTAAATTTAGCTTTCTTAATTTTTTTCCATCAAATTTTTTTAAATTAGAAAAATAAACATGATCAAGATCCATATTAATTCCCATACCAATAGCATCAGTAGCGACTAGAAAATCAACATCTCCAGATTGATACAGCTCTACTTGTGCATTCCTTGTCTTTGGGCTTAGAGATCCCATAACAATAGAAGCGCCTCCTTTTTGTCTTCTTATAAGTTCAGCGATGGCGTAAACTTCCTCTGCAGAAAATGCTATAATTGCAGTTTTTCTTTGAATTCTTGAAATTTTTTTATGACCAACATAAGAAAGTTTTGAAAGTCTAGTTCGATTTATAAATTCGATGTCATCATCAAGATTAGAAATAATTGGTCTTATAGTATTTGATCCCATTAACATTGTTAATTTTATTCCTCTTAAGTTCAATAATCTGTCTGTAAAAATATGACCTCGCTCATGGTCTGCGCACATTTGAATTTCATCCACACCTACAAAATCTAATTCTTTATCAATAGGCATAGATTCAACAGTACACAGATAATACTTTGCATTTGTAGGAATTATTTTTTCTTCACCAGTAATTAATGCAACTTTATCTAAACTTACCTTTTTAATTACCTTGTCGTAAACTTCTCTAGCTAACAATCTCAAAGGAAAACCTATCATTCCAGTGTCAAACGACAGCATAGTCTCAATAGCAAGATGAGTTTTACCTGTATTTGTTGGGCCAAGGACAGCTGTAATTTTATTTTTTGTCATTTCTATCTTTGGTATATCTTAATTTTTATCTACCAGATGTAGTTGTTGTTAAAGAACAAAAATAGACTAAAACATGACCGAATCGATGGATAAAAAGTTCTCATTTTTTTTTAAATAATAATTTAACTTAACATAATTAAATTAATTATAAAGATTATGTGCTGAATGCTTAGTCAGTTGTTTTGATTTTTAAAATTTTCCAAATTCCTGATGCTGACGTAATTATCTTACCATTACAATTTAACTCACAAAATAAAAATACAAGAGTTTTTGTTTTTTTTAATATTTTTACTTTCCCATAGATTTCATCATTAACTTTTGATGATCCAATAAACTTAATATCCAAAGAAATTGTTACGCATGGTGCATTATCAGCTGATCTATGAGCTGCTGTGCCGGCACCGGCATCTATCAGTGCAGACAAATAACCCCCATGAGTAATTCCTGCAGCATTTAAATGATTATTATTAATCGTTGATTTAAATTCGTATTCATTTTCAGAGATATTTCTAAATAAAAGACCTCCATTATGTTTCATAAAACCTGGTTTGAGACTGATTTGTTCAAATTGATTAGACATAATTTTTTATAATACAAAAGTTAAGATTAATATAATTACAAAAATAGAAACAAAAAAATATATTACTGACATTTGAAGAGATATTTTTTCTAACCATTTTAACATAATTTTCCTTTTTTATGGTGCGCCTGCTAGGAGTCGAACCCAGAACCTCCTGGTCCGTAGCCAAGCGCTCTATCCAATTGAGCTACAGGCGCATTTATAAATATATTTGTTTATAGTATATCAATATTTAGTGTATTTTAATGATAAGATAAAATTAAAATTTATGAACAACAAACCTGATGACGTGGTTATTTGTAGTGCAGTTAGGACTCCTATAGGCACTTATAAGGGATCATTAAAAGATTTGAAAGGAGATCAACTTGGTACTATCGTGATAAATGAGGTTTTGAAAAGAAGCAAGATATCTAATAATCAAATTGATGAAGTAATAATGGGCCAGGTTTTAACTGCTGGTGGAGGACAGAACCCTGCGAGACAAGCAGCAGTAAATGCTGGGATCCCCGTATCCAAACCTGCTTATTTAGTAAACCAAGTTTGTGGATCAGGACTAAGAGCCATTATTTCAGGTTACCAACAAATTAAATTAGGAGATGCAAATAATGTAATTTGTGGGGGTCAAGAGAATATGTCGATGACACCTTATTCTTATTTTTATTCAGAGAAAAAAGAAGTTTCAAAAGATCAATTAATCAATACTATGATTCATGATGGTTTAACTGATGCTTTTAAAAATTACCACATGGGAGTTACAGCTGAAAATGTTGCAAAAAAGTTTAATATTTCTAGAAAACAACAAGATGAATTTGCTCTTCAATCCCAAAAAAAAACAGAAATTGCAATTGAAAATAATAAATTTGATGATGAAATAGTGCAGATAAATCACAAAGGTATTATTTTAAAAAAAGATGAACACCCAAGAAAAGATTTAAAATTATCTGATTTAGAAAAATTAAAAACATCTTTTAAAGATGGTGGGACTGTAACACCCGGAAACTCATCTGGTATAAATGATGGAGCAGCTGCTTTATTATTAACTACATTTAAGGAAGCCCAACAAAATTCACTTAAACCATTGGCCAAAATTATTTCCTGGGCATCTGTTGGTTTGGAACCATCTTTAATGGGTCTTGGTCCTATAGAAGCTATCCGTCAAGCATCAAAAAAAGTAAATTGGAATTTAAATGAAATTGATCTATTTGAAATTAATGAGGCTTTTGCCGCTCAAGCTATAGCAGTTATCAGTGAATTGGGTATTGATGAAAATAAAGTTAATATAAATGGTGGGGCTATTGCTTTAGGTCACCCAATAGGCGCATCTGGAGCAAGAATACTTGTGACACTTATACATGAAATGAAAAAACAGAATAAAGAAAGAGGTTGTGCCGCGCTTTGTATAGGTGGCGGTATGGGAATTGCGATGTGTGTAGAAAAAATTTAGGAATTAATTTTTCCGTATTTTTCCTCTAACAATATTTTTTGGATCCACACATTAGCATCTTTATATGTGTTGAATTTTGGTTGAATAAATATATTTAATAACTTTTTAATCATTATTTGAGTATTTCAATAAAGAGTGTCAAAAAATTGGGTAGAATGTGTTAAAATTAAAGATTAAGTAAATTTTTTTTATGTATAAAACTTTAAAAAATGACTGAAAAATTGTTAGTTCCTGACATAGGTGATTTTGAGAATGTGGAAGTTATAGAACTTTTAGTAAAAGAGGGTCAAGATATTAAAAAAAATGATCCTGTTGTTACTATTGAAAGTGATAAATCGAGTGTTGAAATACCATCAATATTTTCTGGCAAAGTCGAGTCTGTAAATGTTAAAGTTGGAGATAAGGTTTCAAAGGGAGATCTATTAATAAATATTTCTTCAAAACAATCATTATCTCAAAAAGAAAGTGTTCCAAAAGAAACTGAAAATTTAATTCAAGAAGCTGAGAGTACTTTAAGAAAACATCAGGACCAAAATATTCCACAAAAAATAATTGAGACTGTGAAACCAAAAATAATCCAAGTAGTTAAAGAAGGGGATATCGATCCACTAGAAACAAGCGAGTGGCTAGAGTCTTTGTCAGCAGTAATAGAAAAAGACGGAAATCAGAGGGCACATTATTTAATTAAAGAACTTATCAACAAAGCTTATATGGAGGGTGCTAATATACCCTATACGCAAAACACTCCTTATATAAACACTATACCAGTTAACGAGGAAAAAAAATCTAATGGAGATCAAAACATAGAAAGAAGAATTAGATCTTTAATAAGATGGAATGCTGCCGCAATGGTAGTTAGAGCAAATAAAAAATTCCCAGAACTTGGAGGGCATATTGGAACTTTTGCATCTGCTGCAACTCTTTACGATGTTGGTATGAATCATTTTTGGAGAGCTAAAAATAATAAATTTGGCGGAGATTTAATTTATTTTCAAGGTCATAGCGCTCCAGGTATGTACGCTAGAGCTTATCTGGAAGGTAGACTTAACGAAAAACAATTAGATAGTTTTAGACAAGAAGTAAACCCTGGTGGTCTTTCCTCATATCCTCATCCTTGGCTAATGCCAAATTTTTGGCAATTTCCAACAGTGTCCATGGGATTAGGTCCAATGCTTGCAATTTATCAAGCAAGATTCATGAAGTACTTAATCAATAGAGGTCTCATCAAAGATGAAGGGAGAAAAGTTTGGGCATTTTTAGGTGATGGAGAAATGGATGAACCGGAGTCTTTAGGTGCGATTGGTTTAGCCGCAAGAGAAAAATTAGATAACTTAATATTTGTTGTAAATTGTAATCTTCAAAGACTGGACGGACCAGTTCGTGGAAACGGAAAGATAATTCAGGAATTAGAGGGAATTTTTAGAGGTGCAGGATGGAATGTTATAAAAGTTATTTGGGGCTCTTATTGGGATCCATTGCTTGCCAATGATAAAACAGGTCATTTAGTTAAAACAATGAATGAGACTGTCGATGGCGAGTATCAAGCAATGAAAGCAAGAGACGGTGCGTATGTGAGAGAAAAATTTTTTGGAAAATATTTAGAGACCAAAGAGTTGGTTTCCAGTCTTTCAGACAAAGATATTTGGAGATTAAACAGGGGTGGTCATGACCCTCATAAAGTTTTTGCAGCTTATGATAAAGCATCTAAAAATGTTGGAAGTCCTACAGTTGTAATTGCAAAAACTATTAAGGGTTATGGAATGGGCAAAAGTGGTGAGAGTGTAAATACAACTCACCAGACTAAGAAGTTAGATATCGACGACTTAATGTATTACAGAGATAGGTTTGATGTTCCATTAACAGATCAACAAGTTAAGAATATTGAATACTACAAGCCTGATCAAAATTCTCCAGAGATTAAATACATAAATGAAAGACGAATTCAACTGGGTGGTTTTATTCCTGAAAGAACAACTTACGCCAAACCTGTTAAAGCACCACCAAAAGATATTTTCGATAATATGAAAGTTTCTACAGGTGAAAAAGAAATGTCGACCACAATGGCATTGGTCAGAATGTTAACAAACCTTTTGAGAGATAAAAATGTTGCACCAAAACTGGTTCCAATCATACCTGATGAGGCTAGAACATTCGGAATGGAGGGTTTTTTCCAAAAAATAGGAATTTATGCTCATGAAGGTCAAAAATATGAGCCAGAAGATTCTGCTCAATTAAGTTCGTATAAAGAGGAAAAGAGTGGTCAAGTTTTAGAGGAAGGAATTAACGAGGCTGGAGCGATGTCATCTTGGATCGCTGCAGGAACTTCATATACTAACCATGATATAGAAATGATCCCAATTTATCTTTTTTACTCAATGTTTGGTTTTCAGAGAATTGGTGATTTTGCTTGGGCGGGTGCTGATAGCCAGTCCAGAGGGTTTCTGATCGGAGCAACCGCTGGAAGAACAACTCTTGCTGGGGAAGGTTTACAACATCAAGATGGTCATAGTCATTTGATGGCTTCAACTATTCCTAATTGCAGATCATACGATCCAACATTTCACTACGAGCTTGCAGTCATTTTTCGAGAAGGTTTAAGAAGAATGCATGAGAAAAAAGAGAATATTTTCTATTATATTACGACCATGAATGAAAATTATCCTCATCCAGAAATGCCAAAAGATAAATCATGTGAGGAAGGTATTTTAAAAGGAATGTATAAAATAAAGGAGTTTAACAAGTATAAAAAAACTAAAATTCAATTTCTTGGATCTGGCACAATCTTAAGAGAAATGATAGCTGGTGCCGAAATATTACAAAATGAGTATCAAATCGATAGTGAGATTTGGAGTGTAACCAGCTTTAATGAATTAAGAAGGGATGGCCTTGAGGTAGAGAGATACAATCTTCTAAATCCTGATAAAGAGCCTAAAAAAAGCTATGTAGAAAAATGTTTGGGTAATACTGAAGGACCAATTTTAGCAGCTTCTGATTATATGAGAATGAATTCTGACCAGATTAGACCATACGTAAATAAAAGTTTTTATTCATTAGGAACGGATGGATTTGGTCGAAGTGATACAAGAAAGAAGTTAAGAAAATTTTTTGAAGTTGATAAGGAACATATCACAACATATGGTTTGAGTATTTTAGCTAAGGAACAGCTCATTGCATCAAAATATGCAAAAGAAGCAATCAAAAAGTATAAGATTGATATTGATAAACCTATGCCAACAAAATTATAGAATGCCCAAAAAAGATATAAAAGTTCCAAATATTGGTGAATTTAAAGATGTAGAGGTTATTGAAATTATAGTCAAAAAGGGTCAAGAGATTAAAAAAAATGATCCTTTAATAACAATTGAAAGTGATAAATCGAGTGTTGAAATACCCTCATTACATAATGGAATAGTTACAGAATTAAATTTAAATGTTGGGGATAAGGTTTCGGAAGGTGATAAAATATTAGAAATTGAATCAAAAGACAATCAAGTAGAAACTCAATTAATAACTGAAGAAATAAAAACAATTAAAAAAGAAAATACTAAGGAAAAAAAAATAGAAATTAGAAGAGAAGTTGGATCAAAAAATGTTATCGTAAAAGATTTTTCTAAAAAAACTGCAGCCTCACCAAAAGTCAGAAAATTTGCAAGAGAACTTGGTGTTGATATTAGTAAAGTTGAAGGTAGTGAAAGACTAGGAAGAGTAACTGAAAGTGATGTAAAGTCATTTGTTGCAAATAAACCTAAGATAAATTCTGAAAAAGAATTCAAAAAAGATGAAACGATAGAACTAGAATATCCTCACTCTGAATTTGGAAAAACAGAAATAAAGGATATTCCAAGAGTGAAGAGACTTTCGTCTAAATATCTTATGAATTCTTGGACCAATATTCCCCATGTGACCAATCATGATGAAGCAGATATAACTGAATTAGAGGAGTTTAGAACATCTCTTACAGATATTTACACTGGAGAAAAAAAAAAAATTACTCCTTTAGCTTTTATCGTCAAAGCATTAACTGCATCACTTAAAAAATTTCCAAATTTTAATTCATCTATAGATGAAATTGATAAAGGAAAAATGACCTTAAAAAAGTATTACCATATTGGAATAGCAGTAGATACGAAGCATGGACTTATGGTGCCAAAACTAAGAAATGCTGATAATAAGAATATTTCATTAATTGGCAACGAACTTAAAAAATTAAGTGATCAGTGCAGGAATCTTAAAATTGATAAAAAAGAATTATTTGGTGGTTCCATGACAATAACAAGTCTAGGAGGTATTGGCGGTTCTTTTTTTACACCTATAATTAATTATCCTGAAGTTGCAATTTTGGGAGTTGGCAAATCTCAAAAAAAACAAATTTTTATTGATGGAAAATTTATTACACGAACAATGTTACCTTTATCTTTATCATATGATCACAGAATAATTGATGGAGCTGAAGCAGCTCGATTTAACAACGATTTGAAAGACAATCTTGGAAAAAATTTTGCTTACAAATTAGCTGTGTAAAAATATGTCAAAAACTCTCTCATTATTTAGTGCACTATTATGCACTTTCATTTGGGGGACCACATTTATTGCACAAGATACAGGCATGGATGACATCGGCCCATTCACTTTTAATTCAGTAAGATTTTTTGTGGGTTTTTTAGCAATTGTTCCTTTAGCATTTATGTTTGAAGCAAAAAAACTAAAAAAAGAATTTAGGTTTGATACAAAAACATTCGTTATCCTGTCCTTTTTAATCGGACTATCATTATTTTTGGGCTCAGCATTACAACAGATTGCGTTGCTTTACACTGATGTAGCAAATGCTGCTTTTTTTACAATTTTTTATGTGCCAATGGTCCCAATAATTATTTTCATCTTTAAAAAAGATTTTTTACACTGGAGTGTATGGCCATCGGTAATTTTATGTTTAATCGGCGGATATTTATTAACAAATTTTCAAGATGCAACTGTAAGATTAGGTGATACCCTTGTGGTATTAGGAGCTTTATTTTGGAGTACACATATTATTTTTACTGGTATGATTGTCAAAAAGTACAATCTACCATTGACTATTGGTGCAATTCAAACTCTGCTAGTTGCTTTATTCTCATTTATAATAGGTTTATTTTCTGAAGAATTTGTAATCGCTAATATATTAAATGAAATAGACTCGATTTTATATGCTGGTATTTTATCAGGTGGTTTTGCATTTGTTTTACAAATTTATGCTCAAAGAAATATAACTCCAGCACCAGCAGCAATAATTTTTTCTTTGGAGGGTGTGTTCGCAACAATTGCCGCCTGGTTTCTTTTAAATCAAATATTAGGCATTAATAATTTACTTGGTTGTTTTTTTATATTAAGTGGAGTTTTATTATCTCAATTAGTTCCATTAATAAGGAAAGCAAGTTAAATATATATTATATAAAATAAAATTAAGCCAAGAATTATCCGATAAATTACAAACACATTAAAAGAAATTTTACTTATAAATTTAAGAAAATACTTAATTGTAAAAAAAGAAAACATAAATGATAAAAAAGTAGCAATTAATAATAAATAATTTATTTCTATTGATTGTTCAAAAGCCTCTCTTAAACCTAGGAAGCTTGCTCCTGCTAATGCAGGTATAGACAGTAAAAAAGAAATTTTACTAGCGTCTGTTCTATTGAAATTCAAAAATCTTGCTGCCGTAATCGTTATTCCAGCCCTACTAACTCCTGGTATCAACGCCAATATTTGAAATAAACCAATTAATAAAACTGATTTAATATTTAAATCTGTAGAAATATTTCGATCAATTTTTCTTTGATCAGCAAAGAAAAGTATGAATCCAAAAAATAGTGTTGTTGATGCAATTACTTTTGTGTTTCTTAAAAGATGAATAAATTCGGTGGAATATAAAATATATCCAAAAAATATTAAAGGCAAGGAGCCAATAATTATTAAACTCAATAACCTATTATTATTTCTTAGATCAAATAGCTCTTTTCTAAAATAAAAAATTACTGCAATTAATGAGCCCAAATGAAGACTTATGTCTATTAATAAAGAACTTGTTTCTAAATCATAAAAATTTGATACCAATATTAAATGAGCTGACGAACTTATGGGTAAAAATTCAGAAATTCCTTGAACAGCAGAAAGAATTAAAATTTCTATAAAATCTCGCAACATACATGTGTCGTAGCTTAAAAAATATTCATTTTAAACAATTCGATTTAATCATATTAGGTA
Organism: uncultured Pelagibacteraceae bacterium; assembly: GCA_902612065.1. Lineage (GTDB taxonomy): Bacteria > Pseudomonadota > Alphaproteobacteria > Pelagibacterales > Pelagibacteraceae > Pelagibacter. The sequence continues at coordinate 122,384 of CACMBY010000002.1, read as the reverse complement.
TGCAAAAATCAGATTAAATAGATTTTAAGCTAAATATTATTGTAATTAGGTAATAATAACTGACCTATTTATTTCTTTTACTAATAAAAACTATGTATATTTTGCGATAAATTTATAAAAATTTATGACTGATAAAATGCTAAAATTCGTAAAAATAGGTCAACAAACCCCACCTAAAAGAGGAGTTAATAATAGGAAAGATGATTTTAATGAAATCTATGATGAATTTATCACTCAAAAAGCACAAGAGCAGTCAAGTAGATGCTCTCAATGTGGCGTTCCTTTTTGCCAAGTCCATTGTCCTTTAAGTAACAACATCCCTGATTGGCTTAAATTGACTGCTGAAGGCAGATTGAAGGAAGCTTATGAATTATCTCAAAGTACAAATAATATGCCTGAGGTTTGTGGCAGAATATGCCCTCAAGATAGATTATGTGAGGGTAATTGTGTTATTGAGCAGTCAGGTCATGGCACCGTAACAATTGGATCAGTCGAAAAATATATTACAGATAGTGCTTGGGAAAACGGATGGGTAAAGCCTATATCAATCAAACACGAAAAAGAACAAAGTGTCGGAATAATTGGTGCTGGACCTGCTGGACTGGCAGCTGCTGAACAACTTAGGAAAAATGGATATCAAATTACAGTTTATGACAGATATGACAGAGCGGGCGGTTTGTTAATTTATGGAATTCCAAATTTTAAATTAGAGAAACATGTGGTCGAGAGAAGAACAAAATTGTTGAAAGATGGTGGAATTAAATTTGAACAAAATTTTGAGGTTGGCAAGGATGCAACTTTAGAGCAATTGAGAAAAAAACATGATGCAATTTTAATTGCTACTGGAGTTTATAAACCAAGAGAAATTAATCTGCCAGGTAATGATTTAGATAATATTTTTCCTGCTATGGAGTTTTTAACTGCATCAAACAAAAAGGGGTTAGGAGATAAAGTTGATTTATTCGATAAAGGTATATTAAATGCTGAGGGTAAAGATGTAGTTGTTATTGGAGGTGGGGATACCGCAATGGATTGTGTCCGAACATCTGTAAGACAAAAAGCTAATTCAGTTAAATGTTTATACAGAAGAGATAAAGATAACATGCCTGGATCTGCAAGAGAAGTAGCTAATGCAGAAGAAGAGGGTGTTGAATTTGTTTGGTTGTCTAGTCCAAAAGAATTTAGAGGAAAAAATAAAATTGAAAAATTAATTGTAGATCAAATTCAACTTGGCGATCCAGATGACTCAGGGAGAAGAAGACCAGAAATTAAACAAGGATCTGAATTTGAAATTAAAGCAGATATGGTAATAAAAGCTTTAGGATTTGATCCAGAAAACTTGCCATTATTATTTGAAGCACAAGAATTACAAGTTACAAAATGGGGAACAATTAAAACTGACTTTGACACTATGGAAACTAATATTAAAGGTGTCTTTGCTGCCGGGGATATTGTAAGAGGTGCATCTTTAGTTGTTTGGGCAATTAAAGATGGTAGAGATGCTGCTTTATCAATCAAATCTTATCTTGAAAATATCGAATTAAAAAAATCTAAAGTTGCATAATGAGCATATATAAAAAAAATTTAGAATTACTTACTAAAAACAATGTTTATTCTAAGGAAATGGAACATGATGCATGTGGCGTAGGGTTAATTGCATCAACAGAAGGAAAAAAATCAAGAGAGGTTGTAGAATATGGAATTGAAGCTTTAAAGGCTGTTTGGCATCGAGGAGCTGTTGATGCTGATGGAAAAACAGGTGATGGGGCAGGAATACATTTAGAAATTCCCAAAGATTTCTTTGTTGAAAAAATAGAGGTTACAGGTCACACACATGATGGCTCTGATATTTGTGTTGGAATGATTTTTTTACCAAGAAATGATTACTCCTCACAAGAAAGCTGTAAAACGATTGTAGAAAGTGAGTTAACTAAAAACGATTTTAGTATCTATGGCTGGAGACAGGTCCCTGTTAATCCAAAAGTTTTAGGAGAAAAAGCTTTCCAAACTATGCCAGAGATAATTCAAGTGCTTTTTAAATCGAATGATAAAAATTTGCTTGATAAAGAGCTTGAAAGAAAAATTTATGAAACAAGAAAAAAAATTGAGAATAAAGCATTCAATTTATCATTAAATAATTTTTATATTTGCTCAATAAGTTCTAAATCAATTATCTATAAGGGCATGTTTTTAGCTGAGGCTATCTCAGATTTTTTCTTGGATTTAAAAGACGAAAGATTTATTTCAAGATTTGCAATTTTTCATCAGAGATTTTCAACTAATACTGCTCCAAGCTGGAGTTTGGCACAACCATTTAGAGCAGTTGCCCATAATGGTGAAATTAATACTTACAAAGGAAATAAAAACTGGATGAGAGTTCATGAACAAGAGATGAGTAGCCCTCTTTTTGAAAATGTTGAAAATTTAAAGCCAGTTATACAAAAAGGAGTTTCTGACTCTGCGGCACTAGATAATGTTTTTGAGTTATTAAATAAATCTGGCCAACCTGCACCTTTAGCAAAATTAATGATGATCCCTGATGCTTGGTCAAAAAGAAATAAAACTCTACCAAAAAGTCATCAACAATTGTTTAATTTTTTAAATAGTACCATGGAACCTTGGGATGGTCCTGCCGCAATTGCCGCAACAGATAATGAATGGGTCATTGCAGCAAATGATCGTAATGGTTTAAGGCCTTTAAGATACGCAATAACAAAAGATAAGTTTCTCTTTGCCGGATCTGAAACTGGAATGATTGAATTAAATGAAAAAAGAATTTTATCAAAAGGAAGACTTGGCCCAGGGGAGATAATTGGTGTTAGAATTGAAAAAGGCAAAGTGTTTACGAATAATCAAATTAAAGACTATTTGGCAAAAGAATATAAGCATTTCAATTCTCAGATAATAGATTTAGATGAAAAATTATCCATTTCAAATGAGAAACATAATTTTGATGGTGAAGATCTAAGGAGACGACAACACTCTTTTGGAATAAGTTTAGAGGACTTAGAGCTAATCTTACATCCAATGGCTGAAGATGCAAAAGAAGCGACGGGTTCCATGGGTGATGATACGCCTTTAGCAGTTTTATCGGACAAATACAGACCACTTTATCATTTTTTTAGACAAAACTTTAGCCAAGTGACCAATCCACCGATTGACTCTTTGAGAGAAAATAAAGTTATGAGTTTGAAAACTAGATTTGGTAATCTTGGGAATATTTTAGATTTTGATACTTTAACTAAAGAAAATATTTACGTTTTAAATAGTCCGATATTATCGAATTCACAATTTAACAAATTTATTAATTTTTTTGGAAAAAACTCTGTCTCTATAGATTGTACTTTCTCGAATGATCAAAGTTTATTTGACTCTATTAAAAGGATCCAAAAAGAGTCGGAAATTGCTGTTAGACAGGGTGTAACACAATTAGTTTTAAGCGATAAAGCTATTTCAGATACAAGGATGCCTATGCCAATGCTATTATGCGTTGGTGCGATTAATACTTTTTTAATTGATAAAAAATTAAGAGGGTATGTTTCAATTAACGTTCAATCTGGTGAAGCTTTGGATACCCATTCTTTTGCAACATTAATAGGTGTTGGAGCAACAACAGTTAATCCATATATAGCTTTTGATAGTTTATACCAAAGGCATGAGAAAAAGTTATTTGGCCAGTATAGTTTTGATGAATGTGTTGAAAGATATATCAAATCAGTGAATGCAGGATTATTAAAGATCATGTCAAAAATGGGTATATCTGTTTTAAGTTCGTATCGAGGCGGATGTAATTTTGAAACTGTTGGTCTAAGCAGATCAATAGTTGATGATTATTTTCCAGGAGTGACTTCAAAAATTTCTGGTATTGGATTGTCAGGAATCGAAAAAAAAATACGTGCAATACATAAAGAGGCATTTGAAAGCACCGATACAGTTTTACCTATTGGTGGGATTTATAGATACAGAAAAAATGGAGAAACACACCAATATCAGGGCAGATTAATCCACTTATTACAAAGTGCTGTAGGATCAAACTCGTATACAGCTTATAAAAAATATGCTGAGGGAATCTATAACTTGCCACCAATTAACTTAAGGGATTTGATAGATTTTAGAAAAAAAAAATTAGGACCATCTATTCAAATTTCTGAGGTTGAACCAATAGAAAAAATATTAAAAAGATTTGGTAGTGGAAGTATGTCTCACGGAGCATTATCCAAAGAGGCACACGAAACATTAGCTATTGGGATGAATAGAATTAAAGGTGCATCCTGTAGTGGAGAAGGTGGTGAAGATGCAAATAGATTTAAGATAATGGACTCTGGTGATAGTGCAAATTCGAGAGTAAAACAAATTGCGTCAGCAAGATTTGGTGTAACAGTTAATTATTTAAACAATTGTAATGAAATTGAGATTAAAATTGCTCAAGGTGCAAAACCCGGTGAAGGTGGCCAATTACCAGGATTTAAAGTAACAGATGAGATTGCCAAGCTAAGACATTCAACACCAGGTGTAACACTAATTTCCCCACCTCCGCATCATGATATTTATTCAATTGAGGATTTAGCTCAGCTTATTTATGATTTAAAACAAATCAATCCTAAGGCAAGAATTGGAGTTAAACTAGTTGCATCATCTGGCGTTGGTACTATTGCAGCCGGTGTTGCAAAGGCAAAAGCTGATATAATTTTAATTTCAGGACATAATGGAGGAACCGGGGCTACACCTCAAACAAGTGTAAAATACGTAGGTATTCCATGGGAGATGGGACTGACGGAGGCCAATCAAGTTTTAACATTAAATAATCTAAGACATAAAGTTACTTTAAGAACCGATGGAGGTATTAAAACCGGAAGAGATGTTGTTATTGCAGCTATGATGGGTGCAGAGGAGTATGGTGTAGCAACTACCGCTTTAGTAGCGATGGGTTGTATTATGGTAAGGCAATGTCACTCTAATACCTGTCCTGTAGGAGTTTGTACACAGGATGAAAAATTAAGAGAAAAATTTACTGGAACTCCTGATAAAGTTGTAAATTTATTTACATTTATTGCTACAGAGGTGAGAGAAATTTTAGCTTCGCTTGGTTTTAGATCTTTAAATGAGGTTATCGGTCGAACTGATTTATTAATGCAGGTAAGTAAAGCCTCGCCTAATCTAGATGACTTAGATCTTAATCCATTATTTGTCCAAGCAGACCCTGGCAATAATAAGAGGTATTGTGAGGTATCTGAAATAAATCAAGTTCCTGATACACTGGATCAAGAAATTTGGCCTCAAATAGAAAAGGCTTTAGATAACTCAGAAAAAATAAATAACGAGTTTTTAATTAAAAATACTAATAGAGCTGTAGGCACTAGAATTTCACATCACTTATATAAAAAATATGGTTATGAAAAATTAGAGGAAAATTTTTTAACTCTAGATTTTAAAGGTTCAGCTGGACAATCATTTGGTGCATTTACAGCAAAAGGACTTAAACTTAATTTAAAAGGCGATGCAAATGATTATGTTGGGAAAGGTTTGTCAGGAGCAACCATTTCAATAAAACTACCTGATGAAAGCAATTTAATTTCTAATGAGAATACTATTATTGGCAACACAGTTCTTTATGGTGCAACGTCAGGTAAACTTTTTGCAGCTGGTCAAGCTGGGGATAGATTTGCGGTAAGAAATTCTGGTGCCACAACTGTTATCGAAGGCTGTGATTCAAATGGTTGTGAATATATGACCGGTGGTACAGCAGTAATTCTTGGAGATGTCGGAGATAATTTTGCAGCCGGCATGACAGGAGGAATGGCTTTTATTTACGATAAGTCAAAAGAATTTGAAAAAAAAGTTAATCCGGACTCAGTTGTATGGCAAAATGTTGAAACTGAGTATTGGTCAAAATTTTTAAAAGAATTGGTACTCGAACATAGTAATGAAACAGGGTCCAGTTTATCAAAAAAAATAATTGATGACTTTGAAAATGAGTTAAAGAATTTTGTACAGGTTTGTCCAAAAGAAATGTTAGATAAGCTTAAAAATCCAATCTCTACAAAAACAAAAATACAAAAGGTTAGTTAATTATTAATTTTAACTCTTTTTTCAATATCTTGAGCCATTTTGGGGAAGATAAACTATGATCACCATTTTTTATAACTACTAATTTCTTTTTCTTAGATTGAAATATTTTTAAAATTTTTTTTGAGTAAATTAAAGGTACAGATTTATCTTTACTCCCGTGAACCATTGTTACATTTATATTTTGACTTATTTTTTTATTCAAAATTTTATTTTTTCTTCCATCTTTGATTAATTGGTAAGTGATTGGGTATTCATAATCACCATGTTTTAAATTTATGAAACCTTTTTTTTTTATTTCAATCTTCATTTTATTAGAAAATTTATTCCACATTAGTTTATCAAGAAATTCTGGTGCTGAACCTATTCCTAAAAAACCTTTAATTTTGTTTTTGATAAGACTAAACTGGTTTAAAGAAATCCAAGCCCCCATACTTGATCCAATTAATATAATATCGTTTTTTTTGACGACTTTTTGAATTACTAAAGTAGTATCCCTAGTCCATTTTGAAATATTACCATTAATAAATTTTCCTGATGATTTACCATGACCTGAATATTCTAAAGCAAGAAAACCTAGTTTATTTTTTTTTGCAAATTTTAAAAATGCTTGAGGTTTTTTACCTTCCAAATCTGACATAAAACCATGCAAAAAAACAATGTAGGTGGCATTTTTTTGATGGTGTTTCAAATATCTTATTTTTCTGGTAGTGGAAATTTTTAAGTAATTAAAATTTGTCATAAAAGTTTATTAGTTTTGTCTATTATTATATAATTATTTTAAATGTCATCTAATTTAAATGTTTTGCAAGTAATTCCAAAATTAGGTTACGGAGGTGCAGAAACTGGTTGCTATGATATTGCACATTTTTTACCTGAAAATAATTGTAAATCTTATATTGTTACAAGTGGTGGAGAGTTAACTAAGTTTATTGATAAAAAAAAAGTTAAATTAATAAGGCTTCCTGTCCATAGTAAAAATCCATTATTGATTTTGATAAATTCAATTATTTTAATAGCAATAATTTTGATTTTTAAAATTTCAATTGTTCACGCAAGAAGTCGAGCACCAGCTTGGTCGTGTTTATTTGCAACAAAATTAACTAGAAGAAAGTTTGTTACTACATTTCATGGGACTTATAATTTTAGAGGTAGATTAAAAAAATTTTATAATTCAGTAATGGTAAGGTCAGATTTGGTAATAGCAGGATCAAACTTTATTTTTTCACATATTCAAGAGAATTATCAGGAATTCTTAAATTCTAAAAAAAAATTTTTAGTAATTTTTAGGGGCATAAATGTAGATTATTTTGATCCAACAACCAAAATTGAAACTGATGAAAAAAAACTTTTAAATGAGTGGAATATTATTGATGAAAAAAAAATAATTCTTATGCCAGGTCGACTTACGTCGTGGAAGGGTCAAGAATTATTTATTGATGCAATAAATTTAGTTAAAATTGAATTAGGATATGAGGCATTTCATGTTGTAATATTAGGCAGTGATCAGGGAAGAGATTCTTACAAAGAAAAACTTATCAAATTAATTGAAAAGTATAATCTGACCAATCAAGTAAAATTCATAGATCATTGTAAGGATATGGCTTTAGCTTATAAAGTTTCTGATATTATAGTTTCAGCATCAATTGAACCCGAAGCTTTTGGAAGAGTTGCGGTAGAGGCACAATCTATGGAAAAAATAATCATTGCTAGTAATATTGGAGGATCAAATGAGACAATTTTAAACGAAAAAACTGGGTTGTTATTTGAATCTGGTGACGCAGGCTCCTTGAGTAAAAAAATCATTCAAGCAATGACAATGGATGAAACTTCCTTAAAATTAATGGGTAAGGAGGGAAGAAAAAACATTATAAAAAAATTTAATGTTGAAAAAATGTGTTTTTCTACTTATTCAGAGTATAAGAGATTACTAAATTAAATGCCCATAATTACTTTACCAGACGGAAACAATTTAGATTTTCCTAAAAAAGTGACAGGCCTAGAGATTGCTGAAAAAATTAGCAAATCATTAGCAAAACAAGCCTTGATAATGAGTGTGAATGGAGAATTAAAAGATTTATACTTTTCGATTGATAAAGATTGTTCCGTTAAAATTTTTACAGCAAAAGACCCAGAGGGTTTAGAAGTTATTAGACATGACTCTGCACATATCATGGCTATGGCAGTTCAAGAATTATACCCAGGCACCCAAGTTACTATTGGACCAGTTATAGAAAATGGATTTTATTATGACTTTGCCAGAAAGGAGCCCTTTACAGATAACGATCTCAAAAAAATTGAGGAAAGGATGTCAGAAATAATTGACAAAGACTTGAAAACAAGGCGAGAAGTATGGGGAAGAGATAAAGCAATTAAGCATTTTAAAAAAATTGGAGAAAAATATAAGGCAGAAATTATTGAGAGTATTCCGGAAAATGAAGAACTTTCAGTCTATCATCATGGTGATACTTGGTATGATTTATGTAGAGGACCTCATTTAGTATCTTCTAGTAAAATTGGTAAAGCCTTTAAACTTACAAAAGTTTCAGGCGCATATTGGCGAGGCGACTCAAATAATGAAATGCTCCAAAGGATCTACGGAACAAGTTGGGCTTCTCAGAAAGATTTAGACAATTATCTAAAAAGAATTGAAGAAGCAGAAAAAAGAGATCATCGTAAATTAGGCAAAGAAATGGATTTGTTCCATTTTAGAGAAGAAAGTCCAGGATCTGTTTTTTGGCATGAAAAAGGTTGGGCATTGTTTCAAAAATTAATCGATTATATGAGGATGAAACAAGAGATCGCAGGATATAAGGAAATAAATACTCCAGAGGTTTTAGATAGAACTCTGTGGGAAAAATCTGGACACTGGGAAAAATTTGGAGCAAATATGTATACTTCAACAACACCAGATGAAAAGGTGTTTGCGATTAAACCTATGAACTGTCCAGGCTGTATAGAAGTTTTTAATCAAGGCCTTAAAAGTTATAAAGATTTGCCACTAAAGATGTCTGAGTTTGGAAAAGTACATCGTTATGAACCTTCAGGGGCATTACATGGATTGTTGAGGGTAAGAGCATTCACACAAGATGATGCTCACATATTTTGTACTGAAGATCAAATTACAAAAGAGTGTTTAATAGTTACAGATCTTATTTTAGAAATTTATAAAGACTTAGGTTTTGAAAATGTGATTTTAAAATACTCAGATAGACCAGAAAAAAGAGTTGGAGACGATAGTATTTGGGATAAGGCTGAGAGTGCTTTGTTAAAGGCTGTAAAAGCAACTAAATTAGAATATAGTATAAACAAGGGTGAAGGTGCATTCTATGGGCCTAAAATAGAATTTGTTTTAAGAGATGCAATTGGAAGAGATTGGCAATGTGGAACATTACAAGTTGATTTTAATTTACCTGGTAGATTAGGTGCATCATACGTAGATAAAGATGGCACCAAGAAAGTTCCTGTTATGTTACATCGAGCTTTATTTGGGTCTCTTGAAAGATTTATAGGTATTCTGATTGAAAACTATGCTGGAAAATTTCCATTTTGGATATCTCCGTTACAAACAGTTGTTATACCTATTTCCGAAGACTTTGAAGAATATGCAAAAAAAGTTTCCAATAAGATAAGAGAAGCTGGTATTACATCAATGGTTGATTTAAAAAATCATAATTTAAATTATAAAATAAGAGATCATTCATTAGCAAAAGTACCTCTTTTAATAATTTGTGGTAAAAAAGAAGTTGACAGTAACTCAGTAACCATTAGAAGATTGGATTCAAATAAACAAGAAAATATGGAACTAAACTCATTTCTAAAAAAAATTTCTGCTTTAAATAAAGCACCTTCAAATATTTAAGTGGCAGATTTTAAGCAAAACTATTTTCAAAGAAGAACCAAGGATCGTGGACCTCGATCAAATAACAGAATTTCCTCACCCGAGGTTCAAGTTATTGCAAGTGATGGAGAAAACTTAGGTGTTTTAAATACTAATGAGGCAATCTCAATGGCAAAAAATCAAGGTTTGGATTTAATCGAAATTGCCCCAAATGCCAATCCCCCAGTTTGTAAAATTATGGACATGGGTAAATATAAATATGATGCGCAAAAAAAAGCAAACCTTGCAAAAAAGAAACAAAAAATAATTGCTTTAAAAGAAATAAAAATGAGACCAGTAACTGAAACGCATGATTATGAGTTTAAAGTAAAAAATGCTAAAAAATTTATTGCGAAAGGTGATAAGGTAAAGTTCACCATTAGATTTAAAGGACGTGAACTTCAACACTCTCATTTAGGAAATGAATTGATGGCCAAAATTAAAGAGGATATGAAAGAAATTGGTAAAGTCGAATTGCACCCCAAGTTTGATGGGAAGCAAATGATTATGGTAATTCAACCTTTATAGGCTTTAATATAGGTTGTAAATTTTCTACATTCTTTGTATAACCTCGTCCAATTATGCCAAAATTAAAAACAAAAAGCTCAGCAAAAAAAAGATTTAAAATTTCAGCTAGAGGGAAAGTTATGATGGCCCAAGCTGGAAAGAGGCATGGCATGATAAAAAGAACTAATTCTCAAATAAGAAAACTTAGGGGCACTACTGCGATGTCAAAACAAGATGGTAAAATTGTTAAATCGTATATGCCTTACAGCTTAAGGGGTTAAAATGGCAAGAGTTAAAAGAGGTGTAACAAGTAGAGCTAAACATAAAAAAGTTTTAAAAGCTGTAAAAGGTCAGTGGGGAAGAAGAAAAAATACTATTAGAGTTGCAAAGCAAGCTATGGAAAAAGCCATGCAATATGCATACAGAGATCGAAGAAATAAGAAAAGAGATTTCAAATCATTGTGGATACAAAGAATCAATGCGGGTGTAAGAGCTGAAGGTTTGACATATTCCAAGTTTATTTATGGTTTAAATAAATGTGGAATTAAAATTGATAGAAAAATTTTAGCTGAGATAGCCTATGATAGCCCAGAAGCCTTTAAAACTATTGTCCAAAAAGCACAATCTGCTTTAAATTAATCTTCACTATTGTTTTATTTCGCTGAAGAAATAATCTGTAAAAATGTCTGATCTAAAAAAAATAAGAGACGAATTTATATCAAAATTAAAAGGTAAATTAGATCTAGCAGAACTTAATCAAATTAAATCTGATCTATTTGGTAAAAACGGGTTGGTTTCATCTCAATTTAAAAAAATAGGTTTTATTGATGTCTCAGAAAGAAAAAAATTCGCATCTGATTTGAATATAATTAAGGATGAACTTCATGATCTTATAAATTTAAAAATAATCGAAATAGAAAAAACAAATATTAATGAAAAATTGGAAAAAGAAAAAATTGATGTTACTTTACCAGAGCGATCATTTGTAAGGGGTAAAATCCATCCTGTATCACAAACAATTGATGAAATATCTTCTATATTTTCTGAAATAGGCTTTAGCGTAGAGGAAGGACCAGATGTTGAAAATGAATATAATAATTTTACTGCTTTAAATACTCCAGACAACCATCCAGCAAGAGATATGCATGATACATTTTATCTTGATAATAAAAAAGAAAGATTGTTACGTACTCACACGTCCCCTGTTCAAGTTAGAACAATGTTAAAAGACAAACCACCTTTTAAAATAATCGCACCCGGCAGAACATACAGATCGGATAGTGACCAAACACACTCACCAATGTTTCATCAAGTTGAAGGTCTTCACATAGATAAAGATATAAATATGGGTCATTTAAAAGGTTGTTTGAATTATTTTATCAAGGAATTTTTTGAAGTTAAAAAAATAAAGATGAGATTTAGACCAAGTCATTTTCCTTTCACAGAACCATCTGCTGAAGTTGATATTGGATATGAAATCAAAGATGGAAAAATTATTATTGGGGAAGGTGATCGGTGGCTAGAAATACTAGGTTGTGGGATGGTTCATCCAAATGTTTTAAAAAATGTAAAGGTCGATCCAACAAAGTTTCAAGGTTATGCGTTTGGAATAGGAATTGATAGATTGGCGATGTTAAAATATGGAATTAATGATCTTAGAGCTTTCTTTGACTGTGATTATAGATGGTTAAATCATTTTGGATTTGATCCTTTAGACGTACCTACAAACTACAGAGGTCTCAGTAGATGAAAATCACATTTGGTTGGTTAAAAGATCATTTAAAAACTAATTTGAAAGAAAAAAATCTTTTAGAACAACTTACCAGTATAGGACTAGAGGTAGAAAGTGTGGAAAGCCTTTCATCTGAAAATCAATTATTTAAAGTTGCAAAAATTATCAAGACAGAAAAACATCCAAACGCAGACCGACTTAAAGTTTGTGATGTAAACATCGGTGAGAAAGAGCTAAAAAAAGTTGTGTGTGGTGCCACTAACGCGAGCGAAGGACTTATTACCATATATGCACCTCCAGGTGCTATTATCCCAAAGACTAACACAAAATTAGAAATAGCAAAAATTAGAGGTGTAACTTCTTTTGGAATGCTTTGCTCTAAGTCTGAGTTGAATTTATCTGATGAGAGTGATGGTATAACCGAATTACCTAAAAAATATGAAAAAAATATTGGTAAAAGTTATTTTTCAAAATCAAAATCTAATCTTATTGATTTATCTATTACACCTAATCGACCAGATTGTCTTGGTGTGAGAGGAATAGCTAGAGATCTTGCCGCCTCAGGTTTTGGAAGATTAATAGCATCTAAAGAAAAAAAAATTAAATCAAAAACAAAACAAACTTTAAAAGTTAAGATTAATAAGGAGAAAGGACAAGGGTGTAGTGCCTTTGGAAGTTGTTTAATTAAAAATGTAAAAAATACCGAGAGTCCTCAATGGCTCAAAGATAAATTAATTTCAGTTGGTCAAAAACCTATTTCAGCTATTGTTGATATAACAAATTATGTAATGCTAGATATTAATCGACCATTACACGCATATGATGCTGACAAAATTGAAAAAGGGATAATCGTAAGAGACTCAAAATCTGGAGAAGAATTTACAGCACTGGACAATAAAATTTATAAGTTAGAAAAAGGCATGTGTGTTATTAGTGACAACAAAGGAGTTTTAGGATTAGGTGGAATTATTGGGGGCACAAGATCAGCCACAGAATTTGATACAAAAAATATATTATTAGAGTCTGCTTATTTCGATCCAAGATCTGTTAGAAATACAGCAAAAAAATTAAATTTAGACACAGATGCAAAATTTAGATTTGAAAGAGGAATTGATCCATTATCCATTGAAACTGGTTTAAAAAAAGCAGCATCACTAATTCAAGAAATTTGTGGTGGCGAAGTTAGTAAAATCGATATACAAAAAATTGAGTCTTATAAAACCAAAACTATAAATTTTGATGTAAATTTTTTTGAAAATATAGTTGGATTTAAAATTTCTGAAAAGGAAATGCAAAGAATTTTGACTAATCTTGGTTTTATTATTAAAAAAGTAAAAAATTCTTTAAAGTTAATAGTTCCTTCTTGGAGACCAGATATTTCACAGCAAATAGATATTGTTGAAGAGTTGGTAAGAATAAGTGGTTATGACAAAATAAAAACAATAGATCCAATTAAAGATAGATCTAAATCTACTTTAACTCAAACTCAAAGATTATTTCATTTCTTACAAAGAGCAATTGCTTCAAAGGGTTATTTAGAGACAATAACATGGTCATTTACAGACCAAAGTTATAACGATCACTTTAGAGAAACCAATAAAGAGGTAAAAATTGTAAACCCTATAAGTTCTGAATTGGGTGTTTTAAGAAATTCCATATTTTCAAATTTAATCATGTATATGAGCAAAAATTTGGATAGAGGCTTTAAAGATTTATCTATATTTGAGATAGGTCCTGTTTTTACAGGTTCAAACCCTGGTGAACAAAAGACAGTAGTTTGTGGTTTGTCAGCCGGTAAAAAATCAAGACTTTCTTGGATCGATAAAGAGAGAAATATTGATTTATTTGATGCAAAAAGAGATGTGGTACAAACTTTGAGTGAAGCAGGTTATAATTCTGATTATTTTTTTATTGATAGCAAAACACCCAATTATTATCATCCAGGTAAATCTGGTAGAATTTTTTTAGATCATAAAAAAGATAAAGTTGCAGCTTATTTTGGTGAAATTCATCCTAACATTCTAAAAAAAATTGATATTAAAACTGAAAATTTAATAGGTTTTGAAATCTTTTTAGAAAATTTAAAAATTTCAACTAAAACATTGAAAGATCAAAAATTGAGGTTTTCTGTATCGGATTTTCAAAAATCAGAGCGGGATTTTGCATTTGTAGTTAATAAAAATGTAGAAGCACAAGAGTTAATAAGTGTAATTTCTAATGTGAATCCAAATCTTATTAGCAATATAAAAGTTTTTGATGTTTATGAAGGTGAAAATATTCCAGATAACCAAAAGTCTATAGCTATCAGCATAACAATTCAGTCATTGGAAAAAACTTTGAACGATAAGGATTTAGAGAAAATTAATAATTCAATTATAGAAGCAGTAGAAAATAAAACTGGCGCTAAAATTCGATCTTAAAATTAAAATGAGCACAATTGATAATATCAGAAATTTTGCAATCATTGCTCATATTGATCATGGGAAATCTACAATAGCTGATAGAATAATCCACAAATGTGGTGGTTTGACTGAGAGAGAAATGAAATCACAAGTTCTTGACTCTATGGATATAGAAAGAGAAAGAGGTATCACAATAAAAGCGCAGACAGTAAAGTTAAACTACAAAGCAAAAAATGGAAAAAATTATATTTTAAATATTATAGATACTCCTGGTCATGTAGATTTTAGTTATGAGGTAAGTAGATCTTTATATGCCTGTGAAGGATCAATATTAATTGTAGATAGTACACAAGGCGTTGAAGCTCAGACTTTAGCCAATGTTTATCAAGCTTTAGATATTGATCATGAAATAATTCCTGTTTTAAATAAAATTGATTTACCAGCTTCTGATTTAGAAAAGACAAAGAAACAAATCGAAGATGTAATTGGCATTGATACTGAAAATGCTGTCCCGTGTTCTGGGAAAACTGGTGAAGGTATAGAAGAAATTTTAGAAAAAATTGTAAATCAATTACCTGGTCCTGTTGGAAAATCAAATGAGACATTGAAATGTTTATTGGTTGATAGTTGGTATGATACCTATTTAGGAGTTGTGATATTGATAAGAGTTGTAAACGGCAAAATTATAAAAAATATGAAAATTAAGATGTTATCTACTAATCAAGATTATATTGTAGAAAAAGTTGGTGTTTTCACCCCTAAAGCAAAAGATGTAAACGAACTTAACACTGGGGAAATTGGCTTCATAACTACTGGAATAAAAGTCTTATCTGAGACAAAAGTCGGCGATACAATCTGTGATGCCACTAAGCCTTCTGTCCACCCTTTACCTGGCTTTAAACCAAGCAAACCCGTTGTCTTTTGTGGATTATTTCCTGTTGATAGCTCTGAATATCAAAAATTAAAGGATGGATTAGCTAAATTGCAATTAAATGACTCAAGTTTTTCTTTCGAAGCAGAATCTTCATCTGCACTTGGCCTAGGTTTTAGATGTGGTTTTTTGGGCTTGCTTCATCTTGAAATAATTACTGAAAGGTTAGAAAGAGAATTTGATGTTAATTTATTAACAACAACACCAGGGGTAGTTTATAAAGTAAATTTAAATAATGGAAAAGCGATCGAATTACAAAACCCATCTAGTCTCCCAGATCCAACTGTTATAAAATCTATTGAAGAGCCATGGATAAAAGCAACAATTATAACACCTGATGAATTTTTAGGATCAATAATTAAACTTTGTCAGGACAAGAGAGGCATTCAAACAAATCTAAGTTACTCAGGTAATAGAGCCGTGATAAGTTATGAGCTACCACTAAATGAAGTGGTATTTGATTTTAATGACAGAATAAAATCAATGACAAGTGGTTATGCAAGTTTTGATTATGAAATAATTGAACATAGAGAAGGAGATTTGGTTAAACTAGGAATATTAGTAAATAGTGAACCTGTGGATGCATTAGCAATGATGATTCACAAAGATTTTGCACAGAAAACTGGAAGAGAAGTTTGTGAAAAACTTAAAGATTTAATTCCCCGACATAATTTTATGATACCAGTTCAAGCAGCAATTGGAGGCAAAATTATTGCAAGAGAGACAATTAAAGGATTTAAAAAAGACGTTTTAACAAAAATACATGGCGGAGGCGCTACCGATAGAAAAAGAAAATTACTTGAGAAACAAAAAAAAGGAAAAGCAAGATCAAAACAATTTGGACGAGTAGAAATTCCTCAAGAAGCCTTTATAGGAGTTCTTAAAATAAATAAAGAGAAATAGATGAAAATATATGATTGCTTTTCTTATTGGGATGAGGATCTTTTATTAGATGTAAGGTTAAATATTATGTCTAAATTTGTCGATTATTTCGTGATTGTAGAAGGTAACAAAACTTGGCAAAACAACTCGAAAAAACTTAGATTTGATGTGAATAAATTCAAAAAATTTAAAGATAAAATCATTTATGTTCCTGTTGAAGATATGCCTGGTGGAGATAATCCATATGAAAGGGAAAATTTCCAGCGAAACTGTATTTCCAGAGGAATAAAAGATGCTGAAGATATTGATTTAATTTTAATCTCAGATTTAGACGAAATACCAAACCCATTTTTAATAAAAGGTTTTGATATTAGAAAGAGGTATGCTGTTTTTGAGCAAAAACTTTATTATTATAAATTTAATTTACAATCAATTACACAACCATTTTGGTATGGAAGTAGAATATGTGTAAAGAAATTTTTGAAATCTCCACAATGGCTTAGAAATTTAAAATTTAGAAAAAGACCTTGGTGGAGAATTGATAAGTTGAGGTTAAATCATATTTTGGAGAATGGAGGTTGGCATTTTTGCAATTTAAAAGACTCTGATGAACTACTCTATAAATATAAAAACATGTGTGAAACAAATGATCCATACATTTTTAAAGAAAAAATTGAGCCCAAATATCTTGATATTAAAGAAATAGAAAAAAGCATCAAATCAGGTGTTGATTTAATTGGTCGAGGTCATAGATATAAAAAAGTAGAAATTGATGAAAACTATCCAAAATATATTTTTGAAAACTATAATAAATTTAAAGACTGGATAATTTAACAAATTGATTTTTAGAGGAGAGGTGGCCGAGTGGTTGAAGGCGCACGCTTGGAAAGCGTGTAAAGGGGCAACTCTTTCATGGGTTCGAATCCCATTCTCTCCGCCAATAATGATTTATTTAATATGATAAAAAAATATATAACTAGAAAAAGCTTTTTTTATAAACCATATTTATATTTTCGAATGATATGGTTGGAAAAATTTTTTTTGCAAAGAAATTCGTATTCTCAATGCGGAGAAGATAGATTCATAACTAAATTTTTCAAAAAACAAAAAAAAGGTATTTATTTAGATATTGGAGCTTTCAACCCAATTAAGTACAGTAATACTTATCTTTTGTATAAAAAAGGATGGAAAGGTATAAATATAGATCTTAATAAAACCTCTATTGATCTATTTAATATTTTCAGACCAAATGATAAGAATATTTGTGCAGCGATAAGTAACAAAGAAGAGAGTGTAAAAGTAAATATTGAAAATATATTTAGTCCACTTAACACTATTTCATTTAATCGTTCAAAAAAATTAAATTCAGAAAATATAAAAAGAAATTCTTATTATATAAGATCAAAAAAAATTAATAAAATTATTAAAATTAAATTTGATTTTTTAAACATAGATATCGAAGGTCTTGATATTAAAGTTTTAAAATCCATAAAATTGAATTTTTATAAACCAAAATTAATTTGTATTGAAGTTTTAAATGGTAAAAAATTTAATTTATTAAAAAAATATCTTAATAAATACAATTATATCTATATAAAAAAAATGGGACCAAGCTATTTTTTTAGACTTAAGGAAAAATTATAACTATTTAATTAAACTCTAATTAAAAGATTAAAAAACCCTTAATTATCTTGGATAAATCAGCGTTATAAATCAAATCTTATAATTATAAGTGAACAATTTTTGTTAAAAAATGGTATAATTTTCCTTTTCCAATAATTAAAAAATGACAAATAAAAATACATATCAAGCAGATTCTATTAAAGTTCTTAAGGGTCTAGAAGCAGTAAGAAAAAGACCTGGGATGTATATTGGTGATACAGATGATGGCACAGGTTTACATCACATGGTTTATGAAGTTGTTGATAACTCAATAGATGAGGCATTAGCAGGATATTGTAAAAATATTGATGTCATTATGAATGCAGACGGCACAATTACTGTTAAAGATGATGGTAGAGGTATTCCCATAGATATTCATAAAGGAGAAAAAAAATCTGCAGCAGAAGTAATAATGACCCAACTTCATGCTGGAGGTAAATTTGATCATGACTCATACAAAGTATCAGGAGGCCTGCACGGCGTTGGTGTATCAGTTGTTAATGCTCTTTCAGAAAAATTACAATTAGAAATTCATAGAGATGGCCAAAAATATTTTATTGAGTTCAAGGAGGGAGATGCTAAATCACCACTGAAAAAAATTGGGAAATCTAAAGAGACTGGTACTCAGATAACATTTTTACCTTCAAAAGAAATTTTCTCATCTATTAAATTTAATTCAAATACTCTAATAAAAAGAATGAGAGAATTAGCTTTTCTAAATAAAGGAATAAAAATTACATTCTCAGACCTTACAAGTAAAAAAGAAAAGAAAACCATTTTTAAATTTGATGGTGGTGTAATAGAGTTTGTTAATTTTTTAGATGAAAAAAGAGAAAAATTACAAAATAAAAATGGTAATGATTTATTTAAAAAGCCTATTTATATAGAGGGTAAAAAACAAAATGTAGAAATAGAGTGCTCTCTTAAATGGAATGCTTCATATAGTGAGGATGTATTTCCATATACTAATAATATTCATCAAAAAGATGGTGGAACACATTTGCTTGGTTTTAGAAGCGCTTTGACGAGAGTTGTTAATAAGTATGCGAATGAGCATAACCTCTTAAAAAAAAATAAATTTACTATATCAGGTGATGATATTAAAGAAGGATTAACTTGTGTATTGTCAGCAAAAATCCCTGATCCTAAATTTTCATCTCAAACTAAAGAAAAGCTTGTATCTTCAGAAGTTCGAATGATAGTTGAAAATATTGTTAACGAGAAACTATCAACATGGTTTGATCAAAATCCATCTATTGCTAAAATTATCTTAGCAAAAATTATTCAAGCTGCATTAGCCAGAGATGTTGCTCGAAAAGCAAGAGAAAGTGTTAGAAGGAAAGGGGCTCTTGAGCTAAGTGGACTACCTGGAAAGTTAGCTGATTGTCAAATTGGTAAGCAAGAGGGAACAGAACTATTTATCGTAGAGGGAGATTCGGCTGGTGGATCTGCGAAACAAGGCAGAAACAGAGCCAATCAAGCTGTGTTACCTTTGAGAGGAAAAATTCTCAACACTTACGTAGATACAAACGAAGGCAAGAAAAATGGCAATAGCAATAATGGTTCAGATCATAGGACAAAAGCTTTATCAAAGATGATTTCATCAAATGAAATTTTAACATTGATAAATGCGTTAGGATTAGATCCAAAATCTCAAGAAATAGATTTAAAAGATCTAAGGTATGGTAAAGTAATAATTATGACGGACGCAGATGTTGATGGATCACACATTAGAGCTTTACTATTAACATTTTTTAATAATAAACCATTTAATAAACTTATCGAAAATGGGCATGTTTATTTGGCACAGCCACCATTATTTAAAATTAATAAAGGGTCAAAAGGAATTTATATCAAAGATGAAAAAGAACTTGAGCAATATATAATTAATAACAATAAGGGGTTTAAAAATATTAAAAAAGGATCAAAAGATTTTGATAGATTTATGGAAACTGAAAAGTCAAAATTAAACATTCAAAGGTTTAAAGGTTTAGGTGAAATGAATCCAGAGGAATTATGGAGTACAACTTTAAATCCAGATACAAGAAACTTATTGCAAGTTCAGTATTCAAAAGATTTAAAAAAAGATCAGGTATTGATTCATACTCTTATGGGCAATGATGTTTCTTTAAGGAAAGATTTTATAGTATCTAACGCAATAAATGTTCAAAATTTAGATGTTTAAAAATGAAGTTTTTTGAGACTTCTAAGCAATATTCTTTAAAAAAATCAATTTATATAAACTTAAGGTGGATCGGT
Source organism: uncultured Pelagibacteraceae bacterium (assembly GCA_902612065.1). GTDB lineage: Bacteria > Pseudomonadota > Alphaproteobacteria > Pelagibacterales > Pelagibacteraceae > Pelagibacter. The sequence continues at coordinate 102,063 of CACMBY010000002.1, read as the reverse complement.
ATTATAGGTCAATTGATATCTGTATATCTTGTGTATTTTTATTTTGATTTTGATTTTGATTTCATTTTTTCTAATTTATTCATTTTTATTGGAATAATTAGCAATCTATACTTAATTTTTATATACAAAAAAACGCAATTAACAGATAGGTCAGCGTTCATACATCTACTGATTGATATAATTCAATTAAGTGGACTTATTTATTTGACTGGAGGTGTAAAAAATCCTTTTATCATTTTTTTAATAATACCGAGTGTTTTTGCTTCTTCAAATTTAAGCTTTAGAACTAATTCATTATTAGTATTATTAACCACTTTATCTACTCTACTATTAACCTTCATTTCTAAAGACTTGCCTGGACCTTTGAGTGATCACTTTCATGTGAGTAATTATTACATTTATGCTATTCCCTTATCTCTAATAATAGCCCTATTATTCTTAAATTATTTTGCGATTATATTTGGAGCAGAGAGTAAATTAAGGAAAGATGCTTTAAATAAGATGGAAGAGATTATGGCAAAGGAGCATGAAATGTTATCTTTAGGAGGACAAGCAGCCGCTGCTGCACATTCATTAGGCACTCCATTATCAACAATTAAGATTATTACACAAGAATTATCTAAACAATTAAAAGATCAAAAGGATGTCTTTCAAGATATCCAACTCTTAGCATCTCAAGTTGAAAGGTGTAATGAAATATTAAAAAAATTATCCTTAAATCCTGATCAGGAAGATGAATTTATTGATGAGGATTTATCAATGAAAGAATATCTAAAACAAATAATTTCGTCATTTAAGGAGACAAGTAAAAAAGAATTTAATTTAAATCTAGAACAAGATCTAAATTCAAAAAAGATTTATAGATCAATTGAGATTGTTTATGGTTTAAGAAATTTTATTGGTAATGCAAATAAGTTTAGTAAAAGTAAGGTTTTTATAAGTTTAAAAAGTGATAATAATTTTACTGAAATAACTATTGAGGATGATGGCAATGGGTATCCAAATGATATTTTATCAAAAATTGGTGAACCTTACTTAAAATCTCTAAGACCTTCTGATAAAGATAAAACTGGATTAGGTTTAGGGTTATTTATAGGTAAGACTTTATTAGAAAAAAATTTTGCAACAGTCAATTGTTGGAATTCTCAAACAAGAAGTGGTGCTGAGGTCACTATAAAATGGAGAAATAAGGATTTATTTAATCTTTAATGTAAATTTTTTTTATTCTTAAAAAGCTCACTTAATTGAGAAATCATAACATCTCCTAATTCATTGACATCAGTAATTTTTATTGCGCGATTATAGTATCTAGATACATCATGACCTATACCTATTGCTAAAATTTCTGTTTCAGTTTTTTCCTCTATAAATTTTACAATTTTTTTAAGATGTTTCTCGAGAAAATCTCCTGAGTTCACTGATAAAGTTGAGTCATCAACAGGCGCACCATCAGAAATCACCATTAATATTTTTCTTTCTTCTTTTCTTTTTTTTAATCTATTAAATGCCCATGAAATTGCTTCTCCATCAATATTCTCTTTCAATAATCCTTCTTTTAACATTAAACCAAGATTATTTTTACATTGTCGCCAATGAGTATCAGCACCTTTATAAATTATGTGTCTTAAATCATTTAATCTACCTGGTGTTTTTGGTTTGCCCTCTTTATTCCAAAACTCTCTACTCTTCCCACCTTTCCAATTTTTAGTTGTGAAACCTAATATTTCAACTTTAACAGAGCATCTTTCTAACGTTCTTGATAAGATATCAGCACAAATTGCAGCAATCGTTATTGGTCGGCCTCTCATGGATCCCGAATTATCAATTAAAAGAGTAACCATTGTGTCTTTAAAATCTAAATCCTTTTCTTTTTTGAAAGATAATGAATTGTAAGGATCCATAATTATTCTTGGTAGTTTTGAACTATCTAATAAGCCTTCTTCCAAATCAAACTCCCAGGCTCTATTTTGTTTTGCCAGCAGTTGTCTTTGAAGTTTGTTAGCAAGTTTGGTGATGACATCCTGAAAACCTATTAACTGTTGATCTAAAGTCTTTCTTAATTTTGAAGACTCATCAGAGTTTTCTAAATTTTCTGCTTTTGTTATTTCATCAAACTGAGCTGTAAAGATTTTATAGTCTGTATTTAAATCATTAATTGATTTTTTTTGGATAACTTGTTCATTATTTTTTTGATCAGACTCACTATCAATTAGTTGCTCATCAAGTTTGTATTCATCTATGTCATATTCGGAGTCTACGTTCGCTTCAGTCTCCTCATTGTCATTTTCATCTCTACTATCATCTGAATTGTTGTCTGGTTCATCATTAGAGGGATTATTTTGACCATCATCTTGGTTTTCTTCCCTGGTTTCCTCATTATCCTCATTTTTAAAAATGTCCATTTCTTGTAATATTTCTGAAAACTTTAAGGAGTATTCATTTTGATATTCTAAGTTCTCTTTTAAAAACTCAATATGTTTATTCATTACTTTGTCGAAGTCTTTCTCCCAAAAATTTAACATATTATTATTTAAGGTATTTAATTCGATGTTTAGAAATTTCTTTAACATATACAATTCAAAAGCTTCCACTACTGGAACATCTTCTTTTGAATTTAATTGGTCTTTTCTTTTTAATTGGATTATTTGATCATAATTTTCTTTAAGATTTTTAGCTATACCTTTTAACATTTTTGAGCCTAGGCATTCATATCTTACTTTTTCTGCGATAGAATAAAGTGTCTTATATGAGGAATTTAAAGGTAAATTTTTTTTATAAATCTCATCATTTGAAAACTTTTTTTTTAAAGCAGATGAGTCGGACTCTGCTCTAGCCTTAATAAAATCTACCTTTGAGTTAAGATTTTCAATATCAACAAAATTTAAATCTTTTTTGTTTTTTTCATCAATAGTTTTTAGATGAATATCATCAGAAATCACTCTAGCTGTTGAAGTTAAGGCTTGCTTAAGTTTTTCTCTTAAGTTTTCAGCCTTGTTATTTTTCATTTAAATTTGAATATTTGCTAGTGACTCAGGTAGTTCTTCTCCGAAACATCTTTGATAGTATTCAGCAATTGTATTTTTTTCAATTTCATCACATTTATTTAGAAAAGTGACTCTAAATGCGTACCCTACATCTTTAAAAATTTCTGCATTTTCAGCCCAATGTAATACAGTTCTTGGACTCATTACTGTACTTATGTCACCAGCTATAAATCCTTTACGAGTTAAGGATGCAACTTTTATCATATTTGACACTTTTTCTTTCCCTTTAGGGTTATTTAAAGATTTGTTTTTCGCTAATATAATATCCATTTCTTTATCTAGACTGAGGTAATTTAGTGTTGTTACAATATTCCATCTATCCATTTGACCTTGATTGATTTGTTGTGTTCCATGGTAAAGACCGGTTGTATCTCCTAAACCGACTGTATTTGATGTAGCAAACAATCTAAAAAATTTATTTTGTTTTATGACTTTATTCTTGTCTAAGAGAGTAAAGTTACCCTCAGCTTCAAGAACTCTTTGAATGACAAACATTACATCAGGTCTTCCAGCGTCATACTCATCAAAAACTAAAGCTACTGGATTTTGAATTGACCATGGCAAAATACCTTCATTAAATTGTGTAACCTGCTTTCCTTCTTTTAGAACGATAGCATCTTTACCAATTAGATCTATTCTACTGATATGGCTATCTAAGTTTACTCTTATACAGGGCCAATTTAATCTAGCAGCAATTTGTTCTATATGTGTAGATTTTCCTGTACCGTGATAACCTTGCACAAGAACTCTTTTGTTGTGTGCAAATCCAGAGACAATTGCTAATGTTGTATCTCTATCAAATTTATAATTTTTATCTATTTCTGGAACATATTCGCTTTTTTCAGAGAATGCGTCAACTTCCATCTCAGAATCAATACCAAATGATTGTTTTAATGAAATTTTAATATCGGGTTGAATGTTAAGATTGGGTGTCAATTTTGTTCCTATATGTATTTTTTAGTTGTGTGTAAGCTAAAGTAATTAACTTTAGTTTTTCTTCATATTTTTTATTTCCGGCATTCATATCAGGGTGAAATTTTTTGACAAGTGTTTTGAATTTTTCCTGAACTTTTTGCCATTTTAAACCTACTGAAACACCTAATATACTAAAGGCTTTAATATCTTTATGATCAAATTTAAATTGCCGCATATGATTGAATTCACTTTTATATTTATCATTATCCATTTCATCTTTTAAGGTGTTATTCCATAAAACTTTAAAAAAATTATCAGATGAACTAAAACTTTGAGTAGGTTTATGCCATATCATATCTGACTTTAAAAAATTTATTACCTGATCATCATTCATACCAGAAAAATAATTCCAATTTTTATTAAATTCTTTTACGTGTTCTAAACATAACATCCTATATTTTTTACTATTATCCTTTTCAATAGGCGCTTTATATTCACCAATTTCTTTACAATTATTCCAGTCGCAAATATTTTTCATGATAATATAATTATACTTATGAATATAAATGATTTAATTGCAATCGTAAAAAAAAAACTTCAAAATCAAATTGCTTTAGAAAGTATATTAATTGAAGATAAATCTTTTCTCCATAAAAATCATGCTGGAAACCAGGCAGGTAAATTTCATCTTAAAATTTCTTTAGTGTCAAAAGAACTTAAGCAAATGAAAAGGATTGATAGTGATAAAAAAATTTACAAAATTTTAAATGAGGAATTAAACAAATATATTCATTCTATTCAAATTTTAATCAATTAATTCATTTTTTAAGAATCCATTTAAATTTTTTACTGAGTATTCTTGATTTAAAATTGTTTGGCCCATTTTTTTTAATAAAACCAACTTTATTTTATTAGAATTGTTTTTTTTATCAGTTTTCATAAATTTAATAATTTTATCAAGATCTTTACTTTTAAAATATTTTTTAATATTTGAAGGTAATTTTGAATTTTTATAATGAGCAGAAATTAATTTATAATCATTAGAATTTAGGAATTTATTCTTATTACTAAACTTTAATGCAACCATCATTCCCAGAATAACAGCTTCACCATGATTTAATCTTTTAGAATATCCTAATGAAGCTTCAAATGAATGACCAAAAGTGTGACCAAAATTTAATTTTTTTCTTAAGTTGCTCTCTTTTTCATCTTTTTCAACTACGTCTTTTTTAATTTTACAACTCTCAAATATTGCCTTTTCTATATAAGGAGATTTAAGTTTGATAATGTTATCAAAATTCTGATCCAAATATTTAAAGAATTTCTTTTTAGAGATTATAGAGTGTTTTAAAATTTCACCGTACCCACAAACAATTTCTCTTCTATCGAGTGTTTTTAAAGTATCTATATCGCTTATGACTAATCTCGGCTGATAGAAGCTACCAATGAGATTTTTTCCATACTTAGAATTTACTCCTGTTTTGCCACCAATTGATGAGTCTACTTGAGCCAAAAGAGTTGTGGGTATATTTACAAAATGCAATCCTCTTTTAAATAAACTTGCAGCAAAACCACCAACGTCTCCAGTTATACCTCCCCCTATCGCTAATAAACTATCTTCTCTAGAAAAATTTTTATTAAGTAAAATTTCTAAGATTGAATTTATAGTAGTTTGGTTCTTATTTTTTTCGTTGGCATTAAAATTGAACAAAAATATTTTTTTATTTCGTAGTCTTCTTTTAACTTCAGAAATAAATTTTTTAGGAACTTTTCTGTCAACTACCAATAAACATTTTTTTGATTTAATGGAATTATTGACCATCAAACTTGATATTTTTGTAATAAGATTTTTGCCAATAAATATTGGATATTTTTCAGAATTAGTCTTAATTATCAATTTAATTGGTTTCATATAATATCTAAAATTCTATCTACAATTTCTTTTTTAGTTTTATTGTGACAATCAATTTTATTTTGCGCTTTTGCATAATATTTATTACGATTTTTTATCATATTTTGTAGATCACTATTAGAAACATTATAAGCTAATGGTCTTTTAGCACTTTTTCTTATTCTTTGGATTAAAATATCATCCTTGGTTTTAAGCCAAAAAGATATGTGGTTCTTTAAGACCTCATTTCTTATATTTTTATTTAAAAAAGCACCACCACCTAGAGACACTACTATTCCTTTAATTTTCATGAGTTCTAAAGTAATTTTTTCCTCGTATTCTCTGAAAAATTTTTCACCTTTGGTTTTGAATATATTTGAAATTTTCATTTTAAGCTTATTTTCTATGCAATGGTCAACATCATAAAAATCTAATTTTAGTTTTTTTGAAACTAAAAATCCGATAGATGTTTTACCGGATCCCATCATACCTAAAAAAACAATATTTCTATCAGATTTCATAATTTTCTTTATTGAAAAACCACAAATATGTCTTAATTTGAAATTAGTTAAAAGTATATGCAATTTATAAAAAAAACAAGTTCAAGCCGAAGTATTGTGGGTATTGTGACTAAATTAGTTTTACTTTTGCTTGTCTTTTTTTTAATTATTTTTTTACTGAACAAGATTGATTTTCCAGCTCCTAAAAAAGATATAGATAAAACTATTCCTAATGAAAATTTTAAAATTGTTAAATAAAAAAAATTTTTTAATTTCATTTTTTTTATTTTTCACTTCTATTGCTAATGCAGAAGAAAAACCAGTTGATATTTGGAATATAGATAAAGAAGAAATTGAAGAAAAAAATATAACAAATAATTCAGAAATTTCAAATGGGGAAAATATATTACAAGAAAGTATCGAGCCAAGTGTATTTGGAATGCAAAATCAAAATCAAAAATCAATTATTAATCTTGATGAAAAGTTTGATACAAAAGAAATTAAAATAATCGGATTATATGACCCTGAAGACTATGGTCTCAATGTAGATATGTGGACTAATTCAGATGGAGACCAATTAGAAAATTTGCTTACAAAACTAAATAAGATGGATCTTTCTAATGATGCAATTGAAATCATTAATACTTCACTCTTAATTAATGCTCATAGTCCCAAAAAAAATATATCAGATAACGAATTTCTAAAATTAAAGTCAGATTGGTTAATAAAAAACTCAAACCTGGATTTAATCGAAGAATATTTAATTCAAAATCAAATAATTAATTTACACCCAGAACTCACAAAATATCTTGTGGATGAACATCTCTCTAACTCAAAAATTGACAAAGCTTGCAGTGTATTTTCAAAAAATAATGAATTAATTACAGATGAGTATTTATCCAAATTTAACATCTATTGTTTGATTAAAAATAATAAAAGAGAAGAAGCTCAATTAATTTTAGATTTAAAAAAAGAAACAGGTTTTAAAGATGAATATTTCGAAAAAAAAATAAATTATTTACTAAAATACACAAAAAAAATAGATGATTCAGTATCTGAAAAATCTATATTTGATTTTTATTTAGCCCACCAAACAAATCCTAATTTTAATTTTGAACCTAACGATAAAACCAAAAAAATAATTTGGAAATATCTTTCATCTGCAAATTTACTAGGTTCATTTAAACAAATTGATGTTTCAGAAATTGAGAAAATAGGAACTATAGAAAAAGCTGTTCATGATAAAAATTATCCAGAACAAGAATTATTTAATTTATATAAAAGATTCCAATTTAATTTTAATCAACTTCTCAATGCTCAAAATGAATATAAAAAACTCTCTAAAATTGAAGGCAGGGCTCTCATTTATCAGAAAATTTTACTCGAGTCAGAAATGGTAGAAAAATTAAAGCTATTAAGAGTATTAAAAAATTCCTTTAAAGATGATGATTTAGACAAAGCGTTTGATTTAGAATTGAAAATCTTTCTCGAGAAAATTAATCCAGTGGATATACCAGATAATTTAACTAGTTTTTATTATACAAATATTGAAATTGAAAAGGATAAAGATAAAAAAATTAAGTTTAATAACGATATAATGCACCAATCAAAACTAATCAATTACTTTAACGGTGATTATGCTAATTCCAAAATTTCTAAAGACACAAATAATTTTTTAAAAAAGATAAAAAAAAACAAAAAATATTTTCTATCTAAAAAGGATATTATATTTTTAGAGTCATTAAGATATGATGGAATTGAAATTTCAGAGAAATATGATGATTTGTATCAAATTGATGAAAATGAAATCCCTACAGATATACAAATTATGATTAATAATAGTGAAGCTGGTTTAGCACTTTTGAGAATTGCCGAAGTGATTGGACAAGATGAAATTGACAGAATAGATGAAGATACAATTTATTTTATAATCACAGCTCTCAATAAGCTTAATATTGATTGGATGAGAAATAAGATATTACTTAAAGTTCTTCCTTTAAAAGTCTAAAAATTAGTTTAATTATTTATTATGCTTAAAGAAATTGTTACTGTTCCTGATGAAATATTAAAAAAAATTTCTGATCCAATTGAAAAAGTTGGAATTAATGAAAAAAAATTAATTGAAGACTTATTTGAAACAATGTACCACTCCAAGGGAATTGGCCTTGCTGCAGTTCAAATAGGTATACTAAAAAGAGTTTTAGTGGTTGACGTTTCAAATAAGGATGAAGAAAATCAACCAATTGCATTAATCAATCCTGTAATAAAAAACTTAAGCGAGGAGACATCGGTGTACGAAGAGGGTTGTCTATCAATACCTGAGACTTTTATTGAAATTGAGAGACCAAAAATTTGTGATGTGGAATATATCGATGAAAAGGGAGTGAAGAATAATCTTAAATGTGATGGACTTTTATCTACTTGTATTCAACATGAAATAAATCATTTAGATGGAAAATTAATTATTGATCATTTATCAAAATTAAAGAAAGATTTTATTATTAAAAAAATTTCAAAAATTAAAAAAAATCCAGACAGAATAGTAGTTTAAAGATGGCAAACAAGATTATCTTTATGGGTACACCAATATTTTGTGTTCCTATCTTAAAATCTCTATATCAAAATGGTTATAATATTTCTGTAGTCTTTACTCAACCACCGCAAAAATCTCATAGAGGACAAAAAATTAACAAGAGTCCAATTCAGGGTATCTCAGAAACTTTAAATATAGATTATAGAACACCCAAGACACTTAGGGATAATCAAGAGGAGTATGAATTTTTAAAAGAGTTAAATGCCGATCTTGCAATAGTATGTGCATATGGACAAATTATTCCTGAAAATTTTTTAAACCTAACTAAAAGAGGTTTTGTAAATATTCACGCCTCAATTCTTCCTAGTTGGCGAGGGGCGGCGCCGATCCAGAGATCAATTATGAATTTAGATCCTGAAACTGGCATAAGTATTATGAAGATCAAAAAAGAATTGGATAGCGGACCAGTTAGTAATATTTATAAAATCAAAATAGATCAAAACCAAAATGCTCAAGAAATTTCAGAAAAACTATCCGCTTTAGCTGCTGAAAAAATTTTAGATAATGTGGATGATATACTTGAAGATAAGGCGAAGTTTATTGATCAAGATCATTCAAAAGCAACTTATGCAAAAAAAATTGATAAGGAGGAGTCACAGATTAATTGGGACGAGGATGCTTCTAAAATTATCGGAAAAATAAATGGATTATTTCCCTCTCCAGGTGCTTCTTTTAGTTTTAATGGTGAAAGATATAAAATTTTGAAAGCCGAAATTGGTAATGGCAAAGGTCAAGTTGGAGAAATAATTTCAAATCAGCTGGAAGTAGCATGTAATAAAAACCAATCTATAAAGATTCTCGAAATTCAAAGACAAGGAAAAAGACCACAAAAAATTAGCGAATTCATGTTGGGCTCACAAATTAAAAAGGGCTCAAAGTTATCAAATGTTTAGGTATCAAATATTAATTGAATATGAGGGCACTAATTTTAGGGGGTGGCAAATTCAAAAAAAAGGGAAAACTGTCCAGGGATTATTACAAGAGAAAATTTCAAAACTTTTAAAAGAAAAAATCATAATATATGGAGCTGGAAGATTAGATGTTGGTGTACATGCCAAAGAACAGTCAGCACATTTTGATTGTAAAAATAAGATTGTAAAATTTGATAGATTTTTAAAATCAATCAATCATTTTTTAAATAAAGATGGAGTAGCAATACTTAAGATTAAAAAAAGAGGTAAAAATTTTCATGCTAGATTTTCAGCTAAAATGAGAATTTATAATTACGTGATTATAAATCGGATTGGTGGTCCAGTTTTAGATCAAAATAGAGGCTGGCACATTATGAAAGATCTTGATTTAAAATTAATGAGGAAAAGTGCAAAAAAATTAATAGGAACTATAGATTTTAGTACTTTTAGAAAATCAAGTTGTAGAGCTAAAAGTCCAATAAAAACTATGAAATTAGTAAAAATCAAATCTACAAAAGATAAGATAGAAATAGAATTTAGATCCCAATCTTTTTTACAACAGCAAGTCCGGTCCATGGTTGGTTGTTTAAAATATGTTGGGGAAAAAAAATGGACATTAAAAAAATTTGTAAATGTAATGGAGTCTAAAAAAAGAGAATTGTGTGCACCACCTGCACCCTCACAAGGTCTCTATTTAACGAGAGTTATTTATTAATTTTTTTTTTACTCATCGCAAATTTACGATGAATTCTCCAACGACTTTCTTCACGAATTATAAAACCACAACAATTCTTTGATCTACATTTGCAGGGAAATTGTTTGTAATCTTCTTTATCAAAACTAAATCCATAATCACAAGTTATCTCTTCACCTTTCTTAATATCTCTATCAGCAGTTATCCAAATTTTTAAACCCTTACCATCATAACGTGCGTTTGCATCACAACTATGATTTACTAATCCAGCAATATTAAATGAGAAATCACCATCTAGGGTATATTTTTTATTTAGAGTAAATAAGTAAATAGGTTTTTTATTGTCATATTTGTCTGACTCTTCAACCTCTTTATTTGTAATTATTTTTCCTAAATAATTAATAATCTTTGTGCCTTCAGCGATATCTTTAGTAGCATAAAGTCCACGACCTTTATTATCAATTTTTGATTTTCTAATTTTGTACAATTTCATGAAGATGATTTATGGTGAGCTAGATATTTATCAATTGAATTCTACCAAAGCATTTACATGTTCATTAGCGCTTTCTGCTAAGGCATTTAAATCATATCCACCCTCAAGTATAGAAATAACTTTACCTGCAGTAAACTTATTGGTAGCTATTAATGTTCTTTTAGTAATTTCATAAAAATCTTTTGAACGTAGTTGAAATTGAGCTAATGGATCATCTTTATGTGCATCAAAACCTGCTGAAAATATAAGAAAATCTGGTTGATATTGTACTAATCTTTCTAACACTCTATCAAATGCATTAAAGTATTCTTCTGAGTTTGTGCCAGCGGGCAAAGGGATATTCAATGAATTGTTAAAGTCTCCTTTATCCTTATCTGTTCCACCTCCAGGATAAAAAGGATATTGATGTGTAGAAATATATAATGAATTTTTATTATCACGCATAACATCATAATTTCCGTTACCCCAGTGCACATCAAAATCTACACAGGCAATTCTTTTATATTTATATTTTTTCACTAAATAGTTCGTTGCTACCCCCGCATTTGATATACAACAAAATCCCATGGCTTTATTTTTTTCAGCATGATGCCCAGGTGGTCTAGCCAAACAGAATGCATTTTTATATTGATTGTTCTCAATTCCATCTATTGCTCTTATTGTTGAACCAGCAGCATCAAAAACTGCCTTTTTACTTTCAGGTGATACAACTGTATCGCCATCTAAAAACTTAAGGCCTTTTTGAGGAAAAGAATTTTTTAGATTAATTATATAGTCCTTAGAATGTGTCATAGACAATATATCTTCAGGAACACTATCTGGCTTATCCCAGATTAGGTCTTTTCTTTTTTTTAATTTTTCTTTTATAGCAATTACTCTTTTGGGCTGCTCAGGATGACCATCACCAGTATTATGTTTTTCATAGGATTCAGAATTTATGATCGCTGTTTTCATTTAAAATAATTTAGTAAAATATTTTCATAAATTTTCTTAAGATTTTTTAGATCTTTTAAAGATACAGCTTCATCAACTTTATGCATTGTTTTTCCCACTAAACCAAATTCAAGACCAGGTGATATTTTTCTTATAAATCTTAAATCAGAGGTTCCACCTGTAGTAGATAACTTTGGTTTAATTTTAGTAACTTTTTTTATGATATTTTGTATCATGTGGGTTGTTTCATTTGGCTTTGTTAGAAATGCCTCACCTGAAACTCTATAATCAATTTTAAATTTTGATTTATTTTTCTTGGTTATTTTTTTAAAAATTTTATTAAGTCTATTTTTAATAGAATTTGACGAATGTTTATTATTAAACCTTATATTAAATGTTGCCTCAGCCATAGCCGGTATAACATTATCAGCGTTATTATTTATATTTATTTTTGTAACCTCTAAGTTTGTAGGTTGGAAGTTTTTTGATCCTCTATCAAATTTAATATCTTTTAATTCTTTTAAAATTTTTACAATTATAGTTGAGGGATTATTAGCTCTATGAGGATATGCAACATGGCCTTGCTGACCAAAAATATTTAATTTACCAGTTAAACTACCCCTTCGTCCAATCTTTATCATTTCACCTAATTTATTTGGATTTGTTGGTTCACCAACAAGACAAAAGTTAATTTTCTCTTTCCTTTTTTTTAAATAATCTACAACTTTTTTGGTGCCATTTACTGCATCACCTTCTTCATCACCGGTAATAAGTAAACTTATTGACCCGTTGAATTTTCTATTTTTTGATAAAAAAGTACTTACAGCAGACACAAAAGCTGCAACAGAGCTTTTCATATCATTTGCACCTCTCCCAATTAAATGGCCTTTTTTGATAGATGGTTTAAATGGATTTACTGTCCAATCCTTAATGTTTCCTGGAGGGACAATATCAACATGTCCTGCAAACATAAAATTTGGTTTCTTATATCCTAATCTTGCATACAAGTTTTTCACAGGCTGAAATCCTCTTTCTTTAAATTCCAATATTTTTGTTTTGAAACCTAATTTTTTTAATTTTTTTTCTAAAAATTTCATTACTCCAGCATCAACTGGGGTGATGGAAGGAAATCTGATTAGCTCTTTAGCTAATTTTAACTCATTTAAAGTTTTCATTTTTAGTCTCTTAAGAGGTCGTTAATAGAAGTTTTAGATCTTGTTTTTTCATCAACTTGTTTAATTATTACTGCACAATACAAGGAGGGTGCGGAAGAATTATTTTTATCAGGCAACGAGCCTGGAACTACAACTGAATAAGGTGGTATTTTACCATAAGTAATTTTTCCAGTTTTTCTCTCAACTATTTTAGTTGATTGACCAATATACATACCCATACTTAAAACTGAACCTTCTCCAACTATTACACCTTCAACTACCTCGGACATTGCTCCAAGAAATACATTATCCTCTATGATTGTTGGTAAAGCTTGTGCGGGCTCTAGAACTCCACCAACACCCGAACCTGCAGAAATATGGCAATTCTTACCTATCTGACAACAACTACCAGCTCTTGCAAAAGTATCTATCATTGTTCCTTCGTCAATATATGCTCCAATGTTTACGTAACAAGGCATAAGAATAGCATTTTTCCCAACAAATGAACCTTTTCTTACTGGTGAGTTCGGAACCATTCTAAAACCTGCTTTTTCATGATCAGCTTTGGTCCATCCTGCAGTTTTACCTTTTAGTAAATGTGATTTGTCATACCAACTACTATAAGGACCATTTAAATTTTCCATCGGGTAAATTCTAAAACTTAACATTATAGCTTTCTTAAGGTGCTGATGAGTTACCCATTCTCCATTAATTTTCTCAGCAACTCTTGATTTACCACTATCTAAATCAGCAATAACTTGGTTAATAGCATCTTTTAAATTTTGATCAGAATTTTGGTTTACCTGATCTTTATTTTCCCAAGCATCATTGATTATTTTTTCTAAAGACATAATTAATTACTTTTTAATAGCCTTATTTCTTTTAGAAATAAAGACAGATTTTCAATTTTGTGTGAAATAAAATCTTTGTCTGCATCCATTTTTCCAAAATGCTCATCATTAATTAACCAAACGGTTGTACAACCTCGTTCGTGACCTATACTTAAATTTTTAGCTATATCTTCAATGTAAATAGTCTCTTTTGGATTTATACCAAATTTTTTTACCATTAAGTCGAAGGTTTCTGCCTCTGGTTTAGGGACATAACCAGCGTCTTTAATATCAAAAACCTTATCTCTTCCAAATAAATCATACACACCCAAGTGAGTTAAAATATTAGCGGCATGTTCAGCACTACCATTGGTGAAGATAAATTTTTCCATATCTAACTGTTTAAGTTCATTTCTCATAATTTTATCTTCCTTCATAAATGATAAATCAATTTCATGGACGTAAGATAAAAATTCATCTGGCGATATTCCATTATGGACCATTAATCCTCTTAATGATGTATTATATTTATAGAAATAATTTGTTTGTAATTCTTTAGCTTTTTCTTCATCAATTTTAAGTTTTTCAGATATAAATTGAGTCATCCTCTTAGAAACTTGACCAAACACACGTTCTAAAGAATAGTTATTGTGCTTTCCATAACAAACACCATCTAGATCAAGTAGCAGATATTTTTTTTCTTTTAAGTTCATTTTCTTATTAATGTCCCTGATCCCTTGTCTGAGAAAATTTCCCATAAACAAGAATGCTGTTTTGTACCATTAATTATACCTGCTGCTGTAACTCCATTATTAACAGCATCTAGACAAGCATTTATTTTGGGTATCATTCCTTCAGTAATTGTCTCATCTTTTACCATCTCTAATATTTCGGATGAGGATATTTCATCTATAAGTTTTTTTTCTTTATTTAAAACACCATCAACATTTGTCATCAAAAGCAATCTCCTTGATTTGACAGATTTTGCTACAGCCATTGCCGCAGTATCACCATTAATATTATGTGTTTGATTATTTTTATCTAAGCCTAATGGTGAAACAATGGGTATTTTATTTTGTTGAATTATATTTAATAAAATATCATTATTAATCTTATTCGGTAGACCAACAAAACCCAGTTCTTTTGCCTCTGGTACGACCTCAATAATATTATCTTTTTTAGTGTGGATGGAGACTGCTTGTGTATTTTTTTTGTCTAAAGAGCTTACAATATCATTGTTAAAATCTATTAGGACTGACTCAACAATGTTTATAATTTTTTCATCAGTGACTCTTAGTCCTCTTATAAATTTTGATTGAATATTAGATTTATCCAACTCTCTCTTGATTCTCGGTCCTCCACCATGAACCACAATTACTGAAAGACCTAATTTATTTAAAATACTTAAATCAGTAATAAAATTATCAAAAATATTTCTATCAATTAAAACATTTCCCCCGTATTTAATGACTATCAAGTCATTTTTATATTTTTCTATATATTTATTAACTTCGTTTATTGGGGGTCCATTTTCAGGAAGTATTTTTTTTAAGTCCATTGATCTATTTTAAATTAAAAATTTAGGTTGTCGTTTTGACTGTTGTTCTTCTCATAATAAATACTTGCTGAGCCATTGTTAAAATATTATTAACAGTCCAGTAAATAACTAATCCACTTGGGAATGGTGCGAGTATTACAGTTAAGAAAAGCGGGAAGAAAGCAAAAATTTTAGCCTGCATTGGATCAGTAGGTGCAGGATTTAATTTTTGTTGCACCCACATCGAAACTCCCATTGCTACTGGCCAAGCTCCGATAACCAAGAAACTTGGAACGTCGTACGGCAATAAACCAAAGATATTAAATATACTTGTAGGATCCCTCTCACTTAAATCATGAATCCATCCATAGAATGGCATTTGTCTCATTTCAATAGTGACAAATAAAACTTTATATAATGCAAAAAATACAGGTATTTGAACAAGAATTGGCAAACAGCCTGACATTGGGTTTACTTTTTCCTTTTTGTAAAGAGCCATCATTTCTTGTTGGAGTTTCATTTTATCATTTTTATGCAACTCTTTTAGACGAACCATTTCAGGTTGAAGAACTTTCATTTTTGCCATGCTTTTAAATGAAAAGTTAGCCAATGGGAAAAAAACTAAACGAATACAAATAGTGATAGCTATAATTGCCAAACCATAGTTTCCAAGTAGTTTAAAGAAATAATCAATTCCATAAAATAGAGGCTTGGTTATGAAGTATAAAAATCCCCAATCAATAACTAAATCAAATTTATCTATCTTGAGTTTTTCAGCATATCCGTCTATCACATCCACTCTTTTTGCAGCAACGATAATTTGTAATTCTTCTTCAATTGAACTTTTTTCATTTAATGCCAAAGGATCTGTAGAAATAAAATTTGCTCTAAATTTATTTTTATAGTCAAATGTTGTTTTAAATTCTTTGTTTTTTGGTGGTATTAAAGAAGTAATCCAATATTTATCACTAATCCCTAACCACCCTTTATTTGCTACTTTAGTAAACTTCTTTTCTTGAATATCATCATAATCCTCTTCTATTAACTCATCATCTAAAGTTGCAATGAGTCCTTCATGAAGAATTAAAAAATCAATTATTTCTGGAATTTCATTTCTTATTATTTGTCCATATGAGTAAAAATCATATTTATTATTACTCTCATTAATTATTTTTTGTTTAACAGTAAAAAGATATTTGTCATCTAACGATATTATTTTTTCAAATTTTAGCCCCTGTTCATTTGACCACGATAGTTTTATTGGAGACTTGTCTGTGAGTTTGTTATTACCTTCTATTGACCAAATTGTATCTGAGTTAGGAACATCAACATTTTTATCAGAAGTAACAAAACCACTATCTATTAGATATCCCTCCTTAATATTTCGAGGCCCTAGTAAAGTTACTCTTTGTTCATTATCAAGGGTTACTTTATAATTTTTGAAAGTTAAATCATCTATTGATGCACCTTTTAATGATATTGAACCTATAATATTGTCATTTTCAAATTGAACTCTTTCACTTTGTTTTAATGCATCATCTCGTGAAATTGTAATTTGTGTTTCTTTTTGCTCTAAACTTGGTGCATCACCGCTTTGTTCAATTTTTTCTTTTTCAACAATTTTTTGATCCACCGTAGATTTTTCTGGAACAAAGAATAATGCCCATAAAACAATTACAGCAGATGATAAAGCTATAGCTGCTATCGTATTTTTAGAGTCCATTACTTTTTAACTTTCATTTCTTTTTTTACGGGATCAATTCCACCTTTTTTAAAAGGGTGGCATGAAAGAATTCTTTTTAAACTTAAATATCCACCTTTAAAAAAACCATAAGTTTTTAATGCCTCAATGCTATAATCAGAACAAGATGGAAAGTATCTACAAGAGTTACCTAACAATGGACTTATTAGGTATTTGTAACCTTGAATAAATTTAATAAATATAATTGTAAAAATGTTCATTATTTAATTTTTTTAAAATCCTGAAATAAGGTTTCTTTTATAATTTTAAATTCATTATTTAGCATAGTTGACTTAGCAATAACAAGATATGAATAGTGATATTTTAGAGATATTTCTTTAACAGCATCATTAATAATATTCCTTAGCCTCCTCTTTATTTTGTTTCTCTTTACAGCATTTCCTATCTTCTTCTTGGTTACAAAAGAAATATTAAGTTTTTGATTATTTTTTTTATTAATATTACCAAAAAAAATTGTTACATATCTGTTTGATACTTTTTTCTTTTTAAGTAAAGTTTTAAAGTCTTCATTCTTTGAAAGAGCAACAATTTTGCTTTTCATTGAGCTGGCTTTATTTTCTTCTTCTTCTAACAGTAGAGGATACTGTTAAATTTTTTCTTCCTCTAGCTCTTCTTCTTTTTAAAAGTTTTCTACCTCCCTTAGTTTTCATTTTTGATCTAAAACCATGGGTTCGGCTTCTTTTTTTCCTAGATGGTTGATATGTTCTTTTCATAAAAGTGGTTAAATTTATATAAAATTTCGCCCTTTATAATAATTAAATATATAAATAGCAAATAGAAGATTTATAAATACCATGAACCATGATGGAAAAAGCTAAGAAAACTAAAATAATAATAGGTTTATCATACTTAGTTTTACTTACTATATTTGTGTTATTGTTTTTTTCAAAATTTAGTATCCAAGAAATAACTTCTTATGATTTCATTAAAGAAAACAGATTGTATTTTCTAAAATTAAAAAATTCTAATTTGTTTTTAATATCCATAATTTTTTTAATTTTTACAATATTATGGGTTTTTCCATTTTTAGGTTTTGGTTCTCCAATAGCACTATTAGGAGGATTTATTTTTGGCAAATGGTTGGGTACTATTATTGTGGTTATAGGTATGAGTGTTGGTGCAACATTTCTTTATATTTTTGGAAACTATTTTTTAAAAGATTTAATTAGAGATAAATTTTTAAATAGATATCAAAATCTAGAGAGAAAATTTAAAAAGTCTGAATTTTATTATCTATTAATATATAGATTTATTGGAGGAATACCTTGGCAACTTAGTTGTATTTTGCCTACAATTTTTGATGTAAGGGTAAAAAATTTTTTTTTCGCATCATTTATAGGAATTATACCTCAAATTTTTTTAGCTGTTTCTATAGGTAGTGGTTTGGAAAAAGTAATAGAACAAAATTCTCAAGTTCCTAAAATTACAGATATAATTTTTTCACCTGAGATATATATTCCGATTTTAGCCTTTTTTAGTTTAGTTTTGATTACAATTTTTCTTAGAAAGTCTTTTTATAAAAATTAGTGGTGCTCCCACCAAGAATCGAACTTGGAATTTATCCTTACCATGGACACGTTATGCCATTTAACTATAGGAGCATTTGGATCAATTCTATTTTTATTGATAATAGAGCATTTTTTCCAAATTATTGCCTTAATTTTTTGATTAATATGATTTATATCTTATCAAGGAAATTTTATGGGTATTCATTACGATTATAAATCTACCAAAAGTGCTAAGCTCATGGAAAAGCAAGCGAAAAGAGAGAGAAAACTTGCTGAAAAAAAAGCAAAAAGATTAGCAAAAGAGGGCCCTAAAAAAGATGATAATAAGGATAAAGCTTTAGATGCATCTAAACCAATAACTTTAGATTTCCTTACCAATCCAAATAAAGAATGATTACTAAAAATAAAAATGAGCGCTTAAGCATTGCGCTTAGGAAAAATTTAAAAAAAAGAAAAATTTTCCAAAAAAAAAATAAAAAGAAAACAAAATAATGTCCATTCAGCCAGATTCTTGGATAAAAAAAATGTGTAAAGAGCATAAGATGATCGAACCATTTTTGGATCATCAAGTCTCTGAGGGCAAGATATCATATGGACTAAGTAGCATGGGTTACGATGTCAGAATTTCTGATGAGTATAGAATATTTACAAATGTTAATAGTTCGCTAGTGGATCCAAAAAACTTTTCTGATGAAAACTTTATTGAGCGAAAGGGGCCATATTGTATAATTCCACCAAATTCATTTGTTCTGGCAAAGACCATTGAATATTTTAGAATTCCAAAAGATGTTCTTTGTATTTGTGTTGGAAAAAGTACTTATGCGAGAACAGGAATTATTTGTAATGTAACGCCAATCGAAAATGAATTTGAAGGTAATATTGTTATCGAATTAAGCAACACAACTCCTAATCCAGCAAAGATTTATTCAAACGAGGGTATTGCTCAATTTTTATTTTTTAAATCAGACACCCAGCCAGAAACGACATATAAATCAAAAAACGGTAAATATCAGGGACAAACCACCATACAGGTTGCTAAAATAAAAAAGTAATTTATGGATAAATTTCTGATCAATGGTCCTTGTAAAATCAAGGGTAAAGTCTCGATTTCAGGTTCTAAAAATGCATCTCTACCAATTCTTGCAGCAACTTTATTATTTGACAAACCAGTAACTATTAAAAATTTACCTAGAGTAAGAGATATAGATACTATGCTTAATTTATTAAAATCTCTTGGATCAAAAATAATTTTATCTAAAGACAGAAAAACTGCAAAAATTATTAATAAAAAGAATATGAAAACTTTTGCAAGTTATTCACTTGTTAAAACAATGAGAGGTTCAATATTAGTGCTAGGTCCATTAATTTCTAAATTTCATAAATCTAAAACATCTTTACCTGGTGGGTGCCTCATAGGTGCGAGACCTGTAAATTATCACCTTAGTGCATTAAAGAAGCTGGGAATGGAATATAAAATACGAGATGGTTATATTTTAGCAAAATCAAATGGAAGACTTAAAGGCAAAAAAATAAATTTTCCTAAAATTAGTGTAGGTGCCACTGAAAATTCTATAATAGCTGCATGTTTAGCTAGAGGCAAAACAATTTTAAAAAATTGTGCCGTTGAACCTGAAATTAAAGATTTAACAAAATTCTTAAGTCAAGCAGGTGCAAATATAAAATGGTCTGGAAGAACTTGCACTATCATAGGAGTTAATTCTCTCAATCAAACAAGTCATACAGTTATGGCTGACAGAATAGAGGCGGGAACTTTTTGTGTAGCGGCAACGCTTGCTAAAGGTAATCTACAAATTAAAAATTTAGACCCAAAAATAATTAATACTGAAATAGAACTATTAAAAAAAGTTGGCGCAAAGATTAAAACTTCGGATAACAAAATTTTTATAAAAGGACCTGACAAAATCAGACCTATTCAAAATATAAAAACTAAAGAGTTTCCAGGTATTCCAACAGATCTTCAAGCTCAATTAATGGTATTAATGTGCAAGAGTGCTGGGAAAAGTTCTATAACTGAAAGTATTTTTGAGAATAGATTTATGCATGTTGCTGAGCTGCAAAGACTAGGCGCGAAAATAAATATTCAAAATAATAAAGCATTGATTGAGGGTAATACCAAATTTATTGGTGCTGAATTAATGTCTAGTGACTTAAGAGCCAGTGTTGCTTTAGTATTAGCCGCAATAGTGTCAAATGGTAAAAGTATTGTTGGAAGAGTCTATCACTTGGAAAGAGGATATGAAAATATTGAAAATAAATTACAAAAAATTGGTGTAAAAATTAAAAGATTGAAATAATGAGTAAATATTTAGCAAAAATAATTGCGAATGATCAAGAGGGGCTACAAATGATTTCTGTCTGTAGTTCTGGCGCAAAAGTTAAAGTGACAGATATAAAGTATCTGGCATCTAATAAGGTTTTTTTGTTATCTATTGAAAGAGCTAAAATTGAAACCGATCAAGAGGGTAAGAAAATCAATAGTATTTGTCGATTTGATTTTGTTGATAAAGTAAGATCAAAAAATATCAATCAATCAAACAAAGATTTAGTTTTAGAATTAATTGGAATTGATTATTTGAAAAATAATGATGATTATGAAATAAATATTATTTTTAATAATAATGCCCACATAGCTTTGACAACAGAAACTATCGAAGCACGGCTTGAGGATCAAAACGAAATTAAATAATTATGAAAATATTAAATAGTAAAACTAAAAATTTCGATAGAAATTTGGATTATTTACTTTTAAAAAGAAGAAAAAGCATTAAATCTGACAAAGTCTCTGTAACTAATATTATCAATGACGTAAAAAAAAATGGTGATTCAGCATTGATTAAATATGAAAAGAAATTTAATCGAAATTCTACAATCATCCCTAGTGTAACAAAAATTAATAATTTGATAAAGTCTTTAAATCCTAAAGTTAGGAAAGCGATCGACACAGCCTATAATCGAATTTACAAATTTCATTCTTTGCAAAAATTTAAAAATATTTCGTATACAGATAAATTTAAAAACAAACTTGAATATAAATATTTACCATTAGAGTCGGTGGCAATTTATGTTCCAGGTTCACTTGTATCTTATCCATCAAGTGTGCTCATGAATGCTATACCAGGAATTGTTGCGGGAGTTAAAAGAATTGTAATGATAAACCCAGGTTTTAAGGGAAACCAAAATCCAGCTGTTTTATATGCAGCAAGAAAATGCAAAATTAAAGAAATTTACTCTATTGGTGGTCCATCTGCTATAGCGGCTGTTTCTTATGGAACTAAAAAAATTAAAAGAGTTGATAAAATAGTTGGACCTGGAAATTCATATGTAGCTGCTGCAAAAAAAGAAGTTTTTGGTGATGTAGGTATCGAAGGTATGACAGCAGGACCTTCTGAAATAACTATCGTTTGTGATAAATTCTCAAATCCTGAGTGGGCTGCAAGTGATTTAATTGGTCAAGCAGAACATGATCCTCAAGCACAATGTATATTAATTTCAAAAGACAAAAAACTAATTAGTAAAGTCCAGATGGAAGTTTCAAAACAACTAAAAAGTATTCCAAGAGAGTCTGTGGCAAAAAAAAGTTTAAGGAGAAATGGAATTTTAATGTATGTAGCAAACGATAGTAAAATAATTAATATCGTGAATAAAATTGCACCTGAACACTTGGAATTAAATGTTAAAAACTATAAATCTTTTATACCAAAAATTAAAAATTCTGGTTCAATATGCTTAGGAAAATATGCAGTTATGGCAATGACAGATTATAACATTGGATCAAATCATATATTGCCTACTAATGGGTCAGCAAAATATTCTAGTGGTATAAGTGTTAATGAATTTTATAAAAGAATTTCTTACATAAACTTATCAAAAAAGGGTATTGAAAGTCTTGGGCCATCAGTTATAACTCTTGCAAATTACGAAGGGTTAGCAGGACATGCTCAATCTGTAAAAAAAAGAATAAGGAGAAAATAAATTTGTCAAAACAAGACTTACTTGAATTCAAAGGCAAGGTAACTGATTTACTTCCAAATGCTATGTTTAGAGTTCAGCTTGAAAATGGTCATGTTGTAACAGCTCATACAGCGGGCAAATTAAGAAAAAACAGAATTAGAGTATTACAAGGTGATAATGTGACAGTCGAAATGACTCCATATGACCTCACAAAAGGCAGAATAATCTTTAGGGGTTGACCTTTTGCCTCGGTAGCTCAGGAGTAGAGCAGAGCCCTGAAAAGGCTTGTGTCGGAGGTGCGAATCCTTCCCGAGGCACCATCAAAACATCTTGAAATTAATTTAAAAGAACCTAACCTCATATTAAAATAAATAACTAAAGGACGAGTGAATAAGATGAGTACAATACAAGGAAAAGTAAAGTGGTTTAACGGCAAAAAAGGTTACGGCTTTATAGAAAGAGACGATAAAGAAAAAGATGCGTTTGTACATGCAAGCGCAGTTAAAGCAGCGGGCATGAGATATCTTAATGAGGGGGATAAAATAGAATTTACTCTTGAAGATGGTCCCAAAGGCCCTTCAGCAGTAAATTTAAAAAAATTAGACTAATTTTCTAAAATTATAAAAAGGGCGATATATCTACTAGTGGATATACGTCCTTTTTCTTTTAGGGGTTGCATTATCGTTTTTTTTGTCTAAAAAGCTTTCAATGAAAAAATTTGAGATAAACAAATTGGCATCAAAAAGTACTTTAAGAAAAGCTCTTAAAGGAACTAGTAGAGTTGCGCACGCTCACTTCCATGCTGGCTAAAGCTAGCGAATAATCATTTATATTATAATTTTAAATAACAACAAAAATAAGATAAAATAAAAAAGGATATGCCTTGATGGTGAAATAGTATCACGTCGGTTTGTGGATCCGAAGTCGTAGGAGCGTAACCTACTCAAGGTACCAAAAAATGAGTGAAAAAAATAAATTAATTCCTGGATTGCCTTCAGGTTTTGAAGATAGATGGAATAAAACATTAATTCTCAAAAAAAGACTATTAAAAGTCATTGAGAATAATTTTATTAAATATGGTTTCGATCCTTTAGAAACCCCATCATTTGAAATTAGTGAAAATATAGGATCCTTTCTTGCAGAGGATGATAGCAATCCTATGTCTGATGTTTTTTCTTTTAATGATGGTGAAAAAAATATTACTCTTCGATACGATCTTTCCAGTCCTTTAGCAAGATTTGTTGCCCAAAATAATCAACAACTTCCGTCAATTTATAAAAGATACGCTATTCAAAATGTATTTAGAAACGAAAAGTCTGGTAATGCTAGATACAGGGAATTTACACAAGCAGATTGTGATATAGTTGGAAATGTTAATTCAGCCCAAGCCAATGCTGAGCTGTGTAATCTGATCTCTAATACTTTAATAGATTGTGGTTTAAAAAAAGATCAGTTTACCATCAATGTAAGTAATAGAAAAATTGTTCAAGGCTTAATTGAAGATTTGAAAATCGAAAAAGAGAAACAAATTAAAGTAATGAGAGCCATAGATAAACTTTATAAACCCGGGTTTGGTCTAAAGGGTGTTGAAGAATTATTAAAAAAAGAAAGAAAAGACAAAAGTGGAGCTATAACAAAAGGAGCAAACTTAAGTGATGGTCAAGCTTCAAAAATCTTAAGTTTTTTAAGAATCAAAGATTTAAAGGAACTCAAAGAAAATTTTAAAAACCCTATTACTCAAGAAGGTATTAAAGAATTGGAAGAATTATTTGAGGTTTTAAATTTTGGAAATTATTCTGATCAAGTAAAAACTAATTTTACAATTGTTAGAGGGCTAGATTATTACGATGGGTTTTGTGTTGAAACTAATCTAAATTTTAAAGCAAAAAATATTAAGGGTAAGGAAGTCGATATTGGAAGTATTTGCTCAGGCGGGCAATATAATAAATTAATTTCAAGATTTAAGGGTGTAGATATTCCAGGCACAGGAGTAAGTATTGGCGTTGATAGATTGCTTTATGTAATGATGCAATTAAATCAAATTGCAATTGATACACAAAATCCAGTTATTGTTTGTGTAATGGATGAAAAATATCTAAAAAATTATTACGAAATTTTAGATAATTTAAGAAAAAATAATATTAATGCTGAAATATTTTTAGATAGTAAAAAAAATCTAGGTAAACAACTTACTTACGCTAATAAAAGAGAATGTTCTGTTGCAGTAATCTGTGGTGAAAATGAATTTAATGAAAATAATGTTACCATAAAAAACCTTAAAGGTGTTAAAGGTGAAAACAATAAAACATTTCCAAAGGCAAATTTAATCGATGAAGTCAAAAAACTTATCTGAAAATATCCTTAGATCAGTAAAATCTAAGGGTTTTAAGTATATTGATTTGCCATCAGTAATTGAGGCTAATCACATTGTTCAAAGATCTGGAGAAAATTTTAGAAAGTTTATTTTCTCTTTCACTGATCAGAATGGAAGTGAGTTATGTTTAAGACCAGATTTGACTATTGCATCTTGCTTAAGATATTTGGAAAATAATTTAAAAGGCAAGGAAAAAATTTTTTATAGCGGTCAAGCTTATCGAAAATCACAAAATAAAAAGGATTCTATTATTAGAAACCAAATCGGATTTGAAATTTTAGGATCTAAAGACGAGAAAAATGATGATAAAGAAATTATAAATACTTCTCTTAAATTAATTAAAAATATTAAATATTCGTCTGGAGCACTAATTATTGGAAATGTTGAAATTTTTAATTTGTTAATTTCGAAATTAGATATACCAAAAAGATGGAAGCTAAGATTATCAAGACACTTCTGGAGAGAACAATATTTTAATGATTTGTTAAAAAGATTAGAGACTAATTCAGATGTTGACCCAACAATTGTAGAAATAGATAAAAAGCGATACATTAAAATGCTCAAAGAGGATTTATCAAATGTTGTTGCAGGAAGAACAATTGATGAAATACTAAAAAGATTTGACCAAAAAATCAAAGATCCTCGAAGAGCTAATAAAGGAAAAAATGTTTCAAAAATAATTAAAGATTTTTTACAAATAAAATGTCCAATAAATAAAGCAGCTATTGAATTAAACAAATTTTTTAGAAAATATAAAATTAATTTAGTTGTTGATCAAAAATATTTTCCAGTCTCAAGCAATAAAGTCTCAAAATTAAATGTAGTATTTTCCGCATCATTTGGAAGACAACTAGAATATTACACAGGAATGGTATTTAAAATTGATATCAAATCTAAAAATTCATTAAAAAATATAATTAATGGTGGTCGTTATGATGGTCTAATTTCAGACTTAGGATCAAAAAAACAAACCCCAGCAGTAGGAGCTGCTATAAATCTATTAGATTAAATGATTATTTGGTTATCGTCATATCCAAAAAGTGGAAATACTTGGTTAAGATCTTTATTATCATCTTATTTTTATACAAATGATGGCTCGTTTAATTTTAATTTATTGAAAAATATTGATCAATTTCCTAGCGCTCCTTACTTTTCAAAATATAGCGATTTATTTTTAAAGCCAGAAAGTACATCTAAATTTTGGATTAAAGAACAAATTAGAATTAACAAAGATAAAAAATTGAGATTTTTAAAAACTCATAATGCAATGTGTAAAATTGATGGAAATAGTTTTACAGATAATAACAATACTCTTGGTGCTATTTATATCGTGCGTGATCCAAGAAAAATTGTAAGTTCTTTGTCACATCATTATCAGATAAGCGACATTGAAGCTTTTGAATTTATGAATACTGAAAATAAAGCTATTGTTGAAAAGATAGAAAATAGATACCTGGGATTTAATGCATTATTTACATGGCAATTTCATATTAGTAGTTGGGTAAAATGTGAAAAATTTCCAGTTTTAACAATAAGATACGAGGATTTAGAAAATGAAACATTTATTACATTAAAGAAAGTTTTCGAATTTATTAAAAGAATAAGCAAAATGAGCATTTCTTTCGATAGAGAAAAAGCAAAAAAAACAATCAAATCATGTCAATTTAAAATAATGCAAAAACTTGAAAGTGAAAATGGTTTTGAAGAGTCCATTATAAACAAAAAAACAAAAGAAAAACTGAAATTTTTTAATTTAGGTAATAAAAATAAATATCAAGAATTATTGAATAAAGAACTAATTGAGTCAATTAATTTAAAATATCAAGAACAATTGAAAAAATTTTTTTATGATTGATAAAATTAATATAGGTATACCTAGCAAAGGCAGACTTAGAAAAGATGTTTTAAATATTTTTAAGAAAAATAAATTAACTCTTATTTCTGAAAGAGGAGAAAGAGATCTTTTAGGATCAATAAAGCAATATAAAAATATTAAGATTTTATATCTTCATGCAAGAGAGATTATAGAAAGACTTGGAGATGGATCTTTGGATATTGGTTTCTCCGGTTTTGATTTATTTAAAGAGAGCGACATTAATAATCAAAAGAAAATAAATGTTATTAAAAAATATGATTTTGGCAAAGCTACATTGGTAGTTGCAATTCCTGATCCATGGATAGATGTACAAACAATTGCAGATTTAGAGGAAATTGCATTTGAATTTAAAGATAAGAAAAAGAAAAGATTACGAGTAGCCACAAAATATCCAAATTTAACTAGGAATTTTTTATTCTCTAAAGGTGTTACTCAATTCAAATTGATTGATAGTTTAGGAGCAACTGAAGTGTACCCGTTTACTGGTTCAGCTGAATTAATTACAGACATAACATCTACAGGAGAAACTCTTAGGGCGAATAACTTACGTATATTGAAAGATGGAGAAATCTTAAAATCTCAAGCTTGTATTTTTATTTCAAAAAAAAATAATAAAAAAAAAGGATTAAAAAACTTTCTTAAATTACTTTCCAAGTAATTTATCTTTAAAGTATATGAGAATAATTTTGATGATGTCTAAATTTCTAATTACCGCATAAGCAGCTATTAGAAACCCTATTCCAAAAATAATTTTTAAAAAAAGATATAATTCCATAAAAATCCCTTATAATATAAGTTACGAATCATGGACACAATTTTATTAACAATTTTGATTTTAATGTTTGGAGCAATCCTCGCTATTTTATATTTAAATATTAAGTCGAGGAAAGAGACCAGAGCTGATGAGACTAATGAAATAGCAAATTTGAACGGGGAAATTATCAGATTAAAAGATAGCTTAAACTCTACAATCAATACATCTCTAAGTTCGATGTCTACCTCATTTAACTCTTTATCAACCGGGGTTACAAAGGATATGACCGAGGCACTTACTAAAGTTGATGAGAAGGTTGGAAATTTTAATGAACAAGTAAAGCTTCTGAATCAAAGTCAAGAGGGAATTACTAAAATTTTAGCAGGAGTGAAAAAATATGGAACTCTTGCTGAGTATTCTTTAGATGCGTTAATTAAAGATTTGTTACCAGCATCTCAATTCATGACAAATGTCAAAATGAAAGAGGATACTAGTGAAAATGTAGAATTTGCAATCAAGCTTCAAGGTGATGTTTTAGTTCCAGTAGACTCTCATTTTCCAGTAGAAAAATTTAAAGCAATTACAGATGCATATGAGGCTGATGATAAAAGAGCAGTTGCAGATGCTAGAGCAAAATTGGCGAGTGCATTTAAGGCCAAAGCTAAAAGTGTGATGGAAAAATATATTGTTCCACCAAAAACAACTGATTTTGCAATTGTGTATGCACCTACAGAAAGTCTTTATAAAGAATTAACAGAATATCAAGATCCAAGCACAAAAGAATTATTAACCCAAGAATTGATGAAAAAATATAAAATTGTAATTTGTGGCCCTAATACTCTCTCAGCTTATTTACAATCTTTACACATGGGATTTCAATCTCTTAAGGTTCAAAAGGGTGCAACAGAAATTTATAACCACTTAAAAACAATCAGTACAAGGTTTGCAAAACATTTTGACAACGTCATAGTTTTAAGAAAAAAGCTAGAAGAAGCTATGAATGTAGTTGATAAGTTTGGAACTGATGCAAGATCAATCACTAGAACTTTAGAAAATATTAAAGATCCCGAGCAAGTTGAAAAAGCTGTACTGACAGAGAACGTTGAGAAATTCGTTGAAAGAAATAAACAGCTTAAAAAATAATTTCTTTTTTCACATATTACCGACTATAAGAAATCACATGCGATGGAACAAAAAATACAACTATCCCTCAAGTTCAAGAGCTACCGAAGATGGAATAAGAAGATATGTTTTGGGAGAAGCAAAATTACCAAGTGTAACTTCAATACTTGATGCAACAAAGTCAGAGGAAGATAAAGCAGCATTAGCAAATTGGCGAGAAAGAACTGGCCATAAAGAGGCTGAAGCTATTACAAAAGCAGCCAGTAGTAGAGGTTCTCAGATGCACAGCTATTTAGAATCTTTTCTTTTAGGAAGAGAAAATTTAAGTTTTTTTGAAGATAATGAGCAATATAAAAAAATGGCAAAAGAAATAATTGATAAAGGTTTAACAAATAGATTAGAGGAAATATATGGTGTGGAATGTACAATGCATTATCCTGAAAGATATGCAGGCACAGCAGATTGCGTCGGTGTTTATGAGGGAAAAGAAACTATTATTGATTTTAAACAATCCAATAAACCAAAAAAAGCTGAGTATATAGATTCTTGGTTTTTACAAACAGCTGCTTATTCCCTAGCCCATAATGTTGTCTATAATTCAAATATCAATGCTTGCGTTATTCTTGTTTGCACAGTAGATAATTTGTTTCAAGAGTTTAAAATTCAAGGAGCTGAATTAGTAACTTATCAAAATTTATTTCTTGGAAGACTTAAAAAATTTAATGAACTCACAAATTTGGAGTAATGTAAATAATGGATAAAATAGTAATCTATGATACCGAAACAACCAATAGCACTATTTGGGGATCAATAATTGAAGTGGGAGCTGTTGTTGTTGATAAAAATCTTAAAGAGATTGGAAAATTAAATATCAGAGGCAGAATGCCAGAAGGAGAGGTGCCTAGCGCGAAGGCTTTACTTGTTAATTCAACTAGCATTGATTTACTTACCAAAGGCAATTATTCACACTACGATTTTTTAGGTGCTGTTGAAAATTTTTTCACAAAGTGTGCACCAGCAGTATTTATGGGTTGGTCAAATTTAAATTTTGATCGAAGAATGTTCCACTTTAATTTTTTTAAGGGTAATAGGTATCCTTATGCCACGCACTCATCGCCCAACAGTGAACATGATGGTTTGCATATAGCTAGAGCAGCCCAAACATTAAACTCAGAGACCCTAAAAACTGAGCTAACCGAAGCAGGTAATCCAAGTCTTGCCTTGGAATCTTTATCTAGAATGCAGGGTTTTGACACTTCATCTAGCCATACAGCCTATGTTGATGCTCAGAATTCACTGAAGGTTTTAAGAATTATAAAAGACAAACATAAAGAAAATTGGGATACATTTTTAAAGACATCAACAAAGACTAGCGTTGAAACATTTTTAAAAAATGAAGGCATATATTCTATTTTTGAAAATGTGAAGGGTCGAAATATGATGTATCTTACTAGTACGCTACATCCTAATCATTGCTTTCACCCATCTTATGCATCTTGGGGATATGTTTGGGACCTAAGAAGGGATCCAGAACCATTGTTAAACCTACCAGTAAATCAATTACGAGACGTATTAAAAAAATATAGCCCTAAGGCTTTAAGAGTTTTAAAAACTAATAAAGCTCCAGTAATTTTAGATAAACAATTTGCTCTTAAACAAAAACCTTATTCAGAGCTAGATTTAGCAACAATTCAAAAAAGGGCTAAACTTGTTAGGGAAAATGAACATTTTTGTAAAAATATTCAAATCATAAATAGAGAAGCTGCAGAGGAAAAGGAACAAACAAAAACCCAAGAAGATTTATTACCAGAGGAAACTCTTTATGAGAAATTTATTCCGAATAAAGATACTGCATTATTTAAAACTTGGCATAGCTCATCTTGGGAAGACAAATTGAGATTATTAGACAAGTTTCAAGATAAAAGATGTAGCTGGTTTGGCCAAAAAATTATTTATCAAGAAGCACCACAAATTTTACCACCCGATCTTTACAAAAATATAAAAAGTGAAATTGCTAGAAGAATTTTGAGTAAAAACAAAGAGAAGTGGCAAACTGTTAATATGGCTTATACTGAAATTGACTATTTAAGAGATCAAGCTTCCAATAGAGATGATGAGGAAGAATTAAAAAAGTTAGATGAAATAAACGAATTTATAATGTCAATTGAAAAAAAATATGAAATTGCCTAGTTGACTTTGTATTAGTAAATTATAGAAAGATCATATGCTAACAGATTTTAAAGACGAAGATTTTGATAACAAAATTAAAAACGAAGACATTTCTGTAATTCAATTTTCAGCTGCGTGGTGTGGACCATGTAAGGCCTTAAAACCAATTATGGATAAACTCGCTGTTGAGTATAAAGATAAAGCAGGATTTTATTACGCTGATATTGAGGAAGGTGGAATAAATACTGGGAGTGCTGCTGGAATAAGAGGGGTGCCAACTGTAATTATTTATAAAAAAGGTGTTGAAGTAGATAGAAAAGTTGGCGGTGTACCCGAAAGTCACATGAAAGAATTCTTAGAAAAAAATATTTAATTTAAATTCAAAACTTCAGAACAAAGATATAAAGATCCAGTTATCAGCAGAAGATCTCCTTGATTAAGATTTATGCTTTTAATCGCATCTTCAATACTTTCTTTATAACTTACATTTGGCATATTTTTAAATTTTTCTTTTAATTTAATTCCACTAATTGCATTTGGCTGTTTTTTAATATCTACAGTTGTTATTGAGGTGATATCTTTAAAGTGGTTAATATATTTTTCGTGTTCTTTATTATCCATCATACCAATAATGACATGTTTTTTACAATCTAGGCTTTTTAGATATTCATTTAATACTCTTGCTCCATCTTCATTATGATCTCCAGATATTAAAAAAAGATTATCTTTAACTAAATCTTTTAATTTACCTGACTCAATTTTTTGAAGTCTTGCAATATTATCGATTTTTTGAATACCTTTTTTTATATGATGTTCTTCAATTCCCAGATCTAAAATTCGTAAGGTTGCAATAGCTGTTGAAATATTTTCTTGTTGAAATTGGCCTAAAACATTTGGTTTTGGTAGTTTTAATCCACCAAATTTATCTTCATAATAGAAGAATTCATTTTCTCCATTTGAGAATGAAAAATCATCATTAAAAAAATACTTATTGGATTTATTTTGGTGAATAGTTTTTTTAATCTTTTCTAATGTTGAAATAGGGTATTGTTTTGCAACAATAATATTTGAATTTAAAAGCTTTGAAGTTTTTTCAAAAACAATCTTATCGATTGTTCTCTCATTTTCTGGAAGCCAGTCTAAGTGGTCCTTTGATATAGAAGTTACAATACTCGCAAGGTTATTTTTTAAGATATTCGTAGCATCAAATCTATGAAACAAACCTGCTTCAATGAGATTTATATTATCAGGATATTGAGCTGCTTTATGAAAAAAACATGCAGTTAAAATTTCAAAAAATGTTATTGGATTATTCTCATTTACTTTCTCAACTTCCTCAAATAAAGAAGCTAGCTCATCATCTCCAATTTGTTGATTGTTAAAAACAAATCTTTCATTTATTTTTTGAATATGAGGACTGGTGTAAACATTACACTTTATTGCTGCCTCCTTTAAAATCGAATAACAAGCTTGAATGGTAGAGTTTTTACCATTTGTACCAACAATATTTATGGCCTTAATTTTATCCTGAGGATTGCCCAGTTTTTCACAAAGGTGGATAATTCGATCTAAGCTTAGATCAATTTCTTTTTTATGCAATTTTAGAAAGCGACTGAGTATTTTCTGTAGTTTCATCTTGTTCAGTGCTTATAACAGAATTTTTCTTTAACAATATTGACAATAAAGTTCCAATTTTTTCAGCTAGATCTTTTCTTTCAACAATTAAATCAATAAAGCCTGTCTTTTCAACGTATTCACTTTTTTGAAAACCTTCTGGTAATTCTTCTTTAACAGTTCCTTGAATTACTCTTGCTCCAGCAAAAGCGATTAGCGCTCCTGGCTCAGCTATATGAATATCACCTAACATTGCATAGGAAGCTGTAATACCACCAGCAGTTGGATCTGTTATACAAACAAGATATGGAAGATTATTATTTTTTAATTCATTTATTGCTAGTGTAGTTCTTGTCATTTGAGATAAAGAAATTAAACTTTCCATCATTCTCATTCCACCTCCTGCACTTATACATAAAAAAGGAGTTTTATTCTCAATTGCATGTTGAATACCGTATAAGAAAGCCTCTCCTTCTGCAGCTGCCATTGATGCGCCTAAAAAATCAAAATCAGATGCAACTGCAGTAATTTTAATATCATTGATTACACCACTCGCTACCATCATCCCACAATCCATACCTGTTTTTTTTCTGGCAGATTTTAATCTATCCTTATAGGATTTTGAGTCTGTCCAGTTTAAAGGGTCATCTTTTGGGATGGGTGTTTTAAATATCTCGTAATTATCTTTTCCAAACAAAATATCAAATCTTTGTTTAGGTTTTATTCTGTGGTGTTTATTACAATCAGGGCAAACCCATAGATTTTCCTCTAAATCTTTTTTTAATATTGGACCTTTGCAACAAGATGTCCAATCACTATTCGCAATGTCTTCTTTTGATGCTCTTTTATGGATTGCAGATTTAATTTTTTCACCTGCTTTGATTATTTTAGTGATCCAATTCATCTTATTTTATTTTTTAATTTTCTTACTAACTTACCTACATTTGTGACAGGATTTTGTCTACTATTTAAACTTCTTGTAATTTCTTTACAAATAGCACTTCCCACTACTAACCCGTCAGCAGATTTAAGTTTTCCAATTGTTTTTTCTGTAATTCCAAAACCAATCACAATCTCTTTTTTAGGATTTATTTGTTTTATCCTATTGTAATTTCTAAGTATTTCTCTAGGTGATACTTTTAATTTGCCACCTGTAGTACTTAGCATTGATATAAAATAATTCATTTGATGAGAGTTTTGAATAATTTTTTTAAGTCTTTTACTTGTTGTTGTTGGTGATAAAAGTTGAATAAAATAAATTGATTTTTTTTTACATTTTTTCGCGAAATCTTTATTTTCTGGCCAAGGCAAATCTACAACTATTAATCCATTTACTCCTGAGGTTTTACATTTGTTTAAAAAGTTGTTATCTCCATATTGAAAAATCATATTATAGTAGCCCATCAATATAATAGGTTTGTTTTTGTCAAATTTTTTAAAATCTCTTACAATTTTAAATATATCATTTATTTTAATACCTTTTTTAATTGCTCTATACGCGCTAGTTTGAATTTGGCTTCCATCTGCAACAGGAGTATTGTGAGGTACACCTACTTCTAAAATATCTGCACTTTTGGATATAGATTTTAATATGTCCAACGATTGTTTTTTTGAGCCATCACCAGCAACAGTATAGGTTAATAAAGCCGGTCTATTTTCTGCTTTAGCTTTTTTAAATGCAGCACTAATTGGATTTAACATATTTTTTGCCTAATCTTTGTTCTAAAATTCCTCGGTCTTTATAAGCATCGCCACAACTATTAATTACTACCACAGTATTTTTGCTAAGTTTTTTTGCCTCTTTAAGTGCAACAAAAAAAGCATGGCTTGGTTCTAAAGAAGGTCTTAATTTTTCGAATTTAGTAACAAGTTTATAGGCGGTTAGAGCCTCTTCGTCGCTTGCTGCTGTATACCTAGCTCTCTTGGTATCCTTTAAAAAACAATGAAGTGGAGATATTCCTGGATAATCAAGTCCTGCTGAAATCGATTCCGTTTCCTCAATTTGTCCATCTGAGTTTTGATTAACATACTGAGCTGCGCCATGAAGTATACCAATTTTTGAGCCATAGGTTAAAGGTGCTGCATGTTTTTTACTTTTTTTAGGTCCACCAGCCTCTACCCCAATAAACTCCACTTGTCTTTTATCATAATCCATAAATTCATTCCAAAAACCAAAACTTGAACTTCCACCTCCTACGCAATTGTATAATTTAAGTTTTTTTGGAATTGCACCAAACTCATCAATTAATTGTGCTTTTAACTCTCTTGAAATTTGGCTAGTACTCCATCCACATATACGAACAAAAACTGCTGGTCCAACTGTACTTCCAACACACATTGCTGTTGTATCACAATTAGCAACCCAAAATCTCATACATTCTGAGACAGCATCTACAAGCGTTTGACTTCCAGAGTAGACGGGTATTACTTCTGCCCCATTTTTTCTCATTGCTTTTACATTTGGCTGTTGTCTAGAAATATCCTTTGCACCCATAAATATTTTACATTTTAAACCAAACTTTTTGGCAGCCATACTTAACATCTTTCCAGCATAGCCAGCACCAGTATCTCCACATATGATCTTTTTACCAGATCGTTTTGCAAGCAAACAATGAACAGTGGCGTTATAGATTTTATGGGCTCCTCCATTTGCATCTGACACAACTTTAGACCAAATTTGAGCACCACCAATGTAATTTGTAAGATTTTCTAGTTTTATAAATCTCGTAGGAGATCCAACCCAATTTTTAAAGTACTTATCTCTCTCGTTAATAAATTTTTTATCCTTTTTTAATTTATTGAACAAAACTTCCAAATCTTCAATTGGTTTTTTTAAAGTTTCAGGAACAAAGTTTCCCCCAAATTTACCTCCCCAAAATCCGAGTGAATTTCCTTGATCAATTACTGGAATTTTTTTTTTAAGTCTCATTTTTTCTTAAATAAATTTAACAATTTATCGATTTTATTTATATCTTTTTTTCCATTTTGATCCTCTAATGCGCCACTAAGATCAATAATAAAGTCTTTATTTTTTAAATTAGGTATATCATCAATTTGAATATTTCCTGCAATCATTTTATTTAATTCACTAGGTACATCGTCTAGCAAACTATGATCAAAACTTTCAGATTTATCGTATCCTTTTGAATCAAACAGAATAACATCTGATATTTTTGTGTAATCTTTATATTTGATAACATCATCTTTATTAGAAATAGTGAGTGCTGTGATTATTTTTTTTTGAAATTTTAATTTTATCTCTTTTGTTCTCTCAGGACTAACATCATAAAGTTGATAATAATCAAAATTTAGATCCTTGATTTTTTCCAGGATTTCATCATTTGGATTTACAAGCACTGAGACAAAATTGACTTGTTTTTTGTCTAAATTTATTAAATCTTTCAATTTTTCATATTCAACAAATCTTTTGCTTTTTTTATAGTTTGTAATGAAACCTATCATTGTAGGTTTATGAATATGATTTAAAATATAGTTTAAAGTTTCAGGATCTGAGACCCCACAAATTTTTAAACCCTTGATCATTGACTTAAGTGATCGATTAGATTTTGAATATTTTTTTTAATATTACCTTTGGTTATAGGCCTTCCCATTACAAGCCAGTCACTTCCATTTTTGTAAGCCTGTTTAGGAGTTAAAACTCTTTTTTGATCATTTGATTTAGAATTAAATCTTATACCTGGAGTTATAATTTCTTTTTTAAATACTTTTTTGACTAGTTTTACTTCGTGAGCGCTACAGACTATGGCATCTAATTTTGCTTTATTTGCCATTCTTGCCTGATGAAGAACTAATTTTTTTACATCTTTATTAAATCCAATATCTTTTAATGCTTT
Organism: uncultured Pelagibacteraceae bacterium; assembly: GCA_902612065.1. Lineage (GTDB taxonomy): Bacteria > Pseudomonadota > Alphaproteobacteria > Pelagibacterales > Pelagibacteraceae > Pelagibacter. Next base: position 65,563 of record CACMBY010000002.1, on the reverse strand, counting down.
ATTGTCCAATGATGTGAGGATTGTCACCCCAATTAATTTTATTTTTCCTGAAACTTTTTTTGTTGCTTTTAATGCATCTAGACCAGAACTTATGTGTATAGTTAAATAATTAATTTTTAAATCCCTCATCGCTTTAACTGCTGATACACAAGTATTTGGAATATCATTAAGTTTCAGATCTGCAAATATTGTCTTATTCTTTAATTTAGATAGAAAGGGTCTACCACCTTTAGAGTTAAGAAATTCAAGTCCAAATTTGTAACCTACTTTTATTTTTGAATTTTGAGTTTTGCTGATAATTTTTTTAATTATTGAAATTTTGGTGCTATCACAAGCTATAAAAATTTTATTCTTTTTCATTATTTAGCTTTTTAAATAGGTCTTTAGACATTTTCCATTTAATTGTTTTTTTTTGGGGCACACTTACTTTTTGCCCTGTTTTTGGATTTCTCCTAATAGACGCTTTTTGAATATTTGTGCGAAAAGTTCCAAAATTTCTTAATTCTACACCCTCATTTCTTCTAAGCGTATCTTTGATTTCTTTGAGAATTATTTCTATAACTTTATTGAGGTCTTGATTTAAAAAATTTGGGTAGGATTTTTTGAGTTCCTTAATAAGCTCTGATTTTACAATAGCCAATTTGATATAGTTAATTATTTATTCTTTTTATCTTTCTTTTTTAAATCCTCTGACAATGATGAAAAAGGTAAATTTTTTCCTGATCCTTCAGTTCCATATTTCTCTAGAGCCTCTTTTTTTTCTATCTCTTCTAAAAGTTTTATACTTAGAGTAACTTTTCTTTTTTCTTTATCTAAGTCCGCAATAGCACAATCTATTCGTTCCCCTCCTGTAAATCTTGAAGTTCTTGTATCAGCAGCATTTATTGCGATATTTGATTTTTTAATTGGAAAATCCATATCACATCCCTCAGGTCTAACTATTAATCCTTTGGAGTCTGTTGAAATGATTTTAACAGTTATCGTTTGTTGAATTTTTTTATCTTTAAACCAATCAAACGGATCTGGAAGAGTCTGTCTGTGTCCAACTCTTATTTTTTGCTCAGAAACTCTAATTTCCAAGACCTTAACCTTAATTTTATCTCCTTTTTTATAGTTATTGAGTTCTTGCTCACCATTATTTGAGTATGTTAAATCGTTACAATGTAAAAATGCGTCAATTTCTAAGTTTCCAATCTTTATAAATAATGAATACTCATTTTTGTTTACTACCTCTCCCTCAGTAATTGATCCAACTGGGAATTTTTTTTCAAAAACTTCAAACGGATTTTCTAATGTTAACCTGTGTGAAATTGCAACTCTTCTTTTATCTTGATCTATTTCAGTAATAACACAATTTATTACATCATTGACTTTAAACATTTTTTTTGCAGAGGCATTTTTTTTATTCCAACTAAGTTCACTTGAGTGAAGTAATGTAGTAAGGCCAGGTTCTAATTCACAAAACGCACCAAAATCCATTATTTTAACAACTTTAACTTTGTAAACTTTATTTAATTCATAATTTTGAATATGTCCAAATGGATCTGGTGATAATTGTTTTACACTACAACCAACTTGTTGTTTCTCTTTATCAACTGATATCACTTTCAGATCATGTTTTTCACCAATATTAAAAACTTCATCTGGATGATTAACTCTTGAATAAGAAATTTCTTGTAAGTGCACTAAGACGTCTAACTCTCCATTTACATTAAAAAAACATCCAAAGCTGCTGTAACCTTTTACCTCAGCTCCCTTAATTATATCTCCAACTTTATATTTTTCTATAATCTTAGCTTTATCCTCTTTTTTAAAAGAAGAAATAATCTCTCTTCTAGATACACAAGCATTTCCTCTTACTTTATCTAATTTAATTAATGCAAATTTTTGTGGCTCGTTCATTAAGTGACTAATATCTTTTAGTGGCTTGTCACTAATTTGAGATCCAGGCAAAAACATCAAAGAGCCGGTATCAATATGCTCTACTATACATCCACCTTTGCATTTAGAAGTTATTTTACCCATTATAGGTTCATTTTTTTCATAGGCTTCGACAAGCTTATCCCACCCCTTTATTTTTTGAGCTTTATTTGCTGAAACTAAAACTTCTCCATTTTTATCCTCAATTTTTTCTAATAATACTGCAATTGTTTCACCTAATTTTATTTTATCACCCAAACCCATACTTTTAAGTTCGTTAATATCTAATACTGGCTCACTTTTTAAACCCTCAACAAATAGAAAAACAAATTTGTCAGTAATTTTATTGATTTTTCCCTCAATTATTTTTCCTTCTTCAATTTGAGTCTTTGAAAGTTTAGAATTTAATAATTTTTCGAATTCCTTTGATGCTGGGTTTGACAGATCTTTATAAATTTCCATTTACTAATAATTTTTTGTCTATAATTTTTTTTATTTTTAAAAAACACGATCTTTTAGATAAATTTGAGGTATTTATCAATATAGAATCTTTAGTTTTCTTTAGGGGCGATATTTGTCTATTATAGTCACTTTTGTCACGTTTTTGGATATTTTCTAGAACTTCCGTGTATGAAACTTTTTTTTTTAATTTTTTTAACTCCAGATATCTTCTTCTGGCTCTAACTTTTAAATTTGCAGTAACAAAAAATTTAAAATCAGCATCAGGAACAATCTTATATGTTATATCCCTACCGTCTAAGCAAGAACCATTGAATTTCTTTGGAGGTTTATAAGCACAATTTATTTGGAAAGAATGGACAAGTTTTCTTATATTTTTGTCTTTGGCAATTATGGCAGCCTCACTACCAACTTCATCAGAAAGTAATTTTTCATCTTGTAGTTTTTTTAAATTTAATTTTTTAATTTTCTTTTTTAAAAATTTAATATTAAATCTATTTTTTTGATAAATCTTAATTAAAGCTATCATTCTATAAATTTTACCTGTATCTAAATATAAAAGATTATAATATTTTGAAATTGATTTAGCCAAAGTTCCTGCTCCTGCTGCAGCAGGAGAGTCAATTGCAACTTTTATAAATTTTTTTTTATTCCTCATTATTTGAATGTGTTTATTAATTTTAAGAAAGATGGAAATGAAGTTTTAATTGAATCCTTATCATGAATATGCCACTCACCACCAAAAGATAAAGCGGCTATAACACTAGTCATAAAAACCCTGTGATCTTTTAGATATTTTTGAATTTCGATCTTTTTATTAACCTTTAAATTAGGATTGCCAAAAATTTTAATAGAGTTATTTTTTGTGATAACTTTTACACCCATCATTCTTAAAATTTTTGAACCCCATTTTAATCTTGGACTTTCTTTTTTATTAAGTTCCTCTAAGTTTTTAAAAGTAGACACACCCTTAGCTTTAGCAGCTATTAAAAAAATAATTAAAAATTCGTCTATGGCTTCGCTATTTAAATTTGATGGACAATTAATAGATTTAAGATTTTTTGGACTTTCCACAAAAATATCTGCAATTGCTTCTCCTTTATAAATTTTTTTATTTATCAGTAAAATTTTTACTCCCATTTTTTTTAAAATTGAAACAATACCGATTCTCGTTGAGTTTACGTTTATATTTTTAATAATCAGCTTTGATTTTTTTGAAAGCACAGTAAGAGCGATAAAGAAAGCTCCTGAACTTATGTCTGAGGGTATTTTATAATTAATTGGTTTAATTTCTCTAACTTTGCGAATTTCAATTATATCAAAATTTTTATTTTTTCTTATTCTAATTGGTAATTTTAAATACTTAAATAGAAGCTCAGTGTGATTTCTAGATTTTTTTGCTTTGATGAAAGTTTTTCCATTAGCTTTTATTCCACCAAAAATTACACTACTCTTACATTGTGCTGAACCCTTATTTTCAAAAAATTTAATTGGTTTCAAATTTTGAGATCCTTTTATTATAAGTGGCAAATTACAATTATTTTTAAGTTGAAATGAAGCTCCGAACCTACTTAGGGGTTTCGCCACTCTTTTAAAATCTCTCTTCGATAAACTTTTGTCGCCAACAATTTTTATTGGAAAAGTAGTGTCAATTAAAATTCCTGAGATTAATCTTCCAAGAGTTCCAGAATTATGAGCATTAATTGTAAGATTTTTTTTGTATTTATAACCCCTTAAACCTACGCCGTAAATTTTACAAATATTGTCTTTTATAACAACTTTAACTCCCAATTTTTTAATTGCCTTGATAGCTGCTAATACATCTTCAGACATTAGTAGATTTCTTGCCTTTGAGACCCCATTAGAAAGAGATGAAATAAGTACCCATCTAATACTGATGCTTTTATCGCCTGGTATTGAAATTTTTCTGAAAAAGTTTGGAATTTTTTTTTTAAAAATGATTTTGTTTGGCATTAAGCGTTAATTAAATTTAAAACTATTACCAAAATAAGCATTTTTCGCATTAATATCTTTAACAAGATTTGAAGGTGTATCTTGTGCAATCACTTTACAATTGCTTAAAATCATAGCTACATCAACACACGCCAATAAATCTCTTGCTTGATGATCGCATATACAGATTGTAATTTGACTTTCCTGTTGTAAATTTACAATAATTTCCTGTAACATCTTTATTGTTAACACATCCAGTGCCGCAAAACATTCATCTAATAAAAGTACTCTGGGATTACTCAAAAGTGATAGAGAAATTACAAGTTTCTTTTTTTGCCCGCCTGATAAAAATTTTGCTTTAATGTTTTTTATATTTTCAAGCTCAAATTTTGATAACAAATAATCAATTCTTTCCTGTCTTACATTTTTATCTTCTATAACAATTTCGCTTATAGCCTTTAAATTGTCGTGAAGAGTTAAGTCATTAAAAAACCCACCATATTGTGGAACATAACCTACTCTAAATTTTTTGGTTCTTAAATATATTGGGCACTGTGTTACATCCTCACCGTCAATTTTGATTTTTCCATATTTTGGATTTATAAGCCCTGTTATCAAATTAAATATTGTTGATTTTCCAACCCCATTCGGACCAAGCATACCAAAAATTTGACCTTCATTTATTTTAAAACTTATATTATCTAAAATTATTCTATTTCCATAAGCAAGAGTTACATTATTAAACTCAATAATAGTTTTAATTTTTTTGAATGATTTTATTCGAAATTTTTTAATTAAAGCCATTTTGATTTAAAGATTTAATATTAACTTTTTTATCTTCTTCGTACATAAATATTTTTATATTTTTTGTCTCTACATTCATCTCAATCACATCAGCCTTAAGAGAACCTATATTATTTTCTAAAATTACACCTTTAGAAATTATCATCAAATTTTTGTCCAATGAAAAATCAAGATAATTTCCTGTAATTTTATTATCTAAATAGGTAATTATTACATTTTTTGAAAAAATAGTATCATAATTATTAATATTGTATTTTCCAAAGTCAGATGAAATCTCTATGAATTTGTAATTTTCAAGTTTTATATTTGCCTTGACTGATTTTAAAAAAATGTAATTACTCTCATTTTGGTCAATAATACCCTCATTTGCTTTTAAAAAATACTCATTCCCTTTTATATCTTTTGTAGAATAGCTAACATCTTCCATTATGTTGGAACTTTCAATTTGTTCCTCAGAAATTTCTATATTTTCTTTTTCAACTAATTCTATTTTTGTTTTTTTTTTAATTAGTTTTTTCTCATCTGTTGTAACAAAGAAAAAAAATAGAAAAGAAAAAAAAAAGATTATTAAAAAAATTCCTAAAATAATTTTTTTTTTCATTAGGAAATGTTTGATTGCAATATATTATGAATATGGAGGACCCCTATGGTTTTAAGTTTATTTTTTTTGTTGTAAACACATAAGGAAGTTATTTTTTTATTATTCATTAGAGCAAGTGCTTTTACTGCCAATTCATTTTTATCAATACCAATAGGATTTTTAGTCATAATTTCTCTTACTGAAATACTATGAAGATTTTGATTCTTTTGACTAAATCTTCTTAGTTCACCATCAGTAATAATACCTTTGGTTAATTTCTTTTTATCCCTAATCAATAAAAAGCCTAATTTTTTTGAGCTTAAAATTTTTAATGCATCTCTCATTTTAAAATTTTCATTTACGAATGGAATTGCATTATCTTTAAGCATTATATCTTCTACAGTTTTCAATTGAGCTCCTAGACTTCCTGCAGGATGAATTTGTTTAAAATCTTTTTTGTTAAACTTTCTATGTTTCATCGTTGCAATTGCCAAAGCGTCACCCAAGGCTAATTGGGAAGTTGTACTGGAAGTTGGTATTATACTTCCTGCTTCGATTGCTTTAGGAATGAATAATTTTATATCTGCTGATTTGTAAAGAACTGAATTTTTTTGTGATACTATACCTATAAGTAAAATTTTATTTCTCTTGGCAAATTGAATAATATTTTTTAACTCATTCGTTTCACCTGAATTACTAATTAAAATTAAAATATCTTTTTTTGAAATACTTCCTAAATCTCCATGAGAAGAGTCGCTTGCTGAGAGATAAAATGCTGGCGTACCAACCGAGGATAAGGTTGAAGCAATTTTATTTGCAATTAATCCACTTTTTCCAACACCACATAAAATTACTTTTGATTGACACTTTAATATTTGTTGGACTGCCAGGTTAAAGGACTCATTAATACTACGTTTTAATTTTACTAATGCTTTAATTTCAAGATCGATAACTTCTTTAGCAACTTTAATAAATTTTGTTTTTTTCATCTAGTGGGACCATATATCATCCTTAAATAAAGCCAAATCAAGTTCTACTCTTGTTTTTAAAAATTTAAGACAATCTTTATATAAATTAATTCTTTTTTCTCTCTCTAATATTTTATTCAATTCAGCGTGAATTCTATGAAGATAAATAACATCATTGGCACAATATTTCATTTGAGCAGGTGTTAAGTCACCCCCAAAATCTGAATTCTGAAATTGTTTACTTATATCTACATTTATAAACTCTTTAATCAAAGTCTTAAGTGAGTGATTATCAGCATAACTTCTTGCTAAACGACTTGCGATTTTAGTATCAAGAATGTTATTTGTTTCAGTTTTTAAATAATATTTTATATGAGCCATATCTGCTCTACCATAATGAAAAATTTTTGTAATTTTATCGTCACTTAACATTTTTATTAGGTTTGGTGCATGATAATTTGATCTATTAAGCTGAATTATATGTGCATCGGTATTGCCCGTTGAAATTTGAATTAAACATAAAGGATCACGTCTGACATTTAGACCCATAAACTCACCATCAACAGCTATAACGTTGCCTAAATCTAAATCATCTGGTAAATCATCTTTGTGAAGTTTGATATCAATATTCATTTTTGTATCTTATATATATGAAAGGAAAAAATTGTCTAATTTTTGGTGGAAGTGGTCAAATTGGACGTCATTTAATTAGAAAGCTTACAAAAAATGACTTTAAAGTCATTGTTGTTACTAGGAACATTCATCAAAAGGGTCACATCATTAAAACTCAAGGAAATGCTGGATATATTGATATTGTTGAGGCGAATATTTTTGATGAAGATAAAATTAAAAATCTTTTTAAAAAAGCAGATATTTGTATAAATTTAGTAGGTATTTTATTTGAAAAAAAAGGTAGTTCCTTTAAAAATATTCATACAGTTTTCCCTTCGCTTCTTGCAAAATTGAGTAAGGAAAATCATTTGAAACATTTAATTCATTTATCTGCATTAGGTATTAATGAAGCAACGGACTCTGATTATGCAAAAAGCAAACTAGAGGGTGAAAAAGAAATATTAAAAAATTTTCCTTTATCAACAATTCTAAGACCTTCAGTAGTTTATTCTGTCGATGATAATTTCACTACTAGTTTTATGACCTTATTGAACAGACTTCCACTATTCCCACTTTATTATAATGGAAAAACAAAGTTTATGCCCATCCATTCCTCAGATTTAGTTGAAATTATATACAATGTTATTTCAAAAAATATTTATTCTCAAATAATCGAGTGTGTAGGCACTGAGACCCTTACATTAAAAGAAATAATTGAAAAATTATTAAATCTTATTGATAAGAAAAGAATTTTATTACCTGTACCTTTATTTTTAGGAAAATTATCTGCAAAATTTTTTCAATTATTTCCAAAACCCTTACTTACTGAGGATCAGCTTAGACTTTTAAATTATGATAATATCGTATCAGGAAAGTATAAAACAAATACAGATATTGGATTTCCAGCTAAAAGTTTATTTGAAGAAGAAGTAGAAAAATATTGTTATATGTGGAGACAAGGTGGTCAATTCTCAAAAAAAAATCCCTCTTAGAAAAAAAATTTAAGCTGATTTGATTTTTTTTTCTATAAATTCTGGCACTTCATCTTTATCTTTATCAGCCACATCATCTTTTTTACCTTTTGGCTGATAAGCATAAAGCAAATGAAGTTTGCAATAAGAAAAATCTTTTAATGATGCCCTACCACAAAAATAAAAATCTTTTTCATTTGGATGACCAATTGGCCATTTACAAGAATTTTCATCCAACTCCTCTAGTGTTTTAGGATTTTCAGGCTCGAAATCTTTTTCAATTATAAGGGTTTTAAATTTACTTCTTCTTACTCTTTTTAATTTGATATTTTTATTGTGAACTAAATTCTCATAATTTTCATTAGAGGTTGCAGACCTAGTTTTAATTTTTGCTGAAAGATTTAGTCGGTGAGCTTTACCAATAACTGCATTTCGACTAATACCACCTATAATCTCTGCAATTTGACTTGCAGTATTGCCTTTACCCCATAATTCTTTAAGTTTTGCTACTTTTTCGTCTGTCCAACTCATAATAAATCTATATTTAGTGTTTAAATATAATTTTTACACAATATACTGATATAAATTTTATTTAAACAAGTAATTAATCTTAGTTATCAACAAAAATTATTTAATAAGTAAAATAGAAATATTCAATCCTGACTTGTATATAATATTATTGTTTTTACAAAGTTTTAAAATAATAAAAATTTATGAGCTATTTGGCAAAAAATTATAATAGAAAAAAAATTTCATTTGTTAGAGGCAAAGGATCTTATCTCTATACTGCTAATGGAGTTAAATATTTAGATTTTGTACAAGGCATAGCGGTTAATTGTTTGGGTCACGCTAATCCAAAACTAATTGAAACTATGAATAAACAATCAAAGAAGCTTTGGCATGTATCCAATGCTTTTCAAATTCCCGAGGGAGAAAAATTAGCAAAAAAATTATGTCAAAAAACTTTTGCTGATTACGTAATTTTTCAAAATAGTGGTGCAGAAGCTACTGAGGCTGCTATTAAAGTTGCGAGACGATATTTTTATTCAATAGGTAAACCAAATAAGACAAGAATTTTGTGTGTAAAAAACTCGTTTCATGGGAGAACTTTAGCTACAATTTTTGCAAGTGGATCAAAGAAAATGACAGAAGGATTTGGACATGTGGGTGGTTTTGATCATTTTGTTTTCGGAGATCACAAATCTTTAAAAAAAAAGATAACCAAAAATACAGCTGCAATTATGATAGAACCTATAATGGGCGAGGGTGGTATTAAAGTTGTACCAGATTGGTGTTTAAAAGAATTGAGAAAATTATGTAATAAAAAGAAATTATTACTTATTTTAGATGAGGTACAATGTGGTATTTCGAGATCAGGTAATTTTTTTGCTTTTGAAAAATCGAAATGTATTCCAGATATAGTACCAATTGCAAAAGGTATTGGGGGTGGATTTCCAATCGGAGCAGTTTTAATGAATAGAAAAGTTGCTGCGGGAATGACTCCAGGAACTCATGGATCCACTTTTGGAGGAAACCCTTTAGCAATGGCAGTTGGAAATGCTGTAATGGATATAGTTTCAAGTAAAAAGTTTTTAGAAAATATTAAAAGATTATCTAAATATTTTTTTTCAAATCTTAATACTATTCAGAAAAAATATCCAAAAGTTATTAAAGATATTAGAGGGAAGGGATATTTAATAGGAATTCAGCTTTACAAAGATCAAACAAAATTTATTCAAAAACTTATGGATGAAAAGTTATTAACCATTAGAGCAGCAGAAAATGTTATACGTATTTTGCCTCCGTTGAATGTCAAAAAAAGTGAGTTAGATCAAGCTCTTAAGATTATCAACAAAGTTTGCGCGGAACTAAAATAAAATGAAACACTTTATTAATCTAAAAGATATTCCAGCGAAAGATCTTAGAAGAATTTTGATTGATGCAAAAAAAAGAAAAAAAGCAAGAAAGAAGCTTAACAATCTTGACCACGATAAAGGTACGCCTTTAAAAGGAAAACTATTGATACAAATGTTTGAAAAATCGAGTTTACGAACTCGCTTGTCCTTTTTCTTAGCTATCTCCCAACTTTCTGGTCGAACTTTAACGCTCAGACCAGATGAACTGCATTTATCTAAAGGAGGTGAAAGTATTGAAGATACCGCTAAAATATTGTCAAGTTTTGGTGATGCTTTCATGTTAAGAACTGATAATGATGAAAAGTTGGAGGAATTTAAAAAACATTTATCAATTCCAATTATTAATGGATTAAGCCCATCTTCTCACCCAACACAAATCTTATCAGATGTATTTACTGTCGAGGAAATAAAAAAAAAACCAATATCTAAATTAAATATTACTTGGATTGGAGATTCAAATAATGTTCTGAATTCTTTGATTGCTGCCTCAATTAAATTTTCTTTTAAATTAAAAGTTGGTTGTCCAAAAAAATATCAACCTAATAAGAACATAATGAATTATATCAAAAAAAACAAAAATAAAATTACGATTTATAATGATCCAAAAAAAGCAGTTGATGGAGCCGATGTAATTTTTTCCGACAAAGTAATATCAATGAACGATAAAGTTAATAAAAAAAAAAAATTAAAGGATTTCAAAAATTTTAAGATTAATAAAAATCTTCTCAAAAAATGTCCAAGAGCTATATTCTTGCACTGTCTCCCAAGAGGAAGCGAAGTTGATGAAAATGTTTTTAAAAGCAAACAATCAAAAGTTTGGCTACAGGCTTTAAATAGAGTTCACGTACAAAAATCGATATTACTTTATTGTCTTGGAAAATTAAGGTAAGGGAAGTGGGCTATCAGAATTTTGATTCAGGTATAAAATAACTGATGCTCTATCTTTCTCTTTTTTCAATCCAGCGAAAGCCATTTTAGTTCCCTTAATCCATTTTGCTGGTCTTATTAGGTAACCATTTAATTCTTCAAAGGTCCAATTCTTTCCATATTCAGTAAGTGCTTTAGAATATTTATAATCGGAGACAACACCAACTTGTCTGTTCACTACATTGTAAAGTGCAGGGCCAATATTATTTTTTCCACCTTTGACAATCGAGTGACATGCGGCACATTTTTTAAAAACTTTTTCTCCATGAGCAAGATCTGCTATCGCCATCAAGGCTGCAATATCAACTTTTTCTGTTACTGTGTCTGATTTAGTTTCTGTGCTAGCCGTTACTGCTTGTTCCACCTCTACGACATAACCTGGAGTTTTAGGTTTTTCTACGTAAAAAATAGCATCGGAAAGTTTTCCAATGCCAATAATGATTAGAGCAACCAATAAAACAGCAGCGATTATCTTGTTTAGTTCAAATGAATCCATTTAATTAAAATATTTTGAACATATAACACTATAAATTTGAAATTGCTCATATATTTTGATGTACAATTTTGCCTCTGTTTATATTGTGCTCATAGTTAAAAAAAATAATGAAAACTTTGGTAATAATTCCCTCTAGATTGTCTGCCGAGAGATTGCCAGGTAAGCCCTTGATGAAAATTAAAGGATTGTCAATCATTTCGCATGTTTTTAAAAAAGCAGAGGAAGCAAATATTGGAGAGGTAATAGTTGCAGCAGAGGACCAAGAGATAGTCGACGATGTTAAACAAAATGGTGGACAAGCAATTTTAACAAAAAATGAGCATAAAACAGGGACAGATAGGATTTATGAGGTGTTTCAAAAAATTGATTCCGCGGATATTGATTTAATAATGAATCTTCAAGGTGATGAACCTTTAATGAATATAGATGATATTAGAAACTTGAATAAAAAGATGATTGAAAGTTCTTCAAACTTAGGAACTTTAGCTTCCAAAATTAAGGACAAAGCTCTATTAGAAAATCCAAATGTAGTTAAGGTTTTGACCAAAGAAAATCTAAATCAAACAAATTTTCCGGAGGCATTAAATTTTAAGAGAAATATCACTGAAGAAAAAGGGAACATTTATCATCATCTAGGTATATATTCATATGATAAAGATACTCTTGAGAAATTTGTTTCTTTAAAACAATCTACTAGTGAGATCAAAAATAAACTTGAGCAACTTAGGGCGTTAGATAATAACATAAAAATTAATGTTGCTTTTGCGAAGTTTGCCCCTATAGGTGTAGACACAATAGAGGATTTAGAAGCTGTTAAAAAAATCATGGAAAACAAATCTTAATGAATAAAATTTATTTTCAAGGTACATTTGGAGCCTATTCACATCTTGCAGCATTATCAATTTTTAAAGATGCTGAAATTATTCCATGTAAAACTTTTGATGAATGTTTTTTAAAAGCCTCAAAAGATGATAATTCAAAAATTATTATTCCTGAGTCAAATAGAATTACAGGCAATATTGGAATTGAATATTTAATCTTTAAATATAGACTTAATATCTATTCTGAATATTTTCAGAAAATAGAACATAATTTATTAGGTTTACCTGGCACAAAAATTTCAGACATAAAGGATGTTTACTCTCATGGACAAGCACTTTCTCAATGTTCTAAATTTATTAAATCAAATAGCCTAATTGAGCATGTGAGGGCTGATACAGCTGGCTCTGCAGAAATGGTTTCAAAAACAAAAGATAAGACAAAAGCTGCAATAGCTTCATCTTTGAGTGCTAAAACATATAATTTAGAAATAATTAAAAAGAATATTGAAAATGAAAAAGGCAATCTAACAAGATTCTTAATTATGGGAAAAAATATATCTCAACCAGAATTTGGAAATAAAAAATATATTACGTCTTTTTTATTCAAGCTTAAAAGTAAACCTGCAGCTTTATATCAATCTTTAGGTGGTTTTGCTATTAATGGTGTGAATTTAACAAAACTGCAAAGTTATCCAGAAAAAAATACATTCGACTCTTTCTTTTTTTTATGTGATCTTGATGGACATATTGAGGATAAAAAAGTTCAAAAATCCTTAGAGGAATTAGGATTGCATTGCCAAGATTTTCACGTCTTAGGTGTTTTTGAGGCGGACAAAATAAGAGGAAAATAAAAATAATCTTTTCTTGTAGACTAGAAATTATACCTGCTATAATAGTTTTGGGGGCTAGGGCGTTTGCTTCATGGAACCGGTCAGGGAAGAAATTCAGCAGCCGAACTAAAAGTGGAACGGGTCTAGTCTCCTCACTTAATTATGAATAAAAATTCTAAAGTTTTAGCTCTGAAGTATAGGCCACAAAATTTTGATGATTTAATTGGTCAAGAAGTTGTCACACAAACTATTGTAAACTCAATTAAGGCAAACAAAATACCTAATGCGTATTTGTTTACCGGAATAAGGGGAGTTGGAAAAACCACAATAGCAAGAATTATTGCTAAAGCTCTTAATTGCACAAATGGTGTAGAAAACAAATGTAAAATTAAGTGTGATAATTGTGATGAGATCACCAATTCAAGTCACATAGATGTACTTGAAATGGATGCAGCTAGTAAAACAGGAGTAGATGATGTTAGAGATTTAATTGAATTTTCAAGATATGGACCATCTTCAGCTAAATATAAAATTTTCATTATTGATGAGGTACATATGTTAAGCAAACAGGCATTTAACGCTTTGTTAAAAACTTTAGAAGAACCTCCACAATATGAGAATGGAGGAGGGTTAAAATTTATTTTTGCTACTACAGAAATTAAAAAAATTCCTATTACTGTGGTTTCCAGATGTCAGAGATTTGACTTATCAAGAGTTAAATCAGGTGAATTGTTTAAATTTATAAAAAAAATAAAAGATAAAGAGAAGGGAAAAATATCAGATGATGCTTTAAAACTAATTGTAAAAATTTCAGAGGGTTCTGTTAGAGACGCATTATCTTTACTCGATAGAGCTTTATTAAGTTTGGATAAAGATGAAGAACTAGATTTAAATTCCGCTCAAAAAATTTTTGGATATTTTGATAAATCACAATTAATCGATTTATTTGAATTAATCTTAAAGGGAGAAGAAAAAAAAGCCATAGAAATTTACAAAAAAATTTATGAGCAAGGGGTTGAACCGAAAGTATTTATAAATGACTTTTTAGAGCTGGTGTATTACTTTAAAAATATTAATTCATTAAATATGGAGAGTACGAATTTTACTTTGAATGATGAGGAGTTTTCAAAAATAAAGAAAATTGCTATCGAAGTTAGTGATGAAACATTAATATTATTTTGGCAGTTTACTTTAAAAACTCTTGGAGAGTTAGAAATTGTTAACAATCAAAGTCTATCAATTGAAATGTTTCTTATTAGATTAATGTATTTAAAGTCCTCAACAATTAAAGAGCACTCGCCTTTGAGTGTGGATAAAATTGATCAATTAAAAAAGAAAGCTGATGAAGAAATCATAGTGAACGAAAAAAAAAATGAAACAATTAGTCAGGTTAAAAATATTTCACAAGAGCAAGAAGTAAAAATTGAAAATAATAAAGGAGTTAAAGCAGAGGAAAAGCTAGATATAAATTCATTCGACCAACTTTTAAAAATTTGTAATGAAAAAAAAGAGATTAAACTCAAGTATGAACTAGAAAAAAATGTAAATTTAGTACATTTTGAAAACAATCGTATTGAAATATCTTTTAATGATAATCTAGATAAAAATTTTATTAAAGATTTATCTTTAAAACTCTTTGAATGGACTGGAGACAGATGGATTATCACATTAAGTAAATCAAAAGGTGAGTTATCAATAAAAGACAAGCAACAAAATAAAAAAATTGAAAATATCAATTCTGCCAAACAATCTAAATTATATAAAGATTTAATAGAAAAATTTCCCGATGCAGATTTAATCGATGTCAACCCAAAAGAAGAAAATGATTAGATGACAGATTTTACTAAAATATTAGATAAGGCTAAAGAACTTGAAGCAAAGATGAAAGAAAGTCAGGAAAATATAAAAAAGATTAGAGTAGAAGGTATATCAGGAGCCAATTCAGTAAAAGTTATTTTGGATGGAGAGGGCGTAATGCAAAAAATAGAAATCTCAGATGAAACATTAAAAGAAAATAAATCTGTTTTAGAGGATTTAATTACTGCTGCTCACAATAATGCAAAATCAAAATTGAGAGAAAAAACTAACGAAGAAATTTCTAAAACAGCTGGAGGATTTGGAATTCCTGGCTTTAAATGGCCATTATAATAAATGCAAAATACAAGTGAAATTGACGTGCTAATAAAATTAATTTCAAAGTTGCCAGGTTTAGGACCAAAATCAGCTAAAAGAATTGTTTTAAAGTTAATAAATAATCGTGATGAGTTGGTAAAACCTTTAACCAAATCACTCGTAGATGTATATAAAAACATCTCTAGGTGTAAAATTTGTGGGATTTTAAAAGCTACCTCGATTGAGTGTAATTATGATCTTTGTAAAATTGAAAAAGAAAAATATGCAAGAATCTGTGTAGTCGAAAATATTTCCGACCAATGGAGCATAGAAAGTTCAAATATATATAAAGGTTATTTCCACGTTCTAGGAGGAACCATTTCCTCTATTGGACAAAACAAAGAGGATTTATTGATTAATTCTTTAGTAGAAAGGGTTAAGAAAAACAAAATTGAAGAAGTAATTTTAGCTACGAGTGCTACTGTAGAAGGCCAAACTACAGCTTTTTACGTCCAAAATAGTCTTAAAGAAACAAAAACTAAAGTTACAAGATTAGCACAAGGTTTACCTGTTGGTGGTGAAATAGAAACTCTTGATGATGGAACATTATTCTCTGCTTTCAAAAACAGATCTGAAATTAGTTCAAGCTAGATTTTTTTTCTATTCTATTTAAATGCAGAAGAGGCTCTGTATAACCTGATGGCTGATTTTTTCCTTTAAATATCAAGTCGCAAGCTGTTTTAAATGCTAAAGAATTTTCGAAATTATCTGACATCCTTACATAGTTCCTATCATTCTCATTTTGTTTATCTACAACTTTTGCCATGGCTTTCATGATTTCCATAACTTGAATTTTTGTTGTGATCCCGTGATGTATCCAATTAGTAATATGTTGTGAAGATATTCTTAAGGTGGCTCTATCTTCCATAAGTCCAATATTATTTATGTCAGGGACTTTTGAACAACCCACTCCTTGGTCAATCCACCTCACAACATAACCTAGTAGCGTTTGTGCTGAGTTAGTAATTTCCTTATTGATTTCATCAACTGACCAATTAGGTCTATCAGCCACAGGAATCGTCAATAGATCATCTAATTTAGATTGTTCTCTTTTCATAATCTTTTTTTGTTCATCAAAAATATTTATTTGATGGTAGTGAAGAGCATGTAATGATGCTGCAGTCGGGGAAGGAACCCAGGCACAATTTGCACCAGCTTTTAAATGACTGATTTTTTCATCTAACATTTCCTTCATTTTATCTGGCATTGCCCACATACCTTTACCTATTTGTGCCTTACCTGAAAAACCACATTTAAGACCAATATCAACATTATTATTTTCATAAGCAGAAATCCATTTGGATGATTTCATATCCCCCTTTTTAATCATTGGACCAGCTTCCATGGAGGTATGCATCTCATCACCAGTTCTATCTAAAAATCCAGTATTTATAAAAAAAACTCTATTTTTCAAAGTTCTTATACACTCCTTTAAATTTGCAGAAGTTCTTCTTTCTTCATCCATAATACCTATTTTGCAAGTGTATTTTGGTAAGCCAAGTAATTCCTCGACTTTCGAAAAAATTGTGTCGGTAAATGCTGTTTCATCTGGTCCATGCATTTTTGGTTTAACAATATAGATTGATCCAGTTCTTGAATTTTTCTTTTTCTTAAAATCGTGTAACGCAGCAGTGGTTGTTATAAAAGCATCCATTATTCCTTCTGGCACTTCGCTACCATCATTTAGAATTATTGATGAATTGGTCATTAAGTGACCAACATTTCTTATTAAAAGCAAACTTCTTCCATGTAATTTAAGACCTTTTCCTTCTTTAGAAATGTAGCTTCTGTCAGGATTAAGTTTTCTCTCTAATTTTTTTCCATTTTTTTCAAATTGTACTTTTAGATCTCCCCTCATTAGACCTAGCCAGTTTCTGTAACATGCTACTTTGTCTTCAGCATCAACCGCCGCAACACTATCTTCATTGTCACAAATAGTCGAAACAGCAGACTCTGCTATTACATCACTTATTCCAGCTATATCATGAGCAGCACTGAAAGCTTTTGGATTAATTATAATTTCAAAATGTAAGTTATTATTTTTTATAATTATTGCTGATGGCTTATTTACAGCACCTCTGTGACCTACAAATTTATTTTCATCTTTAAGTTTATACTCTTTATCCTCTTTTAAAATTATAAGATTTTTATCTTTTATTTTGAGTGCAGATATATTTTTCCAACTAGTCCCATCAATTGGAATATATTTATCAAAAAACTCTCTTACATATTTTATTACTTCTTGTCCTCTATTTGGGTCATATCTTTCACTTCCCCCTTCTTCTGACTCAATAATATTCGTACCATACAAACTATCATATAAACTTACCCATCTAGCATTAGCTGCATTGAGAGTGTATCTAGCATTCATTATTGGAACGACTAGTTGAGGTCCGGCAATTTGAGTAATTTCATCATCTACATTTTTAGTCTCTATTTTAAAATCTGATCCCTCTTCCTTTAAATAACCGATTTCGCTTAAAAACTTTTTATATTGCTCAATTTCGATTTTATTTCCTTTATTTTTTATATGCCAATCATCTATTTTTTTTTGTAAATTTTCTCTAATTTGGATCAGTTCTTTATTTTTAGGTGCCAAATCATGTACAGCATTATCAAAACCCTCCCAAAATTTTTCAGAAGAAATATCTAAATCTTTTAGTAATTCCTTATTTACAAATGACAGCAATTCATCTGAAATTTTTAAATTTTTAACATTTTGATAATTTTTAGACATAAATAATTACTAAAACCCCCATAAAACTAAGTCAAATAATTAATAGCAGCATTGACATTTTGTTGTCAATTTCCATAGTTAATATCATAGAATATGAAAAATTATCTTAACTTTGAAAGCGATATAAAGAATTTAGAAGATGAATTAGACAAACTAAAAGATCCATTTAATCAAAGTGGACTTTCAGAAGTAGATACACAAAAAATTTCTCAAATACAAAATGAGCTAGATGAAAAATTAAAAATGGTATATGCAAACTTAGACCCTTGGCAAACTACAATGGTAGCAAGGCATGAGGATAGGCCGAAGTCAAAATTTTTTATAGATAATTTGTTTGAAGATTTCATTCCTTTATCAGGGGATCGTTTTTATGGCGAAGATCTTTCAGTGCTATGTGGGTTTGCAAAGTTTAATGGTCTATCAGTTTTAGTTATTGGACAAGAAAAAGGAGAGGATTTAGACTCAAGGATCAAAAGAAATTTTGGTATGATGAGGCCAGAAGGTTACAGAAAGACTATTCGACTAATGCAACTAGCTGATAAATTTAATATACCAATCATATCATTTATTGATACTCCGGGTGCTTATCCCGGTGTGGGTGCGGAAGAAAG
This sequence comes from uncultured Pelagibacteraceae bacterium, assembly GCA_902612065.1. Taxonomy (GTDB): domain Bacteria; phylum Pseudomonadota; class Alphaproteobacteria; order Pelagibacterales; family Pelagibacteraceae; genus Pelagibacter. The sequence goes on along the minus strand of CACMBY010000002.1, from coordinate 46,786 downwards.
AGGTCAGGCAGAGGCCATCGCAAAATCAATAGAATGTTGTATGAAATTAAAAGTTCCAACGATTGCAATTGTTATTGGCGAAGGTGGATCTGGAGGTGCAATCGCTCTTGCATCATCTAATAAAGTTTTAATGTTAGAAAATGCGATTTATTCAGTTATTTCTCCTGAGGGATGTGCAACAATCTTATGGCGAGATCCAAAAAAAATGCTTGATGCCGCTAAAGCAATGAAGCTTTCGGCTAAAGATTTACTAGAGCTTGAGATAATAGATGAAATTATACCAGAGCCATCCGGTGGTGCGCATAGAGATAAAGATTTGATACTTGAAAATGTTAGAAATATTTTAAATCAAAATTTAGAAAATTTTAAACAAATGTCCCCAGAGGAAATATTTAATGGAAGAAAGAATAAATTTTTAAGAATAGGTAGAAGTAAAGGATTTATGAGTAATTTAAATGAATTAAGTTCACTAAATTCGGATAAAAGTAATTTTAATCACGTTTTTAAATCTAAAAAAATATTTGTTGCAGGTGTTGGGCTTTCAATTTTTGTTATAGGATTAATTCTTTTCTTTTTATAAAGCTCCACAACAATGTTTAAATTTTTTTCCAGTAGCCTCACATTTTTCATTTCTTGAAATTTTTCTGTCATTATTTAAGGCCAATAAGCATTTTGGGTTATCAGATTTTATTTTAGTTTCTTGTGAATTTTTTGTTTGTGATTGAACCAAGGTAAGATTCATTAATATTGTTGTTAAATCAAGTTTCAATCTATTTAATAAACTTTCAAACAAGTGAAATGCTTCTTTTTTATATTCCACTAAAGGATCTCTTTGACCGTAAGATCTTAACCCGATAACTTGTCTAAGTTGTTCTAAATACTGAATGTGGGATTTCCAATTTATATCAATAGTTTGTAAAAAAATTCTTTTTTCTATATCTTGTGATTGATCTTTACCTAACAATTTTATTCTTTTCTCCCTGGAGTCTTGAAATTTTTTATTTAATGACTCCCTTAACTCTTTATCACTACAATTTGTAAGTTCCTCTAGGTATGAATATATAAAATTCTTTCCTAAAATTGATTTAAGTTTATTTTCAAAATCAGTGCTTTTAGGATTAGATTTTTTCTTTATTTTAAGTCTAATAATATCATCAATTATTTCGTTTAAAAAACTATTAGAATAATCAAAAATTGTGTCACTATTCATAGCATCTTCTCTTTGACTAAAGATTACATTTCTTTGGTCATTTAAAACGTTATCGAATTTAATTAATGTTTTTCTTACGTCAAAATTTCGAGCTTCTACCTTTTGCTGAGCTCTCTCTAAAGCTTTATTTATCCAAGGATGATCAATACTTTCTCCATCTTTAAGACCAAGTTTTTGTAATATATTATTCATTGAGTCTGATCCAAAAATTCTCATTAAATCATCTTCAAGACTTACATAAAAGATTGAATTTCCTTCATCACCTTGACGTCCTGATCTACCTCTTGCTTGATTGTCAACTCTTCGAGACTCCATTCTCTCAGTTCCAATTACAAATAATCCACCAAGAGATTTAATTTTTTCTTTATTCAACTTTAATTCCTCATCTGGAATTGAGCCTTTTTTTCCACCAAGCTGAATGTCTACTCCTCTACCAGAAATACTGGTAGTTATAATTACAGAATTTTCTTTGCCAGCATTTGCGATTATTTCAGCTTCATTTTCATGATTTTTAGCATTAAGCACTTCATGTTTTATATTCTCTTTGTTTAATAGATTTGAATATATTTCAGATTTATTAATACTAGAGGTAAACACCAATAGAGGTTGACCTTTTTGATGGCACTCTTTTATCTTTCTAATGATAGCATCATTTTTTTCAGTCTCTGTTCTAAATATTTGGTCATTAAAATCATTTCTTATCATTTTTTTATTGGTTGGAATGACAACTACTGGAAGATTATATATTTCGTAAAATTCTTGAGATTCTGTTACTGCTGTTCCAGTACAACCAGAAATCTTATCATATAGTTTAAAATAATTTTGATAAGTAATTGAAGCTAAAGTTTGATTTTCAACTTTTATGGGAATTCTTTCTTTTGCTTCTAAGGCTTGATGAAGCCCATCACCAAATCTTCTTCCTTCAAGAATTCTACCTGTTAATTCATCTATAATTTTCAATTCATCATCTTGAATGATGTAATCTTTACCTTTTTGAAATAAATGATTTGCTCGTAAAGCTTGATTTACATGGTGGACCAAACTCAAGTTTTCAGGATCATAAAAGTTATTATTTTTTAAAATTCCTGCATTTGAAAATATATTTTCAATATTGTTTATTCCATCATTTGTTAAGAGTACATTCTTATCCTTTTCATCAACCTCATAGTCTTTTTCTTTTAAAAATCTGATTAATTTATCAATAGCCAAATATTGGGTTGTTCTATCTTCTGCTGCTCCAGAAATAATCAGTGGTGTTCTGGCCTCATCAATTAAACAGGAGTCTATTTCATCAACTATAGCAAAAAAGTGTTTCCTCTGCACCATTTCATCTTTTGAAAATTTCATGTTATCTCTTAAATAATCGAAACCTAATTCACTATTCGTTGCGTAAGTAATATCACAATTATAATTTTGCTTTCTTTGGGTGTCGTCTTGATCATTGTTTATGTAACCAGATGTTAATCCTAAAAAGTTATAAATCTCACCCATTTCTTGAGAATCTCTTTTAGCGAGGTAATCATTTACTGTTACTATATGAACTCCTTTTTCATGAAGAGCATTTAGATATGCCGCAAGAGTAATAGTTAGCGTTTTTCCTTCACCAGTTTTCATTTCAGCAATTTTAGATTCTTGTAGGACTATTCCGCCTATTAATTGTACATCGAAATGTCTTTCCCCTCTTTTTCTTCTTGAGGCTTCCCTGACTAATGCAAATGCTTCAGGCAATATCTGCTCAATTTTTTCTCCTTTTTTAATTTTTTCTTTGAATTCGGTAGTTTTTTTTGGAAAGTCCTCGTCTTTTAAATTTTTTATATCTTCCTCTAGTGAATTAATTTTGTTTACAATTTTGGCAATTCTATCAAGTTCTATTTGATTATGGGGTTTTATCAGTTTTGAGAAAAAGTTAAGTGGATTTAGCATCAGTTTTTGATTTATTATTTACTTATAACCATTAATATAATCATTAAAAAATTATTTTAAATAGAATGGGTATTAATTTAACTAATTTTCTATCATCCAAATCAAAAAGTAAGAGATTGAACGAATTTCAAGATCTTGATCATATTGATGGTGTAGCGATTTCTACGATTAGTGCTGACTTATACAATAGTTCACGAGATGATTTGGTCATGTTTTATTTTAGAGATGGAGTTAACTACGCCTCTGTTTATACCCAATCTAAAATAATATCTGAAAATATCAAATGGAACTTAAATCAAAAAGTTAAGAAAATTTTTTCATTAATTGTGAATACAAGAAATGCTAATTGTTTCACTGGAAAACAAGGTTATAAAAGTCTTGAAAAAATTGCAGAAATTATCTCTCAAAAATTAACTCAAAAACAGAAAGAGGATGAAGATCAACCAAAAAAAATTAATTCAAAGGAAATAATTTTTGGATGCACCGGAACTATTGGTGAGATTTTTCCTGAGGAAAAAATAATCAATAAAATCCCAGAACTAATTGAGAAAATAAAATATACACAAAATAAGTATATCTGGATGAAGTCTGCATTAGGGATAATGACTACTGACACTCAGCCTAAAATGGCAATGGAAGAATGTTCAATTGGTGGAAGTGATATAAAAATATTTGGGGTTGCTAAAGGCTCAGGCATGATACAACCTGATATGGCTACAACATTAGCATATATTTTTACTGATGCTGATTTACCGAATGATGTACTTAAAAAACTTTTAAAGAAAAATATTTCTAATACTTTTAACGCTATCAGCTGCGATAGTGATACTAGCACTAATGATATGGTTTCGATTTTTTCAACAGGTAAATCAAAGCATCCTAAAATTAAAAATGCTAATGATGAAAAAATTAAAAATTTTGATTTTGCTTTAAATAAGGTTTTATTAAATTTAGCTAAAAGAGTTGTTGCTGATGGTGAAGGTGCTTCAAAATTTATAACTGTTAATATCCAGGGGTGCAAAAATGAAGATGATGCAAAAAAAATAGCTTTCTCAATTGCAAATTCACCTTTAGTAAAAACAGCTATCTCAGGCGAGGATGCCAATTGGGGAAGAGTTGTAATGGCAATAGGAAAAGCAGGTGTACAAATTAAACATGAAAAATTGTCTATTAAATTCGGTGAGATAAGTGTTGTTTCTAATGGAAAGCTGAATTCTAACTATAATGAGGATGAAGTATCTGAATATATGAAAAATGATAGCATTGATATTAATGTTGATATCTCCTGCGGTTCCAAAAGTTTCAAAGTTTACACGATGGATTTAACAAAAAAATACATTGAGATTAATGGAGATTATCGAAGTTAGATTTGTTCTATTGAAATTTATAGAACTATTACTAAGTAGAAATTATGATCAAATATAAATTAATTTGCAAAAATTGTGATTCCTCTTTTGATAGCTGGTTTGCTTCATCTAAAGAATATGAAAAACTAAAAAGTAAAAACTTTTTAAATTGCCACAAATGTAATTCTCAAAAAGTTGAAAAAACTTTAATGGCTCCTAAATTAATAAATAGAAATAGCATCAATAATCTTGAAAAAAAGAGCACAAAATTTAATGAGATAAAAAACAAGATTAAAGAGTATCAAAAATTTATCAAAAGTAATTTTGATTATGTTGGTGAAAATTTTGCTTACGAAGCAAGATCATTACACTATAATAAAAGAAATAAGAAAAAAGGTATTTATGGCACAGCTACAAAAAATGAAATTCAAGAACTTAAGGAAGAAGGAGTTGAAGCTGAAATGATACCATGGATTGAAGATAAGAATCATTAAACTTTGTTAAATTTTCCAATATAATTTATGGATTTATCTGAGCTTATCGACCATTTGTCGGTAATAATATTAAATTTCATTCCGTCTAAATTTTGTAATTGAAGATTATATTTTTTAGAAATTTTAATTAACTCGTTGGGATCTATAAATTTATCCCATTCGTGAGTCCCAATTGGTAGCCACCTTAAAATATACTCTGCACCTATTATTGCAAATAGATAAGATTTTAAAGTTTTGTTTATTGTTGCAACAAACATTATACCCTCTTTTTTTAATAGCGATGAACATGATTTTAAAAAAATATCAACGTCTTCAACATGTTCAATAATTTCCATATTTAAAATTACATCAAATTTTCTATCTATTTTTAAATTTTCTGGTGAGGCAGTTAGGTAATTAATTTTTAAATTATTCTTTTTTGCATGAAGTTTTGCAACTTGTATATTTTTTTCTGATGCATCTATGCCAGTAACTTCTGCGCCTAATCTGCTCATAGGTTCTGATAGTAAACCACCACCACACCCAATATCTAATAATCTAATTTTTTGTAATGGTTTATCTGAATTTTCAAGTTTAAAACTATTTATTATTTTTTCCTTTATATATGAAATTCTAATAGGATTAAATTTATGTAATGGTTTAAATTTACCGGTAGGATCCCACCATTCTTCTGCAATTCTAGAAAATTTCTCTATTTCTTTTTTATTTATTGTGCTAGTTTTCATTACAAGATTAACAATATATTGAAGATGTATTTAATCAATAAATTTTAATTAAAAATATTTATCATGAAAATTGTGGTATTAAAATTTGGTGGAACATCAGTTGGTACAATTGAAAAAATTAAAAAAGTAGCTGATATTATCATTGAACATAAAAAGAAAAAAAACAGAGTAATAGTTGTTTCTTCAGCTATGAGTGGTGTGACAAATGATTTGATCAAAAAATCAAAACAGATTAGTAACAATTTCATAGACACCGAATATGATGTTTTAGTATCATCAGGTGAGCAGGTCGCATGCTCCTTGATAGCTGGAAGATTAAACCATAAAGGTTTCAAATCAAGATCTTGGCTAGGTTGGCAAATACCGATTTTTACTAACGGTCCTCACACAAATTCAAGAATTCAACAAGTGAATAAAAATAAATTATTAAGATTTCTTAAAGAAGGCGGGACTCCTATTATTACCGGCTTTCAAGGGGTAAATATGAACGAGAGAGTGACCACTATAGGTAGAGGAGGTTCAGATGCAAGTGCAATTATGGTTGCAAAGTCTTTTAAAGCACAAAGATGTATTATTTATACAGATGTAGAAGGTGTATATACCACAGATCCAAATAAATTAAAAAAAGCAAAAAAAATTAAAGTAATTTCTTATGAGGAAATGTTAGAAATGGCATCTTTGGGCGCTAAAGTTATGCAGCCTGTTTCAATTCAAGATGCAAGATTAAATAGAGTTAATATTGAGGTAAAATCTTCATTTATTAAAAAATCTGGAACATTAATTACAAAAAGAACAAATTTAAATAATAATAGAATTATTACAGGAATTTCTTCAACGCATAATGATGCAAAAGTTACTTTAGTTGGTGTAAAAGATAGACCAGGTGTGGCAGCATCAATTTTTAAACCGCTTTCAATCAATTCTATAAACGTTGATATGGTAGTACAAAATATTTCACCTAATGGAAAAGAAACTGATTTAACTTTTACGATTAAAGCCGAAGATCTCAACAAAACAAAAAAGATAATTCAAGAAAATAAAAGCATAAATTTTAGAAAAGCTTTGTTCCAAAAAGGGGTTTCTAAAATTTCAATAATCGGTGTTGGAATGATCACAACTCCCGGTGTAACTTTTAGAATGTTTCAGGCTTTAGCAAATAAAAAGATTAATATTCAAGTCATTTCAACGTCTGAAATAAAGATATCAGTTTTGATTGATAAAAAAGATGCTAAAAAAGCCTTAGTTACATTACATAAAGAATTTAAATTACAAAAATAAAAAAATGAGCATCAGACCTTTTAGAGATATTAAAAGACGAAAGACTAAGACTATAAATGTAGGCGATGTTAAAGTTGGAGGTGAAAATCCTATAACTGTACAATCAATGACCAATACTTTAACATCAGATGTTAAGAGTACAATTAAGCAAATTCAAGAAATACAATCTGAAGGAGCTGACATTGTTAGAGTTTCTTGTCCTGATGAGTCGTCATCTAAGGCACTTAAAGAAATTACAAAACACGTTAATATCCCAATAGTTGCTGATATTCATTTCCATTACAAGAGAGCAATTGAAGCTGCAGAAAATGGAGCGAGTTGTTTAAGAATAAATCCTGGAAATATTGGAGATAAAAAAAAAATTGTTGAAGTAATTAAATCAGCCAAAGATAATAATTGTTCAATCAGAGTAGGTGTCAATGCTGGTTCATTAGAGAAAGATATACTAGAAAGATTTAAAGAACCTTGTCCAGAGGCACTGGTAGAAAGTGCAATAAGAAATATTGAAATTTTAGAGGACAATGATTTTTCAAATTTAAAAGTAAGTGTTAAATCCTCTGATGTCTTTTTATCAGTAGAAGCCTATCGTCAACTTTCAAAGAAAATAGATTATCCTCTTCACTTAGGAATCACTGAAGCTGGTAGCTTTATATCAGGGAGCATTAAATCCTCAATTGGCTTAGGAATTCTCCTTAAAGAGGGAATTGGAGATACAATAAGAGTGTCTCTTTCTGATGATCCAGTAAAAGAGGTGGCGATTGGAAATGAAATACTTAAATCATTGAATCTTAGAAATAGAGGAGTAAAAATTATCTCCTGTCCGTCATGTGCAAGACAAGGCTTTCAAGTAATTGATATTGTAAGAGTATTAGAGGAAAAATTATCACATATCAAGACACCAATCACTCTCTCAATTATTGGATGTGTTGTTAATGGTCCTGGTGAGGCTGCTATGACAGACATAGGAATTACAGGTGGGCAAAAAGGAAGTAACATGCTTTACCTCTCTGGTGTTCAAAGTGAAAAAGTTATGACAGACGAAATCATAACAAGAGTGATTCATGAAGTTGAAAAGAAAGCTACCGAATTAGAGAATAATTCAAAATGATACCAGAAAAAACTATCGAAGAATTAATTACTCGACATTCTTCTCTAGAAAAAGATTTAGCATCAGGAAATGTAGACAAGAAATTGTTTGCAGAAAAATCAAAAGAATATTCTGATTTAAATGAAATTGTTTATAGTGCAAAGAAATATGCTTCTTATAAAAATGATAAAATTGAACTAGAAAAAATTCTTAATGATAAAAATTCTGATGAAGAGTTAATGAAGATGGCTCATACAGAATTAAGTGACCTTAACTCACAATTTGAGAAAAATGAAAAGAAATTAAAATTATTTTTACTTCCAAAAGATGAGGCTGATAAAAAAAATGCCATTATTGAGATAAGAGCTGGAACTGGTGGTCTAGAAGCAAGTTTATTTGCAGGTGATCTCTTTAAAATGTATGAAAAAGTTTGTAATAAAAAAAAATGGTCATTGGAATTAATATCTATTTCGAGAAGTGATGCGGGTGGATTAAAAGAAGTTATAGCATCTATTAAAGGAAACAATATTTATTCAACTTTGAAATATGAAAGTGGTGTACATAGAGTTCAAAGAGTCCCAGATACAGAAACACAAGGTAGAGTTCACACTTCAGCTGCAACTGTTGCTGTATTACCTGAGGCAGAAGAGGTTGATTTAAAAATAAATGAGACGGATTTAAGAATTGACGTTTTCAGAGCTGGAGGCCCTGGTGGTCAATCTGTTAATACAACTGATAGCGCGGTAAGAATAACTCATATACCATCAGGCTTGAGTGTTTCGCAGCAAGATGAAAAATCTCAACATAAAAATAAGGCAAAGGGAATGAAAATATTGCGAGCAAGATTATATGAGCTAGAAAGAACCAGAATAGATCAAGAAAGATCAGCAGATAGAAAAAGTAAGATTGGCACTGGAGATAGATCTGAAAGAATTAGAACTTATAATTTTCCACAAGGAAGAGTCACAGATCATAGAATCAATCTAACTTTACATAAGTTAGAGGAATTTTTGGAGGGAGAAGCATTTGATGAAATAATTGAGTCTTTATCCTTAAAAGCACAAGAGGAAAGTTTGAGCAAACTTTAAATTATGGATATACAGAGTGCATTAAAAAAAGGACAATCAATTTTAATAGATAATAATATCATATCAGCAAAACTAGATAGTGAAATTTTAATGTCTCAAGCAATTAGAAAGAATAAAAAATTTATAATTTTAAATTTACATAAAGAGATTAAAAAAAAGGATCTTGACTACTTTGACAATTTAATTCAAGAAAGAGCTAAGAGTAGGCCGATAGCACAAATCATAAAAAAAAAAGAATTTTGGAAATATGAGTTTATCGTAAACAATAATGTATTAATACCAAGACCAGATACAGAAATTTTGATAGAACAAGCTCTAAAATTAATAAAAAATAAAAATAGGCTGCAAATATTAGATATTGGAATTGGTTCAGGTTGCATTTTAATGTCAATTTTGAGAGAAAAGAAAAATTTCATTGGAACAGGCATTGATATAAGCAATAAATCATTGCAAATAAGCAAGGTTAATGGTCAAAAATTGAGAATAAATAACAAATTAAGATTATTTAAATCAAATATTGACAATTTCAATACAGGCAAATATGATTTAATTGTATCTAATCCTCCTTACATAAAAAAAAGTAATTTAAAATGTTTGGAAAAGGATATTGGTTTTGAGCCTAAACAAGCATTAGATGGCGGGTTGGATGGTTTATCAGAAATCAGGAAAGTTATTAATAAATCATCTGAACTGATAAAAAGAGGTGGTCATTTCATAATAGAAATAGGTTTTGATCAGAAAATTAAAGTAAAAAAAATATTACGTGATAAGGGGTTTTATATTAAAAAAACTGTAAAAGATTTATCAAATCATGATCGCTGCATAGTAAGTATTAAAACTTAATAAAATGGTTACATTTAGAAACAACAATGGACGAAGAAGCAATTTTCGAAGAAATGAGAGAAATTTTAAGTCTAATGGTGACAGAAATAAATTTAAAAATAGTTTTTCAACCCCTGAAAATTTTCAAAGAAAATCTCCAGGGAGAAATAATCATAATGCACCTAAATTAATTGAGAAATATAATAATTTAGCTAGAGAAGCCTTATCAACTGGGGATAAAATTTTATCAGAAAATTATTTTCAGCATGCGGATCATTTTACGAGAATATTAAATGAAAAAGGGATTCAAAGAAAAATGAGTTTTAAAAATAAAGATCTAGAGGAAACCACCGATACGAATGAAAATAGAGAAAATAAAGAAAACTCTATATCAAATGAAAAAGATGGTGCTGAAGATAAACATTCAGAATTCAATTAATTCAGACCAATTATTTTTTCAGACTTTAATACGTCCAATTTGATTCTTTTTGTTTCAAAAATCTTTCTTTCATCTCCCTTTAAAATTTTCCCTGATGGCAGCTTTAATGTTTGAGAATTTATTCTTTTACCATTGACGATCACTTCGTAATGTAAATGAGGTCCGGTTGATTTTCCTGTGGACCCGACAAATCCTATAGTCTGTCCTTGTTTTACTCTTGTTCCTTTTCTAATACCTTTAGCAAATTTTGACATGTGAGCATAAACTGTTTGATAAGTAGAGTTATGTTTAATTACCACACAGTTACCACCTCCACCACACCATCCTGCTTTTTTAATTACTCCATTACCAGACGCCATGATAGGTGTGCCCATAGGTGCAGCAAAGTCAGTTCCTCTATGCATTTTATTAAATCCATCTATAGGATGTTTTCTCATACCAAAAGATGACGAAAGTCTTGCGCCATTAATTGGAGTTTTCATTAGAGCTTTTTGAACACTTTTTCCACTTTTATCATAATGTCCCTCATTTTTTTTTGAATCAAAGTAATATAAAGAGTTATCTTCACCACTTAGTTTAAGATTTGCATAAAGGATATTACCTGTTTCAATAATTTTTTTTTTATCATCTAAAAAAACTTCATACATTATTTGAAAACTATCTTGTTTTCTAATATCTCTCTGAAAGTCAACTTGAAAACCATAAATTCTAGCAAACTCAATAATTACACTTGCTGGGATTTTTTGATTTATAGCTGATTTATAAAGACTTTCCAAAATAATACTCTCATCATAAACTATAGTTTTATTAAGTTTAGTAACTAAAATTTTTTGATCAAACTTATCTGTTTCATTTTTTCTGGTAAGATAAATCTTTTCTGTATTTGACAATTGGAATATAAATTCTTTTACAACAGAGCTTGTTTGATCTATTACAAAACTTAACTTTTGATTAACAATTAGTTTATCTAAATTTATTTTTTTACTTAACTCTTTTTTAATTTGGTCTATTTCTGACTTTTCCACATAATATTGCTCAAGTATTTCATTGAATGTTTCCCCAACATTAATTTCATGCTCAATTTTTTTAAATCTTGGTTCAAGGTTGTCTAATATTTGATTAAATGATTTTTTAAAGTAGACGTTATCCAACAAATTTGAGTAGTTATTAAAAATTTTTTTTTTATTGTAATTATAATAAGATGTGAATGTTATCGTTATAAGAATAAGTAGGCCTAATGCAAATATCTCAAGGTTTTTTTTTATATTTTGTTTAATTTTTTTTAACATCTAAAATTATTGAGGGTGTTATTAATAGTTTAGGAATTGATAAATATCAAAAAAATCCTTTAAAATAAGGTGTTTTTAACGATTTTTTTATTCTTAAAAGCTTGATTTCCTTTAATTTTAGCCTATAAGCATCGAACTTCTCAATAAAAATTATTGTTTTACAATAAATTAAATGAGGATTATTGAGCCTTTTTGGCCCAATTAGCTATTTAAAACGTTAAAATTTAAGAAGAGAAGTGTGGACGGTTAAGGTTACCAAAATTTGTCGTACACACTTCAACATTATATAAATTTTATTCTTAGAATTTATATAGAAGCTAGTGTGCGCCGTTTTTAAACTTGAGAGTTTGATCATGGCTCAGAACGTACGCTGGCGGCACGCCTAACACATGCAAGTCGAACGAAGTAGCAATACTTAGTGGCAGACGGGTGAGTAACATGTGGGTATCTGCCCTATGGCCTGGAATAACACGAGGAAACTTGTGCTAATACCGGATAAGTCTTTACGGAGAAAGCTTTATGCACCATTGGATGAGCCCGCACTTGATTAGTTTGTTGGTGGGGTAATGGCCTACCAAGACTGTGATCAATAGCTGATTTGAGAGGATGATCAGCCACATTGGGACTGAGACACGGCCCAAACTCCTACGGGAGGCAGCAGTGGGGAATCTTGCACAATGGAGGAAACTCTGATGCAGCGATGCCGCGTGAGTGAAGAAGGCCCTTGGGTTGTAAAGCTCTTTCGTCGGGGAAGAAAATGACTGTACCCGAATAAGAAGGTCCGGCTAACTTCGTGCCAGCAGCCGCGGTAATACGAAGGGACCTAGCGTAGTTCGGAATTACTGGGCTTAAAGAGTTCGTAGGTGGTTGAAAAAGTTGGTGGTGAAATCCCAGAGCTTAACTCTGGAACTGCCATCAAAACTTTTCAGCTAGAGTTTGATAGAGGAAAGCAGAATTTCTAGTGTAGAGGTGAAATTCGTAGATATTAGAAAGAATACCAATTGCGAAGGCAGCTTTCTGGATCATTACTGACACTGAGGAACGAAAGCATGGGTAGCGAAGAGGATTAGATACCCTCGTAGTCCATGCCGTAAACGATGTGTGTTAGACGTTGGAAATTTATTTTCAGTGTCGCAGCGAAAGCGATAAACACACCGCCTGGGGAGTACGACCGCAAGGTTAAAACTCAAATGAATTGACGGGGACCCGCACAAGTAGTGGAGCATGTGGTTTAATTCGAAGATACGCGCAGAACCTTACCAACACTTGACATGTTCGTCGCGACTTTAAGAGATTAAAGTTTTCGGTTCGGCCGGACGAAACACAGGTGCTGCATGGCTGTCGTCAGCTCGTGTCGTGAGATGTTGGGTTAAGTCCCGCAACGAGCGCAACCCTCACTTTTAGTTGCCATCATTAAGTTGGGCACTCTGAAAGAACTGCCAGTGATAAGCTGGAGGAAGGTGGGGATGACGTCAAGTCCTCATGGCCCTTACGTGTTGGGCTACACACGTGCTACAATGGTATCTACAACAGGAAGCAAAACAGCGATGTTAAGCAAATCCTTAAAAGATACCTCAGTTCGGATTGCACTCTGCAACTCGAGTGCATGAAGCTGGAATTACTAGTAATCGTGGATCAGCGTGCCACGGTGAATGCGTTCCCGGGTCTTGTACACACCGCCCGTCACACCATGGGAGTTGGTTCTACCTTAAGGCAAGGCATAAAACCCTTGACCACGGTATAGTCAGCGACTGGGGTGAAGTCGTAACAAGGTAGCCGTAGGGGAACCTGCGGCTGGATTACCTCCTTTCTAAGGATGAATAAAAATAAAATTTTTATTCTAAATAATATACATAGGCTAATGTTGACCGTCCTCATTTCTCTTCTTAAAGTTAGTGTTTCTCTTGCATGGGGGCCGGTAGCTCAGTTGGTTAGAGCACACCCTTGATAAGGGTGGGGTCGAAAGTTCGAATCTTTCTCGGCCCACCAATTTAAGATCATGGGGGATTAGCTCAGCTGGGAGAGCGCCTGATTTGCATTCAGGAGGTCAGCGGTTCGATCCCGCTATCCTCCACCAAACACTTAGTTATAAAAATTTGTAAATAAAAATAATTAATATCAATATCTATATCCGAACATTAATAATGTTATTAGTTAATGTTCAAAATAAAAATTTGATTCAACACAGAATTTTTTTCTGTGCATAAATCAAGCGTTTAAGGGCGTGTGGCGGATGCCTTGGCACTGAAAGCCGAAGAAGGACGTGATATACTGCGATAAGTTTCGGGGAGCTGTATGTAAGTTTTGATCCGAAAATTTCCGAATGGGGAAACCCACCACTTTATGTGGTACTTTAAACTGAATTCATAGGTTTAAAGAGACAACCTGGAGAACTGAAACATCTAAGTAACCAGAGGAAAAGAAATCAATTGAGATTCCGTTAGTAGTGGCGAGCGAAACCGGATTAGGCCAGCAGTTTTGATAAAAGAATTTAAATAGTTTGGAAAAGCTAACCACAGAGGGTGATAGTCCCGTAGAAGTAATGTTTGTCAAAATTCATGAGTAAAGCGGGACACGTGAAATCC
>CACMBY010000002.1:0-27500 GCA_902612065.1 uncultured Pelagibacteraceae bacterium | reverse complement strand
TCAAAAAATGCAGATTTTTTAATGCTAAGTGATGAGACTGCAACCTCCAAAAATTGGTTAAATACACTTAAATGGCTTGACACTTATTTAAAAAAAAAATTAAAGAATTCCACAATTACATCTGCGATTTCAATTGAAGATGCATTAAAGAATTTTAAAGACCAGACATTAGTTGTTTTTTCAAAAAAAGGATATTTTTTTGATAAAATTTCTTCACTTAAATTTCAAAAATTAATTTTTTTTACCGAAAATAAAAAATTAGCTAAAGTTATTAAATTAAAAAAAAATTTTACATCTTATGTTGTTAAGTATCCTAAAAAATCAATTGATATATTTTTATATAAAAATATAAAAAAAAATTTAAAAAATATTTTTGATAAAAATATTAATGCTTATTTAATTAATGTAATTTTTCCAAGAAAAAATTCTAGAGCAAACTCAATTTCGATTATAGAAAAAAAAGATTTTAAATAATGATTAAAAATTATAAAGGAATTTGGTTTTTTGGATTATCAGGAAGCGGAAAAACATTCCTAAGTGAAATTTTATTTAAAAAAATAAAAAAAAGCGTAATTGTTGATGGTGATAAAGTCAGAAAATATATTAGTTCAGATTTAAAATATTCAAAAAAAGACAGAGAAAAACAAATAGATAGACTTTTCGGTATAGGAAAAATAATTATAGATTCAAATAAATTTCCAATAATCTCTTCAGTATATTTTAATAACAAATTATTAAATTTATGTAAAAAAAATGATATTTATGTTTTAAAAATTAAGAGAATTAACTCTGATTTAATAAAAAAAAATAACCCAACATATAAAAATAAAAAAAATGTTGTAGGAATTGATCTTCAGTATGAGGATATGAAAATTGATATAATTGTTAATGATGAAAAAAAAACTTTTTGGACTGATAATAAAAACATAAAGAATATATTATCTAATCAAAAAAATAGATATTAATTTTATAAAAATAATCTTCCACAAGATAAATTATATTGTTTTTCAGGCTCTCTTTCTTCAAATGAATTATTTTTATTTCTATCGTTTTAAATTTAATTTTATTATCTTAAGAAAAATAATTTTTAATTTTGCAATTATCATCAATTAAATTCATGCTCTCAAAGAAATAACTTTTATTATCAAATTCTACTCTTGAATATATAATAATATATACTAAGATGAATAAATTCTGCAATTATTTAAAATTTAATCAAAAAACAGGATGTATTTATAAGATTAAAATATTATTACTTTATAGTTATTTATAATTGCATTAAGAGGAATATTAAAATTTAAACATAAATTTGAGTAACAATATTGATCTTTCTATCTAGAAAAAATTTTGAGTATGAAAACAGAAATAAGTTTCTAAAAATATTATTTTCTTTTCGAATTACACATAAGATAGCTTATGTATTTGCAAAGTCTCTTGATTTCATAAGAGAAGATAATCCATTTTCAAGAAAATTATATCATTACCTGTATTTCTTCCAACCAATAAGAAAAATTTCAAAAAGCATTTTAAGCAATAAAGATGTATTTCATATTGATTATGGCTTTGAAACAAGAGAGGCTACAATTGCTTCAACAAATGAAGAATTAAATTTTTCTATTAAAAATCTTCAATTTGATAAAATTAATTTTGGGATCGGTTTCATAGAACAAAACTTATTAAAAAATAAAGAACTAATCAATTCTGATGTAAATATTTCTATTGATATCATTAAAGAAAATAAAGTTAAAAAATATGAATTCCAAATTCCCTTTTCTGAAAAAAAACATGGAATGGTAAAAAATAAAATTGGATCAAAATGGTTTGATTTTTTTGTAAATGTAGATGAATTTAAAAATCATGATATTACAATTAAATTAATTATAAGAGTGAATAAAAAGACTTTCTTAGTTCTAGACAATAGCGGTAATAATGAATTTTTGAGAAAAAACCTAAATCTTTTTAGTATTTCAGGGCCCAGACTACAAGTAAAAAATAGCCAAAAGAAAAAAATTATAATTTTTTCAATAGAGTCCTTGACAGAGATTAATTTTTTAGAAAATTTAAAAAAACAAGAGTTAGATCTAAAAAATTTAAAAGATTTTGGTTTTGAAAATAAAAATTTTCACAACGCCTTCTCTTTTTGTGATGCAACTCTTCCTAATGTTTTGTCAATGCAGACTGGTCTCTCTCCTTCGCAACATGGTATAGCTGATCATAAATGTCCACTATACAAAGAAACAGCAAATCCAAATTTAGAATTTCTTGCTGAAAAGTTATCAAAGAAAGACTTCTTTTGCCAAGCTTTTCTTGTTGGTCCAAGATTTGATACATTAAAATATTGGAATTTAGGTTATCACTCAGTCGTAAATGCCCCCACTCCTTATAATAACGACTCTCCAAATTTTTACCAATTGGAGAAGTTCATTGAAGATAAAATAGATGAGAACATTTTTGTATATTTTCATTATTGGAGATTACATGCTCCGTTTTTAAATCTAAATAAAATTGAAACACCTTTTAGTAATGATGTAAGTAATCTGAATGAAGCTTATTCATCTAGAAATTTTTACCCGATTTATTTTTCTCAATTAAAGAGACTTGATCACGAATTTGGTAAATTTATAAATTTTTTAAAATCAAAAAAATTGTATGATGATACATTAATAGTTTTGACAGGTGACCACGGAAATTCTCTTCCACCAAATTGGAAGAAATCTACCGGAGAATCGCTTTATAGAGAGCATATAAACGTGCCTTTGATATTCAAAAAGGCAGATTGGGATAATAATTCCGATGAAATTGATGATAAGAAATATGTTTCTTCACATTATAGTATATTTAATTATTTATTGGACTCTCTTAAGATTGAGAGACCAAATTATTTTGAAACTCTTCCACAAGAAAATTTAAAAAAATTAAATTTTGCTTTATCTGAAACAATTCATTTCCCAAAAAATAGTGATTATAAGTTTATGCTTTCAGGTGACAAAACCAATATTCTTACTGAATGCAAAATAGACTGGACAAAAAATAAAATACTTAACATTGAAAAAAAAATAACTAATGATTTTAACGACGTTAATAAGATAGATATTGGTGCTTTAGTTGAAGATATTGCAATTAAAAATTTAGAATTTAGAAAAAAATATGGATCAATTAACTTCAAAGACACAATCAAAAAATTAATTTAAAATAAAAATAATCTATTATTTAATGAATTACATCTTTATTCAGGCCAGATATAACTCTTCAAGATTAAAAGGTAAGGTTTTAAAAAAAATAGATAATAAAACAATTTTGAAATTTTTAGTGGATAGATTAAAAAAAATTAAAAGATCAAAGATTATTATTTTAACATCTTCAAAAAAATCTGATGATATAATCGAAAATCATTGCAAGCAAAATTCAATAAATTATTTTAGGGGTTCACATCTTAATGTTTATAAAAGGTATTGTGATGCAATAAAATACTATAAACCAAAATTTTTTGTACGCATTTGCGCTGATAGTCCTTTACAGAATATCAGCATTATAAATAAAATGATCAATATTTATAAAAGAAAAAAATATAAAATAGTATCTAATGCATTTCCAAGGACATTCCCTGTGGGAATGACAGTGGAAATAGTTCAATCAAAATTTTTTGTTAAAAAAAGTAATTTTATAAATAAGAAAATTTATAAAGAACATATTATTTCTTACTTTTACGAAAAAGAGAAAAAAAATATTTATAATTTTAAACATAGCAAAAATTTCGGGAATATAAATTTAAGTATAAATAATTTCACAGATTATAAAAGAATTAAAAAACTTATTGAAATGAATCCAAATAGATTAAATAATTTGAATTTTTTAATTAGAGCTTTTAAAAATTAAAACTATGAAAAAAATAATTACAGCTATAATTGGTTTTGGAGTTGGAAAATATCATGCTTTAAACATTTCTAAGATTGGGAATACTGAAATAAAATACATTTGTGATTTTAATACATCAAAAAAAAAAGAAATACTAAATTTATTCCCTAAGACTAATTATATAAAAAAACCTGACAGAATTTTTAAAGATAAAGATGTTAACCTAGTTATTATTTCTTCATACGATAATTATCATTTTGAACACATTATGAATTCTATTAAAAAAAACAAAAATATATTTGTAGAAAAACCATTCTGTCTAACTGAGAAAGAGTTTAACAGAATACTACTTGAGGTTAAAAAAACTAAAGTAAAAATTTCCTCAAATTTAGTCTTAAGAAAAAATAGACACTTTGAAAGTTTAAAAAAAAACATAAAATATTTTGGCAAAACATATTACATTGAAGGTGATTATAATTATGGTCGATTTTTTAAGTTAACTAAAGGCTGGAGGGGGTCTATACCTTATTATTCAGTGTTTTTAGGGGGTGGTATACATTTATTAGATCTTATAATTTGGCTTAAAAATAAAAGAGTAATTAAGGTTTTTAGTGCTGGAAATAATTTAATTTCTAAAAAAACCAAATTTAAATATGATGATTTTGTAATATCCACATTAGTATTTGAAGATGGATCAATAGCAAAAATTTCTGCAAATTTTAGTTCAATTACTAATCATCATCATTTATTGAAAGTTTATGGCGAAAAAAAATCTTTTTTTTATGATTTTGATCGAAATTATTACTTTAAAAATAGATCTGATAAAATACTTAAAATTAAAAAGAATAATTTTTCAAATTTTGAAAAAAGTAAAGTTCTAACATCATTTGTGAAAAGCCTATACGATAATAAAATTAAAGCTGATATTAATTTTATTGATATAAAAAATATGATGAGTATAAGCTTCGCTATTATCAAATCACTTAAAACAAAAAAAATTATTAAAGTAAATTATAAGTAAATATAAATAATGAAAATTCCTTTTGGAAAACCAATTATCAATAAAAAAGAATTAAGTAGTGTTTCTAAAGTATTATCAAGTGGAATACTTGTCCATGGAAATGAAGCTACAAATTTTGAAAATAACTTTAAAAAATTTACTGGAGCAAAGTATGCTATAAGTGTCTCTTCGTGTACAGCTGGTATGCATTTATATTTTTTTTATCTGAATATTAAAAAGGGTGATGAGGTAATAGTTTCTTCTCAAAGTCATGTAGCTACTGCTCATGCTATTGAGCTCACGGGTGCAAAGCCGATTTTTGTCGATTCAGATCCACAAACTGGAAATATTGATTTAAATCAAATAGAAAAAAAAATAACAAAAAGAACAAAAGCTATATCGATTGTACATTACCTCGGCGTTCCAGTAAATATGATCAAACTGAATAGAATTGCAAAGAAATATAAATTAAAAGTACTAGAGGATTGTGCAATATCAATAGGTAGTACTTTCAATGGTAAGCATGTAGGTTTATTTGGGGACGTTGGAGTTTTTTCCTTCTATCCAGTAAAACATATGACTTCAGGTGAAGGGGGTATTATCATAACCAATAAAAAAAAAATATACGAAAAAATTAAACTTTTGAGAGCTTTTGGTGTAAATAGAAATTTTTCTTTAAGAAAGTTACCAGGATTATATGACTGTAATTTTTTAGGTTTCAACTATCGTATGAGTGAATTACACGCTTGTATTGCAAATGAACAAATTAAGAAATTACCAAATTTTATAAAATCTAGAAAAAAAAATTATGAATATATGGAAATGAAACTAAAAAAAATGCATAATCATTTAAAGATAGCCATATCACGTAAACCAAAAAATAGTATTATATCTTATTATTGTATGAATATTATATTAAATTCAAAATTAGCATCTAAAAGAAATAATTTAATAAAAAATCTAAATAAGAGTGGAGTAGGAACCAGCATTTATTATCCACATCCAATTCCTAGACTAAATTATTACAAAAAAAAATATGGTTACAAAAAAAATAAATTTAAAGTTTCTGAAATATTCAGTGATCGTTCAATTTCTTTACCTATTGGTCCACATTTGAATAGATACCATATAGATTATATTGTAAGTGTTTTAAAAGAAATAATTAAAAATTATGACAAATTTAAAAAATAAAAAAATTGCTATAGTTGGCGGGCTCGGATTTATTGGTCACAATTTAGCACTTAAATTGAAAAAAATAGGTGCAAAAGTTTCAATAATTGATGGATTAAATGTAAATAATTTTGCAAGCGTGATTTCTAACTCTGACCAGATACCTAATGCCGATATGTCTTTAAATATACTAAATTCAAGAATTAATGAATTAAAAGGGAAAAAAATACCAATTTACTATCTTGATGCAAGAGATTATGGAGCGCTCAGTATAAAATTATTAACATCAATTAAAGCAGAGGTAATTATTCATTTAGCAGCTGTATCACATGCCAATAGGTCGCTTAAAGATCCATTTTCAACATTTGATCATAGCTTAAGAACACTGGAAAACTCACTTGATATAAGTAAGGATAAAAGAATAAAACAGCTTATTTTTTTATCATCAAGCATGGTTTATGGAAATTTTAAAAAAAAAATCGTGAAAGAAGATGATCAATGTGATCCCATTGATATTTATGGAACATTGAAGTTTGTGGCAGAAAAAATTATTAAAACTTATAGAAAAGTTTTTGGAATAAATTACACTATTATAAGACCATCAGCTCTTTATGGTGAAAGATGCATAAGCAGAAGGGTTTCTCAAATTTTCATAGAACACGCAATTAAAAATCAAGAAATCACTGTGAATGGAAACGGGAAAGATAAATTAGATTTTACTTATATTGACGATTTGTGCCAAGGTATTATTAAATCTATTCTTAATAAAAAAGCTTTCAATCAAACATTCAACATTACATTTGGAAAAGGTAGAGAAATAAATATTTTAGTAAAAATATTAAAAGAGTATTTTCCTAATATAAAACTAAAATTTAAGTCAAAAGGTAAATTTGTACCAAAGAGAGGAACTCTTTCAAATGTTAAAGCAAAAAAATTATTGGGCTTTAAACCTATATGGAAACTTGAAAAAGGTTATAAAAATTATATTAAATGGTACATAAATTTAACTTCTCAAAATTAAAAATATTTTTATTTATTAACGGAGAAAGAGGAATATCTTTATTAAATTACTTAAAAAAAAAAGTAAGAGATATAACTATAATAGCAATTAAAAAAAAAAAAATAAACAAAATCAAAATTAAAATAAAAACAAAAATTTTTAAAAATATAAATTCAAAAATATTTAAGTCATTTGCATTAAAAGAAAAGCCTGATCTATTTATCCTCGGAGGATTTCCACAAATTATCAAAAAAAATATTTTTCAAATTCCAAAGTATGGAACTATAAATCTTCATGCTGGAAAGCTACCAGATTACAGAGGTGGATCGCCCTTAAACTGGGCAATTATAAATGGTGATAGAAGTTTTGATTCAACCATTATTAAAATAAATAAAGGAATTGATACTGGACAAATTTTAGCTAGAAAAAAATCTAAAATACTTAAGAATGATACAATCAAAACAATTCATAAAAAAGCTAACAATAATTTTAACAAGTTAATATTTAAAGCAATTTCAAATTTGATAAATAAAAGATATCTTAAATTCTCAAAAAAAAAATCTAGATATTGGAAACAAAGGAATGATAAAGATAATTATTTGAATTTTAAAAAAAAAAATTCAGAACAATCTTACAATTTTATCAGAGCATTAACAATTCCTTATCCATGTGCTTGGGCAATTTGCAGAAATAAAATAATTAGAATAGTTGATTCTAGAATCATTTCTAAAAATTCATTATCAATTCCAGGCAAAGTATCCTATAATAAGAAATTACCCATTATTAATTGCTCAAAAGGAAAATTATTAATTAAAGAGTATTATTTTGAAAAAAATAAAAGGCTAAAACTAAAATATGGAGATTTTTTAAATTGAAATGAGTGTCTTATTTTCCAAGAATAAAACCTTTGTAATTGCTGAGGCTGGAAACAATCATGAGGGATCTTTAAATAATGCTATTAAACTGATAAATGCTGCATCAAAAGCAGGAGCAGATGCTATTAAGTTTCAAACTTTTGTTACTGAAAAATTTATTTCAAAAAAACAAAAAAAACGTTTTAATTTATTGAAAAGGTTCGAACTATCACATGAGCAATTTTATTCATTATGGAGGTACTCAAAAAAAAAAAAATTAATTTTTTTCTCTACTCCATTCGATGAAACTAGTGCAGTCTTTTTGAACAGATTCCAAAAAATTTTTAAAATTGCCTCTTCAGATAATAATAATTTAACATTAATCGATCAAATTTTAAGTTTTAAAAAAAAAACTATTATTTCAACAGGCATGTTAAGTAATGTAGAGATTAGAAAATTATTTAACTTTATCATAAAAAAAAATAAACCAAATAATTTAGGCTTTGCTCATTGTGTCTCAAATTATCCTGTAAATTATAAAGATGTAAATATAAAGCAAATTGAAAATTTAATTAAAAAATTTCCAAAAATAAATATTGGATATTCTGATCATTCAATCGGTATTTCTGCACCATTAGCTGCAGTTACACTAGGGGCAAGTTTTGTTGAAAAACACTTTACTTTGGATAATAATTTTTCCAATTTCAGAGACCATAAGCTTTCTCTAAATCCAAAAGATTTCACCGAATTAGTTAACGAAATTAGGAATACAGAAAAAATTATTTTTAAAAATAATCCTATAAAAGTTAATTTAAAAAGTAAATTTTTATTGAGAAGATCTATTTATGCAACTTCTAACATAAAAATTGGTGACAACATAAATTACTCAAATTCTATTCTTTTGCGACCAAATAATAAAAATAGAAAAAAAATTTTTATTAAATTGAAGACAATAAGATCAAAAAAATTTTATAAAAAAAATGATGAGATAAAGATTAATTAATGTGTGGGATTGCTGGTTTTATTGGAAAAGAAAAAATTAATACCTCTATAATTCAGAGGACTTTAAAACTAATGAAAAATAGAGGTCCTGATAATCAAAAATCAGTAAATTTCAATTTCAGTGATAAAAATGTTTATTTGTTGCACTCAAGGCTAAAAATAATTGACTTACATCCTAGATCTAATCAACCTTTTTCAATAAATAATTTTACTATAGTTTATAATGGTGAAATTTATAATTATATTGAATTAAGAAAAGTTTTAGAGGAAAAAGGTTATAAATTTAAAACTAACTCTGACACTGAAGTATTGCTTTCTTTATATATAGAGTATGGTGAAAAATGCACAACTTATTTGGAAGGAATGTGGGCATTTGCTATTTGGGATAACAAGGAAAAAAAATTATTTATATCTAGGGATAAATTTGGAGAAAAACCACTTTATTTACATCAAACAAAAAAAGGATTTTATTTTGGTTCTGAAATAAAATTTATTTCTTGTTTAAAGAATGCAGCATTAAAAATTAATTATAAAAAATTACAAATTTACCTTCAGAATGGATATAAATATCTAAATTATGATACTACAACTTATTTCTTAAATGTATTTAAAATAGAGAAAGGAACAAGTTTAATAATAAAAAAAAATAAAATTTTAAAACATAAGTATTTTAAACCAACTTACAAAATCAATAATTCTTTATCATACAATGAAACACTTGAAGTCTTGAGAACAAAGCTAGTAAATAGTGTTGAATTAAGATTGAGATCAGATAAAGAGATAGCATTTTGTATGAGTGGCGGTATTGACTCAACTGCTCTGGCTTCAATTGCAAAAGTAATATTTAATAAAAATATCTCTACGTTTTCAATAGTTGATAAAGACAAAAGATATAATGAGCTATCAAATATAAATTTTATGAATAAATATTTAGAAGCAAACCATCATTTAATCAAATTAGATAAAAAAACTGAATTAAATGAGTTAGATAGGTTAATTCGTTATCATGAAAGTCCAGTTTCAACGATTTCTTATTTCATTCACTATTTATTAACAAAAAAAATTAAAGAGAGTGGATTTAACGTTTCCTTTTCTGGTGTTGGTGCAGACGAGTTATTTACTGGTTATTATCACCATTATTTACTATTTTTAAAAAGCCAAAAAAAAAATTTAAAAAAAGAATATAATAAATGGAAGAAAAACTATTGGTCATTGATTAGGAATCCAAATTTTAAAATAAAACAAAATCAATTAATTAAGCATAATTATACTATTAAAAAAGATTATTTTAGAAATCAGAGGATATTTAAAGATTTAAAGTATTCAAGAAATGAATTGCGAAGCACTATGATAAATGAGTTAAATAATCAGGTAGTCCCGGTAATTTTGGAACATGATGATAAAAATTCTATGTTTAACTCTATTGAAAATAGATCTCCTTATCTAGACTCGGGTTTAGTAAAATTTGCAAATTCTATTCCAACAGACTATTTAATTAAAAATGGATACCAAAAAAGTATTTTAAGAGAAGTTTTAGCTGATATCTTACCTGATAAGATAAGATTAGACAAAAAAAAGGTGGGTTTTAATTCAAATATATTTTCTGTTTTTGATAAAAAATCTGTGCAGGAAAATTATTTATCTTTTCTTAATAATTCTTTTCTAAATTCAATTATCGATTTTAAAAAAGTGGATTTTAATTATTTATTTAATAATACTAATTATAAAGATGAAGCAGATAAACTTTTATATTCCTTAGTAAATGTAAATTTTTTTTTAAATAGGTATGAGTAAAAATATTGCGATAATTAAATTGAAAATTGGAAATTACAATTCAATATCAAAGTGTTTAAATAAATTGAATATAAAACACATAGTTACAGATGATAATTCTTTAATTAATCAAGCAGAAAAAATAATTCTTCCAGGTGTTGGTGCTTTTGGACCTTTTGTTAAAGAAATATATGATAAAAAAATTGAAATTATAATTTTTGACAAATTTAAAAAAAAAAAACCAATTTTGGGTATATGTGTTGGATTTCAAGTCCTTTTTGAAAAAAGTGAGGAAAGTTTGGGGGTAAAAGGCCTTTCCTTATTGAATGGATCATTTAAAAAATTTAAACCACTTAAAAATGATTTAAAAAATTTTCAAAAAAATCATTTAGGATGGAACGAAGTAGATATAATTAAAAAAAATAAAATTTTAAATAAAGTTGATAATAATTCTGATTTTTTTTTTAATCATAATTTTTATCTGTCATCATATAAAGAAAAGATTATTTGTGGTAAAACAACTTTTCAAAATAAATTTCCATCAGTAGTAAATTGTGACAAACTATATGGTGTTCAATTTCATCCAGAAAAAAGTCAAAAAAATGGTTTATTGATCCTAAAAAACTTTTGTGAAAAATGTTAAAAAAAAGAATAATTATATCTTTAACCTTTAAAGATGGTGTTTTATTCAGAACAAAAAAATTTAATCCTGATTATAGATATACAAAAAATTTTATAGATATGTGGAATTGTGATGAAATATTATTAAATGATATATCAGAAAAAAATAAACAAAGTGAAAATTTTTTATCAATAGTAAAACAATTTGTAAGTCAAAGTTTCGTTCCAATATCCGCTGGTGGTGGTTTAGACAACATTGATAAAATTTCTAGACTTTTCTCTATGGGAGTCGACAGAGTCATTCTCAATTCTGCAATTCATAAAAATTATAAATTATTAAAAAAAGTGGCTGAGAGATATGGATCACAATCTGCTACAGTTGCCATTGATTGTAAAAAAATTAACAATCAATATGTTCATATGTTAAATAATTCAAAAGAAAAAAACTGTTTATCTATAGAAGAAACTTGTAATCAAATAGAAAAGTTTGGTGGGGGAGAAATCTTTTTAAATAATATAGATCTTGATGGTGGGTTAATGGGTTTTGACTTAGAAATTATAAAAAAAATTTCTCAATTTTCGTCATTACCTTTAATAACCTGTGGTGGTGGAGGAAAATGGGATCATTTTCTGCAAGTTTTTAAAGCAACCAATATTTCGGGAATTTGCACTCAGAATATTTATCATTTTACTGATAATAGTGTAGAACAATTAAAAAATTATCTAAACTCCAACTCTATTAACATAAGAAAATAATGAATATAAAAATATGTAAAAAATGTCTGACACCTAATTCGAGACCTAGAATAGTATTTGATGAAAATGGTATCTGCAATGCTTGTCTTAACTCTGAAAATAAAAAAAAAATTAATTGGAAAGATAGAAAAAAACAATTTGAAAAACTTATTAGTGATATCAAAAAATTAAAAAAAAAAAGCAAATATCATTGTGTTGTACCATGGTCAGGAGGAAAAGATTCCACTTCTATTGCTTTAAAACTAAAATTTGACTATGGATTAGAGCCTTTGCTTGTTACATTTTCACCGCTTGTTAAAAATGAAATTGGAGATTTCAATAGACAAATTTTGATAAACCAAGGATTTGATTCAATATTTTTCTCACCAGATGGAAAAATAGCAAAGTTACTCTCAAGACGTTTTTTTGTTGAAAGAGGGAATCCAAAAGTCGCATGGGATGCAGGCATAAATTCTTTGCCTGTAAAAATAGCAATAAAATACAAAATTCCATTTATATTTTATGCCGAACATGGAGAAAGTGAATATGGTGGTTTAGTTCTTAATGAAAAAAGTAATATGGTTAGAAATAAAGAGGAGGTTTACGAACATCAAATTGGTGATTATCCAGAAAATTGGATATCAGACCAAATTACTCAGAGTGACTTAGAGCCGTATACTTACCCAGAAAACCAAAGTGAAGAGCTAACAGCTTATTATTTTAGCTATTTTTTTAAATGGGACATGTACGAAAATTATTTATTCGTAAAAAAAAAATTACCTAATTTTAGAACTGTTGAGCGTACAGAAGGTACTTTTACAAATTTTGACAGCCTAGATGATAAAATTGATGGTCTATATTATTACATGCAATATATTAAATTTGGATTTGGCAGGAGTATCAGAGACGCGTCTAGAATGATACAAAATGGTCATTTGACTCGAGAAAAGGGACTAGAGCATGTTTTAAAATATGATGATGAATTACCAAAAAAATATTTAAAAGAAAATTTAGAGTATTTGGATTTGACAGAGCTTGATTTTGAGGAAATTGTAAACAAGCACAGAAATATTGAGGTATGGAAACCATCAGGGAATAATTGGAAAAAAAGATTTAATATAATTTAACTTCTTTGTCAGTCAAATTCAAAACTTTGATCATAGTTTGTTTGAAGTTCAGAAAATTGTTTTCTTTTATCTAAAATACAATTTCCAATTACTAAATAATCTAAATTTGTTCCCATAAAGCAATTAAATGCATCAGATGGCGTGTTAACTATGGGCTCACCTCTAACATTAAAAGATGTATTAACAAGTATAGGGCAGCCAGTATTTTCTTTAAATTTTAATATCAAATCATAAAATTTTTTATTTCTATTATCATTTACTGTTTGGATTCGTGATGAGTAGTCAACATGAGTTACAGCTGGAATTTCTGATTTTTTTATGTTCAGCTTATTTATTCCAAAAAGTTTTTTTTCTGCATCTGTCATTTCAATCTTTTTTTGATGATTTATTTTGGCTACTAATAACATATACGGGCTATCTACATTCATATCGAACCATTCTGGCAAATCTTCTCTTAAAACCGATGGGGCAAAAGGTCTAAAACTCTCTCTATATTTTACCTTTAAATTAAGATTTTTTTGCATTTTGTCTGATCGTGGGTCGGCTAATATTGATCTACTTCCCAAAGCTCTCGGACCAAATTCCATTCTTCCTTGAAACCAACCAACTGCTTTTTCTTTAGACAAATAACCTGCAGTTTTATCAATTATATTCTCATAACTAAATGTCTCAAAATTCGCCCCAACAGATACTAATTCTTTCTCAATTTGTTCTTGAGTAAATTCTGCTCCCAAATAAGAACCTTGCATATCATCTTGCAAATTAACATTTCTATTGTTTCCTTGATCAATATACCATAAAGCCAGAGCAGCACCCAAAGAACCACCTGCATCGCCAGAAGCAGGTTGTATCCATATATTGTCAAAAATTTTTTCCTTTAAAATCTTTCCATTAGCTACACAATTTAATGCTACACCACCGGCCAAACATAAGTTTTTAATATTATATTCTTTACGTATAGATTTGACTAATTTAATCATCACTTCTTCAGTAACTGTTTGTATAGATGCTGCGATATCCATATGAAATTGAGTTATTTTTTCACTATCTGAATTTCTAGGTTTTTGTCCAAATAAACTATGAAATTTTTTATTAGTCATAGTTAGTCCAGAAGCATAATTAAAATAATTTTGATCTAATCTAAAAGTGCCATCATCTTTTATATCAATTAGCTTTTTTATTTTTTCACAATAAATAGGACTTCCGTATGGTGCTAAGCCCATGAGTTTATACTCTCCGCTATTTACTTTAAATCCAGTATAGTAAGTGAAAGCCGAGTAAAGAAGACCAAGAGAATGAGGGAAATGAATTTCCTTTTTTATATCTAATTTATTACTTTTTCCGATTGCCACTGTTGTTGTTGCCCATTCACCAACTCCATCAGCGGTTAATACCACTGCTTCCTCAAATGGTGATGGGAAAAAAGCACTAGCTGCATGACTTAAATGATGTTCAGCAAAATGAATATTTTTATTAGAATTATATTTTTTATCGTGTAATTTTAATTTATTAAATAATAAATTTTTTTGAAAAAGTTTATCTTTTAACCAAATCGGCATCGATTTTGAAAATTGTTTAAATCCTTTTGGAGCAAAAGCAACATATGTTTCCAAAAGTCTTTCAAATTTTAAAAAAGGTTTTTCATAAAAAACAATTTGATCTACTTGATTTAAAGTTAAATTAGAAAATTTTAAAACAAACTCTACTGCATTGTAAGGATAGCTCGAGTCATGTTTCTTTCTTGTAAACCTCTCCTCTTGGGCTGCAGCAATAATTTTTCCATCCTTTATTATACAAGCAGCACTATCATGATAAAATGCTGATATTCCTAAAATTGATTTCACTTTAAAAAATTGTATAAATAAATGGTGCTACCGCTGACCCTTGACTTAAAATGATTAAACCTCCAAATAAAACGAGAAAAAAAATTATTGGTAAAAGCCAATATTTTTTTCTCACTCTTAAAAATTGCCAAAGTTCTTTTAAAAATTCGAAATCCATATCTGCTATTTTAACTTAATTAAATGTAATAAGGTATTATCTCTATTATGTTTTTCACTAAATTTCCATAGCTGCGAGTCTAAATAAAAATGCAACATTTGTCCTATTATTGGAACAATAATCAAGTTTTTTAAAAAAGAGTCTTCATACTTTCCAAACAAAGACAATATTGACATTAAAACAGAGTATAAAAAAATAATAATTAAATAATTACTAATTTTTTTCGAA
This sequence comes from uncultured Pelagibacteraceae bacterium, assembly GCA_902612065.1. GTDB lineage: Bacteria > Pseudomonadota > Alphaproteobacteria > Pelagibacterales > Pelagibacteraceae > Pelagibacter. Next base: position 12,134 of record CACMBY010000002.1, on the reverse strand, counting down.
AAAAAAGGTTGTTCTTTAATATTTACACTTTCATTTCTTAATTTACACACATTGTAAGTAAGATAAATATATTGTGTGTAATGCATAGTTACACCCATTATTATTGCATGAACAGGATTATCTACAAAACAAATAGGGTAAAAAATTATACAACCAGTTAAAAATATTAAAAAGTTTTCTGAGAAACTAAATTTAACCAAATATAATAAACAAATTATTGAAAGGAAAAATATTACACCTAAATTTAGATAAAAAATATTGTTATCGTCTATTACAGGAAGGTAGAATCTCAAAAAACCAACTATAAAAAAAATCAAATTAAAAATATAAATGAATATTTCTTGATATTTTACCTCAATATCATTTTTACAATAAAGCTTTCCAACCCCAAAACTTTGTCTTGTTACGTGGTACATATTTGCGGCAAAAAAAATTAATAAAAACAATTTGTTAATTAAAAAAAAACCTAAAAGAGATAAGAATATTATTACAACAGGAATTGTAATTAAATTAACTTTGTTCTCTTTAATGAATGGGTAATTTACTTTATCAATAAGAAATGGCCATGTTGCTCCAAAATGAGTTTCTGCCAACAATAATATCGTAAGAATAATTAATTCAGTTTCAAATTGTGGAAAGTTGTAAAGAATATATCCATAAAAAATTGGAAAAACTATGGGAAATTTTACCAAAAAAAATTGACTATTAAATTTAATTGAGCTCATTTTTCTTACCTATAACGATAAATAACCCTCCATCGGATCCTAGTTTATTAAAGATCATTGAGAGTTGATTAAAAAAACGTGAATATATATCTCCTTGAGATTTTTTTTCAAATAATTTTTCATAATTTTCATAATCTTCAAAATCACACGTAGGTATTGAATTTATGTATTCAATATTATTTTTTTTAAACCACTTTAATACTTCACCCAATGTATGCAAACTTTCAATCGGGTGAAAATATTGATCCTTTATCCAAGCCTTTTTTTCATCTGCACTTACTTTAAGATTTTTTAATGTAGGGTCAAATATCTCTAAAAATTTTAAGCCAAATATTTTAGAAAAGTACTTTCTTACTATTGTTCGGATCCTTCCAATTTTATTGTACAATCCAATTAGTATATAACCATTATTCTTTAATGATTTAGAAATTATCTCAAATGCTTTGTATGGATCTTTTGTATGGTGTAGGACACCGTTACACCATATAAAGTCAAAATAGTTGTCAGTTAATACATCATCAAATATATCTGCATTAACAAATTTAATATTTTTTATGTTATTTTTTTTTGAAAAATTTTTTCCCAAATTTATTGATTCAATAGTAGGATCAAAAGCAATTATTTCATTATTGTTTGCTAGAGCAAAATAAATTGAAAGTTGTCCAGTACCACAACCAACTTCTAACACTTTTTTTTTATAACCTATAAATTTTTTAAATTGACAAGCTAACAAATTTTTATTTCCTTTAACCAACATACTTTGTTTGTCGTCATTCTCTTTATAGTTTGGGAAAGGTGTTATCTTATAAAATTCTGTTACTTTTTTAGTTTTGTTATCTTTTATTTTAAACGAAATTATATCATTTTTAATTTCAAATTTTTTTTTTAAAAATTCCATAAATTTTATATAAGATTACTTTATTTAATCTAAACAAATATAGTTAGCAAAAAACAAAAATCATTTTAAAATTGATTTTTCATTTTACTTTTTAGGTCATTTTTTTCAACCCAATATGACTTTTCTTTATTAAATTTTAAATTTAGTAAGTCTTTTTTTAAAATTCTCATGAGAAGACCAATCGGTGTAATAATTATAAAGAAAATAATACCCATAATTACTGGAGAAACAATTTTTCCTAATATAATCCCAAATTTAGACCATGCTTTATTAAATGGAAATAAAAGCTTTGAATTAATTATACCTAATAAAAAAAAAACTAATGATATTATTAGTGACCAGACTCTTAAACTTTCATTATTTAGAATTGGATAGAGTGCAATTATTAAGAATACTAAGAAAAATAATAATCCAAATTGTTTATTAGAACTTATCTGAACATCTTTCATTTTTTTATTTTTCTGTAAATTTCAAGTTTTCAAATATTTTTTTTGCTACAATTTCATTTGCATATTCTAAAAAATGCACATTATCTCTGTAAATATCTATTTTTGTTTCATCAAAAACAGTTTTTGTATTTAATATTATTAAATTTTCCGGATATTTTTTTTTCAATATATTCAATCCTTTTCTCATTCGTGGATATGCTTTATTAAAATATAATTTATATTTATACCCATAACTATTTAGTATTATATTTAAATTTTTTTCTTCATCTTTAGTTCTAAAATTCTTATCTAGTGCTATTGGCTGAATTCCAACATATAATTCTATATTTTCACTTTTTGCTAATATTATCATTTTTTCAACATTGGAAAGATATCCCTTCACTATCTCGTCTATATGGACATTGTCTTTTGCTGTTAAATCTTCTTCTTTAATTGGTTTATCTCTATACACTATCTTGTTAGATACAATTCTAGAAAGATATTGATAAGAATATAAAGATCTAAGAAAATAATTTTTAATATAAGTGTAAAGAGAAATTATTGGATTTTTTCTTAATAATTTGTTTTGTTCGATTTGAGATTTAATCATTCTAGAATGTATAGAGTCAAAAGACCTTAAGTTATCGTGATTGACAACTCTATACCTGGAGTCAATATCATTAGCTCCACTAAAGTAAATGATTTTATCGAAATCTATTTTGTCAAATAGTAGGTGCATCATTATAAATTCTTGAGGAGACGAATAGCCACCTACACCAGCATTTAACACTTCGTATTTTTTTGAGCCTATTTTTTTTTCTATTAAATATTCTAAATAATGATCGATATTTTCACCCAAATTTTGTCTCATGCCTCCTCCAGTAACTGAAGATCCTAATAATAAAATTTGTTTTTTTGAAAAGTCAGGCTCGTCGTCAAGTAATCCATAAGAATTTGTCCAAAAAGTCTCACTTTTTAAATTTGGTTTTAAATTGTAAATTAAATAAGGATGATACTCACGAGCTCCATTATTAATTTTTTGTAATGACTTTATATTATTAAAATGTTTAATTAAATCTTCCTCATTTAATTTAGAATGCTTGAGCAACGGCAAGTACATTTCTAATTTTGGGTTACCTTGAATTTTAATAATTTTTTTAGATTTTTTTACTTGATAAAAACAAAAAACTTCGAATATAAATAATAGTATAATTAGTATTCCTAAGCTTTTTACAACAGTTACTAATGTACTTTTACCCATAATTACTTATACAAATATATTTTAAAGTTTCCAATTTTTTCGAAAATTACTGTTTAATTATTACAAAATAACTTGGATGCATTATTCTTCCTGAAATTTGCTCATTTCCAACTATTCTTGTAGCAAGTGGTCTTTTTTCATTCTTATAGCTATTTTGAATAGTTTTTTTGTTAAAAAAAATATCCTTAACGAATTTTATTTTAGCATTTTTATTACAGGATTTAATAACTGATGTTAAGTAATCAAAAGAGAGTATATCAAAGTATGAAAAAGCTCTTGGGTTTCCTTGATCATCAAACTCATCACTAGGCTTAACATTTGTGTATTTCCACCACTTGTTATTATATACAATTTGAATCCTATAGGAGTTTATATCTAGTGGTGTTCTTAAAACCACATACTTTTTTGATACTCTCATAAGTTCTTTAATAGGTTTCTTAATCTTATGGATATGTGTCAAAACGTTATTACATACAACAATATCAAATTGTTTTTTTTTAAATGGTATTGAAAAGATATTTCCCCGTTTAAAATTTACGTATTGATCATCTTTCCATACATCTTTTGCACCATCTAAAAGAATTTTATATGGATCCAATCCAGTATAATAAAATTTTTTTTTGATTACCCTTTTAAATGACCTATAGTAATGACCACACGCACAACCAACATCTAGAATACTATCGTTTGTTTGCAAAATTTTTTTTAAAATTTTAGCCTCTGCTTTGGAGCTTTCCATTTCAGGATATTTGCCCGAAGCTCTACCTTTATATATTTTTTTAAAATTAGAATTATTTTCATATTCATCTAGACACAATCCGTATTTATCTTTTTTTCTTGTTTTTGGCATATTTAATAGTTAAATTTGATTTTTATTGTTTAATATATATAAGGATCTTTAAAAGCAAATAGATTTAATTAAAATTACATGTCAGAATTAAAACCCAATCACTTAAAAAGGTTCGCACAAAAAAACATAGAAAATATATTGAAAGAAAACCTTTATAAAAAATATGGTGAAAGATTTATAAAATATAGGGAAAAATATGCTGAATATTTAAAAATGAAAAAAACAAATGAGATTTTTGACTATCCTTTAATGGTGATAATGGAGCTTTTAAATAGATGTAATTTAGAATGTTCTATGTGTCCCCAAGAATATAGAAATGATGCAGAGTTAGTCAGAATAGATGAGAAACTATTAGATAAATTATTTGCTGAATTTAAAGAAAATAAATTAGACTCCATAAGTTTCAGTGTTTCAGAACCTTTGCTTTATAAAGATTTTTTTAAAGTAATAAAAAAATGTGAGGAAGCAGATATAATGGATATATTTCTATTTACAAATGGTACTTTGCTTAATGAAAACAATTCAAAAAAGATACTAGAGTCTGGTATTACAAGATTATTTATATCTTTAGATGCTGCTTCAGAAAAATCTTATGATCAAATAAGAATACCTGTCGGAAAAAAACAATTAGAGAAAAATAGATTAGATTTATTAGAAAATCAGATAAAAAACTTTATTAACTTAAGAGACAATGTTTATAAAAAACAATTGCCAATAGTTAGAACTTCATTTGTTAAGATGAAAGAGAATGAAATTGAAGTAGAAAAGTTCGTTAATAAATGGACAAATATTGTTGACTCGGTTGAAATTCAAGATGAATTTCCTCTATCAACATATGAAAATGTTAACAAACTTTTAAAATCTAATGAACCAGTCAAATATGAATTGGGAGATTATAATTGTGCAGAACCCTGGGGACAAATAACGATTTACTCAAATGGAGATGTTGCACCATGTTGCAATCTTCTTGGAAAAAAAACAAGTATAGGTAACCTTAAAACAAATACATTGAAGGAAATATGGACTGGTAAAGATGCGGAAGATTTAAGGCTTGGCTTTATAAATAATAAGCCAAATAAAGTTTGTAAACTTTGTCAAGAAACTTACACACATTAAAATTTTTTAAAAAATTTAATTAATAATTTATGAAAAATAAAATTATTGTTAATAAAACATTTATAAAAAAGATATACTCAGGAAAAAAAAGTAAAAATTTTATAAATCTAAAAAAAAAATTTAAACGAAGCAATATTCCAAATAATTTAATTTTCGATAAAGATTTAAATATTATAAGACTTCAACCAAATGCTTTATTATTAAAAAAAAATAAAAAGCTTTGGACGAATCTGAGATATGATAATGCAAAAGTTTATAATGCAGCTAGTCCATATCAAATAAGAAGGAATAAATATATTATTAATAATATTTTAAATATTAAAAATATAAAAAATATTTTAGATTTTGGCTCAGGTGACTCTACTTTTTTAAAACAACTTAGTTTATATGTTAAAAAAAAAACCCTCTTTGGATTTGACCAGAATGTAAAAAGACCAAATATGCTTTTGCATAATAAAAAAAGAATTTATCTTTTAACAAAAAAAAAAATTAAAGAAAATATACCTTACGATTTGATATCCTTAAATTGGGTTATTTCTAACGCATATGATCCGTGGAAAATATTTCATCTATGTAAAAATTTATTAAAAAACAATGGTTACCTTTTCGTAACTGAGTCAAATGTCATGTTAAATAAAAAATACCCAAGAAAAGTAAACTCTTATTTTCAAATGAAAGATATAAATCTTAACCAATTTTGTAGACCTTTTCATTATACAAGTCTTGAGATAATTAATTTATTAAAATTAAATGGTTTTAGAGTGACTAAAAAAATATTATCAAATAAATATAATTTTAAAATTTTTATTGCGAAAAAAATAAATTCTAAGAATAAAATCTCATTAAAAATAAATAATAAAACAGAATATTCAAAATTTATGAATATTTTTTTTAGGTAACTTGTAGCTATTTTAATAAATTTAATTAATTAAATACAGATATGTCAAAAAAAAATTATTTAGATAAAAATAAACTAGATATTGCGTACGTTGAAAAGGAATATTTTAATTTATTCCATCGTATAAAAAAAAAAGGAATTGAAGAAGAATATAATATCGTTGGTATTTTATTTCATGAAATTATGGCATTTTATGCCACTAATATTTCAGCAAAAAATACTGAAAAGTACTTAAAGAAAAAAATCTCAAGTGTATTTAAAGAAAATCTTTCAATAAAAAGTTTTCGAAAAAGAAGTTTTCCCAACCATAACAAGTATCATTTGATATTCAAAATTTACAACAAATTATTAAAATTTTTTTTCAAAAAGAATTTGATTTTAGGTATGAATTTGCCATTTAATATCCACGAGAAAATTCAAATATTTTTATTTGCATTATTTAAAGGTTATTTAATCAATTATCTTCCAAAACTTACTAAAATAGAAATAAAAGATTATAATTTCCAAATAAAAGTAATTAGTCAGTTGAATGACAAGTTATCTCATAAGTTTAAAATAAAAGTTGAAAGCGATAAATTTATAAAATTTATTAAATATCATATAACAAGTACTCAACTCTCTTATAGAAAAAAAAATATATATTTACTTGGCTCCCTTGGTAAAGTTTATAACAGAATTCTGGCAGCGGAGGCAAGACAAAGAAAATCAAAAACTATTATAACTAATCATGAGTACACCTATGGTTTCTTGTCTATATTTATTCACAGATATGATAATTATTACTTATGCGATAATTATTTTACTGTTGGAAATCTTAATCCAAAAAAACTAGATGAAAATTATAAATCAATATCTGGAAGATATCCCAAGATTTTTTATAAAAAAAATGATCTCAAACCTTTCTTTTCAAAAAAGATAAATTCTATAGATTTTAGTAAGCTAAATGAATTAAAAGGGCTTTACTTGCCCACAAGAATTACAAGAAGACATACTCAAAGTAATACATTTATTTACAGTGATCATTATTTGTCTTGGCAAAAAAAGCTTATTAAAACATTACCAAATATTTTTATAAAACCCCATTTGAAATTTGATCTATCTAAATTTCCGAATAATCTTAAAATATTGAATAAAAAATTAAAAATATTAGATATCTATCAAAAATATGATTATTTAATTGTGGACCAAGTATCATCAAGAACTTTTGGAGAAATTGCAATAACAAATAAACCGATAATTTATTTTAATATTGGCCTAGATAGTAAGCATACTACGATTGGAGAAAAGGAAATATTGAAAAGAGTTTATGAAACTAAAGTAAAAATTTTTAATAACTTCAAGGGTGTTGAAAAAGTGTTTAAATTTAAAAATAAGATAATAAATAACAGATTTTTAGATATATTCTGTATTTCATCAAAAAAATCAAATGAGAATAGTATTTTTAAACTATTAGAAAAAATTAAATAAAATTATTTCTGTTGAATTATATTTTTATCTTTTATTTGAAAAACTTTGTCAAAGTTTTCACTTAAAATTAATTTATGAGTAATAAATATGATAGTAATTTTGTTTTTTAATTTTTGCAATGAATTGATAAATTTTTTTTCTGTTTCATTATCTAAAGCGCTAGTCGCTTCATCAAAAATTAATATTTCAGGTTCATTATATAATGCTCTTGCTATTCCTATTCTTTGAGCTTGACCACCAGAAATTTTTATTCCTTTTTCTCCAATATTTGTCTTTTCTTTTTCTGGTAATTTTTCAACAAATTCTTTAATTTGAGCTAGCTCAAGACATTCTTTTAATCGTTTATGATGGTCATCTCTTTTTTTTATTGAGATATTATTTTCTATACTATCATCAAAGAAAAAATTTTTTTGAGGAACATACCCAAAAAAATTATTCAGACAATTTCCATTGTCTTGCTTTTCGTTATCCACATATATATCTTTGGATTTACATTTAAGGATATTTAAAATTATATCAACCAAAGTTGTTTTTCCGGAACCACTTTGTCCATAAATCATAACAAAAGAATTTTTATTAATTTTAAAATTTAAATTAGTAAATATTTGTGTCTTAGAGCCTTCATAATTAAAATTGATATTTTTATAATCAATACTATTCCAATTGGTAATTTTGTTAGTTGATGATCGTAAAGTTTGATTTATGTTATTTTTAACATCATTCAAAGTTTTGTCATTGTATTCTTTTATTTCATCATAAAAAACATCTACAACTGGTAAACTATATATAATTCTTTGAAAGGAACTTATGATTCTATTCACAGATGGCAAAATTCTTATTGCTGCAACAATAAACGTTGCAAATGTAGCTAAAAATTTAATTTCAACAGCTGAATTAAAACTTGCATATGTAAAAATTAAAAAGATTATTGCAAGTAAATATATTTCAATAAAGACTCTGGGCAGTGACTCAAAAAAGTTTTGGTATCTACCAATTGTTGCCCATGAAATATTATTTTTTTTGAATTCTTCAACTAAATGTTGTTCACAATTTAATATTTTAACTTCTTTATTGCCATTTAGTGACTCTTGAACTTTTTTTATTCTTATAGCTTCTAATTTTTGTCTTTCCAGCCCCCACCTAGAAGTCCTTGTTTTAATAAATTTTAAAAATACTATTGAGCCAAAAAAAATTAAAATACCGGCAAAAATAGTGACTTTTGGGTTTATAAAAATTAATAGTGTAAAAATTCCTATTAAAATAATTATTTCTGAGATTAATATTGCAGACGATTTTATAGTACCATTAAATAAAGCAATATCTACTGTCACGTTTCTAATGATATTTGATGTGTTATTTTTAATAAAATATTCATAAGGTTTATAAATATACTGAGTAAAAAGTTTAAGCGAAATATTCTGTATTATTTCAAATATAAATTTTGACTGATTATAATTAAAAAAAATTTGAAACAAATTTTTAAAAATAAACAAAGATATTAATGAGGTAAAAGAAATAAAAATTATTTTTTGATTATCTAAATTCTTTAAATTAAATATTTCAGCAACTTTATTTGAGAATTCTTGGTCAAATATTACTTGAAATATTGATGGTATTATACCTATAGATAAAACCTCTAATATTAAAGTAATAATTGTCAATAATATCCATATTAGAAACTTAAGCTTTTCAGATTTTTCAAAAAAATTAAAAAGTTTTATATATTTACTTATTATTGTACTAGTAGACATAAATTATAATCTAATTATATTTGTATTATTTTTGTTAAATTTACCTCTTGTGTCTATTAAGGTTTTAGAGTTTTTCTCTATCATTTTGTAATTAAAATGATCATGGTCTGTCAGTAAAATTACTAAATCGTAATTTCTTATCATCTTTATTGAAATTTTTTGACTATAGAAATTTAAATTTTTATTACCTAGTTTAATGTTTAATTTTTTCACATATGGATCATGATACTCAATTGAGGCATTTTTATAAAACTTTTCAAAAAACTCAAATGCAGGAGATTCCCTTATGTCCCCAATGTTTTTTTTATAAGCTACCCCTAATAATAATATTTTTGTATTTTTATTAATTTTATTTTTTCTTTTTATTTGATCTATAATCCAAGATGTAACATAAGAATTTACTTTACCAGATAACTGAATAAAGTCTGATTTTGTTCCTAATTTTTTTGCTTTCCACGCAAGATAAAAGGGATCTATTGGTATACAATGACCCCCTAAACCTGGACCGGGATTAAATTTTCCAAAACCAAAAGGTTTCGTGGCTGCTGCTTCAATAACTTCATGTATATTTACATCAAATTTTTTTGAAATAATTTTCATTTCATTGACTAGTGCAATATTTACAGATCTGTAAATATTTTCTAACAATTTTGCCATTTCAGCAGTTTTGATTGACGAAACTTTTACTATTTTATTTATAATTTTTGAATAAATCAAACTACCAATCTCAACGCAATTTTTTGAATGACCACTTACAATTCTGGGAATATTTGATATTTGAAATTTTTTGTTGTTTGGATCTTCTCTTTCAGGTGAATAAACTACAAAAAAATTTTTTCCTATTCTAAATTTTGTTTTTACCTTATTTATAATTTTCTCTTCGGTGGTTCCAGGGTAGGTGGTACTTTCGAAAGAGATTAATTGTCCGTTTTTTAAATATGGATAAATATTTTTTATACATTTTTCCACATAACTCAAATCCGGAACTTTATTTTTTTTTAAAGGGGTAGGCAAACATATTATTATCACATCCAATTCTTTTATTTTTGAAAAGTTACTTGTTAAGGTATATTTTTTTTTTAAGCATTGTTGTATTTTATTATTCGATATATAATTAATAAAACTTTCACCCTTTAAAATTTTTCTTATTCTTTTTTTATCGATATCAAGACTTGTTACATCAAAATTTTGCATCACAAAGTTTATTGCCAACGGGAGTCCAACATATCCCACTCCTATTATTCCAATCTTAACTTTTTTTTTATTTATTTTATTTTCTAAATTCTTTTTGAAATTTTCTTTCATAGATTACTTTTTGCAAATTTTAATAACAATAATTAACGTTCGATATCAAATTTTAAAAAAAAAAGATATATTTGACATCTATTTTTTATATATATACTTATAGAAAAATCAAACATATCGATGTTTTATATATTTGAATTTGATTACATAATAAAAATAAAACATTACAACAAATTGAGAATTAGATTAAAACCATATAAATACCATGAGAGATTGTTCCAAATTAAAAAAGTCAGAAAATAAGTAATTAAAATGAAAATACTTATAACAGGTGTTGCGGGTTTTATTGGATATCACTTAACTGAAGAATTAATTAAAAAAAATAAAGTTATTGGAGTAGATAACTTAAATAATTACTACGATATTAAATTAAAAAAAAAAAGACTTAGTAACTTGATGCTAGATAAAAATAAAAAAAATTTTAAATTTTTAAAAATGGACCTATCAATTAAAAAAAATTTTAATAAGCTCAATAAATATAAATTTGATATAATAATACATTTAGCTGCACAAGCTGGAATAAGGTATTCCTTGAAGCGACCAGATCAATATATTAGATCAAATATTAATGGATTTTTTAATATTATTGAATTTGCCAAAATAAAAAAAATAAAAAAAGTAATTTTTGCGAGTAGTAGTAGTGTTTATGGAAAAAGTAAAAATTCAAAATTTAAAGAAAATATAATTTCAAATAAACCAATGCAAATGTATGCAGCTACAAAACTTTCAAATGAATTGATGGCATATAGCTATCATGATCTCTATAAAATAAATTTTATTGGATTGCGTTTTTTTACTGTTTACGGAGAATGGGGAAGACCCGATATGGCAATTTTTAAGTTTACAAATAGTATACTAAAAAACAAAAAATTATTTTTATATAATAATGGAAACAACTTTAGAGATTTTACCTATATCTCCGATACAATACAAGGAATAAAAAAATCTATCGATCTTATAAAAAGAAAAAAAACTATTTTTGAAATTTTTAATATTGGTAACAATAAATTAACCAGTACAAAAAATTATTTAAATGAAATAGTAAAAAATCTGAATATAAAACCTAAAATCTCTTTATTAAAAAAACAAAAAGGTGAAATGATTTTGACTAATGCGGATATTTCAAAATCGAGGAAAATGTTAAAATATAAACCCACCACATCATTAGCAAAAGGTATCAAGAGATATGTTTCCTGGTTTAGGAATTATTATAACTATTAAAGAACTAATACTTTTGAAAATATATAAAAACTAATAAATATATAATAATTAGAATCCTTTTATTTTGGAAAATTTTTTAATGTCTGATTTTGTATTAAATTCATGCCAACTATTATCATTTATAAATTTATAATTATATTTGATATTTTCGGTCGTTTGTCCTAAAAATTCAAAACAACTTAGTTTATTTAATTTTTTTAATTTTAATAAGCGA
>CACMBY010000001.1:0-284656 GCA_902612065.1 uncultured Pelagibacteraceae bacterium | reverse complement strand
TTTGTATTTGGTGGTGCAATAATACTCAAGAAAGTTATATTAAACAAAAAAAAATTATGAATTATCTAAGAATTTGTTACTTGGTAATATTGTCTTTTTTAATTTCTTCTTCAATTATTGCAGAAGATACTAGAGTAAGTAATGATAATACAAAGTTTAATATTTATTCAGGGATGTTTGACTTTAGTGATAATGGAAAGAGATCTGCTTTAATTGGGTTTCAACATCAGAATACTGATTTAAACAGAGATACTTTTCTTGGTAATCTTTCTCCAATAACAGGATTTATGTTTACTGCTGATAGTGCAGCTTACATGTATACTGGTGTGCAAGTACAATATTCCTTAGGAGCCTTAAATATTATACCAAGTTTTGCCCCAGGACTTTATAGTCAGGGAGATGGCAAAGATCTTGGACATTTATTAGAATTTAAAAGTGAAGTTCAGATTTCTTTAGATTTATTCCAAAATAGCCAATTAGGCTTATCATATAATCATTTATCCAATGCAAGTTTGGGAGATAAAAATCCTGGGGCAAATAGTTATATGTTTAATTTTCTTAAAACCTTTTAAACAAACACTTTATGATAATGAGATTGAAAGATTGTCACAATTTTGGTGATTTTAGAAAACTTGCTAAGCTAAAGCTTCCATCGCCTATTTTTCATTATATTGATGGAGCAGCTGACGATGAAATTACATATGCTAGAAATACAAGTGCCTTTGACGATGTAGATTTAGTTCCAAATGTTTTAAGAGGTGTTGAGAATGTAGATTTGTCCACAACAATTTTTGGTAAAAAATTGGATTTACCATTTTATCTTTCACCAACAGCATTACAAAGACTTTTTCATTATGATGGTGAAAGAGCAGTTGGAAAAGCAGCTAAAAAATTTAACACAATGTTTGGTGTTTCTGCATTAGCAACTGTTAGCGTAGAGGAAATATCCTCGTTGATTGATACACCCAAAATGTTTCAGTTTTATTTTCACAAAGACAGAGGTTTAAATGACTCTTGTTTAGAGCGAGCTAAGGCTGCTAAATTTGATGTAATGGCTCTAACAGTCGATACCATTACAGGAGGAAATCGTGAAAGAGATTTAAGAACTGGTTTTACCTCTCCGCCGAAATTGACTCTATCAAGCTTATTTAGTTTTGCGACTAAACCAATGTGGGGAATAAATTATTTAACAAAAGGTAAATTTGAATTACCTCACCTCCAAGACTTTGTAAAAGAGGGTACAAGCACAAACTCTTCCATAGGAAATTATTTTTCAACAATGTTAGATCAATCTATGAATTGGAAAGATGCTGAAAAACTTTGTTCTCAATGGGGAGGTCATTTTGCACTTAAAGGAATAATGAGTGTAGAAGATGCTAAAAAAGCAGTTGATATTGGATGTACTGGTATAATGGTTTCAAATCATGGTGGCAGACAACTTGATGGATCGAGATCACCATTTGATCAGCTAGCAGAAATTGTTGATGCAGTTGGAGATAAACTTGATGTTATATGTGAAGGAGGAATTCATAGAGGAACACATATGCTTAAAGCATTATCTCTTGGTGCAAAAGCGTGTTCTGGTGGAAGACTTTATCTTTATGCGCTTGCAGCAGCGGGCCAACCAGGCGTCGAAAGAGCTCTTGAGTTGTATAAATCTGAGTTAGTTAGAGATATGAAGCTCATGGGATGTACAAAAATTTCAGATCTTAATAGAAATAATCTTAGATTTAGAAAATAGTGAGTTTACAAAATTGTTATAATTTTGACGATTTTAGAAAACTTGCGAAAAAAAAATTACCTTCACCAATATTTCATTATATTGATGGTGGTGCGGATGATGAAATAACACTCAAAAGAAATACAAAATCTTTTGATGAATGCGATTTAGTTCCTAATATTTTAGCAAGCGTCGGAAAACCAGATCTCTCAACAACTATTTTCGGAAAAAAAATTGATATGCCACTCTTTTTATCACCATGTGCCATGCAAAGACTTTATCATCATGACGGTGACAAAGCATCTGCTAGAGCAGCTGATAAGTTTGGAACATTTTATAGTATGTCTACGATGGCAAATAACACTATAGAAGAAATTTCAAATATTTCAGGTGGACCAAAGTTATTTCAACTTTATGTTCACAAAGATCAATCAATCACTGATGATTTAATTGATCGTTGTAGAAGATCAGGATTTGATGGAATGTGTTTAACTGTAGATACTTTAGTAGCAGGTAACAGAGAAAGAGATCATAGAACAGGTTTTACAACCCCTCCAAAGTTAACTTTACAAAGTTTAATGAGTTTTGCTCTTCATCCTAGTTGGGTATTTAATTATCTTACACATGGAAAATTTAAATTAGCAAATGTGGCTACAAAAACAGATAAGGGCACGAATATTGCAAAATCAGTTATAGAGTACATTAATGAACAATACGATCCAGCAATGAACTGGAAGGACGCAGAATATTGTGTGAAGAAATGGAATGGACCCTTTGCACTTAAAGGTGTTATGTCCGTTGAAGATGCGAAAAGAGCAATAGATATTGGTTGTACGGCAATCATGATTTCAAATCATGGTGGCAGACAACTTGATGGATCAAGATCGCCATTCGATCAAGTCAAAGCAATCTCAGATGCAGTTGGAGATAAATTGGAAATCATATTAGACGGGGGAGTGAGAAGAGGAACTCATGTATTAAAAGCAATCGCTGCAGGTGCAAAAGCCTGTAGTTTTGGTAAAATGTTTTTGTTCTCTTTAGCCGCAGGGGGACAACAAGGTGTTGAGCATTTACTTAAAAATATGCATGAGGAAATCAATAGAAATATGGTTTTAATGGGCTGTAAGAACCTAAAAGAGTTGAATAGTTCAAAATTAATTTATAGAACTTCTAATAAAATATAAAAGTTATGGAACTAGCAAAGAGTTTAGATAGATTAGGAACAGAGTCTGCTTTTTCGGTATTAGCAGAGGCAAAGAAATTAGAGGCCCAAGGTAAGCCGATGATCCATTTAGGTCTAGGACAACCAGATTTTAAAACACCTAAACATGTTGTTGAAGCGGCAAAAAAAGCTTTGGATGATGGTCATCATGGATACGTGATGTCAAATGGAATACCTGAGTGTCGACAAGCTGTAACAAGATGGATTAAGAAACGTTATAAAGCTGAGATAGATCCTGAAAGAATTTTAATCATGCCAGGTGGTAAACCTACAATGAGTTACGCGATACAATGTTACGGAGAACCGGGAGTAGAAATAATCCATCCTACGCCTGCATTTCCAATATATGAGTCTATGATTAATTATACAGGTTCAACGCCTGTGCCTTATGATTTAACTGAAGATAAAGATCTTAAATTTGATCCGGATAAAATTTTATCTCTTATAACTAAAAAAACTAGATTACTGATTTTAATAAATCCAAATAATCCAACAGGAAGTTTTGTTGAGAAACCTGTAATTGACTATTTTGCAAAGGAGTTAGAAAAACATCCTCATGTTACTATTTTAAGTGATGAAATTTATAGTAGACAAATTTTTGACTATAAAGAAATGCCTTCTTTTTTCCATTATCCAAATTTGAAAGATAGGCTTATTGTATTGGAGGGTTGGAGCAAAGCTTATTCGATGACTGGATGGAGATTAGGTTGGAGTTATTGGCCTAAAGAACTTATTGAGCACGTGAACAAATTATTGATTAATAGCGTATCATGTGTAAATGCTGCTGCACAATATGCCGGTATTGCGGCATTAGATGGTCCCGATGACTCCATCAAAGATATGTTAGATAAGTTTACTTTGAGAAGAAATTTAATTCATCAGGGATTAAATGATCTACCAGGAGTGGAGTGTAGTTTACCTGGAGGAGCCTTTTATGCGTTCCCAAAAGTTATTGGTACAGGAATGAATGGATCTGAATTCTGTAAAAAAGCAATGCATGAGGCTGGAGTAGCAATAGTGCCAGGAACAGCCTTTGGTAAAACTTGTAATGATTATGTAAGATTTAGTTTTGCAGCATCAAGAGATAACATTTTACAGGCCTTAGAAAATATAAAGAAAATGCTTACTAAATAAGCTGTATTTTTGATAAAATTTTTACTAATATTATTTTAATGAACGAGCAAGTCCAAGCAGAGTTTAAAAAAATTTTTAATGGAAGATTTTCTACCTCTGAGTCAACAAGAGCAAATTATGCTAGAGGTGAGGATACTTATGATCCCGTTTTGTCTAAAGCTGTAGTTTTTCCTGAAACAAATGAAGAGGTCTCTAAAGTGCTCCGTTTATGTAATGAGCACAAAATTCCTGTTGTACCTTTTGGAACAGGAACATCTTTAGAAGGCAATGTTGTCGGTAACGAAAAAGGCATAACTATATGTCTTGAAAAAATGAATAAAATTTTAAGTGTGAATGTTGAGGACTTTGATTGTCGAGTTCAGGCATGTGTAACTAAAGAGCAATTAAATGATTATTTGAGAGAAGACGGAGTTTTTTTTCCGATTGATCCAGGTGCTAATGCAGCAATTGGAGGAATGGCTTCAACATCAGCTTCAGGGACAATGGCTGTAAAATATGGAACAATGAAAACTGTGATCAGTGGACTCACAGTAGTTTTGCCTAATGGAGATATTGTAAATACTGGTAGCAGAACCAAAAAAACATCTGCAGGTTATAATTTAACTAATTTATTTATAGGTTCAGAGGGAACGTTAGGAATAATTACAGAAGTTCAATTGAGATTATCGCCAATACCAGAAAGCATTATGTCTGCAGTTTGTCATTTCCCAACTTTAGAAAATGCAGTTCAAACTGCCCAACAGGTTATTCAATATGGAGTTCCGATCGCTAGAATTGAGATGCTAAACAAAGATCAAATGGGTATTAGTATTAATTACTCTAAATTAAAAGATATCGAAGCAGTGCCAACTTTATTTTTTGAGTTTCATGGATCTGAGGCATCTAATAATGAAAATATTAAAATTGTAGAGGAAATATCGAAAGATAATAATGGAAGCTCTTTTAAATGGGCAAAAGATCTAGAAGAGAGAAATAAGCTTTGGAAAGCACGATGGGATGTTTATTATTCTGTTAAAGCATTGATAAATAATGGAAGAGTTTATTCGACTGACGTGTGTTTACCAATTTCAAATATAACTGAATGTGTAAATTACGCAGAAGAGCAAGCGAAAAAATTTGGATTAAGAGCTCCGATGGTAGGTCATTTAGGCGATGGAAACTTTCATGTGCTTTTGCCTTTTGACCCTGAAAACAAAGAAACATACAAAAAAATAAGAGAATTTAACGACTTATTAATTAACAAAGCACTTGAATTGAAAGGTACAATCACCGGAGAACATGGAGTTGGGTTACATAAAAAAGAATATCTTTTAAAAGAACATGCTGACAACATTCCATTAATGAAATTGATTAAGAGGAGCATTGATCAAAATAATATAATGAATCCTGGGAAGATATTCGATCTAAATTAGTTTATTCTATCTTTTAATGAAAAAAATTCTAATCACTAGAAAATTAATTAAGGAGAGTGAGGACAAAGCCACTAAAACTTTTGATCCAATATTCAATAACAACGATGAGCTATACTCTCAGTCAAAAGTGATAGAAATGAGTAAAGGATGTGATGGAATTTTATCTTCTCTCACAGATAAAATGGACAGAGAAACAATCAACAAATTGCCAGACACGATAAAAATTATTTCAAATTTTGCGGTTGGATTTGGAAATATTGATTTAGATGCCGCAAAAAAAAGAGGCATTGCAGTGACGAATACTCCTGAGGTTTTATCTGATGCGACAGCTGAAATTGGGATACTTTTAATTTTAGGCGCATGCAGAAGAGCCTCTGAAGGAATAGTATCAGCTCAAGAAGGTGGATGGAAGTGGTCAGCAGACTATTTAATAGGCAAGCAATTGACAGGCTCCAGACTTGGTATTTTAGGTATGGGAAGAATAGGACAAAAAATTGCAAAGATTGCAAAGTCGTTAGGCATGATAATTCATTATCACAATAGATCAAAGTTAAGTGATGAAAAAGAACAGGGAGCGATTTATCATGATAATATTAAAAGTCTTTTTTCAGTTTCTGATGTCCTATCAATTTGTTGTCCCGCTACTAAAGAAACAGAAAACATGATTAACAAAGAAACCGTTGAATATTTTCCTAAAGGAGCAGTAATTACTAACGTTGCTCGAGGAGATATAGTTGATGATGAAGCCTTGATTGATGCATTGAATCGAAGAAAAATATATGCAGCTGGATTAGATGTATATAAAAATGAACCGAACTTAAATCCTGGTTATAATAAAATTAAGTCAGCATTTATTCTTCCACACCTAGGAAGTGCAACAAAGGATACAAGAATTGCAATGGCAAACTTAGCAATCGATAATATTGATGAGTTTTTTAAAACTGGAAATTGTAAAAATAAAGTAAATTAATTCTACTCTGGATTGAATCTAATTCAACTATTGCGACATCTACGCCTTTTTTTAGAAAGACTCTAATCTGATTCTATGTTTTAATTAATCAAGTTAATTAACTTTAATAGGAGTAATAATGACTAAAGAAAATAAATCATTGAAGGTGAAAACATCTTCAAGACGTAAGTTCTTTAAAACTGCTGCTAAGACTGGTGCTATAGCTGCAGCCGCTGTTGCAATGCCATATGTGAAGGCAAATGCAGCAACAACTTTAAAGATGCAAGCTGCATGGCCAAGTGGAGCTAACATCTTTTTCGAAATGGCTGGAGACTATTGTAACATGGTTAAAGAAATGTCTGGAGGATCTCTTCAGATTGATCTTCAACCGGTTGGAGCAGTTGTAAAGACTTCAGAAATCGGACAAGCGGTTAGTTCCGGTGTAGTAGATATGGGTCACTGGGTGACTGCATATTGGTATGGTAAAAACCCTGCTGCATCATTATTTGGAACTGGTCCTTCATATGGAATGTCATCTCAAGAAGTTATGGGATGGATGGAGTATGGTGGAGGAAGAAAATTATATGACGAAACACTTGCAAAAGTTGGTTTCGATTATGTTGGTTTTTTCCATATGCCTATGCCAGCTCAGCCTTTTGGTTGGTTCAAAAAGAACGTAACTAAAGTGTCTGATGTTAAAGGTATGAAGTACAGAACTGTTGGTTTAGCGACTAACGTTTTAACTGCAATGGGAATGGTAGTTAGACAATTACCAGGTGGTGAAATTCAACCAGCGATGAAAACTGGTTTGATTGAAGCTGCTGAGTTTAACAACCCTACTTCAGACTCTCAGTTTGGTATGCAAGATGTTTCTAAGCACTATCACTTAGGAAGCTTCCACCAATCTCAAGAGATGTTTGAGATACCAGTTAACAAAAAAACATATAATAGTTTATCACCTGCACACCAAGCAATATTGAAAAATGCTGCTTATGCTGCAAATAGTGATAACTACTTTAAAGCTTTAGTAAGATACTCAGCTGATTTAGCTAAGTTGATGAATGAGCATAAAGTAAATGTTTACCAAACTTCTGATGAAATCTTAGCTCAACAATTAAAAGGTTGGGACAAGGTAATCGGTGATTTTAACAAGAAAGATCCTTTCTTTAAGAAAATCGTAGATTCTCAGAAAGCGTATGCGAAGAGAGTAATGAAATACTTGCTGATGAATCAGCCGAATTACAAACTTGCGTATGAAAATGAGTTTGGTCCAATAGCAAAAGTTAAGTTATAATTAACTTTTCATAAATTTTAATGAGGGGGCCTCGGCCCCCTTTTTATTTGATTAATTCAAAACAATTCAATAAGAGTCTATATCTATGATGAGATCTTATATAAAATTTGCCGACCGATTAAGTGTCTCAATGGGTAAAGCATTTTCCTGGTGTATTGTAATTTTAATGGGTGGAACGTGCTATGAAGTTTTTATGGCATATGCTTTAAATGCACCAACTTTATGGAATTTCGATTTTAGTCTCCAAATGTATGGTGCGATTTTTATGATGGCTGGTGCATATACTTTGTGTACCGAGGCACATGTAAGAGGAGACGTCATTTACAGATTATTTTCTCAAAGAGTACAAGCTTGGATAGATATAGTTTTATATTTTATTTTCTTTTTCCCTGGTGTAATTGCATTAGCCTTTTATGGTTACGAGTATGCTGCGCTAGCTTGGAAAATAAAAGAAACAAGTTGGAATAGTCCAGCTCAAATTCAAATTTATATGGCGAAATCTTTAATACCTTTATCTGGAAGTCTGTTAACCCTTCAGGGAATAGGTGAAGTGTTCAGATGTATTATATGTATTAAAACTGGTAGTTGGCCAGAAAGAGGAACAGAACGTGATGCCGAGGAAACTGAAAAAGTATTAATGAGAACTTCACAAGAAGGAAATAAAGAAGATGTTATTTAGTCTGACAAATCCTGAAGTGGCAATTATGATGATGGGTATATTTTTATTTGCCGTACTGTTAGGTTTTCCGATTGCCTTTACTTTAATGGCGATGGGACTAGGTTTTGGATATTATGCTTACTTTGATCCAACTAAGATGGAACATCTTTTTGATAATAGGATATTCCAACTTTTTGTTCAAAACACCTACACTGTTATGGATAATAATGTCCTTACTGCTGTCCCGCTCTTTTTATTCATGGGATATTTAGTTGAAAGAGCAGGTATTGTAGCAAAACTATTTTTTGCAATTAGATTAGCATCTCATAAGCTTCCTGCATCAATGGCAGTTGCAGCACTGATTACTTGTGCCCTATTTTCAACAGCAACAGGTATTATAGGTGCAGTTGTTACTTTAATGGGATTACTAGCATGGCCTGCTATGATTAAAGCTGGTTATGATAAAAAATTTGCATCTGGAATAATTTGTTCAGGTGGATGTTTAGGAATTTTAATTCCACCTAGTATTATGTTGATCGTTTACTCTGTAATTGCTCAACTATCACCACTAAGGTTATTTGCAGCTGCTATTTTTCCAGGATTGATGTTAGCAGGACTTTACATTGCATACGCAGTGTTCAGAGCTTGGTTAAATCCTTCGATAGCGCCAAAACCTGCAGCTGAGGAAATACCTCCTACAGCAGTAATTCTTAAAGAGGTTCTTGTCTCCTTCTTACCTTTATTTTCATTGATAATTTTAGTTCTAGGTACAATTTTAGCTGGAATAGCAACACCTGCTGAAGCTGCAGCCGTTGGTGCATTTGGATCGTTGGTGCTTTCATATTTTTATAAAACCCTTAAGTGGAAAAATTTTAAAGAGTCTGTCTTTTTGACAGCTAAAACAACTGCAATGATCATGTGGCTTTTCATAGGATCGTGGACATTTGCATCTGTATTTTCTTATCTTGGAGGCCACGAGGTTTTCGAACATTTCTTTAAATCTCTAAATTTACAGCCTTGGCAATTTTTAGTAATTACACAATTGATTATATTTTTATTAGGTTGGCCGTTGGAGTGGACGGAAATATTAATCATTTTTGTACCAATATTTTTACCATTAGTCGAATTTTTTGGAGTAAATCCATATTTCTTTGCAATGTTGATTGCTCTAAATTTACAAACATCATTTTTGACACCCCCCATGGCAATGTCTGCTTACTATCTAAAGGGAGTTCAATCAAAGAATGTTGAATTGATGCAGATTTTTGGGGGAATAATGCCATTTTTAGGTATTGTGATTTTAGCTATGGTTCTAATGTATTTATTTCCAGGTATAGCACTTTGGTTACCAGAGACATTATTTGCAAACTAATTTTAAATGACAGATATATTTTCTTTAAGTCTTGAGGAACTTGCTACAAAGATTAAAGATGCCCAACTCACCTCTGTTGATGTTTGTGAAAAGTATATCGAAAGAATCAATAAATTTGACAAAGATATAAAGGCTTGGGCCCATTTTGACAAAAAAGTTTTATTAGAAAAAGCTGCAGAGGCCGACGATCATAGAAGATCTGGTAAACCAATTGGTCCACTTCATGGAGTGCCTATCGCGGTTAAAGACATTATTGGGACTGTTGATATGCCAACCGAATGTGGAACAGTTATTAGAAAAGGTAAATCATATTCACAAAATGCTGAAATAATTGATCTGATTCATTCATCCGGAGCGATTGTAATGGGTAAAACAGCAACCTCAGAACTTGCTTATTTAGGACCTCCTGCAACCACAAATCCACATGATAAAACAAGAACACCAGGTGGTTCTTCAAGCGGATCTGCTGCTTCTGTAGCTTCTTATATGGCACCTGCATCAATTGGATCACAAACTGGAGGATCCATTATTAGACCAGCATCCTATTGTGGCGTTGTGGGTTATAAACCTAGTTATGGTTTGATATCTAGAAATGGTGTTCTAAGAACTTCTTACAGTTTAGATCATATAGGAATTTTTGGCCGAAAAGTTGAGGATGTGGCTATGTTGGCAAAAGTATTGATAAAAAAAGATAAATTTGATCCAGCAACTATACATTACTCAACAGACAATATTTTATCTGAAACAAAAAAAGGACCTTTATTTGATCCTAAATTTATTTTTTATAAAACTGAACATTGGAAATTAATAGATAAAAAGTCTAGAGAGTCATTTGAATATTTTATTAATTCATTCAAAAAAAATATCGAGATTTTTGATACACCTTCTTATTTTAAGGATATTCACAAGTATCACCAAATCATTCATGAGACTGATTTAGCCAATAATTTTTCAGTGTATTTTAAAAAATTTAAAAAGAAATTGTCTAAGTATATGCAAGATGCAATTATCAAAGGCAATAAGCATTCCGCGAAAGAATACGCAGAAGCAATTGATTTTATGAAAAGAGGCTATGAGTCTTACGAGGAAGTTTTTGAGGATTATCACGGAGTTTTGTCACCAGCTAGCCCAGGTGTTGCACCAAAGGGTTTAAAAAGTACAGGAACAGCAGAATTTAATAAAGTTTGGTCTTATCTTGGTACACCATGTATTTCGTTACCTTTACTTGAAGGAGAAAATAATTTACCATTAGGGGTTCAATTAATTGGCAATAAATATGATGATCATAGATTTCTAGGAGTTGCTAATTGGTTAGAAAAAGAATGTCAGGAATAAAATGAATAAAATTACTACAATCATAGGATTATCTTTTGCAGTTTTCTTTTTAATTGGTTTAGCTACAACTTTGACAAGATCAATGATGATAGGCTTCTTGGATGTTATTCCAGTTTATCTTTTAATGGGTGCAGCTATCATCATGATGATATACGAAGCCTTTTTTGATAAAGATTAATATCAATTAAATTGAAAAATATTAAGACAGATATATTTCCATTATCATTACTATTTATACAACCAATCTTTATGGCTAGTAACTTAGTTGTTGCTAGAGGCGGTGTTGAATTTGTTCCGCCTATTTCACTTGCATTTTGGCGTTGGACAGTAGTTTTTTTGATTTTATTACCATTCACTTATGTAACTTTAAAAAATAATTTTCACATAATTAAAAAGGAATATAAAAAATTATTTTTTTTAGGGTCAATGGGATGTGGTGTATGTGGCGCTTTCCCTTTTTTAGCTGGTGAGACAACAACTGTAACTAATATGGGGATAATTTACACATCCTCTCCAGTTTTTATTATTTTGATTTCATATTTCTTTTTTCAAGAAAAAATAAATTTGACAAAGGTAATTGGTTTAATTGCTTGTTTGATTGGTGTTTTTGTCATTATTATTAAAGGCGATATTGATTTATTAATTAATCTTAGATTTACAATTGGTGATTTATGGATGTTAGCTGCTGCAGTTGGTTGGGCTTTATATTCTATTTATTTATTTTATTGGAAATCAAAATTAAAAATTTTCGATAGATTTGCCATGATTTCCTTTTTTGGTGCTTTAAGTTTGTTACCCTTTTATATTGGCGAGGAATTATTTTATAAAGAGACTATATTTGTAACAGAATTTTATTTATGGGTGATTTTTGCTGCTATATCGCCAGGGATAATTGCTTTTACACTTTATACTATAACTCAAAAAAAATTAGGTGCATCTTTAACTGGCTTTACGCTTTATGTTTTTACAGTTTACGGTGCAATTTATGGATACTTTTTATTTGACGAAAAATTTGAAAATTACCATATTATTGGAACTATTCTGGTATTTTTTGGCGTATATTTAGCAAAGAAAAATAATGTTAAAAAGGTTTAGGAATAGTTTGTTATTATTTTTACAACTAACAATTTTAGTTTACCTATTTCTCTTAGTATTTCTTTATTTTTATCAAAGGAACTTAATGTATCATCCTGATGAAAATAATTATTTTGATGACAAACTCTCAGTTTATATTGAAAAAGTAAAAGTCCCAACCCAAGATGGATTAGATTTATTGGGTTGGTATCATGAAAAAGATATAAAGAAAAATAAAACAATTCTATTTTTCCATGGAAATGCTGGATCTTTAGAAAATAGAATTCATAAATTAAATCATTTTAGAGACATGAGTGTTAATTTTTTAATAATTGCTTGGAGAGGTTTTAGTGGTAACGAGGGCAAACCATCAGAGTCTGGATTATATGAGGACGGTGAAAGTGCAATTAAATGGTTGGTCAAAAAAGGTGTAGATGAAAAAAATATAGTAATTTATGGAGAATCATTAGGAACAGGAGTTGCAACACATTTATCCCAGAACAAAGAGTTTGCAGGTGTTATTTTAGAAACTCCATTCACATCAATGATTGATGCGGCTAAAAAATTTTATCCATATATACCCGTTGGTCTTTTACTCAAAGATAAATTTGAAAATAGAAACAAAATTAAAAATATTAAATCTCCAATTTTGATAATGCATGGTGAAAAAGATCAAATTGTTCCTTTTGAGATGGGTAAAAAGATGTTTGAGATAGCTAATGAACCCAAATATTCGTATTTTACTAAATATGACAATCATATGATGGAGTATGACGAGAGTCTTGTAAAAGCACTAAACTCTTTTTTGATTAATTTAAATTAAGCCATATTCTAAACAAATATTTTTCAAGATTTAAGATTAAGTTTAAAGAGTGAAAAATGTTTTTATTATTATAATTTTATTCATAACTTTAAAAAGCTTTGCTTTTTCGAAAGATAATTCATTTTATCCTGACGATTTATTTCACATAGATCATATGGACTCTCACAACAAAAAATTTGCGCTATATTTTAAGGGGCGAGAGAAATCGATTTTAGCTAGAGGTGAAGAAAGTAATTATATAAATGATTATCCAAAAGATCTTTATATCTATAATTATTCAACAAAGTCTTCTTCACCATTGATCTCTTATGATTGGTTTCCCTCTCAAGCCAAGTTTCATTTAGAGGAATATGACTTTCCTGTATTTCCAGACGACTTTGCTTATTATCTTTTAAAAGATGATAAAACACTGGTGATGATTAGTGCAGTTAAAAGTTTAAACGCAAACTTTAAGTATGATATTTTTAATAAGAAACTTGAACTTTACCCCACCACAGGAAAATTTGATTTTATTATCTCGTCTTTTTCTAAGGATTGTGGGCATTATAAATTTAAAGATAATTATAAGTGTAGTATTTATAAACCTTTAATCTCGAGTAATTTAATCAATTAACCTGCGTAAAAGCCTCAGCAAATTTTTCTGCATTAAATAATTGTAAGTCGTCTTCTTTTTCGCCCAAGCCTAAAGCAATAATAGGTAATTGATATTTTTTTGCTATCGCCAGTAGAATACCGCCTTTGGCAGTTCCATCTAATTTGGTCATGATTAAACCAGTTAATGGAATAATTTTATTAAATTCTTCTACTTGATTAATTACATTCTGTCCCGATGTTGCGTCTAAAACTAAAATAATGTTGTGAGGGGCATCCTGGTCAATTTTTTTTGTTACATTGGCTATCTTTTTATATTCCTCCATTAAATTTTTTTTATTTTGTAGTCTTCCAGCAGTATCGATTAATACTTGGTGAAAATTATTTTTGATTGCTTCTTCAACTGCTTTATATGCGACTGACGCTGGATCAGAACCTTGAGATGATTTAGTTATTTTAACGTCAATTTTATTTGCCCAGTTTTCTAATTGTTCAATAGCTGCTGCTCGAAAAGTATCAGAAGCAGCAAACATAACTTTGTTTCCATTAGTTTTTAAAATTTTACCTATTTTACCAATAGTTGTTGTTTTGCCAACACCATTCACACCTGAGATTAATGTTGCATTGAGTTTATCTTTTTTTTCGAAAAAAGAATTATTCTCTAAAGGTTTCATTAGATTAATAATATATTCTTTTAAAATAAGATTTATCTCGGTTGATAAATCTTTATTTGGATCGATTTTTTTACTTGAAATGATTTCCTTGATCTCAGACGCAGCCTCGACACCTACATCTGACTCAATTAAAAATTCTTCAATTTTATTTAAATTTTTATCGTCAATCTCTTTTTTTATAATTATTTCTTTTAGTCCAGATGTCAGTGCAGATGCACTTTTTTTAAAGCCTATCTTAAATTTATCAAAAATTCCCATTATAGTTTGAACTCAATTTCTTTTATTTCTGAAACGGGTCCTTTCATGTGGATTGAATTTTTATCATCTATAAGAATTGATAATTTACCTGTTTGAAATTCTATGTCTGTTTTATTTTCAGTAAGATCATTTAATTTACCAGCAAATGCTGTTGCACATGCAGCTGTTCCACATGCTTTGGTCAGCCCCGCTCCTCTCTCCCATACCTTCACTCTAATTAAATTTTTATTAATTATTGTAGCAATTGTAACATTACATTTTTCTGGAAAAATTTTATGATTTTCAATTTCGGGTCCAATTTTTTCAATATTAAAATTTTCAATTTCGTTTACAAAAAAAACAATATGTGGATTTCCAACATTAACTGCCGTCCCACCTGAATGTTCTTTGTTATTTGAATCAATAATCTTTATATTTAAATTTTTCGTATCTAGTTTTTCTGATAAAGGAATTTCGTTCCATTGTAACTTAGCTTTACCAATTTCAGTCGTAACAATGTTTTTATCTAATATTTTTGACTCTAAATTTCCATTTGAAGTTGATAAAATGATATTTTCAGATTTTGTCTCCTCGGAGATTAATTTTGCAACACATCTAGTACCATTTCCGCACGCACCAGACTCTCCTCCATCAGAATTAAAAAATTTTAAATTTGCATCACTTGATTTGCTAGATCCAATAAATATTAATTGATCACAGCCAATAAAATTTCTATCACAAATTTTTATGATTTGATCTTTAGTCAAATTGGTAATCTTTTGTCTATTATCAATTATTACAAAATCATTACCTAATCCATCCATTTTAAAAGCCCTTATATCCATATATAGTTATTTAACTTATTTATTGACTTTTTGAACCTCTATTATAGTTTGTGGCAGTTTCCGCAAAAACGTTAAATTTGCGGTGTCTTTGGAAACAAAGAGATCGACACTAGTCAGCGAGGGTTCGCCCACTAGTGCGATTACTGCTGTGTGAAATAAATATGTTTGAAAATTTAACAAATAAATTTGAGGAAGTTTTTTCCTCTTTGAAAAAAGCCCCTTCGCTTGATGAGAGCCAAGTTGATGAAGGCCTCAGAGCTATTAGACAAGCCTTACTAGAGGCTGATGTATCACTTGAGGTCGCAAAAGATTTTATTGAAAAAGTTAAACCTAAAGCTTTAGGTCAAGAAATTATCAGATCTACATCTCCTGGTGATATGGTTGTAAAAATCGTTTATGACGAATTAGTTAATTTATTAGGTGAAAAAAACATTGATGTAAATTTAAACGCCGTTCCGCCCGTGCCAATGATGTTAGTTGGTCTACAAGGTTCAGGTAAAACTACCACTACTGCTAAACTTGCAAGATATCTAGAAAATACAAAGAAAAAGAAGGTAATGATGGTCAGCTTAGATATTTATAGACCAGCTGCACAAGAACAGTTGAAATCTTTAGGTGAGCAAAATGATATCTTAACTTTACCGATTATAGAAGGTCAACAACCAGCAGATATTTGTCAGAGAGCAATAAGTGCTGCAAATTTAAATGGTGCCGACATTATCTTGTTTGATACAGCTGGCAGAACACAAATAGATCTTCAAATGATGAGTGAAATAAAGCAGATTGAAAATATAATCAATCCTGCCGAAACTTTTTTAGTTGCAGATTCTTTAACTGGCCAAGTAGCAGCATCAGTTGCAAAAGAATTTAAAAATACTGTAGGTTTATCAGGAATTATTTTAACAAGAGCTGATGGTGATGCCAGAGGTGGGGCCGCGGTAAGTATGAAATTTGTATCAGAGGTTCCAATTAAGTTTTTAGGGGTAGGAGAAAAAATTGAAAATTTTGAGGTGTTCCATCCCGATAGGATTGCAAACCGAATTCTTGGAATGGGAGATATTGTATCTCTAGTTGAAAAAGCAGCACAAGATTTAGGTGAAGAAAATATTAAAAAGACAGAAGAGAATTTAAAAAAGGGACAATTTTCAATGCAAGATTATTTAACTCAACTAAGACAGATGAAAAAAATGGGTGGAATAGAGGGAATCATGTCTTTTATGCCAGGTATTTCTAAAGTTAAATCACAAATGGATGCTGCGGGTATTGACGAGAGTGTTATCACTAAGAACGAGGCTATAATTTTATCGATGACAAAAAAAGAAAGAGAGAACCCAAAAATAATTGATGGTTCTAGAAAAAAAAGAATTGCTAATGGTTCTGGAACTGATCCAGCCACTATCAATAAATTGTTAAAACAATTTAAAATGATGTCTGAAATGATGAGAAAGATGTCTAAAGGAAATCTGAAAGGTATGTCTGACAAAGGAATACCACCAGAATTATTTAATCAATTAAAATAAAAAAGGAGAGTAAATGTTAAAACTTAGATTATCAAGAGGTGGAACAAAGAAAAGACCAGTTTACAAAGTTGTTGTAGCTGATAGTCGTTTTGCAAGAGATGGACGTTTCATAGAAAAAGTTGGTTTTTTTAATCCTCTATTACCTAAAGAAAAAAAAGAAAGAATAGGATTAGAGGCTGAAAGAATTAAATATTGGTTAGGCCAAGGTGCACAACCGACTACAAGAGTAGCAAGAATCTTGGGTGAAAATGAGTTAATGCCAATGCCTGCTAATGGTAATAATCCTCAAAAAGCTATTCCAAAAAAAGATAGAAAAAAAGAAGGGTCTGATGATGCTAAGAAGGAAGAGGCAGCAAAAGCAGACGCAGCACCGACAGATGGAGCAAAAAAAGAAGAAGCTCCAAAAGCAGAAGCTAAAAAGGAAGAAGCTCCAAAAGCAGAAGCTAAAAAGGAAGAAGCTCCAAAAGCAGACGCTCCAAAAGAGGAAAAAAAGTAATTTAAGGTTTACTTATGTTAAAGACACAAGTGTTAACACTTTATCCAGAAATTTTCCCTGGTCCGTTAAACAAAGGATTATATGGAAAGGCCATGGCTAAAAAGATATGGAGTCTTAATGTAGTAAACATAAGAGATGCAGCAACAGATAAACACAAAACTGTTGATGATACTCCATATGGTGGTGGATCAGGTATGCTGTTAAAACCAGACATACTAGCAAAATCAATTGATAAAAATATCCAGAAGGGGGAAAGAATTTTTTATCTTTCGCCAAAAGGTAAAAAATTTGATCAAAGACTTGCTCAAGATTTATCAAAAGAAAAATCATTCAGTTTAATTTGTGGACATTTCGAAGGTGTTGATGAAAGAGTATTATCCACAAGAAATATTGAGGAAATAAGTATAGGAGATTATGTGCTTTCTGGAGGGGAAACAGCTGCTCTTGTAGTTCTTGATAGTGTGTTAAGACTTTTGCCTGGAGTTTTAGGTAATGATAAATCATCTTCGGAGGAAACTTTTGAAAATGGTCTTTTAGAGTATCCTCAATATACAAAACCTCAAATTTGGGAGGAAAAATCAGTACCAGATGTCTTATTATCAGGGGATCATAGCAAAATTAAAGACTGGCGTTTATCTCAATCTGAGGCTATAACACGCGTCCGAAGACCAGATTTGTGGCAAAAATATAAGAAGGATTAACTTGATAAATATTGAAATGAAAACGATTGAAGAAATAAATCAACATAATGTAAAAAAAATTCTTTCGGAAAAAAAAATTCCAGAATTCTTTCCAGGTGATGTTGTAAAAGTTGGTGTAAGAATTACAGAGGGAAAAAAAGAGAGAATTCAGTATTTTGAGGGTGTATGTATTGCGAAAAAAAGCAGAGATTTAAATTCTTCTTTTACAGTTAGAAAGATTTCTTTTGGTGAAGGTGTTGAGAGAACATTCCCACTATTTGGTACAGTAATTGACTCAATTAAAGTTATTCGTTCAGGAAAAGTTAGAAGAGCTAAACTATATTACTTAAGAGATAGAACTGGTAAATCAGCTAGAATTGCCGAAAAAATAAGAAAGAAGATTGGTATTGATATAGATGTAAAACCAGAAACAGTAACTGAAGAAAATTTAGCTCCTGTTTCAACAGAACCATCTGATAATAAAGAAGATGTAACTAAGGCAGAGGCTAAGAAAGAAGAAACTCCTAAGGAAGAGCCAAAAAAAGAAGAAACAGCCAAAGTTAAAACAAAACCTAAAACTGAAGAAAAACTTGAAACTTCTCCAGAAAAAAAATAATTTTTTTTTCAATGCCTAATACTCTTTACGACAAAATTTGGAAAGAACACTTAGTTGATAAGCAAGATGATGGAACAGCTTTATTATTTGTTGATAGGCATCTCGTTCATGAAGTGACCAGTCCACAAGCATTTGAAGGTTTACGAAATTCTAAAAGAAAAGTAAGACACCCAAAACTTACATTGGCCGTTGCAGATCACAACGTTCCAACCACTGATAGAACCAATGGTATTTCAGATAAAGAATCTAAAATTCAAGTTGATACATTAGAAAAGAATTGTAAGGAATTTGATATCCAACTCTTTGGAATGGAGGATAAGCGTCAAGGTATAGTTCATATAATTGGTCCTGAACAAGGATTTACACAACCTGGAACAGTTATAGTTTGTGGAGATAGTCATACAGCTACACATGGAGCGTTTGGTGCTTTAGCATTTGGTATAGGCACCTCAGAGGTTGAACACGTGCTAGCAACACAAACTTTAGTGCAAAAAAAAGCAAAAAATTTCAGAATAAATGTTAATGGAAAACTTCCGTTAGGTGTTACTTCAAAAGATGTAATTTTACAAATAATTGGAAAAATAGGAACAGCAGGTGGAACAGGATGTGTTATTGAGTATGCTGGTGATTTAATCAGATCATTGAGTGTTGAGCAAAGAATGACCATATGCAACATGACTATAGAGGGTGGAGCAAGAGCAGGTTTGATTGCACCAGACGAAAAAATTTTCAAGTATTTGGAGGGAAAACCTATGTCACCCAAAGGTGAAAAATGGGACAAAGCTTTAGCGTACTGGAGAAGTTTAAAATCTGATGATGGTGCAAATTTTGATAAAGAAATAAGTCTTCAAGCTAATGAAATTTCACCGATGATTACCTGGGGAACTTCACCTCAAGATGTCATTACTATTGAGGATAAAGTACCAAACCCAGACAATGAAAAGGATGAGGATAGAAAAAATTCTATTGAAAGAGCTCTAAAATATATGGGTTTAAAACCTGATATGGCTGCTAAAGATATTAAGATAGATAAGGTTTTTATAGGTAGTTGCACAAATGGAAGAATTGAGGATTTACGAGAAGCAGCAAAGATTTTAAAAGATAAAAAAATTGCCTCTCATGTTCATGCAATGGTTGTTCCAGGATCTGGTTTAGTGAAAGAACAAGCAGAACAAGAAGGTTTAAATAAAATATTTGAAGAGTCTGGTTTTGAATGGAGAGAACCAGGATGTTCTATGTGTTTAGCAATGAATGCTGATAAATTAAAACCAGAGCAAAGATGTGCATCAACATCAAACAGAAACTTTGAAGGAAGACAAGGTCGAGGTGGAAGAACACACCTTGTGAGCCCAGGAATGGCAGCGGCAGCAGCAATTTCTGGGAATTTGGATGATGTAAGAAAGTATCAAAATTAATGCAAAAATTTTCTACATTAAAAAGTATTCCAGCATATTTACCAATCGTAAATATTGATACTGATATGATCATCCCAAAGCAGTTTTTAAAAACAATTAAAAGAACTGGACTTGGAAAAAATTTGTTTTTTGAGATGAGGTATGATGATAATGGAAATAAAATAGGCGATTTTATATTAAATCAAGATCCATTTACAAATTCAAAAATATTGATAGCAGGAAAAAACTTTGGTTGTGGATCCTCAAGAGAACACGCTCCTTGGGCATTATTAGATTTTGGTATTACATGTGTAATTAGCTCCAGTTTTGCTGATATTTTTTATAGCAATTGTTTTAAAAATGGAATTTTACCAATTATTGTTGATGAGGAAAAAATAAAAGAATTATCTGAATATGCTAATAGAAAAGAGGAAATTTCAGTAGATCTTAAAGAAGAAAAAATAGTTTATGGTAATAATGAAATTAAATTCAAAATAGACTCCTTTAAAAAGAAATGTCTTCTCGAAGGTTTAGATGATATTGCGCTATCTTTAAATAAGTCTGATAAGATAAAAAGTTTTGAGCAAAAATTAAAAAGCTCTAAGCCATGGATTATAAGTGATTAAGGTAAAAAAGAGAAAGATACTATTACTTCCAGGAGATGGTATTGGTCCCGAAGTTATTGGTGAAGTAAAAAAAATTATCAGTTGGTTCAATGATAAAAAGTCTCTAGATTTTGAGATGGATGAAGATTTAGCGGGAGGATGCTCTTACGATAAGCATGGTACACCGATTACAGATGAGGTTTTTTATAAAGCATTAGAAAGTGCAGTTGTTATGTTGGGTGCTGTAGGAGGACCAAAGTGGGATAATGTTGAGTTTTCCAAAAAACCTGAGAGAGCACTTTTAAAACTAAGAAAAGAATTAAAACTATTTGCTAATTTGAGACCAGCAATATGTTTTAAACAATTAGTTGATGCCTCAACATTAAAACCTGAAATTGTTTCAGGTTTAGATATTATGATTGTAAGAGAGTTAACTGGAGGAATATATTTTGGTGAGCCTAGAGGAATTAAACCAATAGAAAATGGGGAAAGAAAAGGGATTAATACTCACACTTACACAAGCAATGAGATTATAAGAGTTGCTAGAGTTGCCTTTGATTTAGCAAAAAAAAGATCAAACAAAGTAACTTCTTGTGAAAAATCAAATGTTATGGAGGCAGGCCAACTTTGGAAAGAAGAGGTTCAGACATTACACGATAAAGAATTTAAAGACGTTGAACTAAGTCATATGCTTGCAGACAATTGTGCTATGCAGTTGTTGAGAAATCCAAAGCA
This sequence comes from uncultured Pelagibacteraceae bacterium, assembly GCA_902612065.1. GTDB lineage: Bacteria > Pseudomonadota > Alphaproteobacteria > Pelagibacterales > Pelagibacteraceae > Pelagibacter. Next base: position 263,270 of record CACMBY010000001.1, on the reverse strand, counting down.
ATTTGATGTAATTGTAACAGATAATTTGTTTGGAGATATGTTATCTGACCAAGCCTCAATGTTGACTGGATCATTAGGTCTTTTACCTTCTGCATCTTTAGGTGCAAAAAATAAAGATGGAGAGATGAGGGCTATGTATGAACCTATTCATGGTTCGGCTCCAGATATAGCTGGTAAAAGTATTGCTAATCCAATAGCTACAATTTTAAGTTTTGCTATGGCTTTGAGATATTCATTAGATTTAGATAAAGAGGCAGAAGCTCTGGAAAAAGCTGTACAGGATGTATTAAATGATGGTTTAAGAACTAAAGACATTTTATCAAAAGGTACAAAAGAGGTGACTACATCACAAATGGGTGATGCGATCATTTCAAAATTGCAATAATTAATTAATTATTTTAAAATCAAATTATGCCAACTTATACTGCACCCGTTGAAGATATGATGTTTCTTTTTGAAAAACTAAGAAACAACAAAGAGTATAATGAATTGGAAAAATACAAAGAAGTTACCCCAGATTTAGTAAAAGACATTCTACAGGAAGCAGCAAAAATAAATCAAAATTTAATTTTACCATTAGCTAAAGTTGGAGATGAAAATCCTGCAATTTTAGAAAATGGAGTTGTTAGAACGCCTCCGGGTTACAAAGAGGCTTATAAAAAATATATTGAGGATGGTTGGACATCTTTATCATGTGATCCAAAATATGGGGGTCAAGGTATGCCAAAAACAGTGAGCGCATTTTTTGATGAAATGCTATCCTCTGCTAGCCTTTCTTTTAAACTCTATAGTGAACTTAGTATTGGTGCTTATAATTGTATTAATCATCATGCTAGCGATGAAATAAAAAATAAATATTTACCAAAAATTGTAGAAGGTAAGTGGAGTGGAACAATGTGCTTAACTGAGCCAGTATGTGGTACTGATTTAGGGCTACTAAAAACAAAGGCTAAAAAACAATCTGATGGTACATTCAAATTAACTGGACAGAAAATTTTTATTACCTCTGGTGATCACGATTTAACTGAAAATATTATTCACTTGGTTTTAGCAAGAGTGGATGACTCTCCGGCTGGCACTAAAGGTATCAGTCTGTTTCTAGTTCCAAAGTTTATTGTAAAAGAAGATGGGAATGTTGGTCCAAGAAATGGAATATCAACTGGTTCTATCGAAACAAAAATGGGAATTAAAGGATCAGCAACTTGTGTTCTTAATTTTGATGAAGCAACTGGCTACATGATTGGTGATAAGGAAAAAGGTTTGAGTGCAATGTTTACGATGATGAATCTTGAGAGGATCGTTGTTGGGATACAGGGTTTGGGTATATCAGAGATTGCTTATCAAAATTCACTTTCATACGCAAAAGAAAGAAAGCAAGGTAAGTCGAATAATTCAAAATCTAAAAATGGTGCTGATTTTATAATTGAGCATGCAGATATTAGAAGATCGTTGTTAAATATGAAATCTATTATTGAGGGCGAGAGAGCCTTATGTTTTTGGTTATCTCAACAAACTGAGGTAAGCCTATATCATCCAGATGAAAAAGCTAGGCGGGAGGCATCTGATTATGTCTCATTAATGACTCCAGTAGTAAAATCCTTGTTTACAGATTTAGCAATGGAAATCACTAGCGATGCAATGCAAATTTATGGTGGTTATGGTTATACTAAAGATCAAGGAATAGAACAGTTATATCGAGATAATAGAATTACACCAATTTACGAGGGTACGAATTCTGTACAAGCTGCTGATTTAGTTTTTAGAAAATTATCAAATAAGAACGGTGATGTAATTAATAAATTTTTAGATCAGGTTAAAAATGAATGTAATTCTAACAACGAAAAAATAAGACCATTCATCTCAGATTTTAATAATTATTTAGATATATTAAAAAAATTTAGTGATTGGATGATTGAGAAATCTAAAACAGATAAAGATGATGTAAGTGCTGCTGCTAATGATTATCTTAAAACTCTCGGATTTGTTTCGATTGCTTATGCATGGATAAAAGTACTAGAGGTAAGTTTTAAAGATTATAATGAAAATAAAAACTTTTATGATGACAAAATCGATACCGCTAGGTTTTATTTTGATAAAGTTCTACCAAGAGCTGAACAACATTACAAATCAGCAATTTCTGGAAGCTCCAATATTATGAATTTTAAATTCAATTAAATGAGTCATTACGATACTAATTTAGATAAGAATAGTGCAAATTATGTTCCTTTAACTCCTTTGACTTTTTTGAAGAGAGCAAAAGAGATTTATCCTGATTATGAAGCAATTATCTATGAAGATCGTAAATACACCTGGGCTGATGTTTACAAACGTACTATTAAATTTGCAAGCGCCCTTAATAAAATTGGAATTAATAAAGGAGATACTGTCTCGTTTTTAGCTTTCAACACCCCTGAAATTTTTGAGGGACATTACTCTGTTCCCATGTCTGGTGCAGTATTAAATACAATTAACATAAGATTAGATGCTAAAACTATTGCTTATATTTTAGAACATAGTGATGCTAAAGTTCTTGTTGTTGATAGACAATTACACATAGAAGTTAAAAAAGCGTTAAGTACTTTAAAAAAGAAAATCACAATTATTGATATAGTTGATAAATTTGCAGACCAATCAAAGTGTGAAAAAATTGGTGATCTAGAATACGAAAGTTTTTTAAATACCGGTGATGAAAATTTTGATTGGAAAATGCCAGATGACGAGTGGCAAGCAATATCATTGAGCTATACATCTGGAACTACCGGAAACCCTAAAGGCGTTGTTTACCATCATCGGGGATCATATTTAATGTCCACAGGTAGTGCAGTTGCCTGGAACATGCCAAACAGACTTAATTTTTTAACTATCGTCCCAATGTTCCATTGTAATGGATGGGGTTATCCTTGGACAATACCCATGTTAAATGGAAGAACAATTTGTCTAAGAAATATAGATGTAAAAAAAATATTTGAATTAATAGACAAACATAATGTTACTCACTTTGGTGGAGCGCCTATTGTACTAAATATGATAACTGGTGCACCAGAGTCTGATAGAAAAAAATTAAAGCAAAAAGTATACGTCCTTACTGCAGGAGCTCCACCGCCAAGTATAATTTTCAAAAAAATGAAAGAACTTGGTTTTGAAGTTATGCATGTTTATGGATTAACTGAAACTTATGGACATGTAACTCAATGTGCGTGGAATGATGCTTGGAATGACTTCGATGAGGAAAAGCAGAACGAAATTAAAGCAAGACAAGGAGTTAGATATCCAAATACAGAAGGGATTGCTGTGATGGATCCAGAAACAATGACAGAAGTTCCAAAAGATGGAAAGACGATTGGTGAAATAATGATCAAAGGAAATGTAGTCATGAAGGGTTATTTTAAGGATAAGGATGCTACAAATAAAGCAATGGCTGGTGGTTGGTTTCATTCTGGTGACTTAGCTGTTATGCATCCAGATGGATATGTAAAAATCCAGGATAGGTCTAAAGATATAATAATTTCTGGAGGTGAAAACATATCCTCTATAGAAATAGAAAATACTCTTGCAAAACATCCCTCAGTATCTATTGCAGCCGTTGTAGCTAAACCAGATGAAAAATGGGGAGAGGTACCTTGTGCATTTATTGAGATGGTAAAGGATAAACCAACAACCGAGAAAGAATTAATTGGTTTTTGTAAAGAAACCCTCGCAGGTTTCAAAGTGCCAAAACAAGTTGTTTTTTGTGAACTACCTAAAACATCGACAGGAAAAATTCAAAAATTTGAATTGAGAAAAAAATTTTAGGTAATTGATTGATATTTGAAATAGAAAATAAAACTATTCATGCATCTGATGCAGGTCAAGGCATAGATCCAAAAAAACAAACAATAGTATTTCTTCATGGAAGTGGCCTTTCACACATAGTTTGGTCATTAACTGAACAATTTTTTTCGAATAAGAATTTCAATGTATTGTCTATCGATCTTCCTGGTCATGGAAATTCAGATGGACCATGTTTAGATACCATAGAAAAAATTGCTGATTGGCTAGAAAGTGTATTTAAAAAATTGCAATTAAAAAATTTGATTTTAGTTGGTCATTCTCAAGGATGTTTAGAAATACTTGAATATGCTTTTAAATATAAAAGCAGGTTAAATAAAATAGTTTTAGTTGGCGGCTCAAATAAAATGCCAGTTCATCCTGATTTAATAGAACTTGCAAATAATGGTGACTCTGATGCTGTAAAATTAATGATGAAATGGGGTTATGAAGGTTCAAAAAAATTTATTGGTGGTAATCCAGTAGAAAAAATAATTCAGTCCCCAAGAGATATTAGTGAAATTTTAGCAGTTGATTTAAATGCGTGTAATAACTACTCAAATGGGTTAGAGGCAACAAAAGTTTTAGATCTTCCCACATTACTTATTTTCGGAGAGTTAGATAAAATGATCAATTTAGATGCAGGGAAAAAATTTTCAAATTTAGTAAAAAATTCATCTACTCATGTAATTAAAGGTTGTGGTCATATGATAATGATTGAAAAAGCATTTGAAATGAGAGAAAAGATTTTAGAATTTTTAATTAAATGAAAAGTTATCCGATAGCAAAATCAAGAAGAGTTAGAAGTACACCCTATACTTCTAGAATTGAGAAACAAGGTGTTACCGCTTATACTGTTTATAATCATATGCTTTTACCAGCAGCTTTCGGTTCCTTGGAGGAGTCTTGTGATCATTTAAAAAAGAATGTTCAAATTTGGGATGTAGCTGCAGAAAGACAGGTTGAAATTTCAGGCAAAGATGCTGCAAAACTTGTACAACTCATGACTTGTAGAGATTTATCGAAATCAAAAGTAGGAAGATGTTATTATTGTCCTTTAATCGATGAAAATGGAAATTTGGTAAATGATCCTGTTATTTTAAAATTATCTGAAGATAGATGGTGGATATCAATTGCTGACTCTGATGTAATTTTTTTTGCAAAAGGTCTTGCTTCAGGAAATAAATTTGATGTTAAAATTTTTGAACCAATCGTAGATATCTTAGCAGTTCAAGGTCCTAAATCTTTTGATTTAATGGAAAAAGTTTTTGGTGAAAAAATGAAAGAGTTAAAATTTTTTGGATTTGATTATTTCACTTTTAATGGGGCAAAACATTTAATAGCTAGATCTGGTTGGTCAAAACAAGGTGGTTTTGAAATTTATGTTGAAAACACCAACTCAGGTTTGAAGTTATACGATCATCTTTTTGAAATTGGTAAAGAATTCAATGTTAGACCTGGATGTCCAAATTTAATCGAAAGGATTGAGAGTGGTTTACTTTCTTATGGGAATGATTTTGATAACAATGACAATCCATTTCAATGTGGTTTTGATAAATATGTCGATTTAGAGACCGATATAAACTTTTTAGGTAAAGATAAACTTAAAAAAATTAAAGAAAAAGGAATTGATAGAAAGCTAATGGGTGTTCAGATAGATTTAACCAAGATTCTTTTAACTAGTTCTTTAAACATCAAGAATAATGATGGAAATATAATTGGAGAACTAAGATCCGCTTGTTACTCGCCTCATTTTAAAAAAGTTATTGGTATTGCAATGATAAAAGAACCATATTGCAAAGCATCTTCGTCCGGAACAATAGAAATTGATGGAAATTCTTTAGCTCTTAAAGTTTGCGATTTACCTTTCATCTAGTATAAAACTTAGATCATGAATATTGCAATTGTAGGAGCAACAGGAAATGTTGGCAGAAAAACATTGGAAATTTTGGAGAGAAAAGAATTTTCTATAGATAATTTATATTTAGTTGCGTCCTCAAAAAGTGTTGGAAAAAAAATTGGTTTTAGAGGTAAGGAAATGGATGTCCTTGATTTAGAAAATTTTGATTTCTCAAAAGTTAATATTGCTTTTTTTGCAGCTGGTGGAAAAATTTCTGAAAAATTTGCAGAAAGAGCAGCCAAAAATTGTTTGGTAATTGATAACTCTAGTTTTTTTAGAATGGATCCAGACGTACCTTTGATAGTTCCACAAGTAAATTCAGATGATCTAAAAAAAATTAAAAAAAATATTGTTGCAAATCCGAATTGTTCAACAGCTCAATTAGTGATTGCTCTTAAACCTTTACACGATCTATTTATTATCAAAAGAATTGTCGTGTCTACTTATCAATCAGTTTCTGGAGGTGGAAAAGCTCCCATGGATGAACTTATTGAGCAAACTAAACTAGTTTTAGATGGTAAAAAAGTATCATCTAAAAATTTTACAAAACAAATAGCTTTTAATGCCATCCCTCATATCGATCAATTTGCAGATGATGGTTATACTAAGGAAGAGTTAAAAATGATGAACGAAACCAAAAAAATTTTAGATACCAAAATTGATTTAACGGCAACATGTGTGAGATTACCAATCTCTGTTTCTCATTCTGAGTCAGTCAACTTACAATTTGAAAAACCTTTTACTCTGGAAAAGGTAAGAGATGCTTTGAATAATTTTGAAGGTTGTAAAGTTATTGATGAAAGAAATGATGGCGGTTATTCAACTCCAATTGAAGCAGAGGGAATGGATGAAACTTTTATTTCAAGAATAAGAGAAGATAAAACAATTAAAAATGGATTAAACTTATGGATCGTTTCAGATAATCTTTTGAGAGGCGCGGCTTTGAATGCAGTAGAAATTGCAGAAACAGTAATTAAAAACAATTACCATGGAAAATAAAAAACCATTATCCCCTCACATACAAGTTTATAAATGGCATATTTCGTCTTTAGTATCTATTTCACACAGAATTACGGGCATAATAAATATAATTGGGATTACATTAATTTGTTTGTGGGCATCTTTATTATTATTAGGTGAAAATAGTTATGAGGCTGTTAATTTACTATTAAATTCTCAAATTGGAAAATTTATTACTTTAGGTTTGACCTGGTCTTTTTGTTTTCAAATTTTAAGTGAGATTAGACATTTGATAATGGATTTAGGTTATGGATTTGAACTTAAGACAACTAAAATAACTGGTCTTTTAGTAATCATAGGGTCAATCTTTTTAACTATAATTTTATATTTGATTGGAAAAAATTTATTTTGAAATGATTGCTGCAACAAAAAAATGGATTTTTTTAAAAATTAGTGGAGCAATATTAGTTCCGTTAATGGCCTGGTTTATTCTAAGTTTTATAAGTATTTATGATCAGAGCTATTCAGAAGTATTGGAATTTTTTACGAATCCATTATCTAAGTTTTTATTTAGCTTATTTATTATTACTGCATATTTCTTTTCAGCATTAAGTATTAGTGAGGTTTTTGAGGATTATATAAAAGATTATAAAATCAAAAATGTCGCAAATGGTTTTTTGTACGTATCAGCTGTGGTAATTCCATTAATTACAATTATATTATTAATTAACTTATGAGTTCTTACAAAATAATCGATCATGAATACGATGTGGTAGTCTTGGGAGCAGGTGGTTCTGGTCTAAGGGCCGCGGTTGGTTTAAGTGAGGCTGGTTTAAAAACAGCTTGTATTTCAAAAGTCTTTCCAACTAGAAGTCACACCTCTGCAGCGCAAGGTGGTATTTCTGCTGCTTTAGGAAATATGGGTGAGGATGATTGGCGTTGGCATATGTACGATACAGTTAAAGGAGCTGATTGGTTAGGTGATCAGGATAGTATTGAATATCTCTGTAAGGAGGCACCAAAGGCTGTAATAGAGCTAGAAAAATATGGTGTTCCATTTAGCAGAACTGAAGATGGAAAAATTTATCAAAGACCATTTGGTGGTATGACTAAAAATTACGGCAACGGAATTGTACAAAGAACTTGTGCAGCCGCTGATAGAACAGGTCATGCAATTTTACATACTTTGTATGGACAAGCTTTAAAACATAATACAGAATTTTTTATTGAGTATTTTGCATTAGATTTATTAATGAAAGATGGAGCCTGCAAAGGTCTAATTGCTTGGAATTTAAATGATGGAACTATTCATAGATTTAGAGCTCACACTGTTATAATTGCAACAGGTGGTTATGGAAAAGTATATTATTCTGCAACATCAGCCCATACTTGTACGGGTGATGGTAATGCGATGGTATTAAGAGCAGGTTTACCATTGCAAGATATGGAATTTGTGCAGTTTCATCCAACAGGAATTTATGGTCATGGCACATTGATCACAGAGGGCGCAAGAGGTGAAGGAGGATATCTCACTAATTCTAAGGGTGAAAGATTTATGGAAAGATATGCCCCTAAAGCAAAAGATTTAGCATCAAGAGATGTTGTGAGTAGATCAATGTCAATTGAGATTAATGAAGGAAGAGGAGTGGGAAAAGATCAAGATCATGTGCATCTTAATTTAAGTCACTTAGATAAGGATATTATTGAAAGTAGGTTGCCTGGTATAACTGATGCTGCAAGATTATTTGCAAATGTAGATGTTACTAAAGAACCGATTCCGGTTGTTCCAACAGTGCATTATAATATGGGTGGAATACCAACAAATTATAAAGCAGAAGTATTAACTGTAAATGGTTCAGAAAAAACTGTTCCAGGTTTAATGGCAATAGGTGAAGCAGCGTGTGTTTCAGTTCATGGCGCAAACAGACTTGGTTCAAACTCATTAATTGATTTAGTTGTTTTTGGTAGAGCAGCCGCTAAACGTGCAGCAGAACTAATAAAACCAGGAACTCCACATGAGGAAATCAGTGAAACAGAAACCCAAAAATGCTTAGATCGATTTGATAAGATAAGAAATTCACAAGGTGATATCGGAACAGCTGAACTAAGGTTGTCAATGCAGAAGACTATGCAGTCTAAATGTGCTGTTTTTAGAACTGAAAAAACTCTTAAAGAAGGTGTTAATGAAATAAGAAAAACTTATGACGGGCTAGACTCTTTATCAGTTAAAGATAAATCTTTAATTTTTAACACTGATTTAGTTGAGACTTTAGAATTTGATAATTTAATCAGACAAGCTGTAGTGACAGTTGATTCAGCCTATAACAGAAAAGAAAGTCGAGGAGCACATGCAAGAGAGGACTTTCCAAAAAGAGATGATAATAAATTTATGCAACACACTCTTGCCTGGTGTGACGGAAAAGATACAAAAATTAGTTATAGAGAAGTACACAAATCAACATTAACTAATGAAGTGCAATATTTTCCACCTCAGGAAAGAGTTTATTGATGGCTCAAATAGGTTTACCTGACAACTCTAAAGTAAAGAAAGGTAAATATTTTAAGGATAAAACTGGTTCAAAAAATCTTCGAAAAGTAAATGTTTATAGATGGGACCCGTCCACAGAGGAAAATCCTAGAATTGATACCTACGAAGTTGATATGGATAATTGTCCATCGAAAGTTTTAGATATTTTAAATAAAATTAAAAATGAAATAGATCCAACTTTGGCTTATAGAAGATCTTGTGCTCATGGAGTTTGTGGTTCGTGTGCGATGAATATGGATGGAAAAAATGGCCTTGCCTGTACTACTCCTCACAAAGAAATAAATGGTGATATCAATATCTATCCATTACCACACCTTAAGGTCAAAAAAGATCTAATAGGTGACTTGGATGGTTTATATAAACAATATCAATCAATTGAGCCATGGTTAAAATCAAATTCAAAGTCAGAAACTAAAGAAATTTTTCAATCTAAAGAAGATAGAGCTAAACTAGATGGCGCATATGAATGTATAATGTGTGCGTGTTGTTCAACTTCTTGCCCAAGTTATTGGTGGAATGGTGATAAATATCTAGGACCAGCAGTACTTTTACAAGCCTATCGATGGATCATAGATAGTAGAGATGAAGAGAGAAATTCAAGATTAAAAAAGGTGGCAGATGAACTTAAACTTTATAGGTGTCACACAATTTTAAACTGTACTAGCGCTTGTCCAAAAGGTTTGAATCCTGCAAAAGCAATTGCTGAAATAAAAAAAATGTTAGCAACAGCTAATATTTAAACAATAGACTAATAACAATTTTTAATCTAAAAAGTCCTATTCATGAAATTAATTGAACATTTTGTAGGTGGAAAAATAATTCCCGGAACATCAGATAAAAAGGGTAAAGTTTTTAATCCAGCAACTGGTGATCAAGAAAAAGAAGTAAGAATCGCATCTAAAAAAGATTTGGATAGTGCGGTAGAAGTAGCAAAAAAAGCTTTTCAAGAATGGTCAGTAAAACCTTCTTTAGTTAGAGCTAGAGTCATGTTTAAATTCAAGGAACTTATTGAAAAAAATTCAGATGAACTCACACAACTAATTGTGAATGAACATGGAAAGGTTTATGAGGACGCAAAAGGTTCACTAACTCGGGGCTTAGAAGTTGTTGAATTTGCTTGTGGTATTCCTCATTTGCTGAAAGGTGAATTTTCAGAAAATGTTGGTACAAATGTTGATAGCTGGTCTATGCGACAGCCATTAGGTGTAGTTGCGGGTATTACACCTTTTAATTTTCCAGCAATGGTACCGATGTGGATGTTTCCAATTGCAATTGCTTGTGGAAATACTTTTATATTGAAGCCATCTGAAAAAGATCCCTCTTGTTCCATTAAATTAGCTGAACTTTTAAAAGAAGCAGGTTTACCCGATGGCGTTTTTAACGTGATCAATGGAGATAAAGAAGCTGTCGATGCAATTTTAACAAACCCAGATATAAAGGCAGTTAGTTTTGTTGGTTCTACTCCAATTGCAAAATATATTTATGAAAATTCAGCCAAGAATGAAAAAAGAGTTCAAGCTTTGGGAGGTGCTAAAAATCATTTGGTAGTGATGCCTGATTGTGATTTAGATGGTGCAGTGAATGGCTTAATGGGAGCTGCATATGGGTCTGCAGGAGAAAGATGTATGGCACAATCAGTTGCAGTAGCAGTTGGAGATATAGGTGATGAACTTGTTTCAAGACTTTCAAAAAAAGCAGAAGCCTTAAAAGTAGGACCAGGAATGGATAAAAATTCTGAAATGGGCCCTTTAGTAACAAAAGAGCATTTAGAAAAAGTAAGAGGATATGTAGACTTAGGTGTAAAAGAGGGAGCTAAGCTTGTTGTAGATGGAAGAAGCCTAAAATTACAAGGATATGAAAATGGTTTTTATATTGGTGGCTGTTTATTCGATCATGTTAAAAAAGAAATGAGGATTTATAAAGAGGAAATATTTGGACCAGTGTTATCTGTAGTTCGAGTAAAAACTTTTGAGGATGCAGCAAAGTTAATAAATGATCATGAATATGGAAATGGGGTGAGCATTTACACAAGAGATGGAGATGCTGGAAGAACTTTTGCGAGTAAGATACAAGTTGGAATGGTAGGCATTAATGTACCAATTCCTGTACCAATGGCCTTTCACAGTTTTGGTGGATGGAAAAGATCTTTATTTGGAGACAGTGCAATGCATGGTATGGAGGGTATAAAATTTTATACAAAATTAAAAACAATAACTTCAAGATGGCCTTCAGGCATCAGGTCAAATGCAGAATTTGTGATGCCTACGATGAAATAAAAAAAATGACAAAAAAAAATAGTAAAATATCATTAATTGGTGCAGGTCAAATTGGAGGAACATTAGCTCACTTAATAGGAACAAAAGAATTGGTTGATGAAGTAGTTTTATTCGATGTAGCAAGTGGAATTGCCAAAGGAAAAGCTTTGGATATTGCCCAGTCCTCATCTGTAGATGGATTTAATGTGAAATTTTCTGGAACTGATAATTACAAAGATATTGAGGGATCAGATGTAGTAATAATTACTGCTGGAGTTCCGAGAAAACCTGGTATGAGTAGAGACGATTTATTAGGTATTAATTTAAAGATAATTAAACAAGTTGCAAATGGAGTAAAAGAAAATGCTCCTGATGCCTTTGTAATTTGTATAACTAATCCACTTGATGTAATGGTAATGGCATTCCAAAAATTTTCGGGTTTACCATCTAACAAAGTTGTTGGAATGGCTGGTATTTTAGATAGTTCGAGATTCAAATTATTTTTATCTTTAGAATTTGATGTACCAGTAAAAGAGATAGATGCGATGGTTATGGGAGGACATGGAGATACAATGGTTCCTCTTCCAAGATTTACCAAAGTATCTGGAAAACCTTTATTAGATTTGGTTAATGATGGAAAAATTTCAAAAGAAAGATTAGAAGAAATAAATCAACGAACTCGAGATGGTGGAGCTGAAATAGTAAAATTTTTAGAAAAAGGTTCTGCCTTTTATGCACCTGCAGCCTCGGGAATTGAAATGGCTAAAGCTTATCTCAATGATGAAAAAAAAATGCTTCCGTGTGCAGCTCAATTAAATGGTGAGTATGGAATAAAAGATATTTATGCTGGTGTGCCAATTATCATTGGAAAAAGTGGAGTTGAAAAAATAGAGGAAATTAACTTAGATGAAAAAGAAAAGTCTGAATTTTTACATTCAGTTGAAGCGGTAAAAAAACTATGGGAAGCGGCTTCTAAAATCGATCCTGATTTAGCTAAAAAATGAATATTCACGAACACCAAGCTAAACAAATCTTAAAAGAGTTTGGTGCAGTTGTCCCAGAGGGAGTTTTTGCGTTTACTGTTAAAGATTTAATTGAAAAATGTAAAAAACTAAAAACTGATAAATATGTCTTAAAAGCACAAATCCATGCAGGTGGAAGAGGGAAAGCAGGAGGAGTAAAAATCTTAAATAATCTAGATGAATTAGAAAAATCGGCCAATGAACTTCTTGGGAAAAAATTAATCACGCATCAAACTGGGCCAGAAGGTCGAGAAGTAAAAAGACTTTATGTTGAAACTTCCTCTAATATAGAGAAAGAATTTTATTTATCATGTTTAATTGATCGAGCCACATCTAAAATTGCATTTATTTCTAGCAATGAGGGAGGGATGGATATTGAAGAAGTAGCAGCAAAATCCCCAGACAAAATTTTGACTAACAAAGTTGATTTTACAGAAGAAATTTCTGATGCAGAGTGTGAAAAGATAATCAAAATTTTCGATCTAGAGGATAGTTCAAAAATGGAGGCTATTTCTTTGATTAAATCTATTTATAAAATGTTTGTTAAAACGGACGCAAATATGGTTGAAGTTAATCCATTAATTTTAACAAAAGAAAAAAAGATTGTTTGTCTAGACGCAAAAATAAATTTTGACAGCAATGCTTTATTTAGACATCCAGAGATTTTAAATCTTAGAGATCTAAATGAGGAAGACCCTATAGAGATCGAAGCTAGTAAACACGATTTAGCTTATATAAAATTAGATGGAAGTATTGGTTGTATGGTAAATGGAGCTGGTTTAGCAATGGCTACAATGGATATAATAAAGTTATACGGAGAAGAGCCAGCGAATTTTCTAGATGTTGGTGGAGGAGCGTCAAAGGAGAAAGTTTCTGCAGCCTTTAAAATAATTTTGTCAGATAAAAATGTTAAAGGTATTTTAATCAATATTTTTGGTGGCATCATGAGATGTGATGTTCTTGCTCAAGGTGTAGTTGATGCTGCAAAAGAAATTGATATTAATGTTCCTTTAGTCGTCAGATTAGCCGGTACAAATTTTAAAGAAGGAAAAACTATATTAGACAATTCAGGATTAAAACTTATCTCTGCCGAAAATCTAGATGATGCAGCAAGTAAAATTGTGAAGGCTATAAAATAATGTCAGTTCTTGTAAATAAAGAAACTAGATTAATTTGTCAGGGTTTCACGGGGTCACATGGAACATTTCACTCTGAGCAAGCAATTAAATATGGAACAAAATTAGTAGGTGGAGTCACTCCTAAAAAAGGAGGACAAAAACATTTAGGATTACCAGTTTTTAATACAGTTAAAGAGGCTAAAAACTCTGAGGGCGCCAACGCCACGATGATATATGTGCCAGCGAAGTTTGCTGCTGCAGCAATCATTGAGGCAATTGAGGCATCAATCGAGTTAATTGTTTGCATTACTGAAGGAATCCCAATTCAAGATATGTTGAGAGTTAAACAGAAATTACTAAAATCAAATTCCAGATTAATTGGACCTAATTGTCCAGGAATAATAACTCCTGATGAATGTAAAATTGGTATTATGCCAGGCAATATCCACAAAAAAGGTTCAGTTGGTATTGTCTCTAGATCTGGGACTTTAACTTATGAGGCAGTTGCTCAAACCACAGAAAATGGATTAGGTCAATCTACTTGTATAGGTATTGGTGGAGATCCAATAAATGGTACAAATTTTATTGATTGCTTAGATTTATTTTTGAATGATGACGAAACAGAGTCTATTTTAATGATAGGAGAAATCGGAGGAACAGCCGAAGAGGAAGCAGCAGAATTTATTCAAAATCACAAAATAAAAAAACCAATTGTTGGCTTTATAGCGGGTATAACAGCACCACCAGGTCGTAGAATGGGCCATGCTGGTGCAATCATTTCTGGGGGCAAAGGTGGTGCTAAAGATAAGATTAAAAAGATGGAAGATTGTGGAATAACAATGGCAGATTCTCCCTCCAAAATTGGAAAAACATTGTTCGATAAATTGTCTGATTGAAAAATTTCTTAGTCAGTTTATATTGATTAAACATAATGTCTTCCTCTAAAAATTTAGAATTTAAAAAAACAGCCTTTCTCAATAAATCAAATAGCGCTTTCATCGAAGAAATGTACTTAAAATTTGTAAATAATGATCCTGAATTACCTGATAGCTGGAGAAAATATTTTAAAGAAGTTGGCGATGAAGACGATATAATTGTAAATGAAATCAATGGTCCTTCGTGGAGTCCTTCTAAGAAAGTTTCAATAAATAAAAAGCAAAATTTTGAAAATCAAATCACAGAACAAAATAATGATGATATAATTCAATCAAATACAAATTCAATTAAAGCTGTTGCGATGATCAGATCATATAGACAAAGAGGGCATCTAATTGCAAAGCTTGATCCATTAGGATTGTTAAAATCAGATTATTTAGAGGAACTTCATCCAGAGTCTTATGGATTTAAAAAAGAAGATTATCAAAAGAAAATTTTCTTAGACAATGTCACTAATAAGCAATATTCAAATATTAATGAAATATTAAAATTCTTAAAGGAAAAATATTGTGGTTCTTTAGGTTATGAATATATGCATATTTCAAATCCTACTGAGAGAAAGTGGTTTAGAGATCGTGTTGAAAAGGCAGATGATTTTAACTTTACACAAAATGGTAAAGAGGCAATTCTAAACAAACTGATTCAAGCTGAGGGTTTTGAAAAATTTCTTCATACAAAATATGTTGGGACCAAAAGATTTGGTCTTGATGGCGGTGAAAGCTTAATTCCTGCACTTGAACAAATAATTAAAATTGGTGGTCAGTCAAATGTTAAAGAAGTTAAAATCGGGATGTCTCATAGAGGTCGACTAAATGTATTAGCTAATGTTCTTCAAAAATCTTACAAGAGAATATTTAATGAGTTTGCAGGAGAAATAAGTTCAAAGTCTAAAGATGATACTGGAGATGTTAAATATCATTTAGGTGCTTCATCTAATAGAGAGTTTGATGGAAATTCAGTTCATGTGAGTTTGACAGATAATCCTTCACATTTAGAAGCAGTCAATCCAGTCGTTTTAGGTCAAACTAGAGCAAAACAATTTTTTCATAAAGATAAAGAGAGAAAAAAAGTAATTCCGATTCTTATTCATGGAGATGCAGCCTTCGCTGGACAAGGAGTGGTAGCTGAATGTTTTGCAATGTCTGGTCTGCCAGGACATAATACAGGTGGCACAATTCATATTATAGTAAACAACCAAATAGGTTTTACAACAAGCCCAAGATTTGCAAGATCTTCGCCATATCCTTCTGATATAGCAAAAATGGTTGAGGCACCGATTATTCATGTGAATGGTGATGATCCAGAGGCGGTTGTTTATGCAGCAAGAATTGCAACAGACTTTAGATTAAAATTTAATAGAGACGTTGTTATTGATTTGATTTGTTATAGAAGATTTGGACATAATGAGGGAGACGAGCCTTCATTTACTCAGCCTTTAATGTATAAAAAGATAAGATCTCATCCCTCAACTATCAAAGTTTATGGTGAAAAACTGGTAAGTGAAGGATCAATTACAAATGATTATTTAAATAATTCCATTAAAAAATTTAAAGATCTGTTAGATGATCAATTTAAAAATGCAAAAAATTATAAACCAAAAATAGAGTGGTTTGAGGGAACCTGGTCAAGATATAGACCAGAGCGTGGAAAAGACAAAAGAGGAGTTACAGGCTCTGACACCAAAAAATTAAGAAATATTTCTGATAAAATAAATACAATACCGACTGAAATAAACATTCACAAAACAATTACAAAAATTTTAGAAAATCGTAAAGTTTCAGTTTCTAATGGTAAAGGCATAGATTGGTCTACTGCGGAGTCGTTAGCTTTTGGTTCATTATTGGAGGAAGGTTATCCAGTAAGACTTGTAGGTCAAGATTCAGGAAGAGGTACATTTAGTCAAAGACATTCTGTTTTAAGAAATCAAATAGATAATTCGAGATATATCCCTTTAAATAATATTTCAAATAAACAAAAAAATTTTGAAATAGTAGATAGTTTTTTATCGGAATTAGCTGTTCTAGGATTTGAATATGGATATAGTTTGGTAGAACCTAATACACTTACTATCTGGGAGGCTCAATTTGGAGATTTTGCTAATGGTGCACAAGTAGTCATCGATCAATTTATAGCTTCAGGTGAACGAAAATGGTCGAGAGCCTCTGGTTTAGTAATGTTGTTACCACATGGATATGAGGGTCAAGGACCTGAACATTCATCAGCTAGGTTAGAAAGGTTTTTACAATTATGTTCAAATGATAATATGCAAGTCATGAATTGCACAACTCCTGCAAATTATTTCCATGCTTTAAGGAGACAAATGCATAGAGACTTTAGAAAACCATTAATTATTATGACACCAAAATCTTTATTACGTCATAAACATTGTGTTTCTAATTTGGATGATTTTAGTAAAAAAAATTCATTTCATAGAGTTTTATGGGATCATGCTATTGATCCAAAAGTAAAAGGATTTATCAAACTAAAAAAACCAAAAGACATTGAAAAAGTGATTCTTTGTTCGGGAAAAGTCTATTTTGATTTACTTGAAACGAGAGAAAAAATAAAAAAAGACAACGTAGTGTTATATAGAATTGAGCAACTTTACCCTTTTCCTGCAAAAGCACTTGCTAATGAGCTCAAACCATATGCAAAAAAAGCAAAATTTTATTGGTGTCAAGAAGAACCTAAAAATATGGGTGCTTGGTTTTCAGTCAGAGATTATATCCAATGGACATTAGATAATATAAAGGCTAAGAATAGTATGATTTCTTATATTGGAAGAAGTCCAGATGCATCACCTGCAACAGGATATGCCAAGAGACACGTTTCTCAACAACAAGAAATTATAAAGAAAGTTTTTGAATAAATATTAATGAGTGAAAAGATATTAGTTCCAGTTCTTGGGGAAAGTATCACAGAGGCCACTGTCTCTAAGTGGTTAAAAAATGAGGGTGACTCTGTTGAAGCTGATGAACCACTTGTTGAACTAGAAACTGACAAAGTAAATTTAGAGGTTCCTTCTCCAGTATCTGGTGTTCTTACAAAAATTAATTCAAAAAATGGATCTGTCGTTGAAGTCGGTGCTGATTTAGGATCTGTCTCCGAGAGTGAGACTAAATCTAAAGAAAATCAGGAAATTAAAAAGATACAACCCACTGTAAAAGTTGATAAGGAAAATTTGATAGATGAAGATAATAAAGATGAGGAGATGGAAGTTTTTCAAGATAATGTTGAAGAGGAGAAACCATTAGTTCTTACTAAAGAGGTAGAACCTTCAAAAGTAGAAGCTGAAATAAAAATCGATGAAACTTTGTCCCCAGCAGTAAGAAAAATTGTAACTGAAAATAAAATAGATATCAGTTCTGTCAAAGGTTCAGGAAAAGATGGCAGAGTTTTAAAAGGTGATCTAATAAATTTAATGGGCGTCAATCCACCTCCATCTGAAAGAAAAATAAAATATGGTCAAGAAGAAAGAATTAAAATGACCAGGTTAAGACAAACCATTGCTAAAAGATTAAAACAAGCACAGGATAATGCAGCTCTACTGACAACATTTAATGAAGTTGATATGTCAAATGTAATGATGATGAGAAAAGAAAATCAAGATGATTTTCAAAATCGCTATGGTGTAAAATTAGGTTTTATGTCTTTTTTTGTTAAATCAAGCATAGTAGCATTAAAAAATTTCCCAGCGATAAACGCTGAAATTGAAGGTGATACAATTGTTTATAAAAATTATTATAATATTAGTTTTGCAGTTGGCACTGAAAAAGGATTGGTCGTTCCAGTCCTAAAAAATGCAGATGAATTATCTTTTGCTGATATTGAGAAAAATATCAAAGATATCTCTGAAAAAGCAAAAAATGGAAAACTTACTATTGAAGATCTTCAAGGGGGAACTTTCACTATCAGTAATGGTGGTGTTTATGGTTCAATGCTTTCAACTCCTATTCTTAATCTTCCACAATCAGGTGTCCTAGGTATGCACAATATAGTTGATAGACCTATCGTAGTTGATGGAGAAATTAAGATCAGACCTATAATGTACTTGGCATTATCATACGATCATAGAATTGTTGATGGTAAAGAGTCTGTTTCCTTTTTAAAAATGATCAAAGAAAATTTAGAAGAACCAAGAAGGTTATTTTTGGATATTTAAATGACAGATAAATTTCAAGCAGTAGTAATTGGTGGAGGACCCGGTGGTTATGTTTGTGCAATAAGATTGGCACAATTAGGCCTTAAAACTGCATGTATAGAATCTAGAGGTTCACTAGGTGGTACTTGTTTGAATGTTGGATGTATTCCTTCTAAAAGTTTATTAAATTTATCTGAGGAGTTTCATAACGCACAAAGTCTATCAAATAAAGGAATTGAAATTGGTGAGGTTAAATTAAACTTGTCAAAAATGATGAAGAATAAAGACAAAGCGGTTACGATTTTGACCAAAGGAGTTGAGTTTCTTCTTAAAAAAAACAAAGTTACCTATTTTAAAGGCACCGGAAGTTTCAAATCAAAAAA
Organism: uncultured Pelagibacteraceae bacterium; assembly: GCA_902612065.1. Lineage (GTDB taxonomy): Bacteria > Pseudomonadota > Alphaproteobacteria > Pelagibacterales > Pelagibacteraceae > Pelagibacter. The sequence continues at coordinate 244,200 of CACMBY010000001.1, read as the reverse complement.
TGATATTGTAATCAAAGATATAGATAATAAAGAGACAATTATACAAACTGAAAATACTATAATTGCCACTGGTTCAGTTCCAGTATCATTGCCAGGAGTTGAAATTGATGAAAAAGTAATTGTTTCATCCACTGGAGCACTTAAATTAGAACAAGTCCCGAAAAAAATGGTTGTAGTTGGTGGAGGATACATAGGTTTAGAGATGGGATCTGTATGGTCTAGACTTGGTTCAGAAGTTCATGTAGTCGAATTTCTAGATCATATCACACCAGGTATGGATAAAGAGATTTCAAGTGAGTTTATGAAAATTCTAAAAAAACAAGGTATCAATTTTCATATGCAGCATAAAGTAGAGAAAATTAAAAAGAATAACAATAATGCAATTGTCTCAACTTTAAACGAAAATGGTAGCAAAAAAGATTTTGAATGTGATGTAGTATTAATATCTGTTGGTCGAAAGCCAAATACAGAGGGACTAAATCTTCAAAAAATTGGTGTGGAATTAGATGAAAAAAAGAGAGTAAAAACAGACAAAAATTTTAAAACTAACCAAAATAATATTTATGCGATAGGAGATGTAATAAGTGGTCCTATGTTAGCCCATAAAGCTGAGGATGAGGGAATTGCAGTTGCAGAAAATATAGCAGGTCAATCAGGTCATGTTAACTATGATACTATTCCTGGTGTGATTTATACAAGTCCTGAAGTTGCATCTATTGGAAAAACAGAGGAACAATTAAAAGATCTTAAAATTAACTATAAAATTGGTAAATTTTCATTTATGGCAAACTCAAGAGCAAAAGCCATTGATGATACAGAGGGTTTTGTAAAAATTCTTGCTGATGAAAAAACTGATAAAGTACTAGGGGCACACTTAATTGGACCTCATGCTGGTGAATTAATTGGAGAAATTGGTATTGCTATGGAATTTGGTGCTAGCTCCGAGGATATTGCAAGAACTTGTCATGCCCATCCTACTTTTTCAGAAGCAGTGAAAGAGGCGGCTTTATCTGTAGATAAAAGAGCAATACACTCTTAATAATTTTTCATATTATCTAAATATGAATTTTCCGATTCTTTTACCTAACATATTTAACCATCCTTTTACCTATAAAAGCGATCAAAAATTAAACGTCGGCGACTTTGTTGAGGTTCCTTTTGGAAAAATAAAAATTATTGGGGTTGTGTGGGATAATTTTGAAAAAAATGAGAATAAATCTTTTCAGATAAAAAAGATTATCAGAAAGTTAGAAATTCCAAAATTAAAAAAAAAAACAATAAATTTTTTAAACTGGTTTTCAGAATATAATATTGTTCCAAAAGGAATGGCGCTCAAATTAACCTTATTGAGTGGAAGACCAGTAAAAAAACTTGATAATAAATTTTATAAAGATTTTTCTTTTAAGTTAAAAAAAAATTCATTTGAATTGAATGTGGAACAAAAAGAGTCTCTTAAAGAGATGAATAATATGAATAAAAAGTTTAATGTTCATGTTTTACAGGGAACGACTGGATCAGGTAAAACTATTGTATATTTTGAAACTTTAAAGCATATCTTGCAAAAAGGTTATCAAGGATTAATAATGTTGCCAGAGATTGGGTTAACCAATCAATTTGAAAAAAAATTTTTTGAATTTTTTGGTTTCAAAGCAGCAATTTGGCATTCTGGTATAACAAAAAAAAATAAAGAAATTATTTGGAGTGGAATTACGAATGGTGAAATAAGCGTTGTTATTGGGGCCAGATCATCTTTATTTTTACCATTTAAAAATTTAGGGTTAATAATAGTTGATGAAGAGCATGATCAATCTTACAAACAAGATGAAGGGATAACATTTAACGCTCGAGATATGGCTATTTCTAGAGCATCTTTTGAAAATATTCCAATAAATTTAATCACTTCTGTTCCATCAATAGAAACATACGAAAATATAAAGAAAAAAAAATATACCTGTTCTAAACTTGTTCGAAGATATCAAAATGCTTCTTTACCTAAATATGAAATAATTAATTTGAATAATGTAAAAATGGACAAACAATCTTGGCTTTCTAAAGAGATAATTCAAAAAGTAAATTTTCACCTTGAAAAGAATGATCAAGTTTTATTTTTTCTAAATAGAAGAGGATTTTCTCCAAGTGTTTTGTGCAAAAAATGTTTCAATAATTTCCCATGTCCAAATTGCTCAATAAATTTAGTTTATCACAAAAATAAAAATAATTTATTGTGCCATTACTGTGGATTTAAAAGTTTTTTGAAAAGAGAATGTTCTAAAGAAGGATTTTGTGAATTTATATTTTGTGGACCCGGCGTGGAAAGAATCTCAGAAGAAGTAAAAAAAAGTTTTCCATCAAAAAAAATTGAAATTTTTTCGAGTGATACAATGAATAAAAAAAGCTCAAAAGAAAAATTAGAAAAAATAATAAATAATGAAATTGAAATTTTAGTTGGAACACAACTAATTTCCAAAGGTTTTCATTTTCCAAACTTGAATTGCATTGTTGTAGTTGATATCGATTTATCACTAATGGGTCACGACTTAAGGAGTGCAGAGAAAAATTTACAATTATATCATCAGTTATCAGGTAGAGCTGGAAGAACAGGAAGTCCGTCTACTATTTATTTTCAAACTTATAATTTTAATACAAAATTGATTGACGATATTACGAATAAAAATCCAGAAATTTTTCTTGATAAAGAAATAGAAATTAGAAAAAAAAATAATTTACCTCCATTTCAAAGATTTATTTCTTTGATTTTGACAGGTAATAAGGAAAATGAATTAGAAAGAGAAGCTTTAAAATTCAAACTATTTATTTCTAATAATATTAATGGAAAAATTTTAGGTCCAGTAAGCGCTCCTATCTTTAGATTAAAGAGCAAATATCGTGTGCGATTACTTATAAGAGGTGCTAAAACTCTTCAATTACAAAATAGTTTAGCATCAATAATTCCAAAATATAAATTCGCCTCAGGAATAAAACTTTCAGTTGATGTTGATCCAATTAGCTTTAATTAACGCTCAAAAAAACTAATTTTTAGCTAATGTGTTACTTGAAGACTATAAAGGCATGTGCTAATTAAATCGTGATTTTAAATTAATCATATTCATTGAAGGTTAAAAATTGAGCAAAAATAAAGGATTTTCAGATACTTCAGCTAATAGATATTCTTTAGCTTTGTATGAGTTAGCGAAAGATTCTAACTCATTGGTTAATGTAGAAATAAATGCAAAAGCTTTTTTAAATTTAATTTCAAATAATAAAGATTTTAAAAATTTTATAAAGGATCCTACATTAAACAGAGAAATTTTGACTAGTGTAATTAATAAGATTTCAGATAATTTTAAGTTAGAAATTCTTTTTAAAAATTTTGTAAATTTTTTGGTCTTAAAAAGAAGATTTTTTTATTTAGAGCAAATTTTAAAAACACTTATTGAAATATGTTCAGAAAAAAGAGGTGAATTAAAAGCAGAAATTAAATCTGCAAAATTACTTAATCAAGAGGAGATTAAAAAAATTACAGATGAATTATCAAATAACTTCAAATCTCAAATAAAATTAAACTATATACAAGACGAAAGTTTAATTGGAGGTTTGGTCGTACAAGTGGGAAGTACTATGATTGATACATCAATAAAAAGTAAATTACAACAAATTGAAAATAGAATGATAGAGGCATAAATGGAAATAAATCCTTCAGAAGTTACAAAAATATTAAAAGAACAAATTAAAAATTTTGGAGAAAAAGCAGAAATTTCTGAGGTTGGACAGGTGTTGTCTGTAGGTGATGGTATAGCAAGAATTTATGGTCTTGATAATGTTCAAGCAGGAGAAATGGTTGAATTTTCTGATGGATCGAAAGGAATGGCTTTAAATCTAGAAAGTGAAAATGTTGGAGTTGTAATTTTTGGTGACGACCGGAATATTAAAGAAGGTGATGTTGTAAAAAGAACTGGAAGCATTGTAGATACCCCTGTTGGAAAAGAGCTGTTAGGTAGAGTGGTAGATGGATTAGGAAATCCAATTGACGGGAAAGGTGCTTTGGACAAAGGCATTAAAAAAAGTAGAGTTGAAGTTAAGGCACCAGGAATAATTCCAAGACAATCTGTTAGCGAACCAATGCAAACAGGTCTAAAATCAATTGATAGTCTTGTGCCAATTGGAAGAGGTCAACGTGAGTTAATTATTGGAGATCGTCAGACAGGTAAAACTGCTGTAGCAGTTGATACAATTATCAATCAAAAAAAAATTAATGAGTCAGGCGATGAAAAACAAAAACTTTATTGTATTTATGTTGCCGTTGGTCAAAAACGATCAACTGTAAGACAAATTCAAAAAACTTTAGAAGAAGCTGGAGCGATGGAGTATACAACTATAGTCGCGGCAACAGCATCTGACTCAGCTCCACTTCAATTTTTAGCTCCTTACACTGGATGTGCAATGGGAGAATATTTTAGAGATAATGGAATGCATGCCCTGATTATTTATGATGATTTATCTAAGCAAGCGGTTGCTTACCGACAAATGTCACTGATCTTAAGAAGACCACCAGGTAGAGAGGCATATCCAGGTGATGTATTTTATCTTCATAGTAGATTATTGGAAAGGGCTGCTAAATTAAGTGATGATCACGGCGGAGGTTCTTTAACAGCTCTTCCGATCATTGAAACTCAAGGTGGAGACGTTTCTGCTTATATTCCAACTAATGTAATTTCAATTACTGATGGACAAATTTTCTTAGAAACTGAGTTATTTAACCAAGGTATAAGACCAGCCATTAATGTTGGTCTCTCTGTTTCTAGGGTTGGATCAGCTGCGCAAACAAAAGCTATGAAAAAAGTATCAGGATCAATGAAACTAGAATTAGCACAATATAGAGAAATGGCGGCTTTTGCTCAATTTGGATCAGATCTAGATGCCTCAACTCAACAGCTTTTGAATAGAGGATCAAAATTAACTGAGTTATTAAAACAGAAACAATACTCACCAATGACTGTTGCTGAACAGGTTATATCTGTATTTTGTGGGGTAAAAGGATATTTAGATGATATTGATTTAAAAGATATTGCTGAATTTGAAAACAAGATCATTGAGAGATGCAAATCTGATAAACCAGAATTAATCGAGTCTATTCAGAGTTCAGGTAAATTAGAAGAGTCAACAGAAAAAAGCTTAATTGATGTAATTACTAATCTTAAGAAAAATTTTAAATCTTGATTTATTTATGGCTAGTTTAGACGATCTAAAAAAAAGAATAACAAGTGTAAAATCTACACAAAAAATTACAAAAGCTATGAAAATGGTAGCTGCAGCTAAACTAAAAAGGGCTCAAGATAGTGCAGAAAAAGGAAGGCCATATTCTGAAAAAATGAATAATATAATTTTAAATTTATCTAGCGGCATCTCTGACAAAGAAACAGCTCCGAAATTACTATCTGGATCAGGGAAAGAACAAGTTCATCTTTGTGTTGTGCTGACGTCAGATAGAGGTTTATGTGGTGGTTTTAATGCGAATATAATTAAAAAAGCTAAAAGTTATTTTGCTAAATTAAATAAAGAGGGTAAGGAATTGAAGATTATTACAGTTGGTTCCAAAGGTAACGATCAGTTAAAAAGAGTATATGGAAATAAAATTATTGAGAACATTTCTTTTAAAAATTCAAAAAACGCAAATTACTTTGATGCAGAAAAAGTTGGAAAAATTATAATTGAAAAGTTTCAAAAAGAAGAATTTGATATTTGTACAATTTTTTACAATCAATTTAAAAACGTAATAACCCAAATACCTCAGGCTCAACAAATCATCCCGTTAAACACAAAAAGTGATGACCAAAATAATTCAGAAGATAACTACGAATTTGAACCAGATGAGGATGAAATTTTAAGTAATTTATTACCAAAAAATATTTCGACGCAAATATTTAAAGCAATGTTAGAAAATTCAGCTAGCGAGCAGGGTGCAAGAATGAGCGCAATGGATAATGCAACTCGAAACGCAGGTGAAATGGTTGATAAACTTACTATTGAATATAATAGAAGTCGTCAGGCAGCAATTACAAAAGAACTAATAGAGATAATATCAGGAGCGGAAAGTTTATAATTATGAGCAAGGGAATAATAACACAAGTTATAGGAGCAGTTGTTGATGTAAAGTTTGAAGGTGATTTACCAGAGATATTAACAGCTTTAGAATGTAAAAATGGAAATAATAGATTAGTACTTGAAGTAGCTCAACACTTAGGAGAGTCTACTGCCAGAACAATTGCAATGGATGCTACCGAGGGACTAAAAAGAGGTGATGAGGTAATAAATACAAATGCTCCAATTAAAGTACCAGTAGGACCTGAAACTTTAGGAAGAATTATAAATGTTGTTGGAGAGCCTATAGACGAAAGAGGAGAAGTAAAAACAAAAGAAAATTGGCCAATCCATAGACCAGCTCCAGAATTTAACGATCAATCGACAGAAACAGAAATACTTGTAACTGGTATCAAAGTTATTGATCTTTTAGCTCCATATGCAAAAGGAGGAAAGATAGGTTTGTTTGGTGGTGCGGGTGTTGGAAAAACTGTTTTAATCATGGAATTGATAAACAATGTTGCTAAAGCCCATGGTGGCTTTTCAGTTTTTGCGGGCGTAGGTGAAAGAACTAGAGAAGGAAATGATCTTTATCATGAAATGATGGAGTCAGGTGTAATAAAATCTGAAGGACCTGGTTCTAAGGCAGCTTTAGTTTATGGACAAATGAATGAACCTCCGGGAGCAAGAGCAAGAGTGGCACTTACAGGATTAACTGTAGCAGAATATTTTAGAGATCAAGAAGGACAGGATGTTCTATTTTTCGTTGATAATATATTTAGGTTTACTCAAGCGGGTTCTGAGGTATCAGCATTATTAGGAAGAATACCTTCTGCTGTAGGATATCAGCCAACATTAGCAACTGATATGGGAAATTTACAAGAGAGAATCACTACAACCAATAAAGGCTCTATTACATCAGTACAGGCAATTTATGTGCCTGCTGATGACTTAACGGATCCTGCACCAGCAACTTCATTTGCTCATTTAGATGCAACAACTGTACTCTCAAGACAAATAGCTGAAATAGGTATTTATCCTGCAGTTGACCCATTAGACTCAACTTCAAGAATTCTTGATCCTAGAATTGTTGGTGATGAGCATTATCGAGTAGCTCGTGAAGTACAAAAAATATTACAAACATATAAATCGTTGCAAGATATTATAGCTATTTTAGGTATGGATGAATTATCAGAGGAAGATAAACTAGTCGTAGCAAGAGCTAGAAAAATTCAAAGGTTTTTATCTCAACCTTTCTTTGTGGCTGAGGTGTTTACAGGATCACCAGGAAAACTTGTTGATTTAGAGTCAACGATTAAAGGTTTTGATGCAATTTGCAAAGGTGAATATGATCATCTTCCAGAAGCGGCATTTTATATGGTTGGAACCATTGAAGAAGCTATCGAAAAAGCTGAAAAAATGTCTAAAGATGCTGCAGCTTAATGAGTGATGAATTTAAAATAGAAATAGTTAATCCAGAGAAATCCTTCTTATCAAAAGATGATGTTAATGAGGTAGTTGTCCCTGCATTTGAAGGAGAAATGGGGATACTAAAAGATCATATTTCTATAATTTCATTTTTAAAACCAGGCATTATAACCATTCAAGCAAAATCTGGGAAAGAAAAGTATTATGTTGAGGATGGAATTATCGAATTTAAAAATAATACTTTATCCATTTTGACTAGCTACATCCTTAATTTAAAAGACATTGAGAAAAATAAGTTACAGGAATTATTAAAAAATGCAGAGGAAGAATCTAATAAACCAGAAATTAGTGATCAATTGAAATATTTGGCTGATCAAAAAGTTGAAACTTTAAAATCAATCAATTAATTATTGTTTTTATTTTTTCTTTAAGTTCTTTATACACATGATATTTAAAATCCACTACCACTTCAGTTATTTTATCTAATTCAATCCATTTCCACTCTAAAAATTCTGGTTTATTTGTTTTTATATTTATATCTTCATCTTTACCTAGGTATCTCATTAAAAACCATTTTTGTTTTTGCCCCTTATATTTACCTTTCCAAATAATACCCAATAAATTTTTGGGTAGCTCGTAGGTTATTGTGCCTTCAATTTCTCTTACAAGTTCTACATTTTTTATACTAGTTTCCTCTTCTAATTCTCTATAAGCAGCCGCTAAAAAATCTTCTCCGTCATCTACTCCACCTTGTGGCATTTGCCAAAAATTTTTTGGATTATCTATTCGTTTTGCTACAAAAACTTTATTCTCCTTGTTAAGGACAACAATTCCCACTCCACTTCTAAGTGGCAGATTTCTGAATTTTTCTTCCATATTAGCCTTTGAGAAGTTTAATGGCGTATTCTAACTGATTGTCGGTTTCAGTTTTGATTCTAAAATCATCATTTTCCTCATCAATTTCTATATCTGGAGATACACCAACTTCAGAAATAGATTTTCCGGAAGGAAGATAATATTTAGCTACTGTGAGCCTAATTGCTCCATCATTTTTAAGGGGGATGATAGATTGTACTGACCCTTTACCATAACTATTTTCACCTAATAAAATTGCTCTTTTGTGATCTTTAAGAGCACCCGCAACTATTTCTGATGCCGAAGCCGATCCATAGTTAATAAGAACAATCAAGACTTTTCCATTTGTAAGGTCACCTTTTTTTGCAAACCATTTTCTATTTTCGGAAGGTTTTCTACTTTTTGTGGATACGATCTCTCCATTATCTAAAAAAAAGTCGGAGATTTTTATTGCTTGAGAAAGTAGTCCGCCAGGATTGTTTCTTAAATCTAAAATATATGACTTAACATCTTTATTTTTTTCTAATTTTTTAATTTCTCTTTCTATTTGTTTGCCACTATTTTCATTAAACGAGGTTAGTCTTAAATAACCTATACTTTTTTCTAAAATGTCAGCTTTAACAGATTGAATTTGTATAATCTCTCTTACAACATTAAATATTAGAGCTTTTCTCTCTCCACGTCTTCGAACTGTGAGTTCAATTCCCGATCCAACTGGCCCCCTCATTAAATCAACAGCTTCGCTGAGAGATTTGCCTTGAACTTGAACATCATTAATTTTAACAATATAGTCGCCTGCTTTAATCCCTGCTCTAGATGCTGGCGTGTCATCTATAGGAGAAATGACTTTTACAACGCCTGACTCCATACTCACCTCAATACCAAGACCCCCAAATTCACCACTAGTCTCAGTCTGCATTTCATTAAATATTTCTGGAGACATGTATGCCGAGTAAGGGTCCAGAGATTGTAGAAGGCCATTGATTGCAGAGTCCATACTCTCAGATTGATTAATTTCATCTACATATTCTTTATTGATTTTTTCAAGCACTTCTCCAAATAAATCAATTTTTTTGTAAATTTCATTTTCGGCAGAATTCACTTGCTGAAATAGAAAACAAAATAAAAATAATGTTAATACTTTTTTCATTAAATAATTAATTTTTCTTTAGGGATTAGTTCGGACCACATTTTTTCAAGTTCATAAAATTTTCTTTTTTCTGGATGAAAAATATGAACAATTAAGTCTATACCATCAATTAATTTCCATTCACTACTATCTGCGCCCTCAATTTTTGAATTTTTTATGCCATTATCTTTAAATTTTTCCAAAACTTGCTCAGATAAAGATTGTATATGCCTAGACGAAGTGCCACTAGCAATAATCATAAAATCAGCCATAGAACTTTTGTCTTTGAGATCTATGCTTATTATGTCTTGAGCCTTATTAATATCCAATGTTTTGATGATAGAATTTTTAAGATCTGAAATTTTATCCATTAATTAATTTTAGACTATCAAATTTTCCTTAATTGAGAAGATGAAATATTGACTTTATTAAAATTAACAAATTTAAATTTTTCACTTTTAAGGGTTTTATATGTCTTTGAATTTAATGATTTTTTCTTATATCCATATCTATCAAAAACTAAGATATTACATTTTTTTGTAATTTGTTTCCATTTATGCCATTTATGGAAATTAACTAAATTATCTGCACCCATTAAGAAAAAAATTTCATTTTTTTTATTTTTGTTGAAGTAATTTATTAGATTTATTGTTTTATTTGATTTAATTTTATTTTCATAAAATTTGACTTCAATAAATTTATTTTTTTTAATAATCTTTTTACATCCTTTTATTCTAGATTGCAGGCTTAAAGAACTTTTTATTTTAAAAGGATTTTTTTTTGTTATGGCCCATATAATCTTTTCAAGTTTAAATCTTTTTACTGCTTCTTTAGATATAGCTAGATGACCATTGTGAGCAGGATCAAATGAACCACCTAAAATTCCAATTCTTTTTTTTTTCAAATTCAAATTACTTCCTTACTTGACCTTTGCTGGTGACTTGATATTTATAGGAAATAAGTTGATTAAGTCCTACGGGACCTCTAGGTGGAAGTGTGTTGGTTGAGATTCCCACCTCGCCACCAAACCCAAATTCACCTCCATCTGCAAATTGTGTTGAAGTATTGTGCATAGCAATTGAACTTTTTACCTCATTTAAAAATTTTTTTGCTGCTTTTTTGTTTTGAGTAATAATACAATCTGTATGCATGGTTCCATATTTGTTAATATGCGCTATAGCCTCATCTATATTTTTTACAGATTTCACAGATACAACAGGTGATAAATATTCTTTTGACCAATCTTTTATCGAAGCTTTCTGAATTTTTTTATCATAAAGTTTTCTTATCTTATTATCACCAATAATTTTACATCCATTTTCTTCTAAATTTTTTAAAATTTTATTTCCAAATTTCTTAATTATTTTTTCGTGTAAAAGAATTGTTTCGGTTGCTCCACATATTGCGGTATTCCTCATTTTAGCATTTTGAACTATTTTATTTGCAATCTTAGGATTTGCATTTTTATCTACATAAGAATGACAAACACCTTCCAAATGACCAATCGTTGGAACAGATGACAAATCCTGTACTTTTTTAACTAAACCTTTCCCACCTCTTGGAATTATTACATCAATAAATTTAGTCATTTTTTGTAGAAGAAAATCAACAACACTTCTTTTTTTGAGTTTTAAAAACTGAACAAAATTTTCATCAACATTATTTTTCTTTAGTGATTTTCTAAAGAATTTTGTGAGAATAAGATTAGAATAATAAGCTTCAGATCCACCTTTTAAAATGACGGCATTCCCAGACTTAAAACATAACGATGCAACATCTGCTGTAACATTGGGTCTACTTTCGTATATAACGCCAATTACACCAATAGGTATAGATACTTTTGATATTACTAAACCATTTGGTCTTTTCCATTTTTCTAAAATGACATTTGTAGGATCCCTTAAACTAATAATTTTTTTTATAGAATTGGTTATCGCAACTATTTTTTTGTCATTTAATATTAATCTTTGGATTAAATTATTTTTAATACCTTTTTTGTAGGCATTCTTAATATCTTTTTTATTTTCATTAATTATTAATTTTTTATTCTTTAAAATTAGAAGACGATAATCTTTTAGAACTTTATCCTTTTTTTTTGTGCTTAACTTTTTATTAATAGCTTTTTTTGATTTTTTTCCGATATCAGTTAGTAGCTTTTGCATTAAACCTCGACCATATCATCTTTATGAACAACTTCAGATTTTGTTATGTATCCAAGTTTTTTTTCAATCTCATTTGAGTGACAACCCATTATCTTATTTATTTCCTCAGAGGAAAAAGAGCTTAGACCTCTCGCAAATTCTTTATTTTTAGTATCTAGAATCTTTATATGATCACCTTTGTTAAATTTCCCTGATAAATTAATAATCCCTGCTGCCAATAAACTTTTACCACTAACTAGTGCTTTTTTAGCACCATCATCTATGACAAGTGTCCCTTTTGGTGAAATAGAACTTATTATCCATTTTTTTCGTGCATGTAATTTAGATATTCTTGACTCAAATAAAGTACAAATATTCTTTTTTTCAATTTGTTGTATAGGATTTAAATATAATCCGTTTGCAATAATCATATTACATCCTGCCAAATTACAAATTTTAGCAGCTTCAATTTTGGTATTCATTCCACCTTTACCAAACTCTGTAACCCCTTTTATGTAAATTTTTTTCATATCTTTATCTAGATTATTTACTTTCTTAATTAATTTTGCGTCTTTAAATAATTTTGGATTTTTTGTGAAAAGTCCATCTACATCAGATAATAAAATTAAACTATCGGCATTAGTTATCTGTGCAACACGAGAGGCAAGTCTATCATTATCACCATATTTTATTTCTGACGTTGCAATTGTATCGTTTTCATTAACGATGGGTATGTAATCCAACTTAAATAAGTTCTCAAATGTCCTTTTAGCATTTATTGATCTTCTTCTCTCTTCGGTATCATCTAAAGTTAGCAAAATTTGTGAAATATTAATCTTTAATTTTGAAAAAGTTTGAGAAAATAAATTCATAAGTTCGATTTGACCTACAGAGGCTATCGCTTGACTTTTATCAAGCTTTAAATTTGATTTATTGTAATTCATTTTTTTACATCCAAGTGCAATTGCTCCAGAACTTACAATGATAATCTTTTTATTTTTAGATTTTAGTTTTTGAATATCTTTAGCAAAAGAAGAAAGCCATTTTTTTCTTATCTTTTTTTTATTATCTACAATCAGTGATGATCCAATTTTTATTACTATAATTTTCGAATTTTTAAGATGCATAACCAACTAATTTTGCTTTAATTTTGGAAATATATTTCTTCTTTATTGTAGAAATTGTAATAATTTCTGATTTAGTGATTTTTTTCAAATTTTTCTCAATTTTTTTCATTTCTTTATCGTCAATCAAATCAGTTTTATTTAAAACAATAAGCTCTCTTTTTTTTGCAAGTTTGGAACTATAGCTCTTTAATTCTTTTTTTACCTGATTGTAACTTTTTTTTATATCATCGTTTGTTATATCAATCATGTGTAAAAGAGATTTACACCTCTCTATGTGTTTTAAAAATTGTATTCCCAAACCAGTTCCTTTATGTGCTCCCTCTACTAATCCAGGAATGTCTGCAATTGTAACTTCTTTATCATCATAGCTTGCCACACCAAGATTAGGATTTAATGTTGTAAATTCATAATTTGCAATTTTAGGATTAGCATTAGTAATAGCTGCTAGTAAACTTGATTTACCAGCATTAGGTAATCCTATTATTCCAACATCTGCAATTGTTTTTAATTGAAGCCATATAGTAAATTCTTCACCACGAGTACCCTTAGTAAATTTTCTTGGCGCTCTATTTGTTGAACTTTTGAATCTAGTATTGCCTAAACCTCCTTTACCACCGGCAGCAGCTACAAACTCCTCCCCAATTTTTATAAAGTCAAAAATTAAGGTTTTATTATCTTCTTCAAAAACTTGAGTGCCTAATGGAACTTTGAGAATGAGATCATCTCCACTTTTACCAGTCCGGTTTTGTCCAGCACCATTGTTACCTCTTTTTGCTTTATGATGTTGTTGATATCTAAAATCAATTAAAGTATTTAGATTTCTCTCAGCTTTTAAAATTACTGAACCACCTTTACCACCATCGCCACCATCTGGTCCACCATACTCGATGAATTTTTCTCTTCTAAAACTTGGAGAGCCATCACCACCATTACCAGCTTTAATATAAATTTTTACTTGATCTAAGAATTTCATAATACAACGCTATTTTGAGTTGTAATATTAATTGGGTTTTACTGAAACAAAAGTTCTATCGGATTTTGTTTTTTTAAAAACAACTTTACCTTTTATTACTGAAAAAATTGAGTGATCTTTACCCATACCCACATTTTCTCCGGGAAATATCTTAGTACCTCTTTGTCTTACAATTATGTTGCCAGGAATAACATTTTGACCACCATATTTTTTTACACCAAGTCTTCTGCCGGCACTATCTCTACCATTCCTTGATGATCCACCAGCTTTTTTTGTAGCCATATTTTATTCCTTTATTTACTCAATTCCTTTTTTTCAGAATCTTTTTTTGTTGTTTTAGAAATCTTCTCAGCCTCAGATAAAATCTTACCATCTTTTGAAAAAATTTTATTTATTCTAATCATAGAATATTCTTGTCTATGACCATTTTTTCTCCTTGAGTTTTGTCTTCTTCTCTTTTTAAAAATAAGTACAGTTCTATTTTTACTATTTTTTATTAGGTTTGCTTCAACTTTGGCACCTTGAATTGTTGGTGAACCAATTTCTATTACTTTATTATCACCATATGCCAATATATCATTAAACTCAATTTTAGTGTCGGATTTTGAATTTGGTAATTTTTCAATTTTTAAAATTTCACCAGACTTCACTTTATATTGTTTTCCACCTGATTGTATAACTGCGTATGACATAAAATAGATTTTTTTATCAGGCAATATAGTCAGGGCATTTCTTTAGTCAAGCTTATTAACTAAAAATTATCCTTTAAATCTCTCAATTTTGAAAAACTTTCTAAATCTTTTGCTTTAAGAAATATATTACATTCTAATTCATCAGCTAAAGTACTTGGTATTGTTGGTAATGCATTTTTAAGTTTCTTGTTAATCTCTAGTATTTTATTTTTTAATTTTAAATTATCAGAGTCATTGGCGATACAAAAATTTGAGTTTTGTAAAGTGTATTCATGGCCACAATATATTTCCGTATCTTTTGGTAATGATTTAATTTTTTTGAGTGAATTATACATTTGTTCGTAGGTGCCCTCAAAAATTCTGCCACATCCTAAAGAAAATAGAGTATCACCTGTGAAAATTTTTTTTTCTTTAAAAAAATGAAAAGCGATATGACCAGATGTATGACCTGGAACATGATAAATTTTTGCCTCAAAATTGTCTTGCTTCCATATTTGGTTATCCTCTAGAGATATATCAATCTCAGGTATACGATTTTTATCTCCAATAAATCCAACTACCTTAGAATTATATTTTTTTTTTAATTCAATATTTCCACCCACATGATCGTAATGATGGTGTGTATTAAGTATGAATTTTAAATTTATTTTTGAGTTATCAAGATAATTAATTATTGGTGCAGACTCGCTAGGGTCAATAACACAAGCAGTTTGATTTTCTTCATCAATAATTAAGTAGCTATAATTATCCTGTAGACATTTAATAATTTTAATTTTCATTTATTTTTCTATTAAAAATATACCAAGTTCTCCAAATAGATTTTTAAAAATAAGATTTGAGTTATTAATATCAGAAACATTTTCATTAATTAACGCTAAAGATTTAAAAATTTTAAAGTTAATAATCTTAGAAAATCTGACAAAATCTTTTATCGTGCACATATGAATGTTTGGTGTGTTATACCAATCATGAGGTAAAGAGTTTGTAATTGGCATTGTTCCTTTAAATAATAAATTTAATCTTACTTTCCAATGCCCAAAATTTGGAATAGTTACTATAGCTTTGTTACCAACTCGTAAAAGCTCTCTAATTACAGTCTCAGGATTTATAAAAGCTTGTAAAGTTTGTCCAAGAACAACATACTCAAAAGAGTCATTTGGAAATTGTTTTAAATCAAATTCTGCATTCCCTTCAATAACTGTCAGCCCTTTAGCAATACAAATTTGCACTTTTTCTTTTGAAATCTCAATTCCTCTGATATTAGCGTTTTTATTTGTTTTTAAAAATTCCATCAAAGTTCCATCATCACATCCTACATCAAGAACTTTTGCATCTTTCTCAATCAAATCTGAAATAATTTTATATTCTGGTTTCATAGATGTTTTTCTGCATAAGATTTATCTAAAAAATTTTTTAGAGCTTTTAAGAAATCGGGAACATTAAGCAAAAAAGAATCGTGGCCTTTATCAGACTCAATTTCAACAAAACCTACATTTGCACCAATTGCGTTTAAGGCAATTACAATGTCTTTATTTTCTTGAGTTGGATAAAGCCAATCTGAGGTAAAAGAAATTATAAAAAATTTCGCTTTTGTATTTTTAAAAGCATCAGATAAATTTCCATTAAATTGTTTTACTAAATCAAAATAATCCATTGCTCTAGTAATATACAAATAGCTATTCGCATCGAACCGATCTACAAATACCGAACCTTGGTATCTAAGATAACTTTCAATTTGAAAGTCAGCATCAAAACCAAATTTTAAATCGTCTCTTTCTTGAAGTTTTCTACCAAATTTTTCTTGAAGCCCTTTTTTTGAAAGATAAGTAATATGTGCAGCCATTCTAGCTACAGCTAATCCTTTATCAGGTACAATATTTTTTGAATTATAATCTCCATCAGACCAATTATGATCTGCCGCAATGGCTTGTCTGCCAAGTTCATTAAAAGCAATATTTTGTGCAGAATGGCTTGAAGTACAAGCAATTGGTATTGCTGTTTTAGCTTTATCAGGATAATTACTAATAAATTGTAGTACTTGCATTCCACCCATTGAACCACCTACAACTGAAAAAAGTTTTTTTATTCCAAAAAAATCCAACAAATTAATTTGTGCATTCACCATGTCATTAATTGTGATGACTGGAAAATCTGTTCCGTAAATTTTTTTTGTCTTGGGATTTTCATGGCTAGGCCCGAAAGATCCCATACACCCACCTATTACATTTGCACAGATTACAAAATACTTATCTGTATCTATCGACTTACCAGAGCCTACCGCATAAGACCACCAGCCATCTTTTTTGGTCACTGGATTTATACCTGTTACAAATTGATCACCTGTTAAAGCATGAAATACTAAAATTGCGTTATCTTTTTCATTATTGAGTGAGCCATAAGTTTCATATGCTAAAGGAAAATTATTAATAGTCTGACCACAATCTAATTTGAGTGGTTTTTCAACAATCAACGTTTTTATATTTTGTTTTATATTCATAATAAAAGCTGAAAGTTGAATTGTGAGAAAAAAAACTTTTTTAGCGGTTTTTTTAAAGCGCTCGCAATTCAGGTAAATCAGCGCATAAATTTTGTACTAGAAGTTATTTAGTATGTCAATTTTTAAAAATAATTACACTTAAACTATATAAAAAAATGTTTTTTTATTTATAAAGGGCATAAAATTTATAAAAGTTGGCTACCATGAGATTTAAGAAATTAAATATTGAAACCTATGAGCCTGGTAAATCCAGTCTTAAGAGATTTCATCAAGTTATAAAGTTATCTGCAAATGAGTCAGCCTTAGGTGTCAGCTCAAAGGCTAAAAAGATTTTGTCTAATAAAAATTTAAGTTTTTTTAGATACCCAGATGGCAAGTCTAATGCCTTAAGAAGACAAATATCTAAAAAGTTTAAATGCAATGAAGATAGAATTATTTGTGGAGCTGGATCTGATGAGGTTATTCAAATGCTATGTCAATTATTTTTGAATCCTAAGGATGAAGTTATTCTTCCTCAGTATAGTTTTTTAATGTACAGGATATATGCTAAAATAGTTGGTGCAAAAGTTATTTTTGCTAAAGAAAATAATTTCAAAGTATCAATTCCAGAAATTATTAAAAATGTTTCAAAAAAAACAAAAATTGTTTTTTTAGCAAACCCTAATAATCCAACTGGAACATACCTAACAAGTTCTGAGCTTTTAGAACTTAGAAAAAAATTGAGAAAAAATATTCTGCTAGTAGTGGATGATGCATATGCAGAATATATGAGAAATAATGATTATAAAAGCGGATTAAAATTATTTAAAAATAAACAAAATGTCTTTATTTTAAGAACATTTTCTAAAATATATGGTTTATCCTCTCTAAGAGTAGGGTGGGGATATGGTTCAAAAAAAATTATTAATGCACTGAATGTTATTAAGCCACCTTTTAATGTTAATGAGGTAGCACAAAAAGCTGCCATTGAGTCTCTTAAGGATACTAAGTTTATAACTCGTTCAGTTAAACACAATATTATTTATGCAAAAAAATTGAAAAATTTTCTAAATCAATATGGAATTAACTCAAATAATATATCGGCCAATTTTTTATTATTAAATTTTGAGAAATGTAAATTTAAAGCGAAATATTTTTATGAAAAATTAAAGATGAAAGGAATTATCTTAAGATCAACGGAAAATGGCTACAATATAAAAAATATGTTACGATTAACCATTGGATCAAAAACAGATAATTTGAAATTTATGCGAGCAGTAAAAGGAATGTTTAATTAATGAAAAAAGTGCTCATCATCGGCTGTGGCTTGTTAGGATCTTCGTTAGTAAAAAGAATTGCAAAAAAAAAATTAGCAAAAAAAATTTTCATTTTTGAAAAATCTAAAAAAAATATATCAAAGATCAAAAGACTAAAGTTACCAGGAACTCTCGTAAATAAACTACAAGAGGTAGTTGCAAAATCAAATCTAATTATTTTTTGTACGCCAATGAGTGAATACAAAAAGATGATATTAAGATTAAACAATAATTTTAATTCAAAACAAATTATTACTGATGTTGGTTCGTCAAAAATAGAATCTTCAGAAATAATTAAAAGAAATTTAAAAAAAAAAATATCCTGGATTCAAAGTCATCCTATAGCTGGATCAGAAGTAAGTGGGCCTGAGCATGGTAAGGAAAATCTGTTTGAAAATAAGTGGTGTGTATTGATTAAAAATAAGAAAATAAATATGAAACATTTAAAATTTTTAAATTATTTTTGGAAAAAAATGGGTTCAAAAACTGTAATCATGAATGCGGAAAGACACGATAAAATATTTTCAATTACAAGCCATTTACCACATTTAATAGCTTATAATTTGGTTAAATCAGCTCAAGATTTTGAGAAAAAGCAAAAATATGACTTAATTAAATATAGTGCAGGTGGATTAAGAGATTTTTCAAGAATCGCTGCATCAAATGAAATTATGTGGAGAGACATTTTTTTTGATAATAGAAAAAATGTTTCAAGAGCAATTGATATATTTATCAAAAATTTAAGATCTTTTAAGACAGACATTAATTCAAAAAATAATAAATCAATTCTTAAAAAATTAATTCAAACAAAAAAAGTTAGGTCTAAAATAATCAAATTAAAACAAGATGTAAATAAACCTGACTTTGGTAGAGATTAATAATTACCAATTTTACTTACTTTTTTAACTTTTAGATTTGCAGTTTTATCAATTAATTCAATTGTTTGTTTAGTTGGCATTACTACCACCTTCTTTTTTGGTCCATAAGCATGAATAAATTTAGACTTACTTAAACATATACCGACATGTCCTTTCCAAAATATTATATCTCCTTTACTTAAATTTTTACCTTTTTTTCTTTTACAAAACTTTATCTGATCTTTTGTATCTCTTGGAAAAAATATTCTGTTATAATAAAAGTATATTTGGATCAAAGCAGAGCAATCAATACCATCAGATGTTTTTCCACCCCATAGATATTTGCTACTTTTAAATAATTTCATTATTTTTAAATAATCTTTTTCAAGATGATCAATTTTGACAATATCACTTTTTTTTATCCATCTGTCCTTTTTAAACTCAATTAGCCTTTTATTTTTGTTTAAAACCGATATGCCAGATGCAAAGAAAAGATAATTTTTTGTTGGTAAAAACTTATTTTTTTTTCTAATAAATATTCTAGATTTTATTTTTTTTATCTTAAAAGTCGGCTTAAAATTTTTGTAAAAATAATTTTTTTTAATATAACCAATATAATTGTCAAAATTAGTTTTAATCTTAACCCAGTTTTTTTGATTTTTTAATACCTTAAATTTTTCACCATACAAGATTTGCGATAAAGTTTCAGAGTTATTAGAAGGTTTTGCATTTATATTTCCAAGTGAAAAATTATAAAAAAAATTATTTTTCATTAATCTTTAATTTATTTCTTATTATCCATAGTATAATTAAAGATGGTATTACCATTATAGCAGTTAAGATAAAAAATACCTCCCAGTCTCCATTAAGCCAATCAACTAGAGCGCCCGATGATGATGCTAATGTGGTTCTTCCAGCAGTACCTATTGAGGCTAATAGAGCATATTGAGTTGCTGTGTAAGTTCTATCAACTAGCAATGATATGAATGCAACAAATGCAACAGTGGCAAAAGCTGCTGCAATGTCGTCAAAGATAACAGCAATTGCAAATAATATTTCAGACTTACCACTCCACGCTAAAAGACTGAACAATAGATTTGTGCTCGCCATTAAAATTCCTGCTAAAAACATTGCTTTTAAAACACCAGATCTTATTACAAATAGTCCACCTAGCAGAGTGAAGATGACAGTTGTTATCCATCCCAAAGTTTTTGAGTAAATAGCAATATCTGATTTACTAAAACCAATTTCTTTATAAAAGATAATAGACATGCGCCCTAAAAAAGCCTCTCCAACTTTGAATAAAAAAACAAACCCTAGGATCCCCAAAGCTATTTGAAAGCCATTTTTTTTAAAAAAACTTATTATAGGTCCACTGATTGTTCCACTGATCCAAGTTATAGTTTTAGTAAGAAAATTTGAATTTTGGAATTTACCAGCAATTAATTGATCATTTTCTCTCTGATTAATTTGTCTTTCAGTCGAGTCAGTTTCATTGATAAACATTAATCCAATATTCATTAGAATTATTAAAATTCCTAAGATTAAAAAAGTTAGTTGCCAATAATTTTGAAAACCTAAATTTTCTAAAAAATCTGCGGAAAACAATGACAAAACTCCGCCTAATTTATATCCGCTCCACCACCCAACGACAGCCATTGCTGCGCCCGCAGCCATTGATTTACCCTCGTTTTCGCTAATTTGCTCAATCCTTAAAGCATCCACAGTAATATCTTGTGTTGCTGAAGCAATTGCAATCAGTAAACCTACTGATATTACAAGGGCTAAATTTTCTGAAGGATCAATTACACTCCACAAAAATAAGGAGATTAAGATTAATATCTGCATTAGGACAATCCATCCTCTTCGATGTCCAATTTTTTTTGTTATGTATGGTATTTGAATACGATCGATTAAAGGAGCCCATAAATAATTAAATGCATAAACTGCAAATATAAGACCAGCCCAACCGACTGTAGATCTGCTTAATCCATCTTCCTTTAACCACAAACTTAAACTACTACCTATTAATACCCAAGGAAAACCAGAGATAGCACCAAGCAATAATATTTTTAACATTCTTTTATCGAAATAAATTGAAAATGTTTCTGAAAGGGATTGTTTATTAATTTCTATCATTTTTTAATTCCTCCAGAATGAAGGTAAAAATAACACTAATATAGCAAATAACTCCAGTCTTCCCAAGATCATACCGATTGTTAAAATCCATTTGGAAAAATCTGGTAATGAGGAGAAATTACCATTAGGTCCAATTATTGATCCTAAACCTGGACCAACATTTGAAATAGAGGTCGCAGCACCTGAAATTGCGGTTATAAAATCAAGTCCATTTAAAGATAATAACGCAGACAATAAAAAAAATATTATTAAGTACATGTAAATAAAAGAAATGATCGATGCTATGAATTTATCATCAATTGGATTTTTATCGTATTTCAACACAAAAACACCTTTAGGGTAAATAATTTTTTTTAGTTGATTAATTACAAATGAATAAAGAATTTGAAAACGAAATATTTTTATGCCACATGTTGTTGAACCAGCACAGCCACCTATGAACATCAAAGCTAAAAATAATACTAGAGGAAAGCTACCCCAATTATCAAATTGAGCATTGACATAACCGGTGCCGGTTAGAATAGAAATAACGTTAAAGAAAATTGATCTTAAATCAAATGAACTTGAATTGTTTAAAGTAAGATAAATCGATAAAATAAAAATTGATATAAATATTATCTTAATAAAAGTTTTGATTTGAGAATCTGATGTAAAAATAGACCTATTGCCATTCAAAAATTTAATGTACACGATAAATGGAACACTTCCTAAAATTATAAATATCATAGCCGTAGTTTCTATCGCTAAGCTATTAAAAAAACCAATGGATTGATTATAATTAGAGAATCCACCAGTTGCTATAGTTGTCATCGAATGTGTAATACTATCAAAAATATTCATTCCAAAAATATTGTAAGTAATTGCACATAGCGCTGTTAATCCAGAGTAAATATAAATCAATCTTAGAGCAACCTCTTTAGACTTTGGAAGAATTTTTTCAGATGAATCATTATTTGAAATTTTGAATAATTGCATCCCCCCAACATTCATGATGGGCATTAATGTAATCGCCATCACTATAACACCAATACCTCCTAACCATTGAAGTATTGCTCTCCAAAATAATATCCCTTTAGGCATATTTTCTAAATTTGATATGATTGTTGAACCAGTTGTTGTAATACCTGACATACTTTCAAAAAAGGCATTTGTGACTGAAAATTCCAAATTAGAGAATATAAAGGGTAATGAACCAAATATAGCAATACTTAACCATGCTAAGGCAGTTAGAAGGAATGCTTGTTGTAAATTAAGTTTTTTTTCATGATCTAGATTGGAGAGAAAAAATAAGGTTCCAAAAACGATGGTAACAATTGCTGCACCAAAAAAAGAAGAATCTATTTGACCATAAATAAATTGTACAATTATTGGAACAAGCATAAAAATACCAAGAATTATTTGAAGAATTCCAAGAGTGAAAAAAACTGTTTTATAATTAGACATTTTGAAAGAACATTATTTTATGGTAAATAAATTTCAACTCTATAAGAATTAAGTAGTTCGCTAATTAAAGATTTTGTTGAATTATTCATGATAAAAAAAGAAAACTTAGAAAAAACAAGCTCTTGGCCAATTGTTGAAGCAAAAAAAATGCTTAGAGAAAGAAAATCTTTTTTAGAAAAAAAAGGTAAAATTACACTACAGACTGGATATGGCCCAAGTGGACTTCCTCACATAGGGACATTTGGAGAAGTTGCTAGAACTTCTATGATGGTTAATGCGTTAAAACAATTAACTGATCTTCCAACAGAAATTATCACTTTTTCTGATGACATGGATGGTCTTAGAAAAGTACCAGACAATGTACCCAATAAAGAATTGTTAGAAAAAAACCTTCATAAACCTTTGACAAACGTACCAGATCCCTTTGAAAAATATAATAGTTTTGGTGAACATAATAATGAGAAATTAAAAAAGTTTTTAAATAATTTTAATTTTAAATATAATTTCAAAAGCTCTACTCAATTGTATAAATCAGGTTTTTTTAATCCAACACTTCAAATTATTTTAGATAATTATGATGGAATAATGAATATCATTATGCCTACTTTAGGAAAAGAACGTCAAAAAACTTATTGTCCATTTCTTCCTATTTGTCCAGAAACAGGACATGTTTTGGAAATTCCAGTTAAAGAAATTGATAATTCTAAATCTAAAATTGTGTTTGATAATAAAGGTAAAGATTTAGAATCAAGTATATTAGATGGTCATTGTAAACTTCAGTGGAAAGTAGATTGGGCCATGAGATGGTATGCGTTAGATGTTGACTTTGAAATGTATGGAAAAGATCTGATAGAAAGTGCAATTTTATCTACTAAAATTATTAAATTAATTGGAAAAAAAAACCCATCTGGTTTTGCTTATGAACTCTTTTTGGATGAGAAAGGGGAAAAGATTTCTAAATCAAAAGGGAATGGAATAACAATCGAGCAATGGTTAGAGTACGCCTCACCAGAAAGTTTATCATTATACATGTATCAAAATCCAAAAAGAGCAAAAAAACTTTACAATGAGATAGTTCCAAAAGCAGTCGATGAATATTTGGAATTTATTGAAAAGGCTAAAACTCAAGATGAGCTTCAGCTACTGATGAATCCGGTATGGCATGTTCATAATGGTAGTGTTCCAAAAGAAAAAATGATTATGTCATTTTCTATGTTATTAAATCTTGTAGAAACAAGTAATGCCGAAAACAAAGAATTATTATGGAAGTTCGTAAAAAAATATAAAGAAAATATTTCTGAAAAAGATTACCCCATTTTTGATAATTTAGTTGTTTATGCAATTAAATATTTCAATGATGTAATAAAAGCCAAAAAAAAATATAAAATACCTGATCAGATAGAAAAAAAGGCGTTAGAGGCTCTAATATCAACCTTAGATAAATGTAATGACAAGATGTCTCCCGAAGAAATTCAAACTTTAATTTATTCAACAGGAAAAGAGAATGGGTATTCAGAAAATTTGAGAGACTGGTTTAAATTAATTTATGAAGTTGTATTTGGAGTCGAAAATGGCCCTCGAATGGGTTTTTTTATAAGTTTTTTTGGTGTTAAAGAAACTAAAGATCTTATAATAAATAAAATAAAATAATGTTTTCAAATTTAAGATCTCTAATTTTTAAACTTGATCCAGAGACAGCCCATGGTTTGGCAATAAAGTCATTAAAATTTAATTTTGTGCCAAATGTTTTGGATAAAAATGAAAATAGCCATTTGTTTAAGACTAAATTATTTGAAAAAGAAATAGAAAATCCAATTGGAATGGCAGCGGGATTTGACAAAAATGCTGAGGTTTATAATTCTTTATTTAAATTGGGATTTGGTTTTGTGGAGGTGGGCACAGTTACACCTCTTAAACAATATGGTAACCCCAAGCCAAGAGTTTTTAGATTAGTTGAAGATGAAGCATTAATTAATAGATTGGGTTTTAATAACTTAGGTGCAAAAAACATTGTTGATAGGATCTCAAGCAACAAACAGATTGGTTTACTTGGAATTAACATAGGTCCTAATAAAGATACAAATGATAGATTGAAGGATTATGTTGAATGTTTAAAAACCTTCCACGAATTTGCTGACTATATTACGATTAATATTTCATCTCCCAACACTGAAGAGCTGAGAAATTTTCATGATCAGGAAAAATTGAATAGTTTATTAAATATAATCAATAGTGAAAAAACAAAACTAAATTCAAAAATTCCAATTGTAGTAAAAGTCTCACCAGATATTAAAGATCAGGAAATACCTAAAATTTCTGATGTTCTTTTAAGCAATAATATAAAAGCAGTCATTTTATCGAACACCTCTGACTCTACTCGAGATAAATTAAATGATATTCAAAAGCATCAAAAAGGAGGTTTGTCAGGTAAACCAATAGAAGAAAAATCTACAATGCTGATTAATAAATTTTATAATACTCTTGGTAATAAAATTAAAATTGTTGGAGTTGGTGGAGTAGACTCTGGAATAAGTGCATACAATAAGTTTTTAGCTGGCGCGAGTTATGTTCAACTTTATACAGGTATGGTATACAGAGGACCAAATATTGTAAACCTCATTAAAAAAGAGCTTAAGGAATTATTGATAAGGGATGGCGTTAAACATTATAGTGAAATTATAGGGAAAAAAACAACTTCTTAAATTTTATAAACTTGACGCAATCATCAACTCACTTTATATAGTCGAAAATATTATGTCAAAAAAATGTGAACTTACCGGCAAAATTCCCCTTAAGGGTCATAATGTTAGTCATGCTAATAATAAGACAAAGAGAAGATTTTTACCTAATTTAAAAAAAGTAAAATTTACCAGCGAACTTTTAAAGAGAAGCATGAAACTTACTGTAAGTAACGCTGGTGTTAGATCTGTAGATAAAAAAGGAAGTTTTGACGAGTTTTTAAAGACTGTAAAAAATAAAAATTTATCTCCAAGATTAAAGAAAATGAAGAAAAGTTTATTAATTAAGTCTCCATTTCAAAAAAAACAAGTTCAATCTAAGACAGCTTAATGAATAAAATTTTTTTTATACTCTCATTTTTAATGGGAGCAGTTGTTTTAGCATCTAATTATTTAGTTCAGTTCCCTATAAAACATTATGGTTTAGAGGAAATATTAACTTATGGAGCTTTTAGCTATCCGATTGCTTTCCTGATCACAGATTTAGCCAACAGATCTTTTGGCAAGATAGTTGCCAGAAAAATTGTTTATATTGGTTTTGCTATAGGTATTAGCTTTACGCTTTTATTCTCAACAAACTTTACAGACTTGATATCTATAAGAATTGCAATTGGATCGGGTACTGCCTTTTTAGTTGCCCAACTCTTAGATGTTCAAATTTTTGATAAATTGAGAAAAAAAGAATGGTTTGTTGCACCTTTAACGTCATCTTTGATAGGATCGACAATTGATACATTCTTATTCTTTTCAATATCATTTTATGCGACAGGTATACCTTGGGTTACATTATCTTTAGGTGATCTTGCAGTTAAAATCTTTGTTGCATTGGTGATGTTAATTCCTTTTAGATTACTTCTGGGCACTTTGAAATCTGCTTAAGGGTTTATGTATGGCTCTTGCTGCGTCATACAATGTATTGCTCCAAATCCCCAAATAAGCTCACTACAATCAATTGGTATTATCTTTCTTGATTTGAAAAATTTTTTAAATATTAGAAATACTTTTTTATCATTTTTATCATTAAATACAGGTAAGAGCACAATTTTATTAGCAATGTAGAAATTGAGATAACTGGCAGGAACTTTTATATTGTCAATATAAATAGGTTTTGGCATTGGAATTTTGATAATTTTTAACTTTTTTCCATTTTCTATTTTTGATTTTTTCAATATTTTCAAATTTTCTTTTAATCTTTTATAATTTTTATCTTTTCTATTATTTTCAATAGCTGTCATAATAGTGTTCTGGGATACAAATCTTGTAATATCATCTACATGGCCGTGTGTATCATCACCATCAATACCTCTATTTAACCAAATGAAATTTGATACATTCAAATAATCTTTCAAAGCATTCTCTAGCTTTAATTTTGTTACCCCTGGGTTTCTTTCCTGTACTTTACTTAATAAACACTCTTTAGTTAAAATTATAGTTCCTTTACCATTAACATCTATGGAGCCTCCTTCTAGAACAATTTTTTTAAATTTATTTTTTACTTTAATTACAGGTTCAACCCTTTTTATTTTTGTTATTTTGGAGATTTTTAGGTTTAATTTATCATCTTTTTGAAAGTCTTTATATTTAGACCAACCATTAAATTTAAAATTTAGAATAATTTTATTTTTAGTTTTTTTGTTTATTAAAAATATTGGACCAGAGTCTCTAATCCAAATCCTATCTGATTTTATTGAGTGAAATTTTATATTTGATATTTTACTTTTAAACTTTTTTATTATTTTTTTTATTCTTGAAATATCTTTTAAATTTCTAATAATTAGGTTTACATTTTGATTTATCGATAAACATGCAGAAATTTTACCAACAACATCTGGAATTTTTTTAAATAATTTTGGCCAATCTTTTTCATTGTAGGGCCAAATCAACCATACTGATTTTTGTGTTTCCCACTCCCCTGGCATCCGAAAACCCTTTAGAGTAAGTTTTTTACTCATCTTCAGGGTTTTTGAGCAAACCTTTATAGTAATCAATTCTTCTATCTCTTAAAAAAGGCCAATGCTGTCTAGCATCTTCAATTTTCTTAAAATCTATATCACAAATTATTGTTTCTTCTCTATTAAAATGTGATTGTCTTAAAACATTTCCATATGGATCAATAATTATAGAATTACCCCAAAATTGGATTTTTCTATTTTTTATTTTTTCAAAACCTATTCTATTAATTGCAGCTACATAAACTCCATTAGCTACAGCATGGGATCTTTGCATTGTAATCCATGCATTTAGTTGTGCTTTTCCAAATTTTTTCTTTTCTTTAGGATGCCACCCTATAGCTGTAGGATAAAATAAAATTTCTGCCCCCTTAAGAGCGGTTAGCCTAGCCGCTTCAGGAAACCATTGGTCCCAACAAATTAGCGAACCAATTTTTCCATATATTGTTTTTGTTGATTTAAAACCTAAATCACCAGGAGAAAAATAAAATTTTTCGTAATAACCAGGGTCATCTGGAATATGCATTTTTCTATACTTAGAAATTATTTTACCTTTCTCGTTGATAACAATACTAGTATTATGATAAAAGCCAGTTAATTTTTTTTCAAAAAGTGAAATCATTAATATAACAGAAAGTTCTTTTGCAAGCTTGCAATATGTATTAGTTATTGGACCAGGTATTTTTTCCGCAAGTTTAAATTTTGAATGATTTTCAGTTTGGCAAAAATATGGAGAAAGAAATAGTTCTGGTAAACAGATAATCTTTGCATTTTTCTTTGCTGCTTCTTTTATTTTTTTAATGGAATTTTCAATATTTGTAATTGGATTGTTTGAAACTTTAATTTGAATTAAACCGATGGTGGTTTTTTTTTTCATTCTTATTTAAAAATTTCTGAAAAGTTTTTTCTATCTCTATTTTTCCATTCACCTTTATGATATGCATCACTTGCAATCAAAGGTAATACACTTGTTGCCTCGGCAAAAACCATTTGTTCTTTCGTGACATCAACTTTACCCCATGAACTTGCTTCTTTTAAAGTTGAACTGCTACACGCACCATCTCTTGAGTCTGCTACAGTAATTTGCACAGCATATTTATGCATTTCAACATCTTTACCTAAAAGTTCAGCACATATGACTGTGTCCTGAATAAAATTTTTTGGTACTCCGCCACCTATCATAAATAATCCAGAACCTTTTGATTTAATTTTTATTTCAGTTAATTCTCGAAATTCTCTTATAGAGTCTATTGTAATATGAGATTTCGGATTCTTTTCTTGATGAATTACTAAACCAAAACCAGCGCTAGAGTCTGTAAAAGCAGGACAGAATATTGGCACATTGTGATCATAGGCAGTTTCAATTAAAGAGTCTTTTTTTACTGAGTTTTTTTTAAGATATTTTCCCATTTCGTGAATAAATTCTCTAGAGGTATAGCTTCTAGGTTCCAAGTTATCAGCTATTTCACAAATTTTCTTATCACAAATTTGTAATTCATCTTCGTCAATGTACGTATCATATATTCTATCAATATAATTTTTTCTAAGTTCAGTATCATCCTGAAATTGAGAGCCTTGATAATGCTTAAATCCTAATGCCTCAAAAAAATCCATATCAATTATTGAAGCACCAGTTGCAACAATTGCATCTACCATATTGTATTTGACTAAATCTTTATAAATATTCATACAACCCGCTGCTGAGGTCGAACCAGCTAAAGTTAGAAAAATTGTACAATCTTTATCTTTTAACATTTCATTATAGATGTTTGCTGCATTTGCAGTTTCTCTAGATACAAATGACATTTTTTCCATTGATGAAATAATTTTTCTAGAGTCAAAAGATGTAATATCTATATGTTCAACTGGATTTTTAAGAAAGTCTTTTTTACTATTATGTCCTAGATTTTTATTTTTTGACATTAAGCAACTAAAGTATCTTTATTGCTGTCTTTGTTATAAAGGCTCATTATAGCATTATCTTCCACTTCATAAATTTTATCAGAATAGAAACCATTAAACTGTGTTCTAAAGGTAAGGCCGTATGAACCTAATTGACCAAGTTCTATATAATCATTTTCTTTAATATTATTAGGTAACAGGAAAGGTCCTTTCATATAATCCATGCTGTCGCATGTTGGTCCATAAAAATCAAATGCAGTTAATTTTTTTGAAATAATTTTGTTTGAATTATCTTTTATCATTTTAGATGGAAACACAATATTCGGTGTTCCTGCATCAAAAAGTGTTCCATAAGTTCCATCATTTATATAAAGTTTTTGTTTTTTTCTTAAGTTAACCCGAACTATAGTTGAACCACTTTCAGCAACTAAGGCTCTACCTGGTTCACAAATTATTTCTGGTAATTTTTCAATCTTTAAATTTTCTAATCCTTTCTTAATTTCATCAAAATAACTCTCTAAAGAGGGTGGAATTAAATCTGGATAGATTGTTGGAAAGCCGCCTCCTATATTTAAATAATCAGGAACAATTTTCGTTTTCTTTATTATATTTGCAATTTCGGAAATTCCTTTTGAGTATGAAATTGGATGCATACATTGCGATCCAACATGAAAACTTAATCCAATCTTTTTTGAATGTTGTTTTACTAATCTTAAAAGTCCTGCCGCCTCTGAATTTATAGCACCGAATTTTTTTGATAAGTCAATTTCAGCATGTTCATTTGATACAGCCACCCTTACAAATAATTCTAAATCTTTTGCATTGCTGGTGCTCTCAATAATTTTTATCAATTCATCTTTAGTATCAAGTGCAAATGTTTTAACTCCATATTTGAAGTATGCTTCACTTATATTTTCTCTACTTTTAATTGTGTGCATGAAAGAACACTTAGATACTTGATCAAATTTTCTTACTGCTTTTATCTCCTCCACTGAGGCAACATCAAATTGATCAATACCGCTTTTTAATAAAGTTTTAATTACTTCAGGATGAGGATTTGTTTTGACAGCATATAGAATTTTACCTGGAAAGTTTTTTTGAAAAAATTTGGAAGCTGAAAGAATTGATTTCTTTCTAATACAATAAACCGGTTTGTCTGGCCTCAGTTGATTAACCAGTTCTTCAACTGACTTAAATTTTTGCATTTTTCATGCCCCCCAAAAAAAATTTAACAAAAAAAAGCCTTTTTATTTAAAAAAACTTTAATGATTCGAGCAATTAATTCAATACTTACCTAATGTAAAGCAAATAATGACCTATTGAATTGTGGAAAAAAATTCCCATATTGGACTTATGAAAAACGAAGGCGCATTACAAAATTTAGCTGATTTCAACAATAAATCACTATTAATTGTTGATGATGACAATCCATTTAGAGAAAGATTGGCTAGGGCCATGGAAAAAAAGGGTTTTGAAGTTATTCAAGCTGAAGGTGTGCAAAAAGGAATTGATACAGTCAAAGCAAAAAAACCAGGATTCGCTGTTGTTGATTTGAGACTGGGTGATGGTAATGGTTTGGAAGTTGTAAAACAAATTCAAACCTCTAATCCTGAAAGTAGAATAATAATGTTAACAGGATATGGAAATATTCCAACTGCTGTTGCAGCAATAAAAGAGGGTGCAATCGATTATTTGGCTAAACCTGCAGATGCAGATGATGTTGAAAAAGCTCTTTTAGCTGATCCTGCTAAAAAAGCGGCTCCACCTGAAAATCCAATGTCAGCGGATAGAGTTAAATGGGAACATATACACAGAGTTTTTGAATTGTGTAACAGAAATGTTTCAGAGACAGCAAGAAGACTAAAAATGCACCGAAGAACTCTTCAAAGAATTTTATCTAAAAGATCGCCTAAATAAGTTTTCTAAATTTAAAAATTTTCTTCGCAATAAGCACAAGTAAAGCTATCTTAAATATTTCAGCTAATAGAAAAGGCTTAACACCTAAATCGAATATAGGTTTGTCCCATCCGATTAGTGTCCCTAACCACAAAATACCAAAAATATAGATTGTTGATACTGCAAGTATAAGCTTTGAAAAAATAATTAAAAAATTATCTTTTAATTTTACAAAAGAAGCTAAAAAACAAGCTGAAAGAAATCCAATTAGATAGCCCATTGTTGGACCTGTAAAATAAGCTAAACCTATTCCTCTTTCCGGGGAGTTTGAAAACACGGGAAGACCTGCAATTCCTTCAATTAAATATAAACCAATTGTCGCAACACCTATTTTATATCCAAAGCTTATTCCAATAAAAAGAACTACAAAAGTTTGCATTGTCATTGGAACTGGATAGAAAGGAATTTTAATTTTTGCCGAGACAGCAAGTAACACTGAACCTAAAAAAATTACAAGTATTGATTTAATTATTTGGGCTTGTGTATTTTGCTTTATAAGTTCCATAAAAAATAATACTCTTATTTCTGTCTATAATCTATATTAATTTCTAATGGGAAAAATTAAAAAAACAGATCATTTTTATTTAATTGATGGATCAGGTTACATTTTTAGAGCGTATTATGCGTTACCACCATTAACGCGTAAAAGTGATGGATTACCGACGGGTGCAGTGAGTGGTTTTTGCAGTATGCTTTTTAAACTTCTAGAGGACTCAAAGTCAAATCAAAATTTACAAAAACCAACACATTTTGCAGTTATATTTGACTCTGCTAGAAAAACTTTCAGAAACGAAATTTATAGTGATTATAAAGCTAATAGAGCTGAAGCACCTGATGATTTAGCGCCTCAATTCGATTATATCAGAAAATCAGTATTAGCTTTTAATTTACCTTCATTGGAATTGATAAACTATGAAGCTGATGACTTAATCGCAACGTATGTTGAAATGATTTTAAAAGAAGGTGCAAAAGCAACCATAGTGTCCTCAGATAAGGATTTAATGCAATTATATAAAAAAAACGTTCGAATTTATGATCCAATGAAAAATAAGTTTATTTCAGAGGAAGATATTAAAAATAAATTTGGTGTAGGTGCAAGTAAGGTAATTGATGTACAGGCTTTAGCTGGTGATAGCAGTGATAATGTACCAGGAGTTCCTGGAATTGGTGTTAAAACAGCTGCAGAATTAATTAACAAATATGGAGACCTTGAAAAACTTTTAAAATCTGCTCATGAAATTAAACAAAACAAAAGAAGAGAAACACTCATTGAGAATAAAGATAAGGCTTTAATAAGTAAAAAACTAGTGACATTAAAAAGTGATGCTCCAGTAAATAAAAACCTAACTGATCTTGAGTTAAAAAGTATTGATAAAGATAAACTCTATAAATTTTTGAGGGAGATGGAATTTAATAGATTGTTGAGTTCAGCTATCTCTGCATATGGAGAACCAAATTTAACAAGTATTAAAAACGAAGTTAAAATTGAAAAAAATCAAAAAGCAATAAATAAAAAAGAATATTATCTAATTGAAAATTTAGAACAAATTGACAACTGGATTACTGAAGCTGAGGAGTTAGGTGAAGTTGCAGTAGATACCGAAACAAATTCATTAGATCCTCATCAGGCAGATCTAGTCGGGGTTTCATTAAGCTCAAAAATTGGAAAAGCTTGTTATATTCCTATCGGTCATAAATCTAACAAATGTATCGAAAAAGATTTAGTTTTAAAAAAGTTAAAACCTTTACTTGAGGATCCAAGTATCAAAAAAATAGGTCAAAATATAAAATTTGATTTTATAGTTTTTTTCAAACACGGAATTAATATGACTTCAATGGAAGATACCATGCTGATGTCCTATGTTCTTGATGCAGGAAAAAATAGACATAATATGGATACATTGTCAGAAATTCATTTAAACCATAACACAATATCTTTTAAAGATTTAGTTGGGACAGGAAAAAAGGAAATTAATTTCAGTGAGGTAGATGTTGAAAAAGCCAAAGATTACGCAGCTGAAGATGCTGATATCACATTTAGATTATACAAAAAATTTCAAAAAAGTTTGAAGGATGAAAAAATGATAAATATTTATGAGATATTTGAAAAACCTTTATTAAAAATCCTTGCCTTTATGGAAATCGAGGGAGTTAAAATAGACAATAAATTTTTAAAATCATTATCCAATAAATTTGAAAAAAAGATTATTAAAATTCAAAATGAAGTTTATAAAATATCTAAAAAGGAATTTAATATTGCATCACCAAAACAACTGGGAGAAATATTATATAATGATCTTAAAATTGCAGATTTAAAAAAAACAAAAAAAGGGAGTTTTGCAACAAGCGCTTCAGTTTTAGAAGATTTAGCATTTAAAGGTCATAAGTTTCCCCAATTAGTATTGGATTGGAGACAGGTATCTAAATTGAAAAATACCTACTCAGATTCCTTGCCGGAACATATCAATCCTAACACACAAAGAGTACATACCTCTTTTTTATTAGCAGCTACTACAACTGGCAGATTAGCATCAAGCGATCCAAACTTACAAAATATTCCAATTAAATCTGAGGATGGTAAAGATATTCGTAAAGCATTTATAGCCAAAAAAGATCATGTTTTAATTTCTGCAGATTATAACCAAATTGAGATGAGAATTTTAGCTGATTTGGCTGACGTAAAAGAATTAAAAAAAGCTTTCAAAAACAACGAAGATATTCATTCACTCACAGCTAGTCAAATTTTTAATGTTGAAATAAAAAAAGTAAATCAAGATCAGAGAAGAAAAGCAAAAGCTATAAATTTTGGAATTATATATGGGATTTCACAATATGGATTAGCAAAGCAAATTAATGTCACTAATCATGAGGCTGAGGAATTCCTTAATGCTTATTTTTTAAAATTTCCTGAAATAAAAACTTATATGGAACAAACAATAAAGTTTTGTAGAAAAAGTGGATTTGTGAATAATATTTTTGGAAGACGATCACATTTTATTAATATTAACGATAAAAACTATAATATTAGAAATTTCCAAGAGCGTGCTGCAATTAATGCTCCAATTCAAGGTTCCGCGGCAGAAATAATGAGATTAGCCATGATAAGACTTGATAAAAAATTAAGTGATCAAAAAAATCATAAAACAAAAATGTTGTTGCAAATCCATGACGAGTTAATTTTTGAAACTCCCAAAGAAGAAGCAAAAAGAATCAGTAAAATTATAATTGATGAAATGTCTAGTGTTGTTAAGAGTGAACAGCATTCTTTTTCTATACCTTTAACAGTTGATCTAAATACTGGAGAAAATTGGGGTACACTTCATTAATTTAATTGCCCAAATTAGAACAATTTAGTATTTTTATAATTGAGTATGCAGAAACAAACAATTGCCCTTGTCGACGATGATAGAAATATTTTAACAAGTCTGAGTATAGCTTTAGAGAAAGAGGGATTTAAAGTTCAAACATATATTGATGGCGAAAGTGCTTTAATTGGCTTAACTAGAACCCCGCCGGATCTAGCAATCGTTGATATTAAAATGCCAAAAATGGATGGAGAAGAATTACTTAAAAAGCTAAGAAAAAAAACTTTATTACCAGTTATTTTTTTGACCTCTAAAGATGATGAAATTGATGAATTGCTAGGGTTGAAGTTAGGAGCAGATGATTTTATAAAAAAATCTGGAGGCTTTTCAATTAAAGTGTTGATTGAGAGAATAAGAGTGCAACTTAGAAAGAAAGATTCAAAAGAAATTATAGAGGAAAACAAAAGTATAATATCTCATGGTAAGTTAAAACTAGATCCTTCACAATTAGAGTGTGAATGGAATGGTAAACAATTGCCAGATAAACTTACCACGACTGAATTTTTATTGGTTAAGGAATTAGCAAAAAGACCAGGTATAATCAAAGAAAGAGCTCAGCTGATGGATATAGCTTATAGAGAAGATACCGATATAGAGGACAGAACAATAGATAGTCATGTAAAAAGAATAAGAAAAAAATTTAAAAAAGTTGACCCTGAATTTTCAGCTATAGAAACTAGATATGGAAGTGGATATAGGTGGAATGTTAGCTGATGTTAAGCAACTTTCTTAAAAACTTATCTATATTAAAAAAATTTTTATTTATTAATTTTATTTTTTTTACAATTATTGGAATTTTTCTTTTTATTTACTTAAAAAATGTTCAACCAAATTTGATAAAAAAAAAATCATCTAATCACATTGAGGTGATTAATAATACAATTGATAATTTGACAAGACTTAATGTCGAATTTGTAGAAGATGACATAAGGAAATTTCTTTTTTCCACAAGATTTCTTTTTCAAAATTTAGATAGAGTGATATTTTTTGATAATCAACTAAACTTAATTGGTGATACAGATACCTTAGATCTTGATCCAAGATCATTTTCACAAAGATTAGATATTGTTGAATTTGAAGTGTTGACTGAAAAAAAAACTAAAGAAATAACTGAGAAAAAAAATATTGATGTTGGAAATAATAACGTTGTTTCTCTTAATGATGTACTTTTAAATTACGCATCATCTAAAAATTTTGGAACACCTTTTACTTTTACCCAAGAAGAGTTCAATAAATTTAAGCTGACAACAATTAAAAATGTAATGCAAAAAGGTGAAAACATTGGTTATTTAGCTATAACAGAAAATGCAAATGATGTTAAAGCAGCTATAGATGAAAGAAAGACTTTTGTAATTAGAACAGCTCTAGCTATTGGTTTAGTAATATTAATTTTCTCTTTTGTTTTAAATAGATATTTCCTAAAACCAATTAAAAATTTAGTAACGTATACTGAAAAAATCAGAAATAAAGATCCGAAAGTTACTAATCTTGATATTTTAAAAAAGAGAAATGACGAACTAGGACTTCTCACAAAGTCACTTGATGATATGACAAATGAATTAACTAAAAGGATTTCACATGCTGAAAATTTTTCAACAGATTTAGTTCATGAAATAAGAAATCCACTAGCTTCTCTTAAGAGTGCGTCTGAAATTTTACATGATACGACTGATGTCGAGCAAAGGATTAAATTAATTGATATTTTGAGTCATGATGTTCAAAGAATTGAAAGATTAATTACAGATTATTCACAAATGCTAAAAGATGAAGTTGCGTTAAGTAAAGAAAAAATTAAAAAACTTGATATCGAGCCAATTATTAAATCAGTAGTAGATGATTTTAATAATATTTATAAGTTAAAAAGAGGAATAAATATTTCTTATTCGAACGATGGAAAAAATAAATATTTGATAAATGGAATAGAAAATAGGATTGAACAAATAGTTGCTAATCTTTTGGATAATGCAATATCTTTCAGTGGTGATAATAAAGATGTAATTGTTAAGGTTTCAAAATTAGAGAATGATAAAGTTTCAATCAATATTTTAGATGAAGGACAAGGATTTAAAGAAAAAGATACCAATAAAATATTTAAAAGATTTTATAGTAATAGACCCGACAAATTTGGACAACATTCAGGACTTGGTTTAAATATTGTTAAAAATTTAGTTGATTTACATAATGCTACAATAAGAGCATCTAACAGATTAGACAGAAAAGGAGCAAGTATGGAAATTATATTTCCTAATGCTTAAAGAGTTCTATTGATTAATTAATTCTTTATTGTTAGAAGACGCACCATGGAAGATTTCAAAGTTAAAGATTTGACCCAAGCTGAATTTGGAAGAAAAGAAATTTCAATAGCAGAGAGTGAAATGCCTGGCTTAATGGCTTTAAGAGAGGAATACTCTGGAAAGTCACCGCTAAAAGGAGCAAAAATTATTGGATGTCTGCACATGACTATTCAAACAGCTGTTTTAATTGAAACACTTGTTGCCTTAGGTGCTGAGGTAAGATGGTCATCTTGTAATATTTTTTCAACTCAAGATCATGCAGCGGCTGCAATCGCCAAAGCTGGAATTCCAGTATATGCTTGGAAGGGAGAAACTGAAGAGGAATATATTTGGTGTATTAAACAAACGATTGAGGGTAAAAAAGATTGGGCGCCTAACATGCTCTTAGATGATGGAGGAGACCTCACTGCAATGATGCATCAAGAGTACAAAGAATTACTTAAAAATGTGAAAGGTGTTTCAGAGGAGACAACAACAGGCATAAAAGCTCTTAATAAAATGGAAAAAGATAAAACTTTGTTAGTGCCTGCAATAAATGTAAATGATTCTGTAACCAAATCTAAATTTGACAATCTCTATGGATGTAGAGAAAGTTTAGTTGATGGCATAAGAAGAGCTACAGATGTTATGATGTCTGGAAAAATTGCTATAGTGGCTGGATTTGGAGATGTTGGTAAAGGAAGCGCTGCATCTTTAAGACAAAGCGGTGCTAGAGTATTAGTTACTGAGGCTGATCCAATTTGTGCACTACAAGCGGCAATGGAGGGTTATGAAGTGGTTTTGATGGAAGAGGCAATTAGCAAAGCTGACATCGTCGTTACAGCAACTGGTAACAAAGATATTGTTACAGCTGATCATATGAGAGAAATGAAAGATAGAGCAATTTTGTGTAACATAGGGCACTTTGACAACGAAATTCAAGTTGATGCTTTGAAAAATTATAAATGGACTGAAGTAAAACCTCAAGTTCACGAGATTGAATTACCAAGTAAAAAAAGGATTATTTTATTAGCAGAAGGTAGATTAGTTAATTTAGGTTGTGCCACAGGTCATCCAAGTTTTGTAATGAGCGCATCGTTCACTAACCAAGTGATTGCTCAGATAGAGCTTTGGAATAATCATAAAAACTACGAGAACAAAGTTTATGTTTTACCAAAACATCTAGATGAGAAGGTTGCCACACTTCATCTTAAGAAAGTTGGAGCAAAATTAACAAAATTATCAAAAGAACAGGCGGACTATATAAGTGTTGGAGTCGAAGGTCCTTTTAAACCTAATGCCTACCGCTATTAAAAGTGATAGAATAGATTTATCTTCAGAAAAAGAAACAGAGGAACTTGCTGGTACATTTTTAAAAAAAATCAAGCCAGGATATTGTGTTTTTTTATATGGTGAAATCGGAGTTGGAAAAACTACTTTTATTAGATATCTTATTAATCAATTTCAAAAACTTAATAAATTAGAGATAACAGAAGTTACAAGTCCCACTTTTAATTTGTTAAATGAGTATTCAATAAATAATTTCAAGATAAATCATTATGATCTATTTAGATTAAAATCTGCCGAGGAAATTAAAAATTTAGATTTGTTTGAGGATAATAAAAACATAATTACTTTAGTAGAATGGCCACAAATAATTAAAGAAAAACCAAAAAATTTGATAGAATTATTTTTCGAGTATGGAAAAGATCACAAAACTAGATCTGTGCAAATTAAAGGTTTATAGCTTCTATTCCTGAATGCCAAAATTAATAAAAATAAAGGGGGATGCATCTTTTAGAAGTTTTTTTAGAAAGAAAACAAATGGTAAATCTTCTATTGTTGTTTATGCCAAAAAAGAAAAATTTAAAAATTTACTTGTATACGATGCGGTAAATAAAATTTTAAGAAAGAATAATATTTTAGCACCAAGATTACATACTCAAAGATATGATAAAAATTTCATTGAAATAGAAGATTTTGGAAATGAAACTGTTTTTAAAATATTAAAAAAAAGGGGTAAAAATAAACTAAACTATTTTAATCAAATAATTAAATTGTTAATTCAAATGCAGTCTATAAAAAATAGAAAAGTAAAAAATTTTAGAAATCAAAATTATACAATTCCAAAATATGATAAAAAGATTTTGATAAATGAGGCAAATTTATTTTGTGATTGGTATGTAAAGAATAATCTATCAAAATTAAAGAAAAAAAAATTTTGTAAAAATTTTAAAAAAATTATTAAAGAATTAACTTTGAAATTAAAATTAAAAGATAATATTTTCGTCCACAGAGATTTTCATGTTTCAAATTTAATGTTTGTTAAAAACCAAATAGGTATTATTGATAGTCAGGACGCATTAATCGGCAACAAAGCTTATGATTTAGCTTCTTTGATAGATGATGTAAGACTAAAAACTTCTAACTCATTTAAAGATAAAATCTTTAAACTTTATATAAAAAGACAAAAAAAATTGGATATTAAAAAATTCAAGAATGATTTTGAAATATTATCAGTTTTAAGAAATCTAAAAATTATTGGAATATTTACACGTCTATCACTCAGGGATAGAAAAAAAAATTACCTAAGATTAATTCCCTACACTTGGCAACTGATAAATATGCGTATTGATCAAAACCAAACATTCATTGATTTGAAAAATTTATTAAATCAAAATTTTAAAAAAATTAAATGAAAATTAAAACAGCTTTGATATTATGTGCAGGCCTCGGAACAAGGTTAAACCCACTTACTTTAAAGACACCTAAACCTCTTTTAAAATTAAATGATAAAACAATGTTAGAGGTTTGCATAAATCTCATTCTGAAACTGGGTGTCCAAAAAATTTTTATCAACACGTTTCATTTAAGTGATCAAATTTCAAAATTTATTGATAATAAAAAGTTTCCAATAAATATTCAAATAATCAAAGAGGAAAATGAGATACTTAATACAGGTGGAGGAATATTAAATTTGATCAATTATTCGGATGACAACGATTTCATAATTTTTAACCCTGATACTTTATGGCACAAAGATTATCTTCATGAAATCACTCAAATGCAGAATT
This sequence comes from uncultured Pelagibacteraceae bacterium, assembly GCA_902612065.1. Taxonomy (GTDB): domain Bacteria; phylum Pseudomonadota; class Alphaproteobacteria; order Pelagibacterales; family Pelagibacteraceae; genus Pelagibacter. The sequence continues at coordinate 204,289 of CACMBY010000001.1, read as the reverse complement.
TTTATTTTTCTAATAAATTAGATAATATTCTTCTGCTATCAAATAAAGAATTAAGTTTCGATAAAAATTTTTTAGGTGATTTCACATTGGAAAATAATTTGCTAAAAAAAAATGAAAAAAATGATTTGATATATATTGGTTGTCAAATTCTGAACAAAAGTTTATTTAAAGAATATAAAGTCTCAAATTTTTCTATTACAAAAATATGGAACAATCTTCAAAAAGAAAATAAATTAAATGGTTTTCAAAGTAAGAAAAAATTTTATCATTTAACAAATTTAGATGTCTTTAAAAAATTAAAAGATCTTTAGCTCTTTCCTTATCAAGGTATTCACAGTTCGCTATTGCAAAATTTTCTTTGAGTTCTATCAACATTGGGTTTCCAGTCGGTATTTCTAAATTAGAAATTTGTGTATTATCTAAATTAAACAAATTCTTGCATAAAGCTCTGATAGAGTTTCCATGTGCAGATATTAAAACATTATTATTTTTCAAATTTTCTTTCACGTGACCTTCAAAAAAATTTATAACTCTTTCATAAGTATCTTTTAAAGACTCAGTGTTAGGTAATAATTCTCTCGGAATTTGTTTATAAGTATCAATATTAAGTGGATGATACGGACTTTCCTTTTTGAGCGGATCTGGTCTTAGATCCCATGATCTTCTAAACTCATAAATTTTATCCTCACCAATTTTTTTACTCATTTCAATTTTATTCAAACCAGTTAGTGCTCCGTAGTGTCTCTCATTCAATTCCCAAGCTCTAGTAAAATTTTTTTTATCATCTAATTCTTGTTGAATTATTTTGAGAGTGTTATTTGCTCTTAATTGAAGAGAAGTGTAATAAAAATCAATTTTGATGTTTTTGTTTTTCAATAAGGACCCTGCTTTTTTTGCCTCCAATATACCTTTTTCGGTCAAATCAACATCCACCCAACCAGTAAATTTTTTCTCTAAATTCCAAGTACTTTGTCCATGCCTTACTAATATTAAAAAACTCATATAATTATTTTTAATTTAAATTTATAAATAAAACTATTAAATTAAATGATTAATTTTTTTTCAAAATTTAAAATTTTTTTTTATGTAATCAATTTATTATTAATTGTCTTATATTTATTCCCTGGGAGTTTATTGGGATGTGTTTTTTTTGACAATTGTAAAGTTCAACCACAAATTACATCAGATTTTATAATATCATCTAACCATTTTTATGCTTTTGGATTAGTTACTATTTCGGGATATTTGACTTTTTTAAATTCAGAAAAATTAAAACAAGTTTTATGTTATCTTTTAGTAATTTCAGTTCTATTAGAAGTGTTTCATGTATATATTCCTGAAAGGAGTTTTCAGTGGTCAGATTTGTTCGGAAATTTATTAGGAGTTGTAGTTGTAATTTTTGTTAAGAATCTTATAAATAAATATGGGACTACTAAAAAATAAATTTATTATATTATTTATTTTTTTCTTAACAGGATGTTCATCAATCCCATCAAATACTGCAAATAGTTGTTCAATATTTAATGAGCGTTATCTCTGGTATAAGTATGCAAAAAAAACAGAGCAAAAATGGGGTACTCCTATTTATATTCAATTAGCTATAATAAAAATGGAGTCAGACTTTGACTGGTTAGCTAAGCCAGCTAGACAAAAAATATTTAAAGTAATCCCTTATAAACGTCCATCAAGTTCATTTGGATATTCTCAGGCAGTAAAAGGGACTTGGGAACAATATAAAAAAGAAACAGGAAATAAGTTAGCAACAAGAGTTAGATTTAAAGATAGTGTTGATTTTATTGGTTGGTATACTAGCAAATCAGAAACTATTTTAAAAATTTCCAAACAAGACGCTTTTAAACAATATTTGGCCTATCATGAAGGCTGGGGAAATTTTAAGCATTATAAAAAAAATAAAAAAGTTATTGGATTAGCTAAAAAAGTAGAGAAACAATCTAATATTTATAAAAAACAATTATTAAGTTGCAGCAATTCTTTAAATAAAAATAAATATATTATTTTTTAGAAAGTTCTTTTTTTAACTCAAGATCAATTACATCAATTCTTTTAGTATTCTTTGCCAAAGCTAAATACATTGATGGTGTAACGTATAATGTGAAAAAAGTTGAAATTATCATACCGCCTAAGATAGTTGCTCCCACAGCTAATCTTGATCCTTCACCTGCACCTGGGCCAATATTTCCAATAACCAAAGGTATCATCGCGATCATTGTGCTTAATGATGTCATAATGATAGGTCTAAATCTTACTGCACAAGCCTCTTTCACAGCTAATTCAATACTTTTTCCTGTAGTTCTTATTCTATTGGCATAATCAACAATTAAAATACTATTTTTAGTCGAAATACCAATAAGTATTATCAAAGCGATTTGAGAAAAAATATTAACTGAACTATTTAAAAATAAAATAAATACTAACCCACCAAAAATTGCTAAAGGAACAGTTAAAACTATAATTAATGGATGAATGAATGAATTAAATGTTGCTGCCATCACTAAGTAAGCTGTGAGTAATGCGAGAGCAAAAATTACAAATAATTCATTACTAGCCTCTTTAATTTCCTCTGATTTACCTTTCCAGGTAATTTGATTTTTAGGAGCTAAATCTGCCATGATATTCTCAAAGAATTTAATCGCTTCGGTTAAGGTGTATCCTTCATTAATATTTGCAGATATCGTGACTGCTCGTTGCCTATTGTACCTTGCAAGTTGTTTCGCTGAACCTTCCTCTTTAAAACTAATTAAATTTGATAAAGAGATAAGTTTTCCATTTGTTTCAGAACGAACAAAAATTTTAGAAACTCCTTCTTTATTCCTTCTGTCAGATAAATATTGCTGAACTACAATTGGGTATTCTTTACCTAATTTATTGAAAGTTGTAATTTTTTTTCCACCATAAAGAGTCTCAAGTGTTTCTCCTATTGCTTTTGTTGAAACACCTAAATCTTTAGCTTTATTTTTATTAATAACTAATTTCACTTCAGGTTTGTTTCGATTGTAATCAGACTCAATTCTTGAGAGACTTTTATTTGATCTTAATTTTCTAATTACTCTTTTTTGAATTTCCTCAAGTTCCTCATAGGTACTTCCATAAATAACCATTTGTACTGGCTTATTATAATTAGATACCCTGATTGATTGTGGAGATATTGGAAATGCAAGAGCTTGAGGTAATGTAACAATTTTTCCAATAGCTTCTCTTAAAACAACTTGCTGTCCTTTTTTCCTATTTTTCCAGTCATCCAAAAGTGCAATTATGATAAAACTATTATATGAGTTTGCAGAACTACCAAAACCAGGTACTCTCATAATAAATCTTGAATATGGACTATCTTCAGCTTGTAAAAGTGGAATTAATCTAGCTTCGACTTTTTGTGCTTGTTCTTGTGTGTACTCAAAAGAGCTTCCTTCATCTGTCGCGCCAATGATTAAATAAGCACCACGATCTTCCATTGGCAATAATTCTTTTTTAGAGAAACCAAACAATAATACAGAGCAAATAATTATAAATATAATAAAAGATCCCACTGATTTTGTTTTGTGAGCAATTACATCTAAAGTCTCTCTATAGAATTTTGAAAATCCTAAAAATATTTTTTCAAATTTTTGAATAAAAATCCTCTTTGAAGTCTTTTTATTTAAAAATTTACTAGCGAGCATTGGTGACAAAGTAAGAGCAACAAATGATGAGACAACTATTGAAAATGATAATGCAATTGCTGTTTCTCTAAATAATGTTCCTGAAATTCCCTCAATAAATATCAGTGGTAAAAATACAGCTACTAAAATTAATGTTGTCGCTATGATTGCAAATGAAATTTGTTTGGACCCTTTATAGGCAGCAACTAGTGGAGTTTCTCCATTTTCTATTCTTCGATATATCGCATCAGTCATAATCACCGAGTCATCAGTAATTATTCCAATCGCTAAAATAAAACTTAAAAGAACAAATATATTTATCGACAATCCAAAAATATAAAGACCTAAAAAAGATGCTATTAAGCTTACTGGAAGAGCGATCGCTGGAACGAATACAGCCTTAAGATTCCCAAGAAATAAATAAATTATTAGTACTACTAATACAAAAGCAATTAAAAGGGTTTTATATACCTCTTCAATAGCAGCCTCCACGTAGTTTGCTCTATTAAATGAAACTCTTAAATCTAATTCACTTGGTAAAGATTTTTTAACTTCTACTATCTTTTTTTTAATTTCATTCGAAAGCTCAACTGTTGAAGCTCCACTTCTTGCATAAATACCGATACCCACTGTTCTTAAATTAACCTGATCTTTTGTTTGGGCTTTAAAAAGTGTTTTTTCTGAAACAGGTCCAAATTCAATATCAGCAACATCAGATAACAAAATGACTTTATTATTTGTTTTTTTTATTGGTAATTGTTTTATCGAATTTATATCGTTGTATGATTTATCTAAATTTAAAGTTAGGTCAATATTATCTGCCTCAAGAGTACCAGCTGGAAGACTTATATTTTCTCCACGCATTGCAAGTTCGACTTCCTTAATAGTTAAATCATTTGCAGCAAGTTTAATTGGATCTATCCAAACTCTGATACTTAATTCTCTTAAACCACCAACAAGAATCCTTCCAACATTTTTAATACTAGAAAACTGATCTACTAAATATCTTTCTGCATAGTCTCCTAATTCAAGATCACTCCAAGTTGCAGATGATAACGACAACCACATAGTCGTAGTAAAACCAGCTGCCCTTTTTAAAATTTGAGGAGGATCAGACTCAGATGGTAAATTATCTACAACTCTCGCAACTCTCTCTCTTATATCGTTTGCAGCATTATCTAAATCAATACTAGTATCAAACTCTACATTAATTGTACTTCTTCCATTCTCAGATTTTGAGTCTATATTTTTTATACCTTCAGCACCTCCAATAACATCTTCAACGACTTGAGTAACTTCTTGATCCACAATTGATGCTGATGCAGATTTGTAATCTACTTGGACTTGGACTACAGGCGGCTGTATTCCATTGGGTAATTCTCTAACTGGTAATTTCCAAAAGACAAATAAACCAAAAATAATTAAGATTAAAGACATTACCCAAGAAACAGCTGGTCTTTTTATGCTTAGTTCAGTAATAAACATTTATTTTGTAATAGGTTTTATTTTTCCTCTAGGTCTTACTTTTTTTAATCCTTCAGCAACGATTATCTCCCCTTCACTTAATCCAGAAATTACTTCGATGTTTTTATTATTTCTTAGACCTGTTTTAACCTCAGTTTTATTTGCAACATTTTCGCCATTTATTTTGTAAACATAGGATTTGTCGCCTTCAATCATCACACTTGTATCAGGTACACTTAATGAGTTTCTAAGATTAAATTTAACGCTTACTTCTAAAAGAGATCCCGAGATCAGTTCGAGATCATTATTTTGCACTTTAATTCTTGATAATATACTTCTTGTATCGGCGTTAATCCTGCTTGATACAAAATCAACTTCACCTGAAAAAGTTTTATCTTTAAAACTAGATAATTTTACGTCAACTGGAAGACCTTTTTTAATAGATGCCGAATAATTCTCTGGAATTTTAATGTCTGAGTAAATAGTTGAATTATCATCTAATGTTATGATGAATATATTATTAGATACAAGAATATCTTCCGTAAGACCAGTATAACCAAGTACTCCACTAAATGGAGCTATAATATTTCCACTTTTCAATTTGATTAATACTTCTCCTTTTTTAACAAAGTCTTTCAATTTTAAATCTTCAAAAAGATCATCTTTTTTTATTTTGAAAGTTTTAGATTTTTTTGAGATTGCAGTACCAAAGGTCTCTATTGTTTCAGCAAATTCCTTTTTTACTACTTCGGTGACAATTATTCCTGGAGGGGGTCTTTTACTGAATTTTTTTTTAAAATGATTTCCAATCATTGTTCTACCAACAATTACCGCTGCAATGATTAGAAAAAATATTAAAATAATTGATATAGTTTTAGTCGATCTTTTCATTCTTTTTAAATTAACCCGTATTCAGCCCAAGAGCCATCATAAATACAGGGTCGATATTTATCATTTATTAAAGAATAAGCTAGTGCCAAAACACACGCGGTTACCCCAGATCCACATGAAAAGACAATATTTTTATCATTTAAGTTTTTTAAGGAAGATAGAAAAATTTTTTCGAGTTCTTGTTTATTTCTAAAAGTTCTATCCTGATTAAGACAAGAGCCAAATGGTATGCAAACAGAATTTTTAATATTACCACTTTTTAACCCCTCTCTAGGCTCAGGAACCTTTCCTTCAAATCTTTCTTTATTTCTCGCATCAACAACCCTAAATTTTTGGGTTTCTATATTTCGATTTATTGAATCTTTGTTTTTAACTAATTCCTGATTTTCAAAACTTTTGTAGTCTGACTCAATAACTTTAGATAAATTATTTGTTACTTTTCTTTTTTCTTCCAGCCATTTTTTTAAACCTCCATTTAAAACATGAACTAGTTTAGGATTATGACCATAATAGATAAAATTAAACCAACAGCGACATGAGCTTATAACATCAGAATTATCATAAATAATAATCATATCCTCGTTTTTAATTCCCATCTTTGAGACTATTTTTTCCCATTCATTTTTATTCACTAACATATGTGGAAGATTTGTATTTTTGTCAGAATTATCATCTAGGTCAAAAAAAATGGACTCAGGGATATGTTGAGTTTTATACTCCTCAAAACCATTTCTTTTCGTTTGTGGCATGTGCCAAGAGCAATCAATTATTTTTACTTTGTCTTTGTTATTTTCAAGCCAATCAGTTTCTACTAATGACATTATCTCTTTTCTAAATATTTTTGATGATATTCCTCAGCAATACAATAGTTTTTTAGTAGGGAAATTTTTGTTACAACTTTCCCTGATAACTTTTTATTGACCTGGTTCAGAACATCTTCTGCAATTTTTTTTTGATTGTCATTCAAATAAAAGATTTCACTTCTATATTGTGTACCAAAATCTGGTCCTTGAGAATTTAGTGTAGTTGGGTCATGAATTTCAAAAAAAATTTTTAGAATTTCTTCATAAGTAATTACTTTCTCATCAAAATCAATTTTAACAACTTCAGCATGATTTGTAATTCCTGTGCAAACTTCTTTGTAGGTGGTTTGTGAACTATTACCACCACAATAGCCGACTTCAGTTTTGATAACGCCATTAATCTTGCTGAATTTGATTTCAGGCCCCCAAAAACATCCAAGTGCTAAAACTGCTATTTCCATTGATTATGATTTAAATTAATTTACAAATTATTCGTATGCTTAGTAAAAATCAATTGGGATTTTTGTACATGTTTATGTCTGTTTGTGCATTCTCACTAATGGATATAATTGTTAAGTGGTCAGTTGATTATCCAATTGGACAGGTTTTATTTTTTAGAGGGTTTTTTGGGATATTATTTTATTTTTTTATTATACCAAGAGATAGACTTCACAATTTTTATCAAACCAAAAGACCAGGCTTGCATGCTCTAAGGTGCTTGTCGGGTTTAATTGCTTTAGTAGCAATTTTTATTGCTTTAAGAAAATTACCCCTAGCAACTGTGGTAAGTATTTCTTTTGCTGCTCCAATTTTTACGACTATATTTTCAATTTTTTTATTGAGTGAAAAAGTTGGTGTTTATAGATGGTTAGCTGTGATAGTTGGTTTTATAGGAATATTAGTAATCACTGAACCAGGAATAAGTGAACTTAACATCTATTATATTTTTCCCATAATATTTTGTCTTGGTCTATCTTATGTAGCAATATCAATTAGACAGTTATCAACCACGGAACCAGTTTGGTTAATTTCGTTCTATTTTTCCTTATCAATAACATTATTGAGTTTTTTAACTATTCCACAAGGATGGGTTATGCCCAATTTACAGGATTTTATTTTATTATCTTTTGTTGGCATTTTCGGAGGTGTTGCAAATTTATGGTTGGGACAGTCATATAAGTATTCTGAGGTTTCTTTGGTAACCCCTTTAAAATATTTAGCTCTTTTGTTTGCAATAATTTTTGGATATTTCATTTGGGGTGAGGTTCCAACAATCAAAACTCTTCTTGGAGCCTTTTTGGTAATTATTTCAACATTAATTATTTTTAGAAGAGAAATTTACAACAAAAAGATAATCACTTCTAAAACAATCAATGACTAAAGTTCCAAAATATTGGAATAAAGCTAAAAGATATTTATCCAAAAGGGATAAAATAATGTCAAGATTGATTAAAAATTACCAAAGCCCCAATGAAACGATTCTTACTTCAAGAAAGGATATTTTTTTTTCATTGTGTAAAAGTATTATTGGTCAGCAAATAAGTGTTGCTGCAGCAAATTCAGTTTTTTTAAAATTTAGGAAAAAATGTAAAAATAAAATCAATCCTAAAACTGTATCTAAATTGACAACAACACAACTTAGAAATTGTGGATTAAGTAGGCAAAAAGTCTTGGGAATAAAAAGTTTAGCCAAACAAATTCTTAATAAATCCTTTAATCCTAAATTGATAAAGAATATGAGTGATGAGGAAGCTATAGTTTATTTATCTAATTTAAGACAAATAGGTAGATGGTCGGCTGAAATGATTTTACTTTTTACTTATAATAGATCTGACATTTGGCCTATACAAGATATTGGGCTTTTGAGAGCGATTTCTAAAAATTATAATAAAAAATATTTTCCACCGGAAAAATTTGTGTCTTTGCTTCAAAAAAGATTTTCACCTTATTGCTCAGTAGCTACGTGGTATTTGTGGAGAAGTATAGATCCTGAGCCTATTCAGTACTAAATCCCTCAACAATTTGCATGTGTCTTATAGTGGTCTTTTTGGCTAAATTCCAACCAGCCTGATATTCTTTAGATTGATGACATTTTAAAGCTTGCTCGTAATTTGGAAATTCCCAAACCACAGTTCTTAAAAAATCATCACCATCGAAAGTTGTATGTTTGCCACCTCTAACTAAAGGTAAACCACCATAACTTTTAATAATTGGAGTTACTGCCTCTGCATACTTTTTTAAATTTTCTTGGTCATCCACTTTAGTATACAAACTTATCCAATAAGCTTTCATGATTTCTCCTTTTTAATTATTTTTAATTATGATAATAAATTTCATGGCAGAGAAATTAATTATCAGTTTTGATGAATATATTCAAATAGTTGAAAAGTTAGCAATACAAATTCATGAAAAATATAAACCAACTGTATTAGTTGGCATTATGAGAGGGGCAGCCCCTATTATTGATATTTTATCAAGAATTTTGAAATTACCAATCGCGTATATTGTTATCCAAAGTTATTCAGGTAAAGGTTTAGAGGATCAACAGGGCCAATTGATGTTTGCAAGAGAAATAAGTTCTTTGGCAGATAACAAAGATTTTAATAAGGTTCTTCTGATAGATGATCTCTCTGATACCGGTTTAACGCTTAATAAAAGCATTGAGTGGTTGAAAAATTACGGCCCAACTAAAAATTATATAAAAGAAGTAAAAACTGCTTGTTTATGGAAAAAGAAATCCTCAACTTTCGAACCTGATTTTTGTCCTATCAGATTAAATTCAGACCCTTGGATTGTTCAACCTACAGAACATTATGAAGAATTGTCTATTGATGAGATCGTAAAAAAAAATAAACAGGGCTAGTTTATACCAGCCCTGTTCAGTTAATATTTAAGCAACTGCAAAACTTACAACACTCAAAATTGCTATTACCCAAATAGCTGGGGAAGTAGTTGCAAATTTACCGGTGAATATCTTGATCAAAGCATATGATACGAAAGCTAGAGCAATACCATTGCTGATACTATAAGTTAAAGGCATAGCGATCATCGCAAGAATTGCTGGAGCAGATTCTGAAACATCATTCCACTCTATGTCAGTAATATTTCTTATAAATAGAACTGAAACAAAAAGTAAAGCAGCACCATCAATTTGTTTTGGCAAACTAGTTGCTAAGGGTGCAAAAAATATACATGCTAAAAATAATATACCAATTACCAAAGAGGTCATGCCAGTCTTTCCACCAGCTTTTACCCCAGCCCCAGACTCAACGTAACTAGTTACAGTTGTGGTTCCCATTACAGCTCCTGCAACAGTACTCACGCTGTCTGATAACATTGCTTTATTGATGTCTTTAACTTTTCCATCTTTGCCTACCTTTCCAGCTACATTAGCAACTGAAGTTAAAGTTCCTGCAGTATCAAAAAAGTCTACAAACAATAGAGTAAATATAACCGTAGACATTCCAGCTGTCATAGCTGCAGATAAATCAAATTCAAAAAGATAAGTCATTGAAGGCGGAGCGCTTGCGATACCATTAAACTTTGCAAGACCCGTAGCCCAAGCAATTATACTAAATACCAAAATACCAATAATGATATTACCTTTAACGTTCATCTTATCTAAAACAATTATTGCAATAAAAGTCGCGCACCCTAATAAAACAAGTGGATCACTTAAATTTCCAAGCTGTACTAATGTTACAGGATTATCAACAACTACTTCCATTATCTGAAGACCGATAATTGCTAAGAACAAACCAATTCCTGCGCCAATTCCTAACTTTAAACTCTTAGGAATAGAGTTGATAAGCCACGCTCTTATTGGTGTTAATGATATAATTAAAAATAATACACCAGCAACTAATACAGCACCCAAAGCTTGTTGCGGTGTATATCCCATACCTGCACAAACTCCAAAAGCTACAAAAGCATTGATCCCCATTCCTGGCGCAAGACCAATAGGCCAAGTTTTTCCATGAAATGCCATTATGAAACAAGCTAGGGCAGTTGCTAGAATAGTTGCAGTGTAAACTGCGCCGAAATCAAAGAAACCTTTTTCGGGTCCAGCAAATTCACCTGATAAAATAAACGGATTTAAAAACATGATATAAGCCATGGTTAAAAAAGTAGTAGTTCCGGCTATTACTTCTGTTTTAAAATCTGTTTTGTGTTTTTTGTACTCAAAATATTTGTCTAACATTATTCCTCCTATCCTGACTAAATAGACGATTCTTTTGATAAATACTTAGCCAAATCTAATTTTATCAACATAATTCAACTAAGAAGTTTATATTTTGGTCATATTTGGAAGCTAGAATATGAAAATGAAAAATTTTAAATTAATCGTGTTGTTACTTAGTTTCTTTTTAATGGTCACTGCATGCCAGACCGTACAAGAAAAAACTGACAAAATTGTTGAGCAAGAAAATAAAAGATTGGGTAAATACATAGGTCAATTATCCAGTGAACTTAAAATTGATCTAGGAAATCCTGATGAAGATTTTAAGAACGAAAAAGGAAATCAAATTCTTGTATATAAAACAAAAAAATATGGTATTTCTTGTGAAAGAAAATTTGAGGTAGACACTAACTCAGTGGTAATTGGATTTTCATCAAAAGGGTGTTTTTAGTTTACTTGCGGAGCTAGTTACCCCGCAAGCAAGGCTTTAACTTATCTAATTTCGATTAGTTTTTTCTTCTTGTGCTCTGGTACAATTCTCTCGCAAGATATTGTTAAAAGTCCATCTTTGAGTTCAGCACCATTTACTTTAACGTCATCAGCAATTGTAAATGATCTAGCAAATTGTCTTTGAGATATTCCCTTATGAATGATCTCTCCATCAGCATTTTTATCTTCAGATTTATCAACTTGTTTTGTTCTTACAGTTAATAAATTATCTTCGAACTCAACCTCAACATCTTTTTTGTTGAATCCTGCTAAAGCAACTTCAATAGCGTAGTTATCTTTACCAGTCTTTCTGATGTTGTATGGTGGGTAATTGGATTGCATTGTCATTGCACCATTTCCCAACATATTCTCAAATTGATCAAACATATCGTCGAATCCAATCGAGAATGGTCTTAATGAGTTAAATATAGATAGATCCTTACTTGTCATACATCCTCCTTTGTTAAGCAAGTTTATTTATAAGCCCCATTAGGCGACCTACCTTATTTATGTAGGAACGATTTAAGTTTTTTCAAGATTGAGAAATTAAATTTTTTTTGAAATTTTTAGTGCAAAAGCATAGTCTAAAGCTATTTCTTCAATAGCACCATCTCTACCTGATTTTCCACCATGACCTGCATCCATTTCTGTTTTTAAAAGTAATAAATTATTATCTGTTTTTAAGTCTCTTAGCTTGGCAGTAAATTTAGCAGGCTCATCAAACAATACTCTATTGTCACTTAAACTAGTGGTAATTAACATATGAGGGTAGTCCATTTTTTTTATATTATTATAAGGAGCATAAGAAAATATATAATCGAAGTGATCTTTGTTATCTTTGGCATTACCAAACTCATCAAATTCACCGACTGTTAATGGTAGAGAGTGATCAAGGTTAGTAGTTAAAGAGTCAACAAATGGAACCGCCATTATAATTCCTAGAAATAATTTTGGAGATTGGTTTACCACTGCTCCCATTAATAATCCACCTGCAGATCCACCCATACCAATGATCTTACCAGCAGAAGAGTATTTCTTTTCAATTAAATATTTAGCTGCATAAATGTAATCCTCAAAAGTATTTTTTTTGTTTGTTAATTTTCCTTCTTTCCACCATTTCATACCTTTTTCCATTCCACCTCTAATATGAGCTGTAGCCCAGATGATATCTCTGTTGATCAAACTCAAACGTGTAGATGAAAAACTAGGGCTCATTGAATTTCCGTATGAACCATAACCGTACAATAAAACATTTGCAGTTCCATCAATCTTAGTTTTCTTATGTCTTGTTATTGTTAAAGGAACCAATCTTCCGTCATGAGATTTATATTCAATTCTCTCAACGATATAATCTTCTGAATCATGGCCTGATGGAATTTCCTGTTCTTTAACTAATTTTTTAGATTTATCTGAAAGATTATATGAATAAACTCTTGAAGGAGTTTTCGGTGATGAATATCCAAGGTAAATTTCGTCTGTGTTTCGATCTTTTTGTTTGAGAGAAATATTTGGTACGTATACTTTTTCATCTGAAAAAATTAATTCCTCCTCAAAATTTGTGGATACATTTCTAATGAATAACTTATCTAATGCATCAGAAGTTTCTGATCGAATTATCCAATTTTTTAAAAATACACAACCACCAATTAAAACTTCATTTTTTGAAGATACAAAAGGTTTCCAATTTTGGTTCTCTAAGCTTGAAGAAATATCAATCTTAAAATCTTCAGCATCATTATTTGTATGATTGTAAAAATTGTTAGCCCAAGAATTTATAGAGTATAAAATTCCTCTTTGTCTTTTGATAATTAATTTTGGTTTTGGAGTTATTTCATCAACACCAAAGTAGTATTGCTCTGATGTGTTGTGATCAGAAGTTGTTATTAGATAATATTTTTCATCAGAAGTTAAGCTTATTCCAACTGTAAAAGCTTCACTTTTTTCTTCAAAGACTAAATAATCCTCACTTAAATGGTCTCCAATTTTATGTCTGTATATTTTCCGGGCACGATGATTTTCATCTAATTTTGAGTAAAAAATATATTTATCGTCTAGACTAAAAGTAATACTACCAGATGTGTCCTTTATTTCTTTTGTGACCAACTTATTTGTTGAAATATCTCTTATGAATATTTTGTAATACTCTGATCCTTTGGTATCCAGAGAATATGCAAGTAACTTATCGTTATGGCTTACTTCTAAATCTCCCACTCCAAAATATTCAACACCTAATTTTTCTTTTTCTTTATCTCCGTTCCAAATTTCTTCAACATTATCTGTATTAATTTTTTTACGTAGTTTGATAGAATAATTTCCTTCTGTTGTGGTTTTTGTCCAATAATCGTAAGTATGATCTCTAAAAGAAAGAGACTCATCATCTAATTTTATTCTCCCCTTTATTTCATCAAAAAGTTTTTTCTGTAAGTCTTTAGTATCTTTAAGATGATAGTCAGTATGATTGTTTTCTTCAATCAAGTATTTTTTTACTTCTGGATTTAATTTATTTTTGTCTTTTAAGACTTCAAGAATATCTTTTTGATGTATCCAGCTGTAATTATCTTCCCAACTTGTGTTGTGACAAGATTTTATTTCCAGTTTTTTTCTAAGTTGTGGTACCTTCATAAAAAAGAAGAACTATATGAATATCATAATTTATACATTAGTCATTTTGACTATTTTATACTTTCTATTGAAATTTATAACTAAGATTTCCTCAAAAAAAATATCAAAGGGTATAAGAATTTTATTAATACTTGGATTTATTGTATTAGCAATTTTATTTGCCATCGGTGGGCGTTTTTTATTAACGTTGCCTTTTACATTAGCTAGTCTTGCATTGTTAAAATTAAAAGGCCTATCTATTTTTCAATTGATATCGCTTTATAGATTAATTCAAACATTGAGAAGATCAGGAAGATTTTCTTTTAATCAATCCAATCTAAATAACTCATCTTCAATATCTGTAACTGAAGCATATAAAATATTAAATTTAGATGTAAATAAAAAAATTACAAAGGAAGATGTAAATAAAGCTTATGTAAAAATACAAAAAAAAATTCATCCAGATATTTCACCGGAGACTGCTAGATTGTCCTCAATTGTAAATGAAGCAAAAGATATAGTTTTGAACGATATTTCCTAATTTAGAACCTCTAAAGCTTTATCAAATATTTTCTGCGGATTTATTCTATCTTTTCCAGAGGTATGATGACTAACAGTTTCCTCACCATCTGGAATTACTGGGTACATTTTAGAGTTATAATTTCCGTAAATAATTGGCGTATCAACCATCAAAGTAATAGTTTTAGTCCCCAATGCCGCAGATAAGTGACTAAAACTTGTGTCATTACAAATAGAGAGATTGCAGTTTTTTATGATCGGCAAAATTTCTTTAATTGATAAATCATCTAAAGGTAAACATGCGTCTTTTAATTTAGATTGAAGTATTTCATTAAGAATAATTTGCTCATCATTATTTTTACCAGTGGCAAGATAAAACTTACATTTTTTAATTTTTGAAATTTTTTCCATAAAATTAATAAATATTCTCGAAGGAACCCTTTTCGTTGGGCCCGAGCCACCAATTCCTAAGAGTATATTTATTTCATTTTTATTAATATTAAATTTTTTTACTGATTGTGAAATATTTTCGTTATTAATATGTATTTCAGGATCTTCAATCTCTGTAATATTAAGTTTATCTTTTAAAAATTTTTTTGGTGTATTGATAATGTGCTGGTCAGTTTTACTAAATAGTGGATACTGATAAATTTCGGTTATTCCTGATAATTTTGCTATTATATTAAATCTAAGAGAAGAATTAAAAATAAAAATTTTATCAAATTTTTGTTTTTTTAATTCTTTCATTAAATTTAAAGTTCCAAAAAAACCACCATGTTTATTACTTAGTTTTTTATCTCTTTCTAAGATAAAAATTTTATTAATGTAATCTGTTTGATGTAAAAACTCTGCCGCTTTAGAATTTTCTCTTGCCAGGAGACTTACTGGTGAATTGTATTTTTTGGATATTGCCTTAATAAAGGGTAAAAAGATTACTGTATCGCCAATACCCATTCTATTTTGGACAGCTAATATTTTCATATTCGATTTATAAACTTTACTAATTTTTATATTTTATATAAATTTTTATTATGACAAAAATAAGTGGGATATATGCAGCATCGATGTCAGTTCTGAACTCTGATTTAAGCTTAAATGTTGAAAAAACCATATCACATGCAGAAAATTTAATTGATCAAGGTTGTCATGGCACAGCAATATTTGGAAGCACTGGCCAAGCACAATTAATTCCTATCGTTGAAAAGATTAAATTACTAAATCACCTTTCAGAGAGTAAATACAAAGAAAAACATTTAATCGGAACAGGATTAAATTCTTTAAATGAAACAATTAATTTGATGAAAATTTCAGTTTCTCTTAACTTTAAAAAATTTTTAATCATGCCACCAGCTTATTATAAATATCAAGACAAGGATGTAATAAACTTTTACACAAAAATCATTGAGGCAATACCAGAGTCAAAAATTATACTTTATAATTTTGAAAAATTATGTGGATATAAATTTAGTATTGAATGTGTGGAAAAATTGGTTCAAAAATTTCCTGATCAAATTGTAGGTGTGAAGGATAGTTCTTACAATTTATTTGAAAAGTTAAAATTAGAAAATTTTTCAGTTATGCCAGGTTCAGAGTCAAAATTACTTAAAGGATTAGAAATTGGTTGTTCAGGTATTATTACTGCAACTTGCAATGCTACATCTCAATTAGCTCGCAAAGTTTATGATGATTTTAAAGAAAAGAAAGATCATTCTTTAAACCAAAAATTAGTTAATGTCAGAAATACTTTTGAAAAATATAATTTAATTTCAGCTCTTCATACTTTGTTTACAAAAGAGAACAAAATTTATGGAAATTTATTACCACCTTTAAGTCTACTTAGCGAAGTTGATGAGAGAAATCTTTTGCAGAGTTTAAAAGATTTAAATTTTGAAACAAAATCACAATTGGCAGCTTGAGATGTATTTAGCCAGATTTCTCAATAAAGTATTTAAAAAAGGAGGGTTTATCCTAACTGATGCCGATTCTAAGAATTATATTATTGGTCAGCCAACTGACGACCCTATTAAATTAAAAATTCTCAATAAGAAACTTCATTATAAATTACTATTCCATCCAGATCTTTACTTTGGTGAGGCATATACAAACGGAGATATTGTTATCGAAAATGGATCTCTTACAGATTTTTTAGATCTAGCATTAATGAATATTGGAAGAAACGAGTTAAACATTTTTAGTTATCTTTTAAATAAATTAAGGGGGTCTTACAGATATCTTACCAATTTTAATTTTATCAAAAAATCTAAAATGAATGTTTCACATCATTACGATATCAAAGATGATCTTTATGATTTGTTTTTAGATCCTAAAAGACAATATTCATGTGCTTATTTTAAAAATGAAAATGATAGTCTTGAAACTGCGCAGAATAATAAGATTCAACATATAATTAAAAAATTAAATATTAAACCTGATCAAAAAGTTTTAGACATAGGATGTGGCTGGGGATCGTTAGCAATTGATATTGCTAAAAATGCTAAGTGTGAAGTTACAGGAATAACCCTATCAGAAAATCAACTAAACTATTGTAATCAAAAAGCAAAAGAAATGAATTTACAGAACCAAGTAAAATTTAAACTGATGGATTATAGAGAGCTGGATGAGAAATTTGATAGAATAGTAAGTGTTGGCATGTTTGAACATGTTGGAAGGAAATTTTATAAAAAGTTTTTTAAACAAATTGAAAAATTGTTGAAAGATGATGGTGTTTCGTTAATTCACACTATTGGGTCTGTTAACCCACCAAGAGATCCTCATCCTTGGATTACAAAATATATTTTTCCTGGTGGTTATACACCAAGCTTAAGTGAAGTAACGAATCCTATTGAAAAAGCTGGCTTAATTGTAACCGACATTGAAGTTTTAAGACTTCACTATGCTCATACTTTAAGACACTGGAAAGAAAACTGTTTAAAAAATAAAGATAAAATAATCCAAATGTTCGATGAAAAATTTTTTAGAATGTGGGAGTTTTATCTCGCTGGTTGTGAAATGGCATTTAAGTGGGGTGATCAAGTTGTTTATCAATTTCAACTCACTAAAAATTATAGATCAACCCCTGTGACTAGAGACTATATTTATCAATAAATTATTGATAGAATCATTTCTTCTCAGAAATGAAAAAAAAACAAAAAAAATCAAAAAAGAAAAGAAAAGTATTAAAAAAAGCCAAATCCTATAAGTTTCGAAGAAAAGGTAAAAAAACTAAAAGGGTTGTTGAAAGATTAAAAAAAAAAAGAGTTATTAAAAAAAGGAAACATAAGGTTAAAAAATTAAAAAAAACTAATTATTTAAAACAAATTAAAAAAACCCAAAACGAAAGTATAGTTTTAAAATTAGTTAAATTACAGCTATCCCTGAAACCTCAATTCAATTTTAAATTTAATTTTAGCTTAGAAAAACATATTCAAGGTTTTTTTGACAAAATTTCAGAGACAATTTCAAGTTATCAAGTTTTAAAAAGTGATGAAAAAAGAAGAATTAAGATAGAAAAAATTGAAAGAGAGAGGGCAGAAAAAATTGAGTTGGCTAAACAAAAAGAGGAAGAACAAGCTCTCAGAGTTAAACTAAAAGAACAAACACTTAAAGAAGAAGCTAGATTAGAAAAACAACGAGTAAAAGATATAAAATTATTCCTAAGAAAAGAGCAAGCACTTTTGAGAATTGAGCAAGCTGAAAAACAAAAACAGTTTTTAAAACAATTAAGACTAGATAAACAAATTGAAAAATTCAGAATTAGAGAAGTTAAGGAACTAGAAAAACTTGAGAAAATTTCTTTAAAAGAAAAAAGAGAAGACTATGCAGGTTTACAAGAAAGAATTGATAAACTTAAGGAAAAATATCGATTACTTCGA
Organism: uncultured Pelagibacteraceae bacterium; assembly: GCA_902612065.1. Taxonomy (GTDB): domain Bacteria; phylum Pseudomonadota; class Alphaproteobacteria; order Pelagibacterales; family Pelagibacteraceae; genus Pelagibacter. The sequence goes on along the minus strand of CACMBY010000001.1, from coordinate 185,814 downwards.
GATCAAAAAATTAAAGAAAGGGTTGAGGCATTAGGGGTTAAACTTCAAGGTGATGAAGATAGAGAAACCTTATTAGAAAAAGAAAAAGAATATACTTTAGCAAGACAAAAAATTGAATTTGCATTAGAAAGTTTTTACAGAAGTGCAAGCAGCCTAGTATTTCAGTTAAATAAAAGACATATCACTCGCGACATGTCTATTTTTCGTTGTATAGACAGAAGATTTGAAACAGGTGAAGTTTTTATTAAATGGGATGAGTCACAAGATGATGACTGGTTATTATTAATTTATATTAAAAATAATTCTCCGGATGAAGGAATTGTTATTGAAGATAAAACTAATCCTGGAAAAAATCTTTCACATGAGTTTAGAAATGTAGATATCTTCAAAGCCTCAGATACAATGGTAGACTCTTTAACGCAACTCATTGCAAGGAAAAGAGCCAAAAATAATAATTAAACATTTATATTAAATTAGGTATTATCTGTAATGATTTTAGGATCTACCTTTTTAATAATTTTATATTTAATTTTCAGATACATTATTGCGTGGATCACATATTTTAATAACTTAGATCCAAGACTTGGTGATAGTACATGGAGGTTTACGTATGATTATCCAGTAGTCGGTGAGAGAGATATCTCTGATTTAGATGATAAGGACTTTGTTAGATTAAGAAGAAAAAAGAATAAAATTATTTTATTAATGTACTCAATAGTCTTGGTGATGTTTGTATCTTCTATGTCTTTATTAAGTAAATTTTTATTATTTTTTACAAGTTAGATTTTTTAAGTTGCTTTTTATTTTTTAAGTAAAGAAAAAAAGCTACTATTTCATATACAATTGTAAATATATTAAAGATGATTGGTAATTTAAAAAATTTATAAAGAAATTTGTATTTTGGCATTTTTTTCCATAATAATAAAAAAGCTTCTGCACCTCCAATAACTTTTTCACCATCTTTGACATGCAGTCTTCTCAAAAGTTGTTTACTATCTTTAGAGGTTTCTTGTTCAGCTAATTCATTATCTGTAATATCAACCCAATCAATTTCCTCTATTTCTTCCTTCTTATAGAGATCAATTTCTGCCTTACAAATTTTACAAGAATTATTAAAATAAACTTTCATAATTAGATGTTTTATTACTAATTTGTCCCATATATGTACATGCGTAAAATACTCTAGTTGAAAAATCTTTGAAACAATCTATTTAATGTCTTCTATGAGTAATTTCTTTGAAAAATCTGACCTATCAAGAAGTGAGGCTGAAAATATTATTTCGGATACTCTTCAAAAATGTGATGATGGTGAGTTGTACTTAGAAAATTCTAAATCTGAGTCAATTTTACTAGATGATAATAAGATAAAAAATTCTAGTTATAATTCAGATTTAGGATTTGGGTTTAGAGCTATCTCCGATGAAGTAGTTGCTTATTCTCACTCTAACGAAATTTCAAAAAACTCCTTAAAGCAATCTTCAGAAAATTTAAAATCGACACTTAAATCTGTCAAAGGTACCTATAATCATGAAATTCCTAAATCTAATAAGAAATATTATGAAAACATCAACCCTATTGAACAAAAATCTCTTAATGAAAAAATTAAAATACTTAATGAAGTAAATAATTATTTGCGTTCAAAAGATGACAACATTAAACAAGTTACTGCTAATTTTTTGGGAGAACAAAAATCGGTTGAAATAATTAGATCTGGTGGAGAAACTTTAACTGATATTCGTCCTTTAATAAGATTCAATGTATCCGTTATGCTTGAGAAAAATGGGAGAAAAGAGACGGGTGTGTATGGTGTTGGGGGAAGACAATCTTATGACTCTTATTTAAAAGATGATAACTGGAAAAGCGTTTGTGATGAGGCTTTGAGAATAGCTTCGGTAAATTTAGAAAGTAAACCTGCACCAGCAGGTGAAATGAAAGTTGTGCTAGGACCTGGTTGGCCGGCAATATTAATTCATGAGGCTGTTGGTCATGGTTTAGAAGGGGATTTTAACAGAAAAAAAACCTCAGCTTTTCATAATTTAATGGGCCAAAAAGTTGCAAGTGAGGGAGTTACAATTGTTGATGATGGCACTATTGATAACAGAAGAGGTAGTCTTACGATTGATGATGAGGGAACCCCGACAGAAAAAACTGTTTTAATTGAGAATGGGATTTTAAAAAATTTTATGCAAGATCGTCTAAACGCTCGTTTAATGAAAACCAAATCTACTGGTAGTGGAAGAAGAGAAAACTATAGACATATTGTTCTTCCAAGAATGAGAAATACGATGATGCTGAGTGGTAATCAGACTCAAGATGAGATGATTAAAGCTGTCGACAAAGGTATTTTTGCTGTGAGTTTTGGTGGCGGACAGGTTGATATTACCTCTGGAAAATTTGTATTCAATTGTACTGAAGCTTATGAGATTGTTAATGGTAAAATTGGATCTCCAATTAAAGGCGCGACACTTATTGGAGATGGCCCTTCAATTTTAAAAGAAGTTTCTATGGTTGGGAATGACATGATGATGGATCCTGGTATTGGGACATGTGGAAAAGCTGGCCAAGGTGTTCCTGTAGGTGTTGCTCAACCATCTATACTAATTAATAAGATGACTGTTGGTGGCACAAAACTTTAAATGGTCAAGGATCAAGAATTTCTAGAGAAAAAAGCATCGTATTGTTTAGGTTTGGCTAAGAAATTAGGCGCAACCGAGTCTAGTGTGATTGTTAATAACTCTGTATCTGAAACTGTTAATTTTAGAAATAAAAAACTAGACGAGTCTAATAGATCAGATGATCTTGGAATAAGCATTACCACTTACATTGGAAAAAAAAAGTCATCAATATCTTCTTCTAATTTGCTTGATGATAACCTAAACATTTTGATTGAAAAATGTGTTGAGACAACAAAAAATACTCCTGAAGATGAATTTAATTCATTACCAGATAAAGATTTATTGGCCAAAGAGGTTAAGGATTTGAGTCTTTATGACGATACCCATATAGAAAATTATCAAAAAATAGACTATTTAAAAAAATTAGAATCTGCTGCTTCCAATGATAAAAAAATTGTTAATACAGAATCTAGTTTTACTCAAAATAAATCAAATTTTATTTTAGCTAATAGCGGAGGTTTTTGTGCTGGCTACAAAACATCTTCATTTACAGCTTCGAGCGTTACAGTTGCAAAAGATGAAAAAAGTATGGAGAGAGATTATGAATATTCTAGTAAATGTTTTCTTAAAGACTTAGATACCGCAGAAGAATTAGGCAAGCAGGCCGCTGATCAAACAATTAGAAAATTAAGCCCAAAAAAAATAGGTAGTGAAAAAATTGCTATAATTTTTGACAAAAGAATAGCTAAGGGAATACTTAGTACTTTTGCAAGTGCGATTTCATCATCAGCGATATCGAGAGGAACCTCTTTTTTAAAAGATAAAGTAAATAAAAAGATATTTTCTGATACAATTAATGTGTTAGATAAACCAGATATTCTTAAAGGTTTAGGCTCAAGAAGTTTTGATAGCGAGGGGGTTAAAACTGATACTCTTAAATTAGTAGACCAAGGAATTTTAAAACATTATTTGATTGATACTTACCATGGAAAAAAATTAAACCTTAAATCAAACGGAAGATGTGGCGGGACAAGTAATCTTTATTTTGAAAATGGAAATATAAGTTTTAAAGATTTATTGAATTCAAAATCAAAAAGTCTCTATATTACAGAAACTATAGGACACGGAAGTAATATTGTAACTGGTGATTATTCTGTTGGTGCAACAGGGTTTTTAGTAGAAAACGGAGAGTTTAAGTATCCTATAAATGAAATTACTATTGCAGGTAATTTTAAAGACATGTTTAAAAGTATTACCCTCGCAAATGATTTAGATTTCAAATATGCAACCAATTCACCTACAATGATGATTGAGGGTATGGTTGTTGCAGGTAAATGAGTGAATTTTGCGTAATCGGCTCAGGTATTTCCGGAGCTACAATTGCGAATCTTCTTAATAAAAAAAATTCAGTAATCTTATTTGATAAAGCGAGGGGTCCAGGAGGACGTGCATCTTTCAAAAGAATGAAAGGCAATATAGGCTTTGATCATGGTACTCAATACTTCTCGCCAAAAACTCCAGAATTCAAAAAATTTACTAAGGATTTAATTCAAAAAAGAATTTTAAAGGTTTGGGGTGGTAAACACGTTTTTCTTAACCCTAAAAAAAAAGAAGATAAAAAACATATAAAAATTATAGGCAAAAAAGGAAACAATGATATTAGCAAGTATTTGTTGAAAAAAATTAATTGTAACTATCAAAGTGAATTAAAAAAAATTCATTATAAAAACAAACTTTGGCATTTATCATTTGCTGATGGAAAATTGAGAACTTTTAAAAGTATTATTTTGACCTGTCCTTTTCCACAATTAAAAAAACTCTCTTCAAGATTCATCAATAATTCTTTTTTAAAAAAATCAATAAAAATGGATGCAAATATAACTACTATGATTGCTATAAAAAAAAACAAGAAATCAAATAGTAGCTATCTTTTCGAAGATCCAATTCTTGGTTGGGCAGGTAATGAAAATTCAAAAAAAAGATTTAAATCAAAATACGATTTATGGACCCTTCAAAGTACCTTTAAGTGGGCAAATAAAAAAATTAATCAAAATAAAAATAATAAGAAAGAGAATTCAAAAATTATGATTGATAAGTTCTTTCAACTTTCAAATATTAAAAAAACGAAAATTAATTTCTCTCTTAATCATGGTTGGAAATATTCTTCCAACTCAAAACCTTTCAAAATTAAAAGTTATTGGGATCCAAAGAAAAAAATAGGTGTTTGTGCTGATTGGTTTGTAGGACCAAGACTAGAATCAGGGTGGATAAGTGCACGGGACTTATTTAAAAAAATTTCGAGATAAATTACTCAAAGTTTTTCAATCTGTATTCCCAATTTCCCATTCTTGAGTAAGACACTTTTAAAATTCTTAAATTTTTTTGATCGTACCAAATATCAAAGTCTAATCGTTTATCTTTTGGAATATTCATATCCTTAGATTTAAGTGTAAAATGGTCAACATCATAAATTTTTCCATAAAGGTCAATTTTTTCTTTTCCTATAAAAGTAACTACCTGTTCTTTAATACTTCCTGATATTGGACTTATTTGAGATCCTGCTTGCAAAATTTTATGATTCCACCAATTTCCAATAACATTATTAGTTGTTGCTTCGCCATTGAATGAGGAGCCTTTGATATCATATTTTCTACTCTTTTTATTTAATTCTAAATTTACAAATTTTTCTTTGTCATTTTGAAGAGTTTTAGAATTATATGATATCAACTGATCTTTGATATATTTTTCTTCACCATATGACTCAACCTGAAAAATTGTAGTTCCCAATAGATCAACAGAAAATTTAAATTGATTTGTAATAATAGTTTCTTCACCATTTCTTTCAAAAAAATAATAATTGTATCCAATTAGTTCACCATTTCTAAAAATCTCCATTTCAATTTTATTATATTTATTGTAGTGACCCATATGTGCCATGGAAATAACTGGAAAAATCACAATAAACAAAATGGCTATAAATTTTCTCATTTAGCAATTACATTAGTGGACTTTATCTATAATAGAAATAACTTATTAAAATGTTTTTAAAAATAAAGAAAATACCAAAAGTTAATTGGAGTTCTGACAAGCCATATAATTTTAAACCAAAATTTTCTACTTTCTTTTTTTTATGCTTTGGTCTAACGATGTTTGGTCTTGGTGAAGGGTTATTGATTGTTTCCTTTACAGGCGCTTCTCCATGGAGTGTTTTAGCCCAAGGTATTTCCTTAAATGTTAATTTAAGTATTGGAACAATTACTCTTTTAATAAGTATTGCTGTCTTAATTTTATGGATTCCTTTGGGTCAAAAACCAGGAATGGGCACAATATTTAATGCCTTAATTATAGCCTTTATGATTGATCTTTGTATTAAGTTTGTACCAACCCCGTCTAATTATCTTAATCAATTAATCCTAGCGGTAATTTCTGTAATGATGGTTGGAATAGGTGGGGGCATTTATTTAGTTTCTAATCTTGGAGCAGGACCAAGAGATGGATTAATGATTGGTTTACAAAAAGTAACTAATTTATCAGTCGCAGCCGTTAGAGCTTTTTTAGAAATTTCTGTTGTAAGTATTGGCTGGTATTTAGGTGGAACAGTAGGGGTTGGAACTATTTTATTCGCTTTTGGTATTGGTCCGTGCGTTGCCCTAGGTTTATTTTTGGTTGATAAAATTTTTGATTAGGCAGCAGCGCCTGATTTTTCACTTCTTTTTCTTTCATGAGGATCAAGAATAGCTTTTCTTAATCTACAAGACTCTGGAGTAATTTCTAAAGCTTCATCTGTATTTAACATACTTAATTGTTCAGCAATCGACATTTTTCTTACTGGAGTTAAGACAACATTTTCGTCAGTGCCTTGTGTTCTCATATTAGTTAATTTTTTTCCCTTCATGACATTAATAATCATATCTCCTGGCTTAGGTGATAGTCCCACAATCATTCCCGGATAAACAGGATCGTTATGAGTTACAAACATTTCTCCTCTTGCCTGTAAATTAAAGATCGCAAAAGCAACTGCCTTTCCTTGTTCCATAGAGATTAGAGCACCATTTCTTCTGCCTTCCATTTCACCTTCAAATGGACCATATTCATGAAAAATTCTATTGATGACACCATTTCCTTTTGTCAGTGTCAAAAATCTACTTGTATATCCCATTAAACCTCTTGTTGGTGCATGAAATATAAGTCTCTTTTTATTTTTACCAGTATCTTTTAATTCTATTAATTTACCTTTTCTTCTATTCATTGAATCAATTATTTTTGATGAATGCTCTTCATCAAGATCCATAGTAATTTCTTCTATTGGTTCAAGCTTGTTTCCATTTTCATCTTTTTTATAAAGAACTTTTGGAGGGCTCACTGTCATTTCAAAACCTTCTCTTCTCATTTGAGTAAGTAAAATTTCCAACATTAATTCACCACGACCACTAACCACAAAAGAGTCATTTCCCTCATTTTCAGTGAAAGTAATTCCAACGTTATTTTGTGCCTCTTGAACTAATCGATCTCTAATCTGTGTACTTGTAAGTTTTTTACCTTCTGTGCCAGCCAAAGGCGATGTATTTACAGTTATGGTAATTGACATAGTTGGGGGATCTATAGGAGTGGCTTCTATTGGCTCGTTAACTTCAAGATCACAAATAGTATCTGCAACGTTAGCTTTTTCTAGACCTGCAACAACTACAATATCTCCAGCTTCACCAACTTCAATTGGAACTTTTTTTGTTCCCTCGTATCTAAAAATTTTAGTTAACCTACCCTCATCAACTTTTTCTCCATTTAAATTGATTGCCTTAATTGCTTGATTAGCTTTCGCTGTCCCTTGAGAAATTCGACCTACTAAACTTCTTCCTAAAAAACTATCAGCATAAAGAAGTGTAGAAAGCATAGCGAAAGGTTTTGATTTGTCTAATTCTGCTGGCTTAACATGCTCTATAATTTTATCTAAAAGTGGATTAAGATTTTCTCTAGGACCATCAACTTCATGATCAGCCCATCCAGATCTTCCACTGGCATATAAAACTGGGAAATCTAGTTGTTCTTCATTAGCATCTAAACTTACAAATAAGTCGAATGTTTCATCTAAAACTTCATTAGCTCTTTGATCTGATTTATCTAATTTATTAATAACAACAATTGGCTTTAAACCTTGTTTCAATGCTTTTGCTAAAACAAATTTTGTTTGAGGCATCACACCTTCAGCAGAGTCTATTAGTAATAATGCTCCATCAGCCATACTAAGCACTCTTTCAACTTCAGCAGCAAAATCTCTGTGGCCAGGGGTATCAATTATATTTATTCTAGAATCTTTCCAATTAATCGAGGCAGGTTTAGCTAATATTGTAATTCCTCTCTCTTTTTCTAATTCACCAGAGTCCATCAGCCTTTCATCAACAACCTCATTTTCTCTAAATGAACCACTTTGCTTCATTAAATTATCAATTAGGGTTGTCTTACCATGATCAACATGGGCAATTATGGTGATGTTTCTTATAGTATTATTCATAAATCTGGGTTCTTATACATATTTAAACACTTTTGAAAACTTAAAAAAACTCATACTAGGCTTGAATAAATTAAGTATTTTTTTTTTAATTTGAATTTTTTCGCTTTTCGCGTTTAAGTTTTCTTTTTTCTTTAAAATTTAATTTAGGTTTTTTTTTGACACTAGAGTCTTTAAACGATTTTCCACTATATCTTTTTGACATTATCGCAAGTTTTTATAAACAATGATGTGTTATATTTATATATGCAGAATCAGCAACTAGAATTATTTAATAAAAATAAATCATTAAGTTTAAAAGAAAAAAAAGAAATTTTTTTAAGGTCTATTATAAGTAAAAATAACAAAAGTCAGAATAAATACAAAAGAGTTGCTTTATCGACAATTAGATACGCGGGAGGAAAATCTTTAGCTGTCGGGCATGTTTTTGAATTATTACCAAATAATGTTAAAAAAGTAGTTTCCCCATTTTTTGGTGGTGGTTCTATTGAAATAGCCATGAGTAAAGTTTTAGGACTTAATGTAGTTGGTTATGATATTTTTGATATTCTTTGTAATTATTGGAATTTTCAAATTAAAAAACCTGAATTACTTTTTAAAAGATTAAATAAACTTAAACCCACTTTTTCAGAATTTGAGAGAATAAGGAAAATCTTAAACAAGGTCTGGAAAAAAGAAGTTAAATTAGATCCACTTACTTTAGCAGTTTATTACGTGTATAATTTTAATTTATCTTACGGTCCAGGGTTTATGGGATGGACATCAGAAATTTATTTAAGCAAAAAAAAATACCTGGCAATGTTAGAAAAAATTAGAAACTTCAAACCTGGTAAATTATCTGTGAAACATGAGGACTTTGAAAAAGTCTTAAAAAAACACAAAAATGATTTTTTATATTGCGATCCTCCTTATTATATAGGTTCAGACTCAAAAATGTTTAAAGGTGTTTATCCAATGAGAAATATTCCAGTTCATCATAAAGATTTCCCACATGAAAAATTGAGAGATATGTTAAAAAAACATAAAGGGGGATTTATATTGTCTTACAACGATTGCCCAACTATAAGAAGGTATTACAAAGGATTTAAAAAATTATATCCAACTTGGCAATATACCATGGGCCAAGGTGAGACAAGAATTGGGAAAAATAGAATTGAGAAGGGTGATGATCACATTAAAAAATCTCACGAAATTTTGATTTATGATCTGTAATTTTTTGCTCTTTCCCAAAAAGCTTTCTTTTCTGTAATGAATTCTTTTACTTTATCAATGATCCTTTCATTTTTTGGATAAAGACAGATCTGACCATGATAAAAAAGTGTCAAGAGTATTTGGGTTTCTCTCAAAGTTATTTTCTTATTTTTTACTCTCAAATCTTCTAATAAACTATTTTCAATTTTTTGCTGTTTCATTTTATTTGAATCCCATAATAGTTTTAATTTTTCCATTTCATCACCTCTATGAGACTTTCCTGCGTCTTGATAATTCCAGATTGGTTTTTTTTTATTATTTACTTTTGCAAACTCTTTGAGACATTCTTTTTCTATTTTTTTTCTGTCAGAAAAAAGCTTTCTCTGGGTCTCACCTAATAAAGTTTTTATTTTATAATCTTCAGATTTTTGAAAAATCGCATAGATATTAATTGAGCTTTTATTGTCTTTTTTTAACATACTATAAATTTGAAGGTGACTATTAAATCTGGATTTATTTGGTTTGCCTGTAAATCCCCTCACTTCATAGTGTTTTATGAAAGCAGAGTCTCCTGTTTGTCCAATTTTGATTATTTCTTTGTCTTTTGTGATTAAATAAATGCATGAAATTTCATCTTTTAGAGAAATTTTGTCATCTTTAAACAAATCTTTATGATCAGAGTTTAATTCAAACTTAATAAGAGAACCATAAATACCCTCATCTTTATGGCCCATGTTAGCGAAATTATCGTTGATTATAAACGTTCCTAAAAAAGTTTTTTCTTTAACTTGAGAAATATTCATTAAGTTAATTATTTACTTATAAATTTTTTGAGTAAACAAAAAAAAAGGGCAGTTTTACTGCCCTTTCAAATTTCTCGATTGTAAATTATAATGATTATTGTAAGTTTTTTCTTATGCAAAAACTAATCTTAATCTTGATCATATATATAGTATCAACAATAAACGCCAATGCTGAGTTTTCTTTTACATTCGAATGGGGTGATATTAAAAAATGCACAAGTGGAAATCCTAACAAAGTTGAAAATCCAATTTTTAACTTGGTAGATGTTCCAGAGGGAACTAAAGAATTAAGATTTAAAATGAAAGATAAAGATGTTCCACAATATAATCATGGAGGTGGAAAAATTAAAAATTATGGTGGCGAAACTGTAATTCAACCTGGTGCTTTCAAATATAAAAGCCCTTGCCCTCCTTCAGGATCTCATACATATGAATGGACAATAACTGCAATTGGAGATAAAAAGAAAAAACTTGGTAAAGCAAAAGCAACAAGAGAATATCCAGAATAAAATTATTTTATTAGTTTATTAAAATTCTTGAAGGAATTGAGGAACTTACTAATTGTCTGAAAGATTGCATGCTTTTGGAAAAAATTTCAGAATAAGTATTTTTTTCATCATAAATTATATTTCTTTTATTCATTTCTTCCTCTCTAAATTTATTTATATTTTTTAGTGTTGAATATAATTTTATTTTCATCTCCTCTGGAACGTGATCAAATTTAAAATTGAAATTTTTAAATTCCCCTTTGTTTGTTGCAAGGGTATATAGATTTGTTACTTTGATAGATGATTTTTCCAAATAGGTTTTATCATAAAAATAATATAAATTTTTAAATACAGCGTTAAAAGTAGATAAAACAGCATTTAACGTTAAATTATTTGAAAAATCTGTTATTGAATTGCTAATTAAAATTCCGTCATCAAATAGACAATTCTTTAAGTCATTATAGAATTCTATTGTTGTTAAATGATCAGGTATTCCATCTGCAAAAAATAAATCAATAATAATTAAGTTATATCTTTTTTTACACTTTCTTACATAAGTTCTTGCGTCTTCAAAAAAAAGGTTTGTATTTATCTTTTTATATTTAAAAAACTTTTCTGCAATTTCTAAGGTTGTTGGATCAATTTCAACAACATCTATATCATAACCTTTGGCAGACAACTTTTTTGGAATGATACCTCCACCAAAACCCAATATCAAAGCATCGCCCGATGATGATTGTTGAGATAAAGCATCCATCATATATGTATAAACGCTTAAAGAATCTCCATTTTTATCAATTGTATTTTGTGTAAATCCATTTTGATACAATTTATAAGAATATATATTATTTTGGTTAGAGGGTTGAATGCCAACTATTTTTAAATTTCCATAGTATGAAGGGTTTTCATACTTAATAATATAAGTGTTACCCCAAGTGTCTTTTGTCGTTGTAAAATAGTTTAAATAATTTTGTTTGAAAAGGTAAATACCTAATAGACAAAAAAGTAATATTAAATTCAAAAATAAAAATAATTTTTTAAGTTTTTTAAATGAATTGTAACCAATTAAAAAATAAATAAATAAACTATAAACCATTAGAAATAATGCATTAAGAATAAAAGCTGAAAAATTTGTAAAATTAGGAATTAAAACTAACGCTGTAAATATAACGCCAAAAACAGATCCAATTGTACTAATGAATAACACAAAACCTGATTTTGAATCACTGCTTTGATCATCTTTATATTTTATTATTGAGATGAGTAGAGGGTTCATCGCAGACATTAATACTAATGGAATTGATAGCAAAATAAAACTTCCAATAAAACTTCCAATCAACAAATTTAAACCAATTAATTTTGGTAATAATAATGGATAAATGATGGTAGAAATCAAAATAAAAAATGAACTTATAAATGGTATAAATATAAATAGTTCTTCGTAGTATTCAGAATGTATTTTTGATGTAACCCATCCTCCTAATTGATATCCAATAGCAAGAAAAATTAATGTGACGGATAGAATTGCAGTCCAAATGTAAAGACTAACCCCAAAGAATGGTGTTAGTATTTTTGATGCTATTAATTCTAATGACAAAATAACTGCTCCAGTAAAAAAAATCAAAGATAGATATTTTAAATAATGATTATTTTGCACCTTTAGAGGGTATATAAAATTTTAACAAAAAAAAACCCCCGATGAACGGGGGTTTTAAATTTTTCTAGGTAACTAGATTGGAAAGGGATTACATTCTCATACTGGTTGTCATTAAGTTTTATATTATCTAGTCTTTTTAATTTTTGTTCATCAAAGTTCATCTAATTTACATCTCAATTCAAAAGCAATTCAAAAGGTCAATTTTTAAGGTTATAGGTGCATTAGCGACTATAACAAAAACTAGATTTAATCAGAATAATTTTTGATCCTTTTACCTCTGTTAAGAATAAATTGAGTCATATTTTTCCTATAAAACTTATATTCCTCTATGTCAGTTGGAACAGGAGAGTCTTGAAAATTATTGAATGGTAGAAAAAAATTTATAGTTGAATAGTTGTTTACCACCAAATCTTGAAGAAGAAAAAAATCAACATATCCTTTAAAGTTATTAAATAATTTAAAAAAATTTTTATATCTATTTAATGTCTCTCCTAAGGGACTAGTTTCGTTTAAATAAAATCTTCTTATACATTCAAGTGTTAAATCAAATCTATCTTTGATTTTTTTATTAATTCCACGAGATCCATTAATTGTCATTTGATTATTAATTCGGTTGGAAGGGAAAATTATATATCCTCCTATAGTACAACCAAGATTGAAAAATTTTTCTAATTCTTGCCTAGGAATTTTTTCGATAATTTTAGCAGTGCTTTTCCATTTACTATAATCGTGTGCAATTGAGTCACTAGATAAAATAAATTCTCCTAAATTTGATTTGTGATGTAAGACTTTAGGTCTATTTATGTCTAAATTAAAAGTCGATCCATTTGGTAAAGGTTTGCTCCAAAGGAATTGGTGATATCTTCTTAAAGTATTACTAAATGAGTCTGGATCTTTGCCATTTGGTGTGTCAGAATAAAAATTAAAATTAATATCTACCTTCATAATCAATTCCAATTGTCTCTTTATTATCTTAGTAATTCTTCAATTAAATCCCATCTATTTTTGTATTTCTCAATAGACCATCCAGATGGATCTTTAAAAGGTGGAATGAAAATAACTCTCATACTAGAATCTTTTCTTTGTTGACCTCTTTTTCCTGGTTGAGAAATATATTCTAAGTGCATTCTTTTAACATTTTTAGACACTACGCTTGATGGAACAATATAATAAACAAAGTCGCTTTCGTCTCCTTTTGGCGGTATTCCTGCTAAAACCCAGATAAAATTTTTACCAAAGTCTTTTTCCGCTTTCATTCCAACAGTGACTTTTCTATTACCAGGTGGAAATGTTTTCACTTGTATGTGAACAAACTTGGTCCCTTCTACATTGCTACACAAAACATCTGTATTAGGAGTATTACCCATTGTAACAACAGCAACTAAATCTCTTCTACAAAGTTCTCCTGCAACAAAAAATTGTGCCGCACTACCTCTGGCATTTTTATTACTTAAATTTTTATTTGATGACTTCATTAATTAATTAGAATTATTCGTATTCACGTCTTAATTCCGACATTGTTTTACCGTTATAACTCCACCAAGTTGGACCTTGAACTGCTGCCCAGTCATAACCCATATCTCTTAAAACAACGTCTGCAGCGTCTGATAATGACGTGATTTTATCTCTAAACTTTACTTTTGTGTTATCATGAATTTCGCAAGTAATTGTCTTGTCTTTTACAAATTCTAAAATTGTACCTGGTTTTAAATTTATCATATCAAAATTAAATCTTTTTCTAATTTTTCTAGCATTTTCTAATGCTTGTTTATCTTGTGGTGTTTCAACAATATCATCAGTTGGAGTGACATTTTTTCCACCCAGAACCTCTGCTATTTGTAAGATTGCTTTTGCTTGTTCAGGTGTTGAATTAAAAAACTCCCTGCTTTGTCTTATTCTTTTATCGTCTAGACCTTCATGAATTTTTTTTTCAATAACCTTTGCATCTTGAACCTCAACTGCATAGTAACATTCAAATGGAAGTGGAGTAGAAGTATTATCCAACTCTTTCATTCTTCTCTCAAGGTTATCTGTTATTCCAATTTTAATCGTATCTGGCATTGATTGATTTGTTAATATGTAGACAATTTTAGTCATATTTTAATATTTGTATTATAGAAATACACGAAGTTGAAAGTCAAGAAATCGTCAAAATGAGCAAAACACTACACAAAGTTTTTACCGTTATACGCGCAGATGTATCTATAACATTAACTTATTTTGTTCATCAAACATTCATCTAAATGTTCATCAAACTTTTTTTCGTACAAATAAAAAAAAAGGCGAGTAAAAACTCGCCTTTTTGAATTCTATTGAGTGCTGAATGTGTCTTACATTCCCATGCCACCCATTCCTCCCATACCACCCATGCCGCCCATTCCACCAGGCATTCCAGCAGGAGCCGCATCTTTTTCTTCTGGTTTGTCAGCTATCATTGCTTCCGTTGTGACTAGTAATCCAGATATTGATGCTGCATCTTGAAGTGCAGTTCTAACAACTTTAACTGGATCAATAATACCTTTAGCAAACATGTCACAATATTCTTCATTTTGTGCATCATAGCCGTGAGTTTTTTTATTCTGTTCTAACAATTTACCAACTACAACTGAACCATCTACTCCAGCGTTTTTAGTAATTTGTCTAATAGGAGCTTCTAATGCTCTTCTAACCAAATCAACACCAGCTTTTTGATCTTCGCCTTTTGCTTTTACTTTTTCAAGCTCTTGTGCAGCATATAACAAAGCACATCCACCACCTGTTACAATACCTTCTTCAACTGCAGCTCTTGTTGCATTAAGTGCATCTTCAACTCTGTCTTTTCTTTCCTTAACTTCAACTTCTGTAGCACCACCAACTTTAATTACAGCAACACCACCAGCTAGTTTAGCTAATCTTTCTTGAAGTTTTTCTTTATCGTAATCAGATGTTGTTTCATCAATTTGTTGTTTGATTGATGAACATCTTGCCTCGATATCAGATTTTTTACCACTACCATTTACGATAGTACTATTATCTTTATCAACTTTAACTTTTTTACATGATCCAAGATCATCTAATTTAACGTTTTCAAGTTTAATTCCTAAATCTTCAGATATTACACTTCCACCAGTTAAGATTGCAATATCCTCAAGCATAGCTTTTCTTCTGTCACCAAAACCTGGAGCTTTTACAGCTACTACTTTTAAACCACCTCTTAACTTGTTTACCACTAACGTTGCTAAAGCTTCACCTTCAACATCCTCAGATATAATCATTAATGGTCTACCAGCTTGTACCACAGCTTCTAAGAGTGGAACCATTGGTTGTAGATTTGTTAATTTCTTCTCATGTAAAAGAATAAAAGGGTTGTCTAACTCTGTCGTCATTTTATCACTATTCGTGATAAAGTATGGTGATAAATATCCTCTATCAAACTGCATACCTTCAACGACATCAAGTTCCGTTTCAATTCCTTTATTTTCCTCAACTGTAATGACACCCTCATTACCAACTTTTTGCATTGCTTTAGAAATCATACTTCCAATTTCTTTATCACCATTTGCAGAAATAGTTCCTACTTGAGCGATTTCATCACTATCTTTTACTTTTTTGGCTGAAGAAACTAAGTTTTGTTTTACAACATCTACTGCTGCATCAATACCTCTTTTAACATCCATTGGGTTCATCCCAGCTGTAACATATTTTACGCCTTCTTTAACAATCGCTTGAGCTAAAATAGTTGCAGTTGTTGTTCCGTCACCAGCTTCATCATTTGTCTTGCTAGCAACTTCCTTAACCATTTGAGCACCCATATTTTCGAACTTATCTTCAAGGTCAATTTCTTTTGCAACTGAAACACCATCTTTGGTAATTCTTGGAGCACCATAAGATTTGTCCATTACAACGTTTCTGCCCTTAGGACCCAAAGTTACCTTAACTGTATCAGCTAAGATATTTACCCCTCTAATCATTGCTGATCTTGCTTCAGCGTCAAATTTAACAACTTTTGCCATTATACTTTCTCCTTTAACTTATATTATTTACTTGAAATACCCATAATGTCGGACTCTTTCATTATGCTGTATTCTTTACCATCAATTTTGACTTCAGTTCCTGACCATTTGCCAAATAAAACTTTGTCTCCAACTTTAACATCCATTGGAATTTTTTTTCCATCTTCAGTTTTTGCACCACCACCAACAGCAACAACTTTCCCTTCTTGAGGTTTCTCTTGTGCAGTATCTGGTATGATTATTCCTCCAGCAGTTTTTTCGCTGCTATCTAAAACTTCTATTAAAACTCTGTCATGTAACGGTCTAAATTTCATATATTCTCCTATATAAATATGGAGTTCATATAGAGATTGGTAATACTATTTCAAGATATACTTGATATTTAGTTTATTAAAAAAGGTAGGAAATTGTGGATTTTTTGGGTTATAGATTATTTTGATGACTAAAAATTTAGACAAAGATGGTTTCTGCTCCATCGTTGATAATTATCAGCTTTTTTATATCGATTTATGGGGTGTTATTCATAATGGAATAAACCTTCACAAGGAAGCAATCAACGTTTTAAAAGAAATCAAAAAAAAAGGCAAAGAATACATTCTACTTACAAATGCTCCAAGACCTAATGATGTTGTTAAATCCTTTTTAGAAAAAATGGGCATGGAAAAAGAAATTAGAGATCATGTTTTTACATCTGGGCAAGCATCATTAAATTATCTTAAAAAAAATTTATCAACCAAAAAATTTTTTCATGTTGGTCCACCACGTGATTTTGATTTGTTTAATGACTTTGTTAAAATGAAATCAGATAATATTGATGGTGGAGAATATATTCTATGTACTGGTTTATTTGAAAAATTTGATAAAGATTTGAATTATTATAAAAATTTATTTGAAAAAAATTTAGATAAAGAGATGGTTTGTACTAATCCTGACTTAATTGTTGATAGAGGTGATAAAAGAGAGCTTTGTGCAGGATCTGTTGCTATGGTTTTTGAAAAAATGGGTGGCAAGGTAGTATATTTTGGTAAGCCATATCCTGAGGTTTATAATTTATCAATTAATAACAAAGGTAAAAAGATTCTTGCTGTTGGTGATAATTTAAATACTGATATTAAAGGTGCAAATCTTTTAAATTATGACTCATTAATTATTTCAAATGGAATTCATAAAAATGAAATTAAAGAAAAAGGAATTGAAGTAACCGCGAAATCTTATGAAACAATCTGTAACTATATACAATCAGAGTTAAAATGGTAAAAATGAAATTATATAATACTTTTGATATTAAAAAGAATCATAAAAATTCAATTATTTTAATTGGTAATTTTGATGGACTTCATCTTGGACATCAAAAATTATTTAAATTAGCAAAAAAATATAAAAAAAAATATTCTTCAAAGATTGGTGTTTTAACCTTTGAGCCGATGCCAAAAATGTTTTTTAACTCTAATTTAAAAAATTTTAGATTATCTAATTTAAATCAAAAAATTGAAAATCTAAATAAGCTTTATGTCGATTTTGTTATTACTAAGAAATTTAATCGTAAGTTTTCAAAAACAAAATCAATTACATTTATTAAAGAAACTCTTGGTAAAAAACTTAATCCTAAATTTATTTTTGTAAGTAATAATTTTAGGTTTGGAAACAAAAGAGAAGGAAATGTAAAACAATTGATTCATCACGAGAAATTATGTAATTATAAAATTGTTAAACCACAACCTTTATCAATAAAGAAAAAAATTATTTCATCATCATTGTTAAGAAAATATTTGCAGAATGGTAAACTTAATCAAGTTAATAAACTTTTAGATAGAAAATGGTCAATTGATGGAAAAGTTCAAAAAGGTAGACAACTAGGAAAACGGATTGGTTTTCCAACAGCCAATATAGACATCAAAGATTATGTTCTAGCAAAACCAGGAGTTTATGCTGTTAAAGTTAAGAAAATAAAAAGTTCAAAATATATCCAAGGAATAGCCAATTTAGGATATCGACCTACATTTAATGGAAAAAAAATATTATTAGAAGTTCATTTATTTAATTTTTCTGGAAATTTATATAATAAGTATTTAAGAGTAGAATTTTTAAAATTTATAAGAGCTGAAAAAAAATTCAAAAATATAGATCAATTAAAAAAACAAATTAAAATTGATTTAGTAACTGCAAAAAAAGCAAAATGAGTAAAAACCAAATTAACTTACCTAAAACAGCTTTTTCAATGAAAGCTAATTTACCAATTAGAGAGCCAGAAATTCTAAAACTTTGGAAAAAAATTGATCTTTATAAAGAGTTAAGGAATTCAAGAAAAGGAGAGGAAAAATTTGTTCTCCACGATGGTCCGCCATATGCAAATGGAAATATACATATGGGTACTGCGTTAAATAAAATTTTAAAAGATATTATCGTAAAGTTTCATCAAATGGATGGTAAAGACTCTGTTTATGTTCCAGGTTGGGATTGTCATGGTTTACCTATCGAATGGAAAATCGAGGAACAATACAAAAAAAATAAAAAAAATAAGAACGATGTTCCGATTGTAGAATTTAGAAAAGAATGCCGAACTTTCGCTGAAAAATGGATAGAGGTTCACAAAGACCAGTTTAAAAGATTAGGTGTTGTTGGTGATTGGGAAAACTATTATTCAACAATGAGTTATGATGCAGAGGCACAAATTGTAAGAGAACTTGGAAAATTTTTAAAAGAAGGAAGTCTTTACAGAGGATTTAAACCAGTTTTATGGTCAACTGTAGAAAAAACTGCCTTAGCTGATGCCGAGGTTGAATATCAAGACCATAAATCTGATACGATCTATGCTTGTTTTCCAGTTAAATTATCAAAAATAAAAGAACTTAATGATTGTGATATTGTTATATGGACAACCACTCCTTGGACGATACCAGCAAATAAAGCCTTAGCATACAATGAAAGCTTAGATTACTTAATAATTCAAATTAATGATGACGGAAATTTTAAAAATAAAAAAATTGTTATTGCTGAGGCGCTACTAGACTCTGTTTTAAAAGATTGTGAGATTAAGGAATTTGAAAACCTTAAGAAATTTAAAGGTAAAGATTTAAAAGATACTATCTGTAAGCATCCATTTTTTAATTTAGGGTATGATTACGATATCCCAATGTTAGAAGCACGTTTTGTAACCACTGAACAAGGAACAGGAATTGTTCATTGTGCACCAAGTCATGGACCTGACGATTTTAATCTTTGTTTAAATAACGGAATAAAGGCAATTGAGACAGTAGATGATGATGGAAAATATACAAATAATGTTTCTCTATTTGAAGGTTTACATATTTTTAAGGCTAACCCCATTGTGATCGAAAAATTGAAAGATCAAAACAAACTTCTTTCAAATGGTGTATTGGTTCATTCATATCCTCATTCGTGGAGATCAAAAGCACCCCTAGTTCATAGAGCGACACCGCAATGGTTTATTTCTATGGAAAGTCATAAACTGAGAAGTAAAGCTTTAAAAGCAATAGATGATACGACCTTTTATCCAAGCAAAGGTAAAGAAAGATTAAAATCAATGATCGAGACAAGGCCAGATTGGTGTGTGTCAAGACAAAGAGTTTGGGGTGTACCACTTCCTATTTTTGTAAATAAAAAGTCTAATGAAATTTTAATAGATGATGGAGTATTTGAAAATATTGCTAAAATTTATGAGAAAGAAGGTTCTGATTGTTGGTTTTCAGATGACCCTCAAAAATTTTTAGGTGATAAATATAATGCTGAAGATTTTGAAAAGCTGAGCGATATTGTTGAAGTTTGGTTTGATAGTGGATCAACCCATTCTTTTGTATTGGAGAAGAGAAAAGATCTTAAGTGGCCTGCATCAATGTATTTAGAGGGTTCTGATCAACATAGGGGTTGGTTTCATTCCTCTTTATTAGAGTCATGTGGCACGCGAGGTAAGGCACCTTTCGAGTCTATATTATCTCATGGATTTGTAGTGGATGGGAAAGGTCTTAAAATGTCAAAATCACTTGGAAATGTAATTGCACCGGAGGATATTTTAAAAAAATATGGTGCCGATATTTTAAGAATTTGGGTTGCTGCATCAAATTATGCTGAAGATTTAAGAATAGATTATTCTATTTTGGATCAGCATTCTGAGTCTTATCGTAAAATTAGAAATACATTTAGATATTTATTAGGAAATATAAATGACAAATATGAGGATATTAATTTTGATAAAATTGATATTGAAAACTTACCAGAGCTAGAGAAATTTATGTTAAGCAAGATTCATTCTCTTAACAACAAATTTGAAAATTATTTTAAAAAATATGATTTTCACAATCTTTATAAAGAATTGTTGAATTTTTGTACAACAGATTTGTCGGCATTCTATTTTGATATAAGAAAGGACACTTTATATTGTGATCCAATTAATTCTGAGAAAAGAAAATCTTGTGTTAAAATTTTGAATGTTTTATTAAAATCTTTACTCAGATGGTTCGCTCCAATATTGTCTTTTACAACTGAGGAAATACATCAACTGATATCAAAGAATAGTAAAAGCATCCATTTAGAAAAATTTCTTACTTTTCCAGATAAATTTAAAAACGAACAGCTTACTGAGAGATGGTCTCAATTAATAAAAATTAGAGATGTATGTAACATAAGTATTGAGGAAAAAAGAGCCAGTAAAGAAATTGGTTCAAGTTTAGAAGCAGATCTTAATATTCAACTTAACGAAAAATATAAGGAGATAGTTAGAGATATGGATTTATCTGAATTATGTATTGTGTCGAAAGCTGTTGTTAATTTTGATAATCAGTCAGATATTTTAGTTGTGACAAAAAAAGCTTCTGGAAATAAATGCTCAGTTTGCTGGAAAATCAGAGAAGACCCATGTGAAAGACACCCTAAATGTCAAATTTCTTAAATAAAAATTTTGTAATAAATTTTTTTATTATTCTAAGTATCTTTGGTCTCGATAGATTTACCAAAGTCTATGTGATTTCACAAAATGAAAAAAATTTATCGTCTGAACTATTTGTATCAAAATTTTTGAATATCAATTTAATTTATAATGAAGGAATAGCATTTGGTTTATTATCATTTGATCAAAGTCATATATACAATATTTTAACAATTTTAATTGCAGCTGTAATTTTAATTATTTTTTTTATGACTTTAAAAAGTGATGGTCTTAAAAAATATTCATTTTTAATGATATTTGGCGGAGCCCTAGGTAATTTATATGATCGAATTTTTTTTAAGGCTGTGCCAGACTTTATTGATTTTCATATCGGAAATTTTCATTGGTTTATTTTTAATGTATCGGATATATTTATTTCATTAGGAGTATTATTTTTGATTATTTTTGAAATAATTGATAATCAAAAAAATAAAATTGATGAAAAAAATATTTAAACTAACAACAATTATAATTTCAATTTTAGCTTTAAATTCATGTGGAACTATTAGAGAAGGTTTTAGTTCACAGAAAAAAAATAGTATAGATGAATTTTTGGTTGAAAAGAAATCACCTTTAGTGATGCCTCCAGATTTCAATGAATTACCATTACCGCAGCAAACTAATCAAGTAACTGAGAATGAAGAGAATACAGACATCAAATCATTACTGACTGACAACAAGGACTCAGATTTAGATAATCAAAACACTAATCAAAACACAAATTTTGAAAATTCCATTTTAGAAAAAATTAAAAATAATTAATGATAACATCAGGAATTTTTTTTAAAAATTTTAAGGGTAGTAAACAAAATTCTAGAATAAAAAAAGATCTTAAAAAATTAATTAAAGAAAATAGTCAAATCTTTCAATCTTTTAGTAAAAAATATAAAGACCAATTTAAGATCAAAAATTTAGGAATTTTTAAAAGATTCAACGATATCCGTATAATTGGAATTGGTGGTTCGTCATTAGGCACGAAAACTATTTATAGCTTTCTTGAAGATAAAATTAAAAAGAATGTATTATTTTATGACAATTTATCAACTTTCAAAAAAAAATCCGGAAATAAAAAACATTTAAATTTAATCATCTCTAAATCAGGCAATACTTTAGAGACAATAGTTAATTCTAATATTCTTATCAAAAAAAGTGATAAAAATATTTTTATCACAGAAAATAAAAAAAATTATTTAAATTCATTAGCTCATAAACTAAAATCAGAGATTGTTCATCACAATAATTTTATTGGTGGTCGATACTCAGTTTTATCAGAAGTTGGAATGTTGCCTGCAGAATTAATGGGTCTTAATTCAAAAAGTTTTAGGCAATTTAATAATTTAATTAAAAATCAAAAATATTTAAATGCGCTCATATCTAATGTGGGATCTACAATAAATTTAATTAAAAAAAGAAAATTTAATTCAATTATCATTAATTATGATGAAAAATCTCAAAATTTTTTTTCGTGGTATCAACAACTAGTAGCTGAAAGTTTGGGTAAAAAGGGAAAAGGTTTATTGCCAGTCGTATCTAACATGCCCAGGGATAATCATAGCGTTATGCAGCTTTATTTGGATGGTTTTAAAAATAATTTTTATACGTTTTTTTATGTCCATGAAAATAGTTCCTCAAAAATAGATAATAAATTTATTTTGCCCTCACAAAATTTTCTGAAAAACAAAAATATTCAAAATATTACTTACGCTCAAAAAAAAGCTACAGAAAATGTTTTTACAAAAAAAAATATACCTTTTAGAAGCTTTGAAATTAAAAAAAGGGATGAAAAAACTTTAGGTGAGTTATTTTGCTTTTTTATGTTGGAGACTATTTTAATTGGAAGAGCTTTGAAAATAAACCCTTACAATCAACCTGCTGTTGAGTTAATTAAAAAAGAGACTAAGAAAATTTTAGTTTAAATTACCAAATATAATTTTCGATATTCCATATTTCTTCTCATCTAGAATTCTAAATTTTTTTGAAAACTCATCATTTTCTTTTTTATGCCTATGCACAATAATCAACCCATCTTTATTGAGAATTTTTTCTTGAAAAATATTATCAATAATATTTGACAATCTTTTTTCTTTATAGGGAGGATCCAAAAATATGATATTGAATTTAAGCTGAATTTTTTTTAAAAAGTAATTAGATAGTAAGTCTTCCTCAATAATCTCATATTTTTCTCTCACATTTAAATTATTTAGATTACTTTTTAAAATTGGCAAAACACCATTATACTTTTCTACAAAAATAACATGTTTAGCTCCTCTTGAGAGACATTCTAGACCAAATGAGCCAACCCCTGCAAATAGATCTAAAACTGTTGAATTCTCAATATTGATCTTAAATTTATTTGAGTGATTAATTATATTAAAAATAGATTCTTTTGCTAAGTCCTTTAAGGGTCTTGTTTCTTTATCTTTTGGCTGTAAAATTTTTTTTCCTTTAAACTTTCCACCAATTATTCTCATTTTTTTATTACTTTATAACCAATATCTTTTCTAAAAAAACCATCTGACCAATTTAGATTGTTCAGAAGTTGATGAATTCTATTTCTGGATTCTTCAAAACTATCTGATAATGAAACAAAATTTAAAACCCGTCCACCTATCGCTAAAGTAACATCACCTCTTTTAATAGTGCCAGCATGAAATAAGTGATCATCAGTGTTTAATTCAATTTTATTGATATTTTTGATTTCAACATTTTTTTGGTAGGTTTCAGGGTAACCTTTTGAGCACAAGACAACACATATACTTTTTTTATCATTCCAATTAATTTTGATTTCATTTAATCTTCCATTACAGCATGAGTCAATAATTTCACCGAAATCTGTATTTAGCTTGGGAAGAATAGTTTGACACTCTGGATCACCCATTCTAACATTATACTCAATTAAATAAGGTTTATTATTTTTTATCATGAGCCCTGCATATAAAAAGCCTTTATATGATGATTTTAAATCTTTAAGTGCTCTTAAGGTTGGATCAATTATATTATTCAAAATCTTTTTTTCGAGCTCTTCATTTATTAATCTTGATGGTGAATAAGCACCCATACCACCAGTATTTTTCCCTTTATCACCTTCCTGAACCCTTTTATGATCTTGAGCCGTACCAAAATTTTTGTAAGTAAAACCATCACTTAAAATGAAAAAGCTCATTTCTTCACCCTCTAAAAATTCTTCAATAAGAACATTTTTAGCAGTACCAAACTTTCCATCAAATATTTCCTTAACTGCTTGATAAGACTCTTCTTTATTTTCACAAATATAAACTCCTTTCCCTGCAGCCAAGTTGTCTGCTTTAATGACTATTGGAAAATTTGATTTATCTAAAAAATTTTGAGCTTGATTAATATCATTAAATACACCGAAATTCGCAGTTGGAATATCATATTTTTTACAGATGTTTTTTGTAAATATTTTAGACCCCTCTAATTGTGAAGCTACTTTACTAGGTCCAAAAACCTTAATATCAAAACTTTCCAAGTAATCTGTTAGTCCATCAACCAAAGGTTTTTCTGGGCCGATTACTACTAATTCTATTTTCTTTGAAAAAATGAAATTTTTGATTTCCTCAAATTTATTTATATCTAGATTAACGTTCTCAGCTATTGCATCGGTCCCAGCGTTACCAGGAAAACAATAAATCTTATCAATTTTTTTTGACTTATTTAATGCATGACAAATGGCATGCTCTCTTCCCCCGCTTCCTATAATCCCTACAATCATGTATAAACATATAAACTATAAATGAATAAAAAATTAGCAAAAGTAAAATATTTACCAAATAATTTTCAAGTAATTGAAAAAGGTGACCATGTAATTTGTGCAGTTTCGGGTAAGGTAATCAGTCTTGAAAATTTGACTTACTGGAACGTGGAACTTCAAGAACCATATTATTCATATGTTGAGGCTTCTAAAAAAAAAGAGGAATTAGACAATAAATAACATTATTTCCAACGATTATGGGACCATATCCAGTTATTGGGATTAGCAAGTATCATTTTTTCAAGAGTCTTATTTAATTCGTTTGTAATATTTTCAATAGTATCCTCGTTTGAGAAGTGAATTGGTTTATGAACTTTCATTTTAAATTTAATACCCTCATATCTTTCTATAAAGATAGGAACAACAGGCATATTAAATTTTTTAATCAATTGTGCTGGAATTGTAGTAGTAAACGCTTTTTCATTAAAAAAATTTGATTTAATACCCTGGGAAACTCTTTGATCTATCATAAGTGCCGTTGAAAAACCTTGGTTATTAAGTTTTATTAATTCTTTTAATCCACCTATTCCTTTTTTAATTTGATTGTTGCAGATGTATTTCTTTCTTATTCGTTCCATGAATTTATTTAAAAAAATATTATTTAGTGGTCTATAGATTGCGCCAATTTTAATACCTATTTTGTCTATCTGCATTGCCATAAGCTCAAAGTTACTAAAATGCCCTGATATAAATACGACTTTTTGATTTTGATCTTTAATATTTAAAAGTATATCTTCACCTTCTATAGAAATATTTTTACTGAGATTACCATTTCTAAAATTTTTCATATAAAGATATTCTGCAAAAACTCTCCCATAATTATTCCACATTGAAGATTTGATTTTATTGAATTCTTTAGAATTATAATCTGGGAAAGCTTTTTTTATATTATTGTTGATTATTTTTTTTGATCTAAAAGTTGGACCAATAATTTCAAATAATTTTCCACTTAGAGAAGACGAGAGTTTAACCCCAATAATTTTGAATATTACATAAAAAATGCAAATAATGATAAATTGTATTAAGTATTTAATTATTTTCATAAACCTTTGAAATATCATTAATAAAATTTTCTTGGTTTAGAATTTTTAATTCTGATTTAATATAAAAAATTTTATCGTTGTTGTTTAGTTTCATATAATCTTTTTCAGTAGTCATTACTTTACAGTTTAATTTTTCAGACATTGAAATGATATCGTCAATCTCTTTTTGTAAGTATCTATAATGATCGGGAAATTCAATTTCTTTGACAATGTTTACGTTATTTTTTTTTAACATTGATATAAAAGTCTTATGATTTCCAATGCCTGAAAAAACTAAATATTTTTCACTTTTATCAAAATCATTGATATTCAGTGGAACATATTCTCCTTGATAAATATTTATATTAGGATCTAAATTGTGAATAAATTTTATAATATTATCAATATTTTCATTATTTCCATTTAAAAAAACATTTTTATATTTTTTTAAATTCTTAATATTTTCTCTGAGTGGTCCAGCTGGAATAGTAAAACTATTACCAATCCAATTATCAATATTAAAACAAGCAATGCTATAATCGTAATCTATTGATGGATCTTGCAAACCATCATCAAAAATTGCAAGTTCAAAATTTTCGTCAATTGCTTGTTTAATCGAGGAAGATCTATCTTTGAATTTAAATAATTTTCCATGATTTGATAATATTTTTTGTTCATCAATTTGGTCTGAATAATATTTTTTAATAAAACAAGTTTTTATTTTATCTTTTAAAATTTCATTAATCTTCAAGCTTAAGGAAGTTTTGCCTGTTCCACCTAGATAAATATTTCCTACACAAATAGTTTTAATTTTTGAATATTTCTTTTTTTTTGTTGTTAAGTTTTTGAAAGTTTTTAAAATTGTGAGTAATAATGATACAGGGAAAAATAAATAAGAAAGAATGTTAGGTTTATTGTAATCCCAAAATTTGGGTTTTTTAAATTTCATTATGAATTGATTTATCTAACTCATTTAAGGTTTTTTTAAGTATTGTTGTACCAAGATATTTCATTTTTTTTGCTTTTTTCATGTTTTTTTTAAAAATTATTGAATTTGCACATTGTCGAGGAGAGTTGATTGAAGATGATATTTTTAGTTGATTTAAATATTTGTAAACATCTTTAAAATTATCAATATTGGGTCCGTGTAATACTTTTGCACCGAATCGAGCAGGTTCCAAAGGATTTTGTCCACCTCTTTTAATAATTGATCCACCTAAAAAAACTGTTGTTGCAAATTTGTAAAACTTCTTAGACTCTCCGAAAGTATCAACTAGGTAAATATCTATATTATCTAATTTTTTTTTATTTGATCTACGGGATATTGCATTTAACCCAAGCTCATTAACTTGTGAAATAATCTGGTCAACCCTATTAATATGTCTGGGTATTATAATTGTAATGATATTCTTTATTTTTTTTTTTAATAAAATGTGTGTTTTTGCTGCAAATAATTCCTCCGTGTTGTGTGTACTTGCTGCTACAAAAGTCTTATATTTTCTAAATTGTGAGAACAATTTCTTATCTGCTTGATTAGTCTTAAAGTTATCATGTTCGATAAATTTTAAATTTCCAATAGAAGTTATTTTTTTTACTTTTAATTTTTTCAAAAAATAATTTGTCTCAGTGTTTTGAGAGTAGGCTTTATCTATTAAACTAAAAGTTGAGTGAGAAAAATTTTTAATTATTGACCAACGTTGAAAAGATTTTTTTGTAATTCTAGCATTTAGCAAGATTAAATAGATACCCCTTTTTTTGATAAATCGAAACATACTTGGCCAGATTTCTGATTCTAAGAAAATTGCTACATCTGGTTTCCAATAATCCAAAAATTTTTTTGAAAATAATATGTGATCAATAGGATAAAATTGGTGAATAGTTTTTTTGAATTTGATTTTTTCTAATATTTTTGATGAGCTTAATGTACTGGATGTTATTAATATTCTATTTATAGATTTGTCATTGTCATACTTTTTTATTATTGGGATAGCACTTAATATTTCACCAACACTAGATCCATGAAACCAGATAAGTTTTCCAGTCCCTCTTTTTTTTGATATAAAACAAAATTTTTCTTTAAATCTATATTTATCCTCTTTATTTTTAAAAATTCTAAAGATAATTATGAATGGGGAAAAAAATATTATAATTGAAAGTAAAAATTGGTAAATAAAAAAAATCATTACCTCTGAAATTGTTTGTCATGAAAATTTTTATAAATTTTTGAATTAATTAACAAATCTTCATGTTTACCATTATCAATTATTTTTCCAGAGTCTATTACATATATTTTGTTTGAGTTTAAAATAGTCGAAAGTCTATGAGCAATAACAATAGTAGTTCTATCTTTTGTTAAAATTTTTAATGCATCTTGTATTTTTGTTTCAGTCTCAGAGTCTAAAGATGATGTGGCCTCGTCCAAAAGTATAATTGAGCTTTTTTTCAACATAGCTCTAGCAATTGAAATCCTTTGTTTTTCACCGCCAGATAATCTTACACCATCCTCACCAATCATGGTTTCATATTTTTCTGGTAGATTATTTATAAATTCATCACAATGTGATAGTTTTGCTACCCTAAGTATTTCCTCATCACTCGCATCTAAATTTGCATATTTTATATTATTTTTAATTGTGTCATCAAAAAGAGTTGTCTCTTGACTGACTAAGGAAATATTTCTTCTCAAAGAATGTAAAGTGACGCCATATATAGATTGGCCATCTACAGAAATATCACCCGATCCGCAATCATAAAATCTAGGTATTAAATTTAAAATAGTTGATTTACCTGAACCACTATGACCAACTAAAGAAGTCATCTTGCCTCCTTCAAATTCAAGATTAACATTTTTAAGGACTTCACCGTCAGATTTATTATAGCTAAACATCACATCTTTAAATTTAATATTCGCTTTTTCTACATTAATTTCTTTTGCATTTTCTGGATTCTTTATTGATTTTTTGGTGTCAATTACAGATAAAATTCTCGATGCTGCAGAAAGACCTTGATTAAGAATTACATTTAATGTCGATAAAGACCTCACTGGTTGATAAGCCAACATCATCGCTGCAAGAAATGAAAAAAAATTATTTACACTTAACTCTCCTACAGCAATCAATTTTCCTGAATAAAAAATCAGAATAGCAATCATTACTCCAGTTAATACTTCCATTATTGGAGAAATTCTGACTATCACATGTCCAATTTTTTTATTTTTCTCTTTAAGTTGATTTAAATAGTTGTCTGCTCTATTTGACTCATAGTTTTCTTTCTGGAAAATTTTTGTTAGTCGGTGGTTTTTAAATAACTCTACTAAATACCTAGTTAAAAAACTAGATTTTTCTTGCGCTTCAGTTGTCACTTTACCCATTCTTTTACCCAAACTTCTTGCTGCGGTACTTGCTATTGGAATTAAAATAATTGCAATTAATGAGAGTTTCCAATTCTGTAAAAACATTACTGTAAGCAGTCCTATGAGTGTTAAGCTATCTTTAAAAAGGTTCAAAATACCATGACTCAGAAGATTTGTAATATGCATTACATCATAAGTAAGATTTGAAATAAATTTTCCTGTATGCTTTTCATCTATAGATTGGGTGTCTGCACTTATTAAAGTATTTAACATATCAAATTGAAGTTTCTTTTTTATATCTTCCCCAACATTGATCATTATAACTTTTGCCAAATAGAGAGAAACCCCCTTAGTTGTAAAAGCAATGATTATTAAGAATGGTATAATTATTAATAATGATTGATCTTTTTGTATAAAAATTTTATCAATTGCTGGATCAAGTAGCCAAGCAATTGATGAAGTACTCGCAGCGACCAAAAGAGAAAAAAATACAGCTATCGCAATTTTTTTAATATATTTCTTTGTATACTCATTAAAGAGTCTTTTTAATGTTTGTGTTTTTTCCATTATGAGACTTTTCCTATCAAAATATTCATTAAAACTAAAAGACCAAAAAAATTGTTACTTTTAAAAACTTTTAAACATGTGCTTGGAGTATCTATATCAAAAGTCCTTATTTGATATAAAAATAATTGTGTAAATGGAATTAGTAAAAATAAAAAATAATACAAACTAAAATCCATTAGGTAACCCCCTACTATAAAAGAAAATATTAAGATAGAGTAACATATAAATAAAAATATCTTTGCAGTTCCTTTAAATTTAATTGACGTTGATTTCAGTCCTATTATTTCATCATCTTTTATATCTTGGTATCCATAAATTGTGTCGTATCCTAGTGTCCAAAATATGGCTCCTAAATAAAATATTAACGGAACAAGATTTAAGCTTCCTGCAATTGATGTCCAAGCAAGCACTAAGCCATAGTTAAATGTTACTCCTAGAAATAATTGTGGCCAATAAGTATACCTTTTCATCAACGGATACGTAAAAGCTAATGGCATTGAGGCTAGTGCTAATAAAATTGTAAAAAGGTTAAAGTTAATTAAAACAATAAATGCTAATAAGCATAGTATTGCTGCATAAAATAAACTTAATTTTACAGAAATTTTTCCTGATGCAATGGGCCTTTCCTTTGTCCTTACAACTAGTTTATCAAATTTTCTATCCAATACATCATTAACGATACACCCTGCAGATCTCATCAATACCGCGCCGAGAAAAAATAAAATTAAGTAGAAAAAATAAATATTTTTATCTTGTGAGAAATCATAAACTAGTGTTAAGCCCCATATACAAGGCCAAAATAGCAACATATAACCAATTGGTTTTTTAAGCCTAGTAAGTTCTATAAATAAGTTTAATTGGTTCATAAAATTTTACTTGTAAATAACAAAGCCAAGATTGATAATCAAATTGATTCGTATGAATATAGATTACACTGTTACCGCATTAATGTTTCCTGCAATCCCACTGATAATGGGAGTGTATTCTAATAGATTTCATACTTTGAGTTCTTTGATAAGAAAAATACATGATGAATACGTATTTGAAAAACACACCCCACCTGAATGGAAAGACCAATTAATAAATTTAGAGAAAAGAATTGGTGTTTTAAAATTAAGTATTCTATTTGCTGCTTTTGGATTTTTGTTCAATATGCTAACTGTTTTCGGTCTTTATTTACAAGAACTTTTTATTGCGAGAATAATTTTCGGTTCATGTTGTTTATCGATGATGATATCAATCATATTTTTTATTATTGAAATTCAGATCTCAACCAAAGCTCTTAGACTTCACCTTTCTGATATGGATATTCAATTTAAGGAATAATAACTGCTGGACCCGTTAACAATCTAGCCTCTAAATCCTTGTGGGCTTGAGCAGCATCTGTTAAAGTGTATTTTTTTGAAATTTCTACCTTAAATTTGTTAGATAAAATTGCATCAAAAACTTTTTTTGCTGACTCAACTAATTCTTCTCTTTTGATCGTATAATGTGCAATGGATGGTCGAGTAAAAAATAATCCTTTAGCATTAATATCTTTTTTTACATCAATAGTATCAACGTACCCGGATGCATTTCCAAATGCTACCATCATTCCTCGTATTTTTAATGTTTCAATTGAACCTTTAAATGTTTTTATTCCAACACCATCATAGACAACATCAATACCATTTTCTCCTACAATTTTTTCAACTTCTTCTGAGAAATTTTTTTCAGAATAATTAATTACATGGTGACAACCATTTTTTTTGGCAATTTCCTCTTTAGCTTTTGAACCAACTGTCCCAATAACTTCTGCACCCAAAGAATTTGCCCAAGGACATAAAATTTGACCAAGAGCCCCAGCTGCAGCATGATAAAGCACTTTATCACCTTTTTTTAATGGATAGGCTCTATGCAATAGATATTCTGCGGTAATCCCTTTTAAAGTTATACAAGATGCCACCTCATCAGAAATACCATCTGGAACAGAAATTAATTTTTCTTCGGGCATAATTTGTTTTTCTGAATATGCGCCAATTGGCATTGATGCATGAGTAACTCTATCACCAACTTTAAATAATTTTACATCAGATCCTATTTCTTCAATAACTCCACTAGCTTCAAGACCTATACCGCTGGGTAATGGAATAGGGTAGAGACCTGTTCTGTGATAAACATCTATAAAATTAAGACCTATTGATTTATTTTTTATTAAGACTTCTTTTGGACCTGGTTTTGCTATGTCTATATCCTTAATAACCAAAACCTCTGGTCCACCAAATTTCTCTATTTGTATTGATTTCATTATTTATTTTACAAATGTGCCGTTATGATAATCTTGAACGGCCTGCAATATCTCTGCTT
The DNA here is from genome assembly GCA_902612065.1 of uncultured Pelagibacteraceae bacterium. Classification (GTDB taxonomy): domain Bacteria; phylum Pseudomonadota; class Alphaproteobacteria; order Pelagibacterales; family Pelagibacteraceae; genus Pelagibacter. The sequence goes on along the minus strand of CACMBY010000001.1, from coordinate 153,561 downwards.
TAGTATTCATTACAAACGGACCACCTCTTGCGATTTCTTCATTTATTGGTTTTCCAGAAATAACTAAAAATTTAGCCTTTGACAAAGCTTTCACTTTCAAATTTTCACCTCTTGTAAGTAATATCAAGGTGCTATCTTTAACATTTGCATGTTTTTGCTCACCAATCTTTATTTCGCCATCTATTAAATAAATAAAACTATTGTGTGTAGATGGGATAAGATAATTAAAATTCTTATCTTTATTTAGTTCGACATCAAAATAAACTGGCTCAACATTGTGACCCTTGACTGGACCTTCTGCCTCTTCAAACTTACCAGCTATAACTTTTACTTTTTTATCATTATCTTTATGTACGCTCATTTTATCTGCATCAATATAAATATATTCAGGTTTGCTCATTTTTAATTTTGCTGGCATGTTGATCCATAGCTGAAATCCATGAAGTTTCCCTTCTTTCATTGCAGGCATCTCTGAGTGGATAATACCACTTCCAGTTTTCATCCATTGGACATCACCAGCAGTCATTTTACCTTCACCGCCTGTACTATCTTTATGTTCAAAATCACCAGCAAGCATGTAAGTCACTGTTTCAATTCCTCGGTGAGGGTGTGGAGGAAAACCAGCTACATAATCATCACTATTTTCAGAGCCAAATTCGTCTAGCATCAAAAAAGGATCAAAGTAATTGGGTTCAACTCCAATACTTCTTTTTAACTTTACTCCAGCTCCATCTGAAGCTGGGATCGGATCGATGATTTGTTTTACTTCAATATTTTTCATCCGCTTTAATTAACGAATTAATTATTAATTTCAAGATCACTTTTTATCTAAACAAAAACCTTTAGCACCATTAACTACCAAGAATAAAAAACCACCAGCCAAAGCAATGTTTTTAAGAAAAGCGGTTAGCTGTACCTGGTCAGCAAAATCATTGTGAAAAATAATAGCTGTTGCAAAACAAAATAAGCTTAAAGCTGCTGCAGCAATTCTAGTTTGATAGCCAATTACAATAAGAATGGGTCCAATTATTTCAAGAGCAATTGCAGGTATAATCAATATACCGGGCAAACCAAAACTTTCCATCCAACCTATAGTTCCCTCATAATTATTTATTTTAAAAATTCCATTTAAAAAAAATAATGCAGATATTAAAACTCTTGCAAATAAATCTAGTGCTTTAATCATGTTAAATAAATCTTAGTAAATACAATGGCGGATTGTAACATTGTTTGCAAGCACAAAAAAAAATATTTTGTCACCTTTGGTCTTTATTTTAAAAATATTAAACTAATTTAATTAGTTCTTTAAGATCTGTAATTTGATATTTTGGTCTAAAATCTAAATTATCAAAAATGTTATTATTTCGATTTACCCAAATAGATTGGTAACCATAATTTCCACCACCAGAAACATCCCAAGTATTAGCACTTAAAAATGCAACTTCACTTTTATTAATATTATATTTTTTTATAGGCATATCATAAACTCTTGAACTTGGTTTATATACGCCAACTTGTTCTATAGAAAATATATCATCAAATAAATTGTCCAAATGATTACTTTTAACTAATTCGTCCAGTAGTGATGGAGTACCATTAGATAAAATAGCTAATTTTAATTTTTTCTCTTTTAGAGTTTTTAAAGTTTCTGGAACTTCTTTATAGGGTGATAAAATTTTATATAAATTAAGTAATTCATTTCTCATTGAAGGATCAATATTAAAAACTTTTATTGATTTATCTAAACTATCTTCTGTAATTTGCCAAAAATCTTTGTGTCGATCCATTAAACTTCTAAGCCAAGTATATTCTAATTGAGTGGTTCTCCAAAAATTTGCAAATCCCTCCCATTTATCTCCAATTTTATCTTTACATTTTTCTGCAGCTGAATTGACATCAAACAATGTTCCATAAGCATCAAAAATTATTGCTTTAATATTTTTCATAAATTAATTTAACATATATGAGTAATATTAGATTGTTTTTTTCGAATACATTATCAAAAAATATGATTGATAAATTAGATAAATCTCAATCTCATTATTTGACGAAAGTAATGAGGTTAAAAAAAAACGATATTTTTTCTTTATTTAATAAAACTGGTGAATGGGAAGCAAAAATTTTGAATATCACAAAAGATTTTGTTGAATTTAAATCAACTAAACAATTAAGACAAAAAGAAAATGTCCAAGAATTATGGTTAGCATTTTCACCTATTAAATCAAATTATCAAAACTTTATGATTCAAAAAGCAACTGAATTAGGTGTTTCAAAATTTTTACCAATAATTTTTGATCGAACTATTGTAAGAAAGATTAACAAAGATCGGTTAGAAAAAATAGTTATAGAAGCATGTGAACAATCAAATCGTATAAGTGTGCCATCTATTGAGGAAGCACAAAATTTAAAAAGTTTTTTAAATTCCAATTCAATGAATTTAATTTTCACAGATTTAAATTCAGATAATAAAAAAATTGAAAAAACAAAGTTTTCAGATGAACCCATTTGTATCATTATAGGCCCCGAAGGAGATTTTTCAGAACATGAAAGGCAGGAGATTCTCTCATTTAAAGGAGTACAAGCACTAAAAATTAATGACAATATTTTAAGATCGGAAACCGCAGTGATATCTGCAATTTCGATCATAAATTATGTGATTAATTGATAAATTGTCGCGAAAACTAAAGTGTAATTTTTACAAAAGGGCTTTATATAGCTAGTAAAAATGAAAAAAATTTTATTTATATTTTCAAGTATTTTTATCTCTCAAAATGCTTTTGCAAACCAACCTGTTGATTGGCAATTAGGTTTCCAAAAAGCGGCATCAGAAACGATGAGAGACATTGTAGCTTTTCACGATAATTTGTTATTACCGATAATAATAGCAATAAGTGTATTTGTTTTATTTTTAATGCTTTATGCGTGTGTAAGATTTAGAGCCTCAGCAAACCCTAATCCCTCAAATAGAACACACAACGTAACTGTTGAAGTTTTATGGACTTTAATTCCTTGCTTAATTTTAATTGTTATGGCGGTTCCATCATTTAAAATTTTATATAAGCAAGATACAATTCCAAAAGCAGATTTAACAATCAAAGCAATAGGCTATCAATGGTATTGGGGTTATGAGTATCCAGACGAAAATTTAGAATTTGACTCATACATGATTGAGGAAAAAGATTTAAAAGCAAATCAACCAAGATTGTTAGCTGTTGATAATGAAGTTGTAGTTCCAGTTGGCAAAGTAGTAAAAGTTTTAATCACAGCAAATGATGTTTTACATGCTTGGGCTTTACCTTCATTTGGAGTAAAAAGGGATGCGGTACCTGGAAGAATTAATGAAACGTGGTTTAAGGCTGAAAAAGTTGGTACTTATTATGGTCAATGTTCAGAACTTTGTGGTATAAAACATGCGTTTATGCCAATTGCAGTAAAAGTAGTTAGTGAGGATGAATATCAAGAATGGTTATCCGAAGCGCGAGTGAAATTTGCAAAGGAAGAAATTGAAAATGATAAACTTAAATTAGCGAGTAAATAAATTATGTACACACAAACAGCATCACACGATCATCATACTCCAACCGGTTGGAAGCGATGGGCATATTCTACTAACCATAAAGATATAGGGACAATGTATTTAATTTTTGCAATTGTTGCAGGAGTTATTGGAACTGCTTTTTCTGTTTTAATGAGAATGGAATTAATGCATCCTGGTGATGGCATTTTAGGTGGCAATTATCATTTATATAATGTGTTGGTTACTGGACATGGTTTAATAATGATTTTTTTCATGGTAATGCCAGCAATGATTGGCGGCTTTGGTAATTGGTTTGTGCCAATTATGATTGGAGCTCCTGATATGGCATTTCCAAGAATGAACAATATTTCTTTTTGGTTACTACCTGTTTCTTTAACTTTATTAATTTTATCAATTTTTGCAGATGGCCCTCCAGGACAAACTGGAGTAGGGGGCGGATGGACTATTTATCCTCCGTTGTCCTCAAAAGCTGGACAACCTGGACCAGCGATGGATTTAGCTATTTTAAGTTTGCATTTAGCGGGTGCTTCATCAATTTTAGGAGCAGTTAATTTTATTACTACTATTCTAAATATGAGAACACCAGGTATGACATTACATAAAATGCCTTTGTTCGCGTGGTCTATATTAGTAACTGCATTTTTATTATTATTATCTTTACCAGTATTAGCTGGAGCAATAACAATGTTATTAACAGATAGAAATTTCGGTACCGCCTTCTTTGAAGCCCAAACAGGAGGTGATCCAGTCTTATTCCAACATTTATTTTGGTTTTTTGGTCATCCAGAAGTTTACATTTTAATCCTTCCAGGATTTGGAATGATTAGTCATATCGTTTCTACATTTTCTAGAAAACCTGTTTTTGGATATCTTGGAATGGCTTATGCAATGGTGGCAATTGGAATAGTTGGATTTGTTGTATGGGCGCACCATATGTATACAGTTGGATTAAGCACAGATACAAAAGCATATTTTTTAGCTGCAACAATGATTATTGCTGTTCCAACAGGAATAAAAATTTTCTCATGGATCGCAACAATGTGGGGTGGTTCAATATCTTTTAAAACACCAATGGTATGGGCATTAGGATTTATTTTTATGTTCACAGTTGGTGGAGTAACTGGAGTTGTTTTAGCTAACGCAGGTGTTGATACTGCAATGCATGACACTTATTACGTAGTTGCTCATTTTCACTATGTGCTTTCTCTAGGAGCTGTTTTTGCAATTTTTGCAGGCTTTTATTATTGGTTCTCAAAAATGAGTGGTTATGAGTATTCTGAGTGGATGGGTCAGTTACATTTCTGGTTAACATTTATTGGAGTTAACTTGATTTTCTTCCCGCAGCACTTTTTAGGATTAGCAGGGATGCCGAGAAGATATGCTGATTATCCTGACGCATTTGCCGGATGGAATTATATATCTTCAATAGGGTCTTACGTGGCTGTAGCTGGGCTAGCTGTATTTTTTATGAATTTGATTTATGCATTTGCAAAAAAGAAGGCAGCAGCACAAAATCCATGGGGTGAGGGAGCAACAACGTTAGAGTGGACTGTGCCATCTCCACCAAATTTCCATACTTTTGAGGAATTGCCAAAATTTGAAGATGGTCAGGGTACACAAAAATCGCACGGCTAATAAAATAAGAGCATTAAGAATCGATGGATAATTCAAGGCTAAAAAAAAGAAGTTTAAGCCAAGAAGATTTATTTAATCTTTCAGAATTATTTAAATTGATGAAGCCAAGAGTTATGTCACTGGTAATTTTTACCTGTGCCGTAGGTTTATTAACAGCACCTACTATTGTTTCAACTAAAGATGCAATTATTGGAATTCTTCTCGTTTCATTAGGTGCTGGGGCAGCTGGTGCTTTAAATATGTGGTATGAGTCCGATCTCGATGCTTTAATGACTAGAACCTGTTTAAGACCAATCCCAACAGGGAAAGTCAATAGAAATCAAGCTTTGATATTTGGTGTTACATTATCAATAGTTTCAGTTGTAGCTTTAGATTATTTTACAAACAGAGTTTCTGCTGCAATATTATTACTAACAATATTGTTTTATGTATTTGTTTATACAATCTGGTTAAAAAGAAGAACTCCACAAAATATAGTTATTGGTGGAGCAGCTGGTGCTTTTCCACCGGTTATAGGATGGACTATTGCTACAGGCTCTATATCGCTTGAACCATTAACATTCTTTTTAATAATATTTTTTTGGACGCCCTCTCATTTTTGGGCACTCAGTTTATACAAGTCTGATGATTACAAAAAAGCCAAAATACCAATGCTGCCACTAACCAATGGAATAGAAAGTACCAAAATAAATATATTCATTTATTCTTTATTGATGATTCCGGTAATTATCTTTCCATATTTAATTAGCTTTGTTGGCTTAACATTTTTAATTCCATCATTGCTATTAACTTTTTATTACAATTTTTTATGTTATGAATTGTTGGATTATAAAAAAAATAGATTTAACTCTAAGAAAGCAAAAGCTATCTTTGGATATTCCATATTGTATTTATTCTTAGTTTTTGTTCTATTTTTGATTGATAAAATAATATGATTACACCAGATAAAAAAACAAAAAGAAAAAATATTATTACGGCATTAGCTATTATAGCGTTCATGATTTTTCTTTTCTTTTTTACTTTATATAACACTGGGGTATTTGATAGGTCGATATGATAGAAAAGAAGAAATTAACACCATTAGTTTTAGCTGGGATTTTTGTTTTGATGTTAGGTTTGTCATACGCATCGGTGCCTCTGTATGAGATTTTTTGTAGAGTTACTGGTTTTGGAGGAACTACTCAAGTAGCAGACAAAGCTCCGAAAATTGTTTTAGATAAAGTAGTTAGTGTAAGATTTGATACCAATGTTAATAATTTACCATGGGATTTTAAAGCAAAATCGAATGTGATGGACGTTAAAGTGGGTCAAGTAAACAAAATAGAGTTTGAGGTAACTAATTATAGTAATGAACCAACTGCAGGTGTAGCAAGTTTTAATGTTTCACCCTCAAGTTTTGGAAAATATTATAGTAAACTTGGTTGTTTTTGCTTTGAAAAACAAGAATTAAAAGCTGGTGAAACTGCTACCTATGTAATGACTTTTTATTTAGATCCAGAAATGGTCAACGATGCAACAGTAAAAAATTTACAGGATGTAACTATGTCGTATACTTTTTTCTCGACAGATTACTATAAACAATCATAATCCAAAAAAATGTCAGCTGAAAAAAAACACGATTACCATTTAGTAGACCCAAGTCCTTGGCCTATCTATGTTTCATTTTCATGTTTAGTTTTAGCTGTTGGCGCTGTTTACTACATGCATTATGAGGTTTCATGGGGAATGTACCTTGGATTTGCTTTATTAATTTATGGTGCATACATGTGGTTTAGAGATGTTGTTATTGAAGCTGAGCATCAAGGACATCATACACCTGTGGTTCAAATACATCATCGTTACGGAATGACTTTATTCATTGCCTCTGAGGTAATGTTTTTTGTTGCTTGGTTTTGGGCATACTTTGATGTGAGTCTTTTCCCAAATGACTTTGTTGGAAATGTATGGCCACCAAAAGATATAGAAACTTTTGATCCTTGGGATATACCATTAATAAACACATTGGTTCTTTTGTTGTCTGGAACTACTGTGACTTGGTCTCATCATGCTCTTTTAGAGGATGATAGAAAAGGATTTATTCAAGGATTAGTTTTAACAGTTATATTAGGAGTTTGTTTTACTGCTTTACAAGCTTACGAATATCATCATGCAACATTTGCATTTTCAGATCACATATATGGTTCAGTATTTTACATGGCAACAGGATTTCATGGTTTTCATGTGATCGTAGGTACAATTTTCTTAGCTGTATGTTTGTGGAGAGGAAAGTTAGGTCATTTCAACAAAGATCATCACTTTGGTTTTGAGGCGGCAGCCTGGTACTGGCACTTTGTTGACGTAGTTTGGCTATTCTTATTTGCTGCGATCTATATTTGGGGAAGCTAATTTGAACCTTGAGACATAAGTTTTTATTTTCAGTTTTTATCATATTTTTTATCTTTGTTTTTATTGCTTTAGGTACTTGGCAAGTAATTCGTTTAAATTGGAAGAATAATCTTATCCTAGAAATTGAAAATTCATTGAAAAATCCTCCAGTTCAACTTTCACAATCTAATCAACAAAATTATCTTAAAATCAAAACATCTGGTCGTGTTGATTTTGAGAAACAGATTTATTTATATAATTTAAATGACTCTGGAACACCTGGGTTTGAAGTTTTAAATCCAATTCTAATAGATGGTGAAAACTATTTACTCAATAGAGGATGGATACCATTTGAAAAAAAAGATACACCAGAGATAAATATATTGGATCAAAACAATATAGAAGGAACTCTTAAAACACAGGGAAGAAAAAATATATTCAAACCAGATAATGATATAAAAGAAAATTACTGGTTTAGTTTGAATAGAGAAGATATCTCAAAATTTACTGGTAAAGAATTTTCTAAGTACATAATATATTTAGATGGAAATTATCAGTTTCCTAGACCAAAAAAAATTACTGCTAATATTTCCAACAATCATAAAAAATATGCAATGACATGGTTTTCATTAGCGATTTCAATTCTTTTGCTATATCTATATTTTAGAAAAAAGAATTATTAAATGAATTATATAAGTACAAGAAATAATCAGAAAAACTTTACTTTTAAAGATGTTTTCCTCAAAGGTTTGGCAGATGATGGGGGACTATTTGTTCCAAAATCAATTAAACCCTTTAAAAAGGAAGAATTAGATAATCTAAAAAACCTGAGTTACAATGATTTGGCTGCTGAAATAATTTATCCATTTATAGGAGATTTCATGTCTAAAGATGATCTAATCTCTTTGATTTCAAAATCATATTCAAATTTCAGATCCGACGATGTTGTAAAAATATCAGATCTAGGAGATTTAAAAGTATTAGAATTATTTCATGGACCTACACTTGCATTTAAAGATATAGCAATGCAATTAATAGGTAATTTTTATCAATATCATTTAGGCCGTGATCAAAAAAAAATTAATATAATTGTTGCAACTTCAGGCGATACAGGTGCAGCTGCCATAGACGCTTTAAAGGGAAAAAATAATTTAAATGTTTTTGTATTGCACCCTAATAATAAGATTTCACCAGTACAAAGAAGACTAATGACAATACATGAAGAGAATAATGTATTTAACATTGCGGTAGAGGGTAATTTTGACGATTGCCAAAATTTAGTTAAAGCAATGTTTAATGACGAAAAATTTTCTAAAGCAATTAATATGTCGGGTGTAAATTCAATTAATTGGGCAAGAATAGTTGCTCAATCGGTGTATTATTTTTACGCTTACTTTAAAATTGGAAATGGTCATCCTTTGTCCTTTTCTGTTCCAACAGGAAACTTTGGTGATATTTACGCTGGCTATTTAGCCAAAAAACTAGGTCTTCCTATTGATAAACTAATCGTAGCTACAAATAAAAATGACATACTGCACAGAGCTATATCCGGTGGTGATTATAGTCAAAAGAAAGTTGAGGAAACAAACACACCAAGTATGGATATACAAATAGCAAGTAATTTTGAAAGGCTTTTATACGACGTCAAAGATTGTAACTCAGAAGTTACAAAAGATGTAATGGCTGAAATAAAAAATAATACTTATAAAATTGATAAAAATGACTTGGATAAAATTAAAAAGAATTTTATATCTGAAATGCTTGATGAAAATGAAACTGTTCAAATGATAAAAACTATCAATGATGAACATCAGATGGTAGTGGATCCACACACTGCAGTAGGTATTGGTGCTGTGAGAAAACTAGGATTAGAAAAAAATTGTGTTGTATTATCAACTGCTCACCCATGTAAATTTCCAAAAGCAATAGAAGATGCAATTTCAAAAACTGAAACTTTACCAGAAAGTCTTAAATACGTTAATGACAGAAAAGAAAAATTTGAACTTCTGTCAAATGATATTGAAAAAGTTAAAAAATATGTAATGAATTCGATATGAAACTTAAAATAAAAGATCAACTACCAGACACAGAGATTTTTCAACTTGTTGATGGAGAACCTCAAAAAAGTAAATTAAGAGAAACTATTGGCAATGGTAAAGTCGTTTTGTTTGGTTTACCTGGGGCATTTACATCAACTTGCTCCAAACTTCACTTACCAGGTTTTGTAGCAAACGCAGATAAAATCAAAGCAAAAGGAATAGAAAATATATTTTGTTTATCAGTAAATGATCCTTACGTAATGAATGGCTGGGGTGAGATTAATAATATTGGAGACAAAATTAAAATGTTATCTGACCCATATTTATTATTTACGAAAGCAATTGGAGCAGAAGTTGATCGTAATGCAAAAGGAATGGGAATAAGATCAAATCGTTATTTAATGGTGATTGAAAATTTCACAATTGTTAATATTCATTTTGAAAAAGAAACTAAGGAATGTGGTTTAACTTCAGCAGAGAACTTATTAAATAATCTAATTTAGGTAGGGCAGTTCTGTTGTCCGACTCAAATCAATACATAACATAATATATGACTTTTTTGAAAGGTACATAGTAGGGTACATAGTTAATCTAGGATTTCTTTGTGATGACTTTGTCATTGAGGTTTTTTTCTGATATGTAATTCTCAAGTGAAATTAAATTGGATTATTTTTGTAACTGGATGGATGTCATTCAGAGCAGTTGGGTCAGGTTTGTTTTTGTTTTGGATCTTTACTGAAAATGAGCGTTCGGCACCATCCGAATGGGTAGTTCCTTTTGTGGGCGACTTTTTTATTGGGATAACTGCTTTATTTTTAGTTTACCACATTATAAAAAAACCAAGCACTATACTATGGGGTCTTTTGCTGTCTTGGAATGTGATTGGTTTGTTAGATTTAATCCACGCAATAAATGTAAGTTTTGTCGCTCCTTATGGACCTATACCAGAAATAGGATTTAATGAATTGACAGTAAGATCTATTTTAATTTTAAATACTTTATTACAGATTTCTTGTATTTACCTATTGTTTCAAAAAGACATAAAAGAATATTTTAAAAAAAGTAAATTTTGAGTTTTAAAGGTATGGTACATAGTTAGTACATAGTAGGTACATAGTCTTTTTAAAAATAATTATCGTTGATAGAGAAAGATAATAAATTATTTAAGGGGCGTTCTGTTGCCAGGTGCCCCAACTATAAGTTGGCAGCATCTCTAGCAAGTAAATCTACTTCATTATTTAATTCATCAGTTGAATGGGCTTTTACCCAGTTCCAACTTATTTCAAACTCATTATTTAATAGATCTAATTCTGTCCAAAGAGCTTTATTACTCACTTCTTTTTTGTTTGCAGTTTTCCATCCATTTTTTTTCCAATTGTGTATCCATTCTGTTATTCCAGATTTAACATATTTAGAGTCAGTAAAAATTTGAACTTTACTTCCTTTTGGAATTTTTTTAAGAGCTTCTATAGGTGCTAATAATTCCATTTGATTATTTGTAGTATCACTTTTACTTCCTTTGATTTCAGTTTTTTTCCCTTCATTTATTATTATTGCTGCCCAACCACCATTGCCAGGATTACCAAGACATGAACCATCAGTATAAATTTTAATCATTAAACTAAATAATCCCTATAGTTTTTTAAATTATTATGAATTATCAATTTCTGATAATATTCTCTAGGATCTTTAATTTTTATCAATGCAGTTTTTGGAGTATTTGTGTAGTCGTAAAGTCTTGTTAGAAAATATCTTATCGCAGCAGCTCGGCATAAAATATTCAATGATTTTTTCTCAATTCCAGAGATCTTTTTAATACCCTCATATCCTCTGATTAAATTTTTAACCTTTTTTTTATTTAATTTAAATTGCGAATTTTTTTTATCGAAACAAAGAGCATTAATACATATTGCTATTTCATACATAAAATAATCATTTGCGGCAAAATAAAAATCTATAATTCCAGAGATCTTATTTTTTTTAAAAAATATATTATCTATAAAAAGATCGCCATGTATTATTCCATTTGGCAATTTTTTTGGCCATTTATTTTTAATTTCTCTAAAATTACTTTTGAGAAATTTTTCTAAATTAATGAATTTTTTTGACTTAAATTTAATACTTTTTAATAATGGATTTAAATTTTTTATATTCATTGAGTTTTTTCTAAATAATCTTATTTTTTTTGACGAAGAGTGCATTTGAGCAACAGTTTTTCCAATATCATAACAATTCTTCAAATTAAGATTTTTTTTGTCTTTTCCATCAAGAAACGAAACAACACAAGCAACCTTATTCTTGATTTTAAATAGATATTTTCCATCACGATTTTTCAATGGTTTTGGACATCTTATCTTTAGATCATTTAGTTGATCCATTAATTTCATAAAAAAAGGTATTTCTTTTTTTTGAACTCTTTTTTCGAATATAGTTAGTATAAATTTATTGTTTTTTGATTTTAATAAATAATTAGTATTTTCAATTCCTTGCTTTATACCTTTAAAACTTAAAAATTTTTGGTTTTCAAATTTTTTATTAATATACGAAATGTCTTTCTTATTTATCTTTGTGTAAACAGCCATTTAATTTAATTTTTTTGGAACACGAAAAACGACGTTTTCTTTTATAATTTCCACTTCTTCTATAGTGACTGTAAATTTATTTTTCAATTCTTTAATGAAATTTTCGACAAGTATTTCAGGGGCAGACGCACCAGATGAAATTCCGATTATATTTGAATTTTCAATTAAGTTGAATGGAATTTCACTTTGTGAGTGGATCAGTATTGAGTTTTCACACCCAGATTTTTTAGCAACTTCAACAAGTCTTACTGAGTTAGATGAATTTCGACTACCAATAACAAAAAACAGATCACACTTTTTTGCAATGTTTTTAACAGCCATTTGTCTATTAGTTGTCGCATAACAAATATCTTCTTTTGCAGGCTCTCTAATATTTGAAAATTTTTCTTTAAGTATTGATATTATTTCTTTTGTATCATCCACCGATAGAGTTGTTTGAGTAACATAGGCAATCTTTTCAAAATTTTTTGGATCATAATTATTGGCTTCATTCTCATTTTGGATAAGATCGATAGATCCTTCAGGCAGTTGTCCCATTGTTCCAATTACTTCTGGATGATTTTCATGCCCTATTAAGATTAAATGGTATCCAGCCTTATGAAGATTTTCAGCCTCTCTATGAACTTTAGAAACCAAGGGACATGTTGCATCAACATAAGTCATATTATAATTTTTTGCATCTTGTGGAATTTTTTTTGGAACACCATGTGCAGAAAAAATAACTGGTCTTGTTTTGTCTTTAATTTCTTCAAGCTCTTCCACAAATATTGCACCTTTGTTCCTTAGGTCATCAACAACAAATTTATTGTGTACTATTTCATGTCTAACGTAAACTGGGGAACCATATTTTTGAATTGATTTTTCAACAATTTCAATTGCTCGTTCAACACCAGCACAAAATCCTCGCGGAGCAGATAACAATATTTTAAGTTCTTTGTTTTTCATTTTTATCTAAAAGATACTCAAGTAATATATGTGGAAATGTTAAAGACGCCAAACCTATAAAAATGACTTTAATAATTGAGTTATCAAAATCATATTTAAAATTGAGCAAATAAATACCAACTAAACAAATAATAGCAGTTAATATCGTAAGTGGCATAGCCTTTTGAGTAAAAATCAATAACCCATTTTTAATATTATTGTTATCTAATTCATAAATTAATGTGATGCTATGTCTTACAGAATGTAAAAAGCAAAAATAAGCAGTAAATGCTATTAAAGGGGAGAGATAGTAATTTAAAATCAATATAGAAAAATAATCAAAAAAAATAGAAAAATTTCTTAAAGTAAATTTTTTAATAAACAAAATAATACTCGAAATTGAACTTAAGATTATCCCTAAATCTATTAATCTATTATTCTCAATAAAACTTAAACTTGAGTAAAAATTTTCATTATCAATTAATAATAATTTAAATATTGCGATAGTTTCATCAAAATGAAAATATAATGGTGCCAAAATAACGAGAGATCCCTTTAGGAAATACAGTATCCCTATAAAATGTGAATTATAGTCATGTAAAAATTGTGTATCCTCTTTACCAAAATGATATGAGGCAACTAGTAGAAATATTATTAACAAGATAGATGGTATAAAAATCCAAAGTGTTACAACCATTACAGCTAATAAGATATATGAAATATAAAATAGAGATATATTTTGAATTTTAAAAATCTTTAGAAGCTTACCACCTTTGACATGATCCAAAGACCCATGTGATACACCAATAATTAAAATTAAAAATAAACAAAATAATGGTGACAATATAAAGTTACTAAATTTAAATAGTATTAAAGAAAAAATGTTACAGAATAAAAAAAAAATAAAAGAATGATTAAGATTTATTTTTTTTATATTCATATTCATTTAGGTTTAATAAAATAAAGCTTTGATAAAAATCCATTTTGGCATTTTTAAAATTATAGTCAAATCCTCAAGAAAATTACTCTTATTGGAAAGAAATTTGATAATTGTTTTAGGTGAACTTTGAAACATTTTAAAAAAAATTTTTGACATTTCTTTTGGATGTTTTTCAAGAACACGTAAAAATATTTCATCCAAAAATTGATACTTTTTACCGATTTCAAATTTTTTAGTACTATGAATATTTTCAATATTTTTTCTTATAAATTTACTATGTTCTTGTATATTCAAAAAAGTATATCCTGTACTTAATCTTGTCATACCACCAGCAGTTCCAATATTAATTTTACTTTTTTCATTTTTAAATGATGGGTAAAAAAGCGGAATTGCGCCTATCTCTTTATAAGTGATTTTATAATTTTTTAAATTTAATTTCTTTTCGATATATTCTTTAATTTGTTGATCATAATCTTTTTGAGAGTCATCATTCATTTTTGAAAGCCAAGTACTCTCAATCAATGCCTTTTTTTTTGAGAAGGGAAGTGTATAAAAAAAATGGACACTTTCTCTTTGATCACAATCAAAATCCATTAGATTAAAAATGTTTTCATCGAAATAATTATTCTCTGTCTCTATTTCAACTCCACAAAAGTGTTGCCATAAATTTCTAAAGTCTTTTTTGATAGTAGGAACACTATTGAATATAAATGAATTTTTGATGTTGATGTCTTTCAGTTCCTTTAAAAAAAAGATATTCTTATTTTTTTTTAATGAATTATTTATTTTCTTATAAAACAAACCACTATCGATGCTTTGATATGGATAATTCTCACATTCAAGAAAATTAGTTTTATTTGGCACATTAACTGAAAAATTTCTCCAATTTTTTATAACACAATCATGAAAATTATGTTCAGACACCTTCCAAAAAGACCAGGTCTTATCTCTTTTGTATTCATCTCGAGGTTCGATTATTGCCAAGGTTTTATTTTCTAATTTATTATGGATCTCTAATTCATAAGCTAGAGACAAACCAGCACAACCACCTCCAATAATTATGTAATCAAATTCTTTCATCAAGATTAATTTCTTTATTAATCAATAAATGATCATGTTCGATTTGATCATCATTTTTATTTAGTAAAGAAAGTATAATTAGATCATAAATTGATAAAATCGTCTCTAAAACTTTTTCTAAGTTTGAGACGTAAATTTTTCCAGATTTACTATAATTTTCAAAGGTTTTCTTTTTCAAAATTTTATATCCTATTTTTCTGTATATTCGTCTAGCAACTAAAATACTAAATCTAAAGCTTAGTGGAATTTCTCTTATGGAATAAAATGAATTTTTATAAAATGTATCTGCAAGTTTAATAGTTGAGTTAATTTCCTCAAAATTTCCATTTATATAAGATCTATTTTTTTTTGAGTCCTCAATCACATCTCTTGATATATTAGTGAGTTGCATTGCTATACCAAGATCGATTGCAGATTTAAGGGATTGTTTTTTACTCACTTTTAAAATTTTTGCCATCATCAGTCCAACAGTTCCAGCTACTCTATAACAATAGATTAAAAGATCTTTTCGATTATCTATTTTTACATCTTGTTTTATGTCCGACTCTATCCCATCAAATAAATCATAAATTATTTCGAGAGAAATATTGAATTCATGAATAATATTCCACATATTTTGAATAATTGGATCCTCAAAATTTTTTTGTTTAAAATCACTTACAAATTTTTGGAATTTTATTTTTTTTATTTCTATTTCATCTTCGTCATCTGCAATATTGTCTACAACTCTGCAAAAATCGTATAAATAAGAACAATTTTTATACGTTTTTTTTGGTAAAAAAAAACCAGCCCAATTAAATGATTTTGCGTAAATTGATAAATAATTTTTAGAGGACATTATAAAATTTTATCTAAAACCTTTGCTGAGGAAAGTACTCCAGGTACACCTGCCCCAGGATGAGTACCCGCACCAACAAAATATAAATTGTTATAAATTTCAGATTTGTTGTGAAATCTAAAGTAAGCAGATTGTGAGAATTTTGGTTGTATAGAAAAACCAGAACCATATTTTGTATTGAGATCTTTTTCAAAATAGTCAGGTGTCAAATAAAAATCTTCGACAATATTTTCTTTTAGGTTTGGCATTAAATCTTTCTCCATTTTATCTACTACTAAATTTTTCATTTTTTCACCCTCTAACGACCAATCAATTTTTGATTGGTTATTGGGAACTGGAACCAAAACATAGAAACAATCATGTCCATCTGGTGCCATGGATTTATCTGTGGCAGTGGGTCTATGTAGATAATAACTTATATCGTTATTTAATTTTTTATTATTAAAAATGTCATCAAGATGCTCTTTATATTTATTGCCAAATTTAATAGTGTGATGTTCAACATTATCGTAGATTTTTTTGGTTCCGAAATAATAAACAAATAAACCCATTGAATATTCCATTCTATTTTTTTTCCATTTAAACATAAAAGAATTACTATTCTGGCCGTTTAACATTTTTTCATAAACACCTGGTGGATCTGCATTACAAATAACTTTATTGGCCTCAATTTTTTTTGAGTTGTCCAATTGAACTCCAGTAATCTCATTTTGATTTGAAATTATTTGAGTTACTTCAGATCCTTTTATTACATTGATTCCTTCTTCGTTCATTAATTTTTCAAAACCATTTATGATATTTCCTGTTCCACCCATAGAATAGTGAATACCCCATTTTTTTTCTAAGTATAAAATCAATCCATATATTGAGGTTGTGGTAAATGGATTTCCACCAACTAAAAGAGGATGCATGCTCAACATTCTTCTTAATTTTTCATTTTTAATATAAGATGATACTAGTGAATATACTGACTTATAGCTTTTGAGTTTAAGTAATGCGGGTAATTGTTTCATCATCACTGAGGGCTTGTCAAAGGGCACATCAGCTAGTTCCGTAAAACCTTTATCAAAAATTTTTTTAGTGAAATTTACAAGTTTTTCATATCCTTGAGCATCCTCTTTATTAATAAGCTCAATTTGTCTTTTCATTTCATTTTCGTCACCAGAGTAATTAAACTTTGATTTATCCTCAAAAATGAATTGATACCAAACTTTAAGAGGTGTTAATTTAATATAATCATTTGGATTTTTTTGAAATAATTCAAATAATTCATTAATTAAGTATGGAGCTGTAATTACTGTTGGACCACCATCATATATGAACCCATTCTTTCTAAAAACTCTTGCTCTACCACCTAGGTCTTTGTGTTTTTCAATTAATGTAACTTTGTGACCCTTAGCTTTAAGACGAAGAGCAGCTGCTATACCACCAAAACCAGAACCTATAACTACAGAATTCATCATAATAACTTATATTTTTTTGGATAAATTGTAAAAAGTATTATGAGTTAATTTTTTTTAACTCTTCTTTAGTTTCTTCTAAATTTTTCTGAAACAGCGTATCAAGTTTAGATTTATCAACTGAGGTTGTTATTATTTTTTTTACAGAGTCTATAGCTATTTTAACAGATGCATCTTTAATCTCTTTAATCGCTACCTCTCTCATTTGATTAATTTTATTTTTAGCCAAATTTTTCTTAATTTCTGAAGATTTATGAAATTTGTCATTAAGCTCAATAATTAATTTATCAGCATCTTTCTTTGCCTGATCAAGTATTTCCTTACTTTCAGATTGCGCTGTGTCTAATTTTTTCTGAGCATTATCTAATAATATCTTTGCTTCACTTCTCAGTTTCTCACTTTCATCAATCTCATTTTTTATGTCTGAGATTAATTTATTAAGAATAGTATTAATTTTTTGAGGTACTTTTAAATATATCAGACCCCCAAAAAATATTACAAAAGAAACTGCGACCCAAAAAGTTGAATCAATGACCATAATATTTATCTCCGTTTTTTTTTACTAGATCATCAACAATCGCAGAGATACTGCTATTATTAACTTCTGCTCCAATTAATTTTTTTAAAATTTCATTAGATGTTACAACTGCAATTTTATTAATTTTTTCTGGAGCACTTTGTCTTAAAGTATCTATTTCTACTTCAGCTTTTTTAATTTCATCATCAATTTGTTTATCTAAAGTCTCTTTTTTAGAATTAATATTTTTGATTACTTTTTCTCTAGCATCTTTAAAAATATTTTTTGCTTCAATTTTACTTTTAAGAATAATCCCATCAAATTCTTTAAGTTTAGCTTCACTACTTTCTCTTTGTTTTTCAGCTGCCTCAATATTTTCTTGGATTTGTGATTTTCTTAATTCTAAGTTTGCACTTATTTTGGGTAGTATAAGTTTGGATAAAACAATATACAATACTCCAAAAGTGAGTACGAGCCAGAAGATTTGTGAAATCCAAAACTCTGGATTTAATTGAGGCATTCCTCCACTCTCCGCTGCAAAAATCTTTTTTGTAAAAAAGAAATTTGCAATTAATGAATATAAAAATATTTTTTTAAACATTAATTAAAATGCGAAAAGTATAATCAATGCAACAACTAATCCAAATAATCCTGTTGCTTCTGCAAGAGCAAATCCTAAAAGCAAATTAGGAAATTGTTTTTGGGCTGCAGATGGATTTCTCATTGCACCAGATAAATAATTTCCAAAAATTATTCCGATACCTACTCCAGCTCCAGCCAAAGCTATTGCTGCAAGTCCTGCTCCAATCATTTTTGCTGCTTCTAATTCCATTATATCCTCCTTATAAGTTAATGGTGTAAATTTAATGCATCATTTAAATAAATGCATGTTAAAATTGCAAAAACGTAAGCTTGAAGAAAAGCAACTAGTATCTCCAAACCAGTTAAAGCAACTGAAAAACTCAGTGGAAGCCATCCACCAACAATTCCGAGACTTACGACAAAGCCCCCGAAAACCTTCATCATAGTGTGTCCAGCCATCATATTTGCAAACAATCTTACTGATAAGCTGATAGGTCTACTTAAATATGAAATAATTTCAATGACCACAATTAATGGTAAAAGTACGATAGGAACACCACTTGGAACAAATAGTTTTAAGTAACCAAAGCCATGTTTTATAAAACCAATAACTGTAACTCCAATAAAAATAAAAGCTGCTAACATGAAAGTCACAATAATATGACTAGTCACTGTAAAAGTGTAAGGTATCATGCCGAACATGTTACAAAACAAAACGAACATAAATAATGAAAAGATAAATGAAAAATATGGTTTAGCTTTTGAACCAGCAGTATCGCTGATCATTTTTGAGACAAATGAATAGCTTAATTCAGCTAAGAGCTGGATCTTATTTGGAAGTATTGAATTTTTCTTTGAACCAAGGTTGAATATTATTAAAATCGCAAGAGAACTTATGACCATGAATAAACTAGCGTTAGTAAAAGAAATATCAAAAGCGCCTACTTTTATTTCTGGACCAATTCTATAAACTTCGAATTGTGTCATTGGGTTAGCTGCCATAAATCCTTATCTATTTTTGCATTTTTTTTGCGGATCTAATTACATTAATTATCCCTGCAAATACCCCTACAAAAAAAAATATTAAAATTAACCATGGTTTAGTACCAAAGGTCTTGTCCAAAAGAAACCCAATAATTGTCCCTACGGCGACTGCAGAAACTAGCTCAGTACTTAGCTTAAAAGCAGTGCCAATTGGAGATTGATTATCTTTTTTATTTTCTAAATCTCTTTTTGAAACCTTTTTCTTTGCAATCTCTAAGCGAGTTTTGAATGGATCTTTAGACATTTTTATTTATTGTTTAAGCAACCATGCTTTCTGCTTTTTGTAAATCAACAGCCACAAGTTGACTTATCCCTTTTTCAGGCATGGTGACACCATAAAGTCTATTCATTTTTGACATTGTCAAAGCATGGTGAGTAACAATGATGAATTTAGTATTTGTAATTTTAATAAGTTCCTCAAGCAAGCCACAAAATCTTGTTACGTTGGCATCATCTAAGGGTGCATCAACCTCATCCAAAACACATATAGGCGAGGGGTTAGTTAAAAAAACAGCAAAAATCAAAGATAGTGCAGTCAAAGCCTGCTCACCTCCAGATAATAAAGTTATCGATTGGAGTCTTTTTCCTGGAGGACTTACTAACATTTCCAAACCAGCTTCTAAAGGGTCATCAGAGTCAACCAATTCAAGTTTAGCATTTCCGCCATTAAATAATTTTGTATAAACCTCATTAAATTTTCTATTTACCTTATCAAAAGCCTCAATTAGTCTTTCCCTTCCTTTTTGATTTAATTCATTAATACTATCTTTAAGTTTTATAATTGCTGTAACTAAGTCTGCTCTATCTTGTTCCATTTTTTTGATTTCTGTTTCATACTTTACTGTCTCTTCGTCAGCCTTTAAGTTAACTGAGCCTAATTTTTCTCTCTCTTGTTTTTTTTTATCTAATAAGTCTTCTTGATTAACAGCATCGGGCAGTTCTTCGACACCAAATAAATTTGAATTTTCTAAAATGTTTTCTTCCGTAAGATTTAGCTCAGAAATTATTCTATCAACTAAATCATTTTTTCTTTTTTTAAGTCCTTCAATTGTTGCCCCTGAACTTGCTTTTCGTTCTCTTATCTGAATAGATTGTTCTTGTATCTCGTTTAGTTGATTTCTAAGAGCGTCAATTTTTTCATCTGTGGTATTGATAATTTGCTCATTCTCATTTTTTTCATTTTCAGAAATTCTCAAATTTTCTGAAATTTGCCCTTTTTTTTCTGCCTGAAATTTTGGCTGATTATCAAGTTTATCTCGTTGTACATTAAGTTTATTTTTTCTATCACTTAATTCTGCAACCATTTTTTCCGAATTAGATAAAAGATTTTTCCAACTCTCAATCTCCTTGTCAATTATTGCAATTCTCTCATTTCTTTTGACAGACTCTCTTTTGATATTTTGATTTTTACTATAACTATCTGCGTATTCTTCGATGACAAATTGGCAAGCATCTAGTGATTTAATTGCATCATCATTTTTTTGTGAATTAATTAATTGTTTAATTTTATCGATTTCTGATTTTAACTTATTCTTGCTGTTTTCCAAATCTTCATTCGATTGTTTCTCAGTTTGATAATATTTTGAGTCGATTTCAATAAGCTCACTTTTTTCTTCTTTCAGTCTTTTTTCATTTGAGTTTGCATCAATCACTATTCCTCTTTCCCTACTAATATCATCATCTATTGTTTGTAGTGATTTTTTTACGTTTTCTATTTCGTCTTGAATTCTACTATTTTCCTCATCTAGACTTTTTAGTTCTAAGTTTAGCCTTTGTATCTTCGATAAATTTTCAATATTTTTTTCTCGTAGAGGAGTTATTTTATCAACCTCAGTTTTAATCTTTTTCTCTAATTCGTTAATTTTATTATTAAAACCACTAACTTCAGTTTCTGCTTCTGTATTAATTTCATTTTCTATTTTAATTTCTTTATCGATCTCTAGTAATTTTAGATAATATAGTCCTGCTTCAATTTTTTTTATTTCATCAGAAATATTTTTGTATTTTGTAGCCTCTTCAGCCTGTTTTTGTAAATTTGCTAGTTGCCTTTCCTGTTGCCTTCTTAATTCATCAGCTCTCTTTAGATTATTTTCTGCAGCGCTCAACCTTAGTTCAGCTTCATGTCTTCTAACATGTAATCCAGAAATTCCTGCAGCTTCCTCTAAAATTGCTCTTCTATCAGTAGGTTTTGCAGTAACAAGGGCACCAATTCTGCCCTGACTAATCATTGATGGAGAGTGAGCTCCAGTTGATAAATCTGCGAAAAACATTTGAGCATCCCTTGCTCTAACTTCTTTATCATTGATATAAAACTTCGAACCTTTATCTTTTTCTATTTTTCTTCTAACATTTATTTCGTTTAACTCTCTAAATTGCACTGGACCCTCGTTATTTTCATTAGCAACAGTTACCGAAACTTCAGCAATATTTTTAGAAGGTTTGTTTGATGTTCCTGAAAATATGACATCTTCCATGCCCGATCCTCGCATGCTTTTTGCAGATGTTTCACCCATTACCCATCTTAATGACTCAACTATATTTGATTTTCCGCAACCATTTGGGCCAACAATGCCTGTTAAACCATTTTCAATTAAGAAATTAGTTTTATCTGCAAATGACTTAAATCCATTGAGTTGGATTTTTTTAAACTCCATGGATTAACTTATATCAGCTTTTCCAATGTTTTTTTTAAATTTTTATAATTAAGAGATTTTTCGAACTTTTCGTTATTAATTATTATCGTAGGAGTAGAATTAACTTTAAAATTTTTTGTCCCCTCGATTCGATCATTTAAAACATAGTCCTCTATTTCTTTGTTGTTAATACATTTTTCAAAATCAATATCAAACCCGGCTTCTTTTAGAAATTCTTTCAAATTATTATTTACTTCTTCTATTTCCTTACCTTTTATCCAAGCTTGTTGATTAGAGTAAAGTTTTTCCAAAATTTCTAAGCTTTGATCTTGTTTACACAGAGAAATTTTTGAAGCATTTAAAGCAGCAATATCTAAAGGAAAGTGTCTAAATTCTATTTTGACTAGTCCTGTATCTATGAAATCTTTTTTAAGAGAGGGATAAACATCTTTATGAAAGTTTGCACAATGACTACATGTTAGAGACTCGTAGGCAATTATTGTAATCGTCGCATTTTGATTTCCTGAAACTATTCTCTTTATTTCTGCGTTAGCACTAGTACTTAATCCAAAAATTAATATTAAAAATAGAAATAATTTATTCATTTTTCTTTAAAAACTTTAGTTAATTCAATTAAAGAATTTTTGATTTCTTCATTTTTAACATCATTAAGTTTATTTTTATATTTATTGTTTGTCACAGGTTTATTCTGAATTATCTTCTGACTGTCTATTTTTTTTTCATCGTTAAAACTTGTAAATTTAATCCGTTTTACAACTTCATCTTTAAAAAAAGCATTCATTCTATCCATAATTTCTTTTTTTGAATATTCTAACTCAACTTCATGACCTCTTTGCACCATTATTAAGAGTGTGCTTTCACTGAACTTGTTAGTATTCTTAAAAGACTTTGGATAACAAACTTTAAATAATTTTTCACCAGCAATGAATTTCCAATTATTGAGTGTTTCGGAATAAATATGACCTCTTTTATTAATAAACTTTTTAATATTTTTTGGCAAAGTGTCATTGAAAGACCTTAATCCTTGAATGCTACCAGTTCTCTGCTTAATATATTTTTTATATTGCATATGAAAGATCAATTTGTAACAAAAAAAATTCTTAATTGGTACGATTTAAATAAAAGATCATTACCATGGCGAAAAAATGTTTCACCCAT
This sequence comes from uncultured Pelagibacteraceae bacterium, assembly GCA_902612065.1. Taxonomy (GTDB): domain Bacteria; phylum Pseudomonadota; class Alphaproteobacteria; order Pelagibacterales; family Pelagibacteraceae; genus Pelagibacter. Next base: position 130,206 of record CACMBY010000001.1, on the reverse strand, counting down.
TAAAAAGCAATATTTTACATTAGTAAGTGAATTTATGTTACAACAAACTCAGGTTGCAACAGTTATTCCTTATTTTAATCGCTTCATTAAAAACATTCCAAATCTTAGCTCACTTGCCAAAACTAGTGACAAAAAATTATATAAACTCTGGGAAGGTCTTGGATATTATTCTAGAGTAAAAAATTTAAAAAAAACTGCTCAAGTTGTAAAAAAAAATTTTCAAGGGAAATTACCAGATACTTTTGATGATTTAATTTCTCTACCAGGAATTGGAAATTATACCGCAAGTGCAATTTTGGCGATTGCATTTAATAAGTCTTTCATACCGCTAGATGGAAATGTTGAGAGAGTTTTAAAAAGATATCTTTTTCTAAAAAAAGAAAAAGAAATTACTAAGGAAAATCTCCACAAAAAAAAATCAATATTGGGAACATCCCCAAGGTCTAGCGATTATGCGCAGGCTTTAATGGAATTAGGGGCTTTGATTTGTAAACCTGCAAATCCCAACTGTTTAAAATGTCCAATCTCAAAAAAATGTGAATCATTTCGTAAAAAAGATTTCAAACTTGTAAAGAACAGTAAAAAAAATATAGATAAGTATTTTATTTTAAATGTTTATAAAAAAGATAAAAAATATCTGTTGGTTAAAAATACAAAATTTAAATTTCTCAAAAACTTAAGAATATTTCCAATGCAGGAATTATCTAAACCCAAAAAATTTAATAAAACGATAAATTTTAAAATGTCCAACATGAATATGAATATCAAAATTCAATATCCAAAAATTGTTAGAGCAATATCCTCTTCTTATTGGGTTGATCAAAAAAAAATTGGTAATTCTATGTTGCCAACATTTACAAAAAAAGTTGTTAAGTATTTAGAGAGCAACTTATGAAAAAAATAGCCATTATTGGAGCTGGTATTTCAGGATTATTTATTGCTAATTTGTTCAAGAAAAACTCAGATTATCAAGTGGCAATTTATGAGAAAAGTAATTCGATTAATCTTGAGGAAGGTTATGGAATTCAATTATCCGTTAATAGTGTGAAGCTTTTAAATGAAATTGAATTTAATAAATTTGAAAATGCAAGAAAGTTTAATCCAAAAAAGATTATTTTTTTTTCATCTAAAAACTTCAAAAAGATATGTGATTTGAATATCTCTGATTTTAATTCAGAGAATTGTCAGTTCACTACTTTGAAAAGATCTGATTTAATAAATTTTTTGAAAAAGGATATAGAAAATTTAATTAAATTTAATCATAATGTCTCGAGTATAAATAAAGAAAATCAGAAAATTCAACTTACTTTTAAAAATAATGAAATTTTCGAATGTGATTATTTAATCATTTCAGATGGAGTTTTTTCAAAAAGTAGAAGTTTGATTTCCAACAATAAAAGTCAACCAAAATACAACAACACACTAGCCATTAGAGGAAAGATAACAAATTTTTCTGAAATCGATAATGAAAATATTTCATTATTTTTAGGCTCTGATTTTCATCAGGTAATTTATCCAGTAAATCAAAATGGAGACTTAAATTTTATAGCAATTATGAAGTATGAACTTACTTTAGAACAACAAAAAAATTATTCTTTATTCAAAGAAAATTCCTTCATTAGAAAAGTTTTAGAAAAGGTTCCAAAAGAAAATAAAGAATTTTTTGATAAAATTCAGGAATTAAAAATATTCCCAGTATTTGTTAGTAAGGACTTTTTTAAAACAAATAATGATAACATTAATTTTATAGGTGATGCTTTTTTTGCTTTTCCACCTTCATTTGCTCAAGGGGCATCTCAATCCATAGAGGGTGCTTATGAATTATTTAAAAGTATTGAAAATAACTTAGAAGGGGATTTCTTTAAGAATAGAGTTAATAAAACTAAAATGGTTAATAAAAGATCTAAACTAAATCAATTCGCATTTCATTTGTCTAATCCTGTGGCTGTTTTTTTTAGAAATATTTTTTTGAAAAAATTTATAAAAAACAAAAAGTTTTTAGATTCTTATTTAGGTAAAATTTATAATAATTAATTTTTTGAAATTAATCTTTGTCTTAAATTATCTATAGGCACTATTTGCCCATTAAGATTATAATGCCAATAAGTCCAGCCATTACAACTTTCTGCTCCCAATATTGATGCAGCTACCTTATGAATAGAGCCCTCTTTTTTGGCATGTTTTATACTTCCATCAGCCATAATTTTTGCACTGATTTTCTTTTTATTATCAAAAATAGTAGTGCCTGGTTTAATTATTCCTAATTCAACTAATGACCCAAAAGGTATTCTTGGCTTAGATCTACCATTTTGCAAAGTATCTAAATAATCATCTTCTATAGGTTTTGTATTTTTTAGTCGTTGTTCAGCTGCCTTATAATAGGTTTTTTCTTTTTCAATTCCGTAATACTTTCTACCTAATTTTTTTGCAACTGTTGCTGTTGTTCCTGATCCTAAAAAAGGATCTAAAACTAAATCATTTTTATTTGAGGTTGCTAATAAAATTCTGTGAAGTAGAGCCTCAGGTTTTTGAGTAGAATGTACTTTTTTGCCATTCTTTTTAAGTCTCTCAGAACCATTACAAATCGGCAACTCCCAGTTTGATCTCATTTGAAGATCATCATTTAAACATTTTAAAGATTGATAATTAAAAGTGTATTTTGATTTTTCTGATTTTGATGCCCAAATCAACGTTTCATGTGCATTAGTAAAACGTGTCCCTCTGAAATTTGGCATAGGATTTTTTTTATTCCAGATGACGTCATTTAAAATCCAAAAACCTAAATTTTGAATAGCACTACCAACTCTAAAAATGTTATGGTAACTGCCAATCACCCAAATAGCTCCATTTTTTTTCAAAATTCTTTTACATTCCGTTAACCACGAGTAGGTAAATTCATCATACTTTTTAAAATTTTCAAATTGATCCCATTTATCATTGACTGCATTTACCTTAGACCTATCGGGTCGTATAAGCTCATTCCTTAACTGTAAGTTGTAAGGAGGGTCAGCAAAAATTAAATCAAAAGTCTCACTAGGGATTTTTTTAAGTTCCCTTAAACTATCTCCATTTATTAATTTATTTTTAAAGTCCAAATTCATTTTATAAAAATAAATTAGACTCCAAAAAGATTCTTGGGTCAACCTAGGATTGAATTATTTGGATTCCATTTGTATGATGGTGGTTCACAACAACTACATCTGGTGTTTCTACGTGAAACCTATTTTAACTTGCTAATTGGTGAAAAGGTTTTTCTATGGTGAGAAGTAATCCCAAATTTTTTTATAGCGTTAAGATGTTGTTTAGTTCCATATCCATAATTTTTACTCCAGTAATAATTTTTAAATTTCTTACCTAACTTAGAGATCATTTTATCACGTGTAACTTTTGCTATGATTGATGCTGCAGAAATAGATGGTATTTTTTGATCACCTTTAATGACTGATTGAAGTTTATAATTTTTTAAATTTGGTGTTTTATTTCCATCGACCAAAATCAGTTTTGGTTTTTTTTTGAGTTTTTTAATTGCTCTTTCCATAGCCAATAGGCTTGCATGAAGAATATTTATTTTTTCAATTTCTGAGACAGAAGCTTTACCTGTAGCCCAAATAGAGTTTTTTTTTATGTATTTAGCTAAAAATTCTCGTTTATTTTTTTTTAAACTTTTTGAGTCTTTCAATAACTTCTTATTGATGGTCTTGTTCAATATTACGGCTGCTGCATAAACAGGTCCAATTAAGCTACCTCTGCCAACTTCATCAACTCCAGCAATAGTTTTCATTAAATCGTAATATTTAAATCTTTAATTTTTTGTTTAATTTTTTTTAGATCTGCCCACGAAAATTTTTTATTTTCTGGAAATCTAATTAGATAGGAGGGGCTAAAAGAAATCATGATAGGAATAGTTTTGTTCTTTAAAATTATTTCTTTCCACTTACCTCTTTCATTAGATATTTTGCTTAATCCTGTTATTGACTCCATTGCTGTGCTGCCCATTAAAATCAAAATTTTTGGATCTATTATCGCAATGTGTTCTTTTAAAAATATTGCATAACGTTTTATCTCCTGTCCAGTGGGTTTTCTATCTTCTGGTGGTCTGAAATTAATTGAGTAGGTGGTGTAAATATTTTCTCTTTTTATATCGATTGCTAGTAACATTTTGTTCAAGAGATTGCCCACTTCTCCTTGAAAGCATAAACCTGTTTCATCCTCTACTTCGCCTGGAGTTTCTCCAATTAACATCACATCAGAATTAATGTTACCTTCGCCCAGGACCAAATTCTTAGAATTATTTTTTAAATTACAATTTTCAATTGAATTAATCTTTGTTTTAAGATCATTCAGCAATTTATTTTTATTTATTGAGGTGTTTTTATTTTCAGCTGAGTCGACTTTAAATCTATTGATTGGTTTATCGCTAAAAATAAAATCAGTTTCAATTGTTTTCATGAATTCTTGAGCATATTTAGCATTTTGATTTAAAGTCTTTTTAATCATACAATGTAGTAATGGTACTTAAAAATATAAAATTTATACTTATTGTATTATTATTTTATCAGAACACTTTGTTTACGAAAAGTAATTCTTTTGAAAAAATTGATTCTAAAAATTTATCAAAATATTTTTCAGGTATAGTTGCTTTTGGCAATAAAAAAAATTCTGAAGCTTTAGATTTTTTTAATTCATCTAAAATTTTGATTAATGCTCATGATCCATTTTTAAAAAGGTATGTATCTTCATTAGTATTGGAGAATAAAGTATTGCAAGCGATTCAAATTATTAAACAAAATTATGAAAATGAAAATATAGATTTTTTCGACTCTTATTTATTGTTAATAATTGATAGTTTAAAAAAAAATGAGTTAGATATTGCCTATGAATATATTTCTATTGCAAATAATTTTGCAGACGAGGATAGGTTTAATTTAGCAATTTTAGAGAGCTTAAAACAATATGTTTATCTCTTTAAAGAAAAAAAATTTTTAGACGATAAGAAAAACTTTGGAAGACTGTCTTATATCTCAGAAACATTTCAAAAGTGTTATTTAGATGATCCTAATACAGGGAGATATTTTTCAAAATTGATTAATGATCCTGAATCGGATTTTACTAGATATATTTATTTTTATATAAGTTACTTAGTTGAAAACGATAATTTAGATGAAGCAAAAGTAATTACTGATGAAATAGAATTTTTAAATTCAACATTGCTACTATCACAAGGTAAAAGTTGGATCGACAATGGAAACTTACAAAAATTTAAAGAGGTCTTTTCATGTAAAAATCATAATGATTTGATTGCTGAATTTTTGTTTTTAATATCAAATCTGTATTCTGCACAAGACAATTACGAAATGTCAAATTTTTACTTAAATTTATCAAATTTTCTAAATCCAAGATTTGTGTTTAATTTATCACTAGTTGCAGAAAATCATTATTTTAACAAAGATTATGAAAAGGCAAAAAAGGTTCTTAAAAAATTTAAAAAGGATGATGATTTTTACTATTGGTTTAGATTAAAAAAAGAAGCGCAAATAATTTCAGCGCAAAGAAATAATCAAGAGTCTCTTAACTTTATTAAATTTAATTTTGACAAAATTGAAAATCCAAATGAGAAAATATTATTTGATGTTGCTAATTTTTATAAAAAAGCAAAAAATTATGAAGAAGCAATAAGATATTACTCTAAAATTATTGAAAATTTAGATGATAATTCGGATATCAAGTCAGATATTCTTTATCGAAGAGGAGGTACATATGAACGAATTAAAAATTATGAAAAAGCCGATAAAGATTTAATTGATGCACTCCAAATTACACCTGACGATGCTTATATACTAAATTACCTTGCTTATTCATGGCTTGAGAGGGATTATAAAATTAATGAAGCGATTAAAATGCTGGAAACAGCCTACGAACTTGAGAGTGATGATCCATATATAATAGACTCTATTGGTTGGGCTTATTATTTAACTGATGATTATCCAAGAGCTGAAAAATTTTTGAAAAGAGCTGTAGAATTGATGCCAGATGATCCGATAGTGAATGACCATTACGGCGATATTTTGTGGAAGCTCAATAGAAAAATCCAGGCTAGATATTTTTGGACCAATGTATTGAAAATGAAAGATACTGAAAAAGAATTAATTGAAAAAATTAATATTAAGATGATCGAAGGTCTTAAAAGCTCTTAATGCCTTTTTCAAGAATAAAATCACACGCGAAATTAAATTTGGCATTAAATGTTATAAGCAAAAGTAAATCTTTGCATAATATAGAGAGCATAATAAGCTTCGTAGATTTGCACGACATAATTTTGATCAAAAAAATTAAATCAAAAAAACATTTAATTTCATTCAATGGAAAATTTTCTCGGAGGATAGGTAAGAAAAATACTATTTCTAAATTATTTGAAATCTTAGAAAAAAAAAAAATTTTGAAAAACCAAAGATTTCAAATCAAAATCAAAAAATCTATACCTGATAAAGCTGGTCTTGGCGGTGGCTCAATGAATGCAGCAAGTATACTAAGATATTTGGCTCATAAGAGAATAATCAATATCAAAAATAAGGAAATGTTAAAAATTTCTAAGTTAATTGGTTCAGATGTGATGTTAGGCTTAAATCATAAAAGTAAGATTTTAAATTCAAGAAATAAAATAAAGTATTTCAATAATGTAAAAAAAATTTACCCATTAATCGTAAAACCAAATTTTGGTTGTTCGACTAAGGATATTTATTCAAAGGTTAGAAAGTTTGATAAAGCAAAATTTGGCAAGGGAGCCAAAAAAATGTTTGATATCAATTTTTTAAAAGATATGAAAAATTCCTTGGAAACAATAGCTTTTTTAAAATACCCAAGATTAAAAAATATGAAACTTTATTTAGAGAATTCTCTAAACCCAGTTTTTGTAAGAATGACTGGATCGGGATCAGCTTTAGTTGCATATTTTCAAACAAAAAAAAGATGTGAACGTGCGAAAAAAAGGTTTATTCAAAAATACAAAAATATCTGGTGTATAGCCTCAAAAACTATATAAATTTGATTTTTTTGTGTTATACGAACTTAATATTGGGGCGTAGCCAAGCGGTAAGGCACGGGTTTTTGGTACCTGCATCCTAGGTTCGAATCCTAGCGCCCCAGCCAAGTATGAAAAATTTTTTAGATACAATTTTTTTTAGATCAAATAATTTAAATTATATAAGTCAAAGTATTCGAGATTTAACAAAAAATACACCAGCAAATAAAATATTTAAAGCCATAAATTCTTATTCATCAGATAGTGAAGTAAGATTTGTAGGAGGTTGCATAAGAAAAATCATTAATAAAGAAATAGTAAATGATATTGATATGGCTACAAACCTTGATCCTCAAAAGGTTTGTGAAGTTTTGAAAGAAAATAAAATTGATTATTACGAAACTGGTATTGAACATGGAACAATTACAGCACTTATAGAAGGGTACAAATTTGAGATTACCTCATTGAGAGAAGATATTTTAACAGATGGAAGACATGCAAAAGTGAAATTTTCAAAAAATTGGAAAGAGGATGCATTAAGAAGGGATTTTACCATCAATTCCATTTACGCGGATGAAGATGGAAACTTGTTTGATCCTTTTGAGGGAAAAAAAGACTTAGAAAACGGTTTCGTAAATTTTATAGGAGACGCTGATAAAAGAATTAAAGAAGATTATTTGAGAATTTTAAGATATTTAAGATTTTTCGCCCATTACTCAAAGCATCCGCATAATCCAGAATTAATCAGAAAACTTAAAATTAATATTGGTGGTATCTCAAAATTATCTAAAGAGAGATTATTAGATGAGCTAAAAAAAATAACTCACTTAGAAATATTAGAAAAATTAGCTGATGATAAATTGAGCTCAGAATTATTTTTAATTGTTTTTCCTGAATTAAATAATTTAAAAACTTTTTCAAAATTAAACTCAAAAAAAAAACAAATAATTAATAAGGCTGATTTTGTCTTTCTATTATCTTTAATGATTATTGATGAGACAGATAATGCAGATTATTTTATGTACAAATTTAATATTTCTAAAAAAGATCAAAAAAGAATTAAAATTATTGATAATTTTTTTAAGGAAAAAATTGGACCAAAAACTTTTAGAGAGGAAAACTTTAATGGTATTTTTTATTATAATGGAAAACAAGCTGTAACTGATATTCTCAATTATTATTTAATAAAATCAAAAAAAAATTCTGAAAATATTCAAAGATTAATTGATTTCTACAAAGATAAAACAATACCAAAAATGCCTGTGGGTGCAGAATTTTTAATGGAAAAATTCAATATTCCTGAGGGTAAACAATTGGGTGCAAAATTAAAAATAATTGAGGAAGAATGGGTGAAAAATAATTTTCAAATTTCAGATAAACAAGTAAGTCAAATTGTTAACAATTAGATATATTTTACGTCTTTAATTTCAAAATTTTTGACCCCGGCAGGAGTTTTTATTTCAACTAAATCATTTTTATTTTTTCCTATTAAACCTTTACCTATAGGTGATTGAAAATAAATTAATTTTTGTTTGAGATCAGCTTCATCTTTTCCTACAATCTTATAATTTATTTTTTCTCCAGTATCTAAATTTTCTAAAAACACAGTCGAGCCAAAGATAACTTTTCCATCATTATTTAATTTCGTAACATCAATGACATTTGCTCTAGCAATGATATCATTAATTTCAGTAATCCTTCCCTCATTATGAGACTGCTCTTCTTTTGCAGCGTGGTACTCTGCATTTTCTTTTAGATCACCATGTGACCTCGCTTCAGCAATCGCCGCTACAATCTCAGGTCTTTTTTTTTCTTTTAAAAAGATTAATTCATCTTTAAGTTTATTTAAGCCATTTAAAGTAATTGGTTCTTTGTCCATGTTATTTCCATTTTGCCAACGGAGGTAATGACATTAAAATACCCTCAACATTTCCACCAGTTTGCAAACCAAATTTTGTTCCTCGGTCATAGAGTAAGTTAAATTCTGTATAACGACCTCTTTTTATGAATTGTAATTCTTTATGTTTTTTATTCCACTTTTTCTTCATTTTTTTTCTAATGATTTTTTCAAAAATAAATTGAAAAGTGATCCCCACATCTCTTACAAATTTAAAATCTTTCTCAAAATTATCTTTTTTATAATCAAAAAAAATTCCACCAATACCCCTCGGTTCTTTTCTATGAGGTAAATAAAAATATTCATCACACCATCTCTTATATTTTGTGTAATATTTCTTATTGTGTTGATCACACATTTTTTTTAGGGTTTTATGAAATTCTTTTTTTTCCTTATCATCCTTTATTGATGGGGTTACATCCATACCACCACCAAACCAGTCCTGAGTTGTGCAGATATATCTTGTATTAAAATGCATGGCAGGGATCATCGGATTTTTCATATGCATCACAACGGAAATACCAGAGGCCCAAAAACTGGGATTTTTTTTTGCACCTAAAATTTTTTTTTGAAATTGTTTTGGGAATTTTCCATGAACTTTAGAAAAATTTACTCCAACTTTATCAAATATTCTTCCATTCTCTAAAATTCTAAATTCTCCGCCTCCTTCATCTCTTTTTTTACTTCTGTTCCAAACAGTGGTTTTGATATCCGCATCTTTTCTTTCTAAGTTAGTTATAGTATGCCAAATAGCTTCTTGTAGCATTTTAAACCAATTACTTGTGATGTCTTTTTTAATTTCTAAATCCATATTAGATTAATTTAGTTTGTTTTAAACTTTCTGCCAATATGATTGCAACAGAAGATGCAATATTAAGTGAGCGTTTATTGTTTTTCATAGGAATTTTGAGTCTATATTTAATTTTTTTTTGAACCTCATTTGGCACTCCGGCACTTTCTCTACCAAAAAGAATAGTGTCATTTTTATTAAACTTAAATTTTGTGTAAGAAACAGACGCTTTTGTGGTCATTAGAACTATTCTTTGATCTTTTTTCGATTTAAAAAAATCGTCTGAGCTTTGATGGAATTTTATGTCTTTTTCATTCATATAATCCATAACGACTCGCTTAAACCTTCTGTCACTAAGCATAAACCCGCAAGGCTCTATTATTTCAAGTTTTGCACCTAGGCACGCACAGGTTCTGATTATTGCTGCTGTATTTTGAGGTATGTCTGGTTCAAATAAAGCAATTTTAGGGCCATGATTTATCAAATTCTGTGTCATTCTTTCAGTAGTAAATTTATGATTTTATATTATATGAAATCATATATTTAAGTAGAAAAAAGCAATATTGAGTATATTTAACTATTATTGATGTCAGAAAAAAAAACTAATAGAAGAGATTTCTTATTCACAGCAACTTATGCAGTTGGTGCGGTTGGTGTTGGTGCAACGATATGGCCAATGATTGATCAGATGAACCCAGACGCATCAGTCAAAGCTTTGGCGAGCACTGAGGTTGATGTAAGTGCGGTAAATCCAGGTAAAACAATTACAGTTTTATGGAGAGGTAAACCAGTTTTTATTCGTAGAAGAACACAAGATGAGATAGCTGAAGCAAGATCTGTAAAGTTAGAAGATTTAAAACATCCAGAAAAAGATGAGGATCGTGCAGCGAACCCCGAGTGGTTAGTCATGCTTGGTGTGTGCACTCACTTAGGCTGTGTTCCTTTAGATCAAAAAGGCGAATACAATGGATGGTTTTGTCCTTGTCATGGTTCGCACTATGATATCTCTGGAAGAATTAGAAAGGGACCAGCTCCGACTAATATGGAGATCCCTAAATACGAATTTGTTAATTCTAATACGATTAAAATTGGATAATTATTATGAGTGATCACGAATACACACCTAAATCAAAATTTGGAAAATGGTTTAACGATCGTTTACCATTATTAACTCTTGCAAATCACTTAACTGATTATCCGACACCTAAGAATTTAAATTATTGGTGGACGTTTGGTGGAATATTAACTTTTTGTTTGATTACTCAAATTGTAACGGGTTTAGTTCTTGCAATGCATTATATTGCTCATGCTGATATGGCTTTTGATAGTGTTGAGCATATTATGAGAGATGTTAACTATGGTTGGTTAATTAGATACATTCATGCAAATGGTGCTTCAATGTTTTTTTTGGCTGTTTATATTCATATATTTAGATCATTATTTTATGGTTCTTACAAAGCTCCTCGAGAAATAATTTGGATAATAGGTATCATAATTTATTTATTAATGATGGCAGCTGCATTTTTGGGTTATGTACTTCCATGGGGCCAAATGAGTTTCTGGGGTGCAACTGTAATTACAAATCTATTTAGCGCAATTCCTTTAGTAGGTGAGGGTATTGTTACTTGGTTATGGGGAGGTTACTCAGTTGACAATCCTACTTTAACAAGATTTTTTACACTTCACTATTTAATACCTTTTTTAATTTTAGGTTTAGTTGTTCTTCACATATGGGCACTTCATGTCCCTGGAAATAATAATCCAGTTGGAATTGACATTAAAAAACCATCAAAAGACACAGTACCATTCCATCCATACATTGTAATAAAAGATGGTTTTGCTTTACTAATGTTTATGATTGTTTTTGCATTTTTTGTTTTTTACACCCCAAATATTTTAGGTCATGCAGATAATTATATTGAAGCTAATCCATTAGTTACGCCGGCACATATTGTTCCAGAGTGGTATTTATTACCATTCTATGCAATTTTAAGATCGGTCCCAGATAAACTTTTAGGAGTAGTTGCAATGTTATCTGCTATTTTAATTTTAGCAGCCCTTCCATGGCTTGATACTTCAAAAATTAGATCAGCAGTATTTAGACCTTTATATAGACAGTTTTATTGGATCCTTGTTGCTGATGTTTTGATACTGGGATATGTGGGTGCTATGCCAGCAGAGGGATTATATCTGTTAGTTGCTAGAGTAGCCACAGCATACTATTTCTTACACTTTTTAGTGATACTTCCAGTTTTAGGTTGGAAAGAAAAAACTCTTCCAATTCCATTAAGCATTACCGAGCCGATATTAGGTGGTTCACCTAATTTAGCTACAGCAAAGAACAAGGAAAGTTTAAATAAATAAGTGAAAAATTTTTTTAAAATATTTTCATTTATTATATTATTTTCTGGACTTTCACTCAGCACTCAAGCTGCAGAAAAAGTTGAATATTTAAAAACTGATTGGAGCTTTAAAGGACTCTTTGGAAAGTTTGATCGAGCCGCACTTCAAAGAGGTTATCAAGTCTACACAGAGGTGTGCTCTTCTTGTCATTCGATGAAATATCTAAGTTATAGAAACTTAGCTGAAAAAGGGGGACCAGAATTTTCTATAGAGCAAGCAAAAGCTATTGCTGCATCTTTTGAGGTCAAAGATGGACCTAATTCAGACGGTGATATGTTTACTCGTCCTGGCAGATTATCAGATAAGTTTGTAATGCCCTATGATAACGTTCAAGCTGCTCAAGCCGCAAATGGAGGTGCTTATCCACCAGATATGTCTGTATTAGTTAAAGCAAGAGGGGGTGGGGTAGATTATATTTACTCATTGCTTCAGGGATATGAAGACCCACCAGCTGGAGTTACTTTAGATGATGGTGTGTATTATAATAAATATATGTACGGGAATAAAATTAAAATGGCTAATCAATTATCAGATGGATTAGTAGAATACTCAGATGGTACAACAGCATCTGTTGAGCAAATGTCAAAAGACGTAACAACATTCTTGATGTGGTCTGCTGAACCTCACTTAGAGTCAAGACATCAAATGGGTTTTAAAGCTATCGTGTATTTAATTATTTTAACAATCCTAGTTTATTTTAGTATGAAAAGAATATGGTCACGTATTGAAACGGAAGTTTAGAACGTCTCCATCTTTAACTATATAATCTTTCCCTTCTAATCTCATTTTTCCGTTATTTTTTGAATTTAACCAACCATCATTGGATATGAAGTCATCGTAAGAAATAGTTTCAGCCCGAATAAATCCTTTTTCAAAATCAGTATGAATTTCACCTGCAGCTTTTGGAGCAGTACAATTTTTTTCAATTGTCCATGCTCGAGTTTCTTCGGGCCCAGATGTAAAGTATGTATCTAGGTCAAGAATTTCATAACCTTTCTTAATTAATTTATTCAATCCTGTTTCCTTTAATCCAATCATTTCCATATAATTTTTTTTCTCATTGCTATCCAATTCATTTATTTGATTTTCTATGTCTGCAGAAACGATTAAAGTATTATTGTTTCCATATTTATCAATAAACGATTGAGTGTAATTATTTCCATTTTGAACACTTTGTTCATCTACGTTACAAACAAAAATTTTAGGTTTAAGGGATAATAATCCAGATTGATTAAGTTGTTTTTTATTAAATTGGGTTCTTAAATCATCAAAACTTTTATTATTATTTATACAATCCATAGCTATTTCAAGAATTTTGATTTGATCCTCATCAACATTTTTTTTATTATTTTTCTCCAACCTTTTTTGAACAGATTCAAGATCTGCAAGCATCATCTCTGTTTCTATAATTTCTATATCTCTTACCGGGTCAACAGAGGGGTTAACATTTTGAATATCATTAGAGTCAAAGCATCTGATCATGTGAATAATTGCATCGACTTCTCTAATATGAGAAAGAAATTTATTACCCAAACCTTCGCCCTTAGATGCGCCTTTTACCAGTCCAGCAATATCAACAAAAGAGATAGTGGTATTGATTATTTTTTTCGATTTTGAAATTTTAGCTAAATTATTTAATCTTTCATCAGGAACTATTACAACTCCAATATTTGGATCAATTGTACAAAAAGGAAAATTAGCTGCCTGTGCCTTACTAGAATTAGTTAGTGCGTTAAAAAGAGTTGATTTACCAACATTAGGTAATCCAACGATCCCACATTTAAAACTCATTATTTATTATTAACTGTGCTTGAAAATAAATCTAATTTTTTTTCTACAAGTATCGAAAGCGACTCAGTTATATTTTTGGATATTTTTTCTACACCCATAATTTCTTCATCATCAAAATTTTGTAGAACATAATCAGATACTTCAATGGGTCCCTTTGGTTTTCCTATACCAATTCTTACTCTTGAGTAATCTTTGCCAATAAATTTATCTATAGAAGATATTCCATTGTGGCCAGCACTTGATCCACCAAATTTCGCTTTTATTTTTCCAAATTCAACATCAAGATCATCGTGAAAAACAATTACATTTTCAGGTTCAATTTTAAAATATTCAATTAGCTCTCTAATACATATTCCAGAGTTATTCATAAAAGTTAAGGGCTTAATGGCATAAACTTTTTTACTATCAATATTACCAGTTGTTAACAAACCTTTGAATTTTGGTTTTTGTTTTGTAAGTCCGAATTTTTTATTGATGGAATCTATAATTTTAAAACCAACATTATGTCTATTATTTTCACTATCTGGAGTTGGATTACCTAAACCTACAAATAAAAGCATAAACTATTAATTAGAATTTCAAATTTAGTGGATTATTTTTTTTCTTCTGGAGCTTTTTTGTCTGCAGGTTTTTTATCGTCACCCTCTTTTTTATCGCCCTCTGCAGCTGGTTTATCTCCTTCAGCTGCAGCTGCTTCCGCTCCTTCAGCACTTTCTTCACCCTCTGCAGCTTCTGCTTCTGCTGGTTTTTCTGGCTCTTTCATTACTGTCGGTGCTGCTAACGTTGCAATTACGAAATCTCTTCCTTGAATAGTTGGTGTTACTTCTGCATCTAGTTTAACTGATGAAATTTTAAAACTTGACCCAATATCGATACCATCTAAATCTAAAATGATACTTTCAGGTATTTTTTCACTTGGGCATTTTAATTCAACTTTTCTTCTTACAATGTTAAGTACTCCACCTCTTTTTAAACCTGGAGATTTTTCATGATTAATAAAGTTAACTGGAACTTCAATCTTAATTTTTACTCCAGGAAGAACTCTAAGAAAATCTACATGAGTAGGTTCATCACTTATGATGTGATATTTTACTTCTCTAGGTAATACATTTTGAGATTTTCCATCCACATTTAAAGTAATAATGTTTGATAAAAAGTTTTCTTTCTCAATCAAGGTTTTTAATAATTTTTTTGATATAGAAACTTTTTGATTTTGGTCTTTACCTCCATAGATAATCCCTGGAACACCACCATCATTCCTGATGGTATTAAGTTGACCTTTAGTTTTGTTATCTCTGATCTTTGCTTCTAAAGAATTCATAAAACAGAGGTTTTTAACCCATGTTCATAAATAATCAAGGTAATTATTTGAATAAATCTGAAACTGATGTTGAATTAGAAATTCTTTTTATAGCTTCTCCCATAAGGGCGGAAATTGGTAAAACTTCTATGTTTTTAACATTTTTCGTTTTTTCGCTATTATCTATCGTGTCCGTAATAACTAAATTTTTGATAACTGAATTTTTAATTTTTTTAACCGCGTCCCCACTTAATACTCCATGAGTAATATAAACGTAAACTTCTTTTGCACCTCTTTGTTTTAATGCCTTAGCGGCATTGACGATAGTTCCACCAGAGTCAATTATATCATCAACTAAGATACATGTTTTACCTTTTACATCTCCAATAATATTCATTACTTGTGATTGTCCAGGCTTTGGTCTTCTCTTATCAACAATAGCTAAACCAATGTTTAAAATTTTACCAAGTGCTCTCGCTCGCTCAGTTCCACCAACATCTGGGGCAACACAGATTATATTTTTACTTTTAATCTTTTTTTTAACGTGTCGTGCAAAGATTGGAGTTGCAAAA
Source organism: uncultured Pelagibacteraceae bacterium (assembly GCA_902612065.1). Lineage (GTDB taxonomy): Bacteria > Pseudomonadota > Alphaproteobacteria > Pelagibacterales > Pelagibacteraceae > Pelagibacter. Next base: position 114,435 of record CACMBY010000001.1, on the reverse strand, counting down.
AGGTTATCGACAGGAATATCAAAAAAACCTTGAATTTGACCAGCGTGGAGATCAACTGTCACAACTCTATCTGCCCCAGCTTGAGTGATTAAATTTGAAACAAGCTTTGCTGATATAGATGTTCTTGGTACAACTTTTCTATCTTGTCTCGCGTAACCAAAATAAGGAATTACAGCAGTTATATTTTTTGCTGATGATCTTTTTAAAGCATCAATACATAATAATAATTCCATTAAATTGTCATTAGCTGGTGAAGAAATAGATTGAATTATAAAAATGCTATTCCCTCTTATATTTTCATTTATTTCAATGTAAATTTCACCATCTGCAAATTTTCTTATACTAGAATTGACAAGTTTAGATTTTAAATATTTAGCGATATTTTTACTTAGGATTTTATTACTATTTCCAGTTAATAATTTCATGAAAAGTTTAATTAATCATAATTATTGAAATATTTCTACCATAATCATTTAGATTTAACTTTAATGATCTTCTTGCACTAAAAAAATTATTTTTTCTATCGAATGTATCAATTTTAATCATATCAATTTTATTGATTTTTTGTGATTTAAGTTGAGATTTGACATAATTTGGTAAATCAAAATAAATTAATTCGTTTTTATTTTTAAAGAAAATTTTGTTTTTTTTGTGTTTTTTAATAAATTTCTTTTTAAAGTCAGCTTTTACTTCGTAGTTTTTTTGAGTAATTGATGGACCAATTGCTACTATAATATTTTTAGGATTACACCCTTTTTTATGCATAAAATTAATAACATTTTTGATTATCCCTTTATACGCACCTTTCCAACCAGCATGTATAGCTGCGATGATTTTTTTTTCATAGTCATATAATAACACTGGTACGCAATCAGCGGTCAATACAGCTATCGGCAGTTTTTTTTGATTAGTTATAATTGCATCAGCTTTAATTTTTTTTTTTAATTTAGAGTTTTCATTTAGAAAAACCAATTTATTGCTATGTACTTGATGTACTAAATAAATATTTTTTGTTTTTTTCCCTATTTTATCTTTGACAATCTTTAAATTTTTTAAAATATTATTTTTGTTATCGTGAGAACCGGGACCACAATTTAAACTTTTATATATCCCTTTTGATTTACCTCCATTTTTATTAAAAAAACCATGACTTATATTTTTGTTTTTAAATAATTTTCGAGAGGTGATCAGATCAAAATCCTAAATTAAAATTGTTTTTTTGATTTTTTATTAACATAACTTTAAACAATTTTCCCATTTGTTTATCATCTGTTAGTCTTTTTAATCTGTAATAAATATCTGCTTTTTTTAAAAAGTTTTGATTTTTTGCAATCATCTCAGCTCTTTCGTGGATACCCATTTTTGTAAGAAATTCTTTTTGTGTTGTTAAACTATGCTTTAATCCACCCAGTTTTTTTATTATTTTTTCAAATAATCGGAAATTTATATTATGCGTGATATCTGAGTTCCCAATTTTAGCTAAAACATCTGAATATTCGTGTTTATATAATGCTTGTAAAGTATTTTTCATTTTATCTTCATTATACCCATAATCTATGATCAAAACTCCTCCAGATCTTGCTTTGATAATTTTTGAAATTTGTTTCAGGTAATTAATGCCAAGCTCTGAATATTCTATAAAACTCTGGTTTTTAGATATGTTAAAATTAATCTTTTTTTCATAATTTTTAATATTAATCTTTTTTTCTGAGAAAGAAGTTATTTTTTTGTTTAAACTTACAAACTTTTCAAACCAAAGATTTCCTTTTTTTTCAAATTGTTTAATTGCAAGTGAATCAAAAAACTCATTTGCAATAAATATACTAGGAATTTTTTTAATTTTTTTTAAATCGCTTATCCAATTTACATTTGAATCTAATAATTCTTTTTTTTGTATCTTTTTTAAAGTGGGACTTATCTCATAAATTACGAACCTGCTGGATTTGAAAAACGATGGAAACTTTTTAAAACTTTCTATAAGAACTTTCATCATTGCAGCATTACCTGCTCCAAGTTCGATCAAGTTAAATTCTTTTGGTGATCCTATACTTTTCCAAAAACTTACAACCCAAATAGCAATCATTTCAGAAAATAATCTTGATATATTAGGAGCTGTGATAAAATCTCCTTTTTTGCCAAATGGATTTTTTTTTATGTAATACCCAGACTTTTTATTATACAGAGAGTTATTGATAAACTTGTCTAAGGGTAAATTAATTATTTTGTCTGTTTTCATATTTAGAGATTAATAAATAACATCCAATTACTAAAAAAAAGATACTTATAAATTGTCCCATAGTTAAATTGAATAATAAATAGCCCAGTTGCTCATCAGGAACTCTTAAAAACTCAATTGCAAATCTAAAAATTGAGTAAAAAACTAAAAATATACCAGAGATAAAACCAGGTCTTTTGGAGTAAATTTTATTTTTGAAATATAATAGAATTAAAAATAGAACTATACCCTCAAAAAATGCTTCATATAACTGAGTAGGATGTCGATATAAATTATCTATTTGTGCAAATTGAACTGCCCAAGCAACATTTGTTTCGACGCCATAAAGTTCTGAATTTATAAAATTTGCTACTCTGCCAAAAAAAATACCTATGGGTGCAACAAAAGACACAATATCTAAATAACTAAATGAACTTTGTGAATTTCTTTTCGCAAAAAGGTAACTTGCAATTATGATCCCTATAACTCCCCCATGAAATGACATACCACCCTGCCAAATTTTAAAGATATCTAATAAATTATTGATATAAAATCCAAAGTTATAAAATACAACATACCCTAATCTGCCACCAATAATTAAACCTAAAATTAGATAAGTTAAATAATCGTCAAATTTTTCCCTTACTTTTAGTTCAGAAATAAAAAATTTTTTACTTAAAAACCACCCTAATAAAATACCAACAATATAAGCTAAAGAATACCATCTAATCTCAAATGAAAAAATTTGAAATGCGACTGGGTCAAAATTATTAATGAACATTTTTATTTTTAAATATAAGTTATAATTATAATAAGTTATTAGATTAATATATGAAAAACTCAAAGTTTGTAATTGAAAAACTTGCTAAATTATTTGAACAAGGCTTAGTATCATCAAAAGATATAGCTAATGAAATTATGACAATTTTAAAATCTAAAAGAGATGAAATAGTTTTTAAAATGAAGTTAACAAGTAAAGATGAGTTTGAAGTTCTTTCAAAAAGAGTTGAAAATTTAGAAAATAAAATTGATCAATTAAAGCCTACAAAAAAAAAGAAAATTAAAAAGGCAAAAAGATCTTAGCTTCTAAACCACCCATCGGTGACTTATTTAACTTTATATTTCCCCCGTGTGATCTGATAATGTCCGAAGCTATAGATAATCCAAGTCCAACGCTTGATTTTGTTTCAGCTCGACCTTTATCAATTTTGTAAAAAGGTTTGAAAACATTATCATATTCTGCCTCGGGTATACCTGGTCCGTTATCCTCAATTTTAATGAATAAGTTGTTACTACTTTTAGTTATATCTACATTTACTTTTTCCGCGTATTTAATTGCATTATCTATAAGATTATTAACACATCTTTTGATTAAGTTTTTTCTACCACTTATATAAATTCTAGGTGTAATTTTGGATGATATATTTTCATTTTCATATTTTTTAACTATTTCATCAACTAATTCGCTAATATTAAATTCTTCATCTTTTTCAAGGTATGATGAGCTGGTAAATTGCAAATATTCATTAAGCATTTTTTCCATTTCGTTAATGTCTTCGGATAATTTTTTACTTAATTCTTTATCTTTTATAAATGCTATTTGTAATTTCATTCTTGTTAAAGGAGTTCTTAAGTCGTGACTAATGCCAGATAACATTTCTGATCTTTGATTAAGATGTCTCAAAATTCTTTTTCTCATTCTATCAAATTCATAACCAGCTTGTCTGATTTCTGCTGCCCCAGAGGGTTTAAATTCATCAATTTCTTCTCCTCGACCAAATTTTTCAGCTGCTTTTGCAAGATTAGTTATTGGTCTAGTTTGATTTTTTAGAAAAATTAATGAAATTAAAATCATTATGATTGCAGGAACTGTTATCCACAGAGCAAAGATACGAGCCGAAGATGTCGTCACTCTATCTCTTGGAACTAAAAACTTAAAATACCCAAACTGATATTTTATTCTAATATCAATTAACTCTTTGTATGAGGTTGTATCAAACCAATAATTACCATTCCCAAATTTTGACTTGAGTTCTCTTCTTAAAGTCCTATCTATCGGGCTAAACCATCTTTCATCAAAAGTATAAATAAAATCTTTGTTCTCTACAAAATCTATATTTAAGTCTTGGTAAACTGAAAAAACATTTTTAATTTCATCTTTTTTATAAATTTCATCAGAATAAACTTCAATGAAAGTATTAATTTCATTTACTAACGCTTTAGTCATACCTTTATTAGTCTTGATCCAAAGGCTATCAAAAAAAACAATAGTAATTACCAATTGTAAAACTATGACTGGAACAGCAACAATTAGTAAAGCTCTATAAAATAATCTCTTTGGAAGTATATCTTTAAAAAATTTACTCAATCCATAGAACATATCCAGCCCCTCTAATTGTTTGTAAAAACTTAGGATTTTTTGGATCAATTTCAATTTTTTTTCTAAGTCTTGTTATTATAACATCTATTGATCTCTCTTTATCAAGTTCAGTTAGAATACCAATATCCTCTCGTGAAAAAGTTTTACCAGGATTATTAATCATTTTTTCTAAAATTATTTTCTCTGTGTTGTTAATTTTGTATTCTGTATTTTTCTTTACAATAAGTTGTTTATTCAAATCAATTTTAATATTTTCAAATTGTATCACACGTTTTTGATCACTTTTTTTTGTTTTTTGAATTATATTTTGAATTCTCAATATTAACTCTTTAGGTTCGAAAGGTTTTGGAAGATAGTCATCAGCACCAACCTCTAAACCCTCAACCCTTTCATCTGCCTCGCCTTTTGCAGTTAGTAAAATCACAGGTGTATCCAGTCTTTTTTGATTTTCTTTAATAAACTCTAAGCCACTTTTTCCAGGCATCATAATATCTAGTATGATTAGGTCAAATTTGATTATTTGTATTTTTTTAAAAGCATCTTCTGCGCTATTAGCAGTTGTAACCAGGTAATTATTTTCATTTAAATATTTTTTAACAAGAGTTCTGATACCCTCATCATCATCAACAACTAAAATATGAGCTACAAAATTATCCATTAATTATTTTTTTTAAAACATTGTCAAAGTTAATGACCTCTTCTGAGCTTGAGTTAAGTAACGCGCTGTGAATTCTTTTTTTTTGAATTTCAAAAATTTCATTAAATATTTTTTTTCCTTTATCATTAAGAAATACATGTTTTATTCTTGTATCCTGCTCATCTTTTTTAAAAATTATTATGTCTAGTTTAATTAGATCTTTTAAAACTCTATTAAGGCTTTGCTTGGTTACTTTAAGTCTTTTAAGCAATTCTGAAATAGTGATCCCTTCATACATGGATAATAAATGAATGACTTTTTGGTGTGCTAGGCCAATTTTATACTTATTTAATATTTTTTTTGAGTCTGAAAATGTTTCTCTGTAACCTATAAAAAGCTTTTCGATCAAATCTTTTAATTGATCATCTTTTAGATATAAAAGTTGTTTCATTATTGGTAAGTTATATTGACATATTACAGATACAAAGATATTTTTTCAGTAAGAATTTTTTTATTTCATAATGATACCCTACGATAAAAGATCAGGTAAAATATGGTACAATGGCGAATTAGTCGATTGGTCTGATGTTAAGGTTCATGTTCTCAGCCATGGATTACATTATGCAAGCTGTGTTTTCGAGGGAGAACGTGTGTATGATGGTTCAATTTTTAAATTAGAAGAACATACTTCAAGATTATTTTATTCAGCAAAGAGAATGGGAATTGAAATACCATATAGCGAAGATGAAATTAATAAAGCGAGCAATAAAATAATATCTACTCAAAAAGTAGAGAATGGATATGTTAGACCTGTAGTTTGGAGAGGTAGTGAAATGATGGCTATTTCAGCTCAGCAAACTAAAATTCATGTAGCAATTGCAACTTGGGAGTGGGGTTCATATTTTGATCCTAAACTTAAGGTTGAAGGTATCAAATTAAATATTTCAAACTGGCGAAGACCCGCCCCTAATACTATTCCTTGGGACACAAAAGCTTCTGGATTGTATATGATCTGTACACTTTCAAAACACGAAGCTGAAAAGCAAGGTTATACAGACTCACTTATGTTAGATCATGAGGATAATATTGCAGAAGCAACTGGAGCAAATATTTTTTTCAAAGATAAAAATGGTGAGCTTCATACTCCAATACCAGATTCTTTTTTAGATGGAATTACTCGAAGGACTGTAATTCAAATTGCAAAATCTAAAAATATCAAAGTTCACGAAAGAAAAATAAAACCAGAGGAATTAAAAGATTTCGTTGGATGTTTTTTAACAGGAACTGCAGCTGAAGTAACTCCTGTATCTACTATTGCAAAGTATCAATTTAAAGTTTGCGATTTGATTATTGATCTAAATGAGAGTTATCTAGCTTTGGTTAAAAAGAAAAAAGCTGCCTAATCTTTATTGTCTTCTGATATAGCGTGGTCTATTCCTTTTCGTATATACTCATAACCTGTAAACAAAGTCAAAGCTGCTGATAGCCATAATAAGATTATACCAATAGTTTGAGCATTATAGTCTTGAAAATTGATAATTTTATTTCCTGTATCTCCAGAAAGTAAAAGACCAATTGAGACCATTTGTAAAACTGTTTTTAATTTTGCTAGATTAGAGACAGGTAGTTTAATTTTACCTTTTGCTAAAAATTCTCTAAGACCAGATATTAATATTTCTCTTGTTAAAATTATAATTGCAGCAATAACCTCATAATTTTTAATTGTGCCATCCATAACTAATAAAATTAGAGCTGCCGCTACAATAATTTTGTCAGCTATTGGATCTAATAATTCTCCCAATTTAGACTCTTCTCCAAGTAGTCTAGCCAACATTCCATCTAAAAAATCTGTAAATGATGCAATTATAAATAACACTAAAGCGGTTAGATCTCCATAAAATCCAGGTAAATAGAAAGCTAAAACAAAAAAGGGTACAATTAAAATTCTACCGACAGTTAATATGTTTGGTATTTTTCTAAGCATAATCTCTATTCGTGAAAGAAGTTATATATCTTTTTTGCAACTTTTTCCTCAACACCATCAACTGATTTTATTTCATCTAGACTTGCAGACTCTACTGCTCGAGCAGATCCAAAATGATTTAATAAAGCCCTTTTTCTGATAGATCCAATGCCCTCAATCTGGTCTAACAAAGACTTACTAATACCTCTTTTTCTCTTTGCTCTATGAGCACTAATTGCAAAACGATGAGACTCATCTCTTATTCTTTGAAGAAAGAAAAGAGTAGGGTCATTTTTATTGAACTTATATTCTTTGCCATTATGAAAAAAAGTTTCATTGCCACTATTTCTAAATTTTCCCTTAGCAATCGCGATAATTGGTATTTCGTGAAGTCCTAATTCATTTAAAGAGTCTCTTGCAACCGAATATTGACCTTTTCCGCCGTCAACTATTACTAAATCAGGAAAGGAGAGATAATTGTCTTTTTCTTGAATTGCTCTTTTAAACCTTCTGTTCAATACTTCTCGCATCATTCCATAATCATCTTGTTCATTTTTTTTAGATTTAATGTTAAATTTTCGATATCTTTTCTTAATAAAACCTTCTTCACCGAATGCAATTAAGGCCCCGACACTATTTGTTCCTTGAATATGGCTATTATCATAAACTTCTACTAAATTTATATTTGTCTCAAGATTAAATTTACTCGCAACTGAGTCAAATAATTCTCTATTATTCTGACTTTCATAAAGTTTTCGATTTAAACTTTCTTTTGCATTTTTGGTTGCTTGATTGATAACTTTTAGTTTTGACCCTTTTTTTGCAACAGATAAGTTTACTTGTTTACCCTCTTTTTTAGAGAGAGTTTTTTCAATTAGATTTTTTTCTTTTATTTCTTCGGAAATTATTATCGATGAAGGCACACTTTTATTTTCATAAAATTGTGAAACAAAAGAATTAAGTATGTTACTTAGACTTTCATCTGGGTCATGTTTTGGAAAAAATGCCTGATTACCCCAATTTTGTTTTGAACGATAAAAAAAAACCTGAATACAAGTTTTTCCAGACTCTTTATAACCTGCAATCACATCGGCCTCGATTAAATTTGCTTCGTTGATTCTTTGGGAAGATTGAATAATATTTAATGATTTTATTCTATCTCTCAAAATTACAGCTTTCTCAAAATCTAAATCTTCACTAGCTTTTTCCATCTGATCTGAAAGACTTTTTTGAATTTTTCTTGATTTTCCTGAAACGAACTCTATCGCATCATCAACAGTTTTCTTATAGTCTTCCTTTTCGACATATCCAACGCAAGGTCCAGAACACCTTTTAATTTGATAAAGAATGCATGGTCGTTCTCGATTTTTGAAAACTGTATCATCGCATACTCTTAAATGAAAAATTTTTTGTATCATTTTTATAGTCCAATTTGCTGAACCAGCTGATGCAAATGGACCAAAATAAAAACCTTCCTTGGTTTTTTTTCCTCTGTGTCGTCTTATCTGAGGCCAGACATCTTTATTACCAATAAATATAAAAGGAAAAGATTTATCATCTCTAAGTAAAATATTAAATTTTGGTTTGTGCTTTTTAATTAAGTTGGCTTCAAGCAGTAAAGCCTCACTTTCATTCGAGGTAGTTGTAATCTCAAGTTTTTTTGTTTGAGATAACATTCTCTCTGTTCTGATAATATGGTTTTTTTCCGCAATATAACTTTTAAGTCTATTAGGTAAATTTTTTGCTTTACCAACATAAAGAATTTCTCCTTTATCGTTAAGCATGCGATAAACACCAGGTAGTTTAGGTATTAATGGTAGTTCTTTTTTAATTACTTCTTTTCCAATTTCAGAACTTATCATGACTTCTTTTTTTGGTAATTTGTATACCAACTGATGAGCATTGTTTTAAAATTTCTAATTTTTCAATTTTGAGCATTATTTTTGCAATCCTTTTATCCTTAAACAATTCATCAAAAACAGACTCTGCAAGTGTTTCTAAAAAATTATAATGTTTCTTTTTTACTAGTTTTGTAATTAATTTGACAATTGTGCTGTAGTTGACAATAGATTTAATATCTTTGTCATTTGAAGGTTTTTTATCTTGATAGTCAATTTCAAGGCTAAACTTAACTTTTTGAGGTTTTTCTTTTTCATAATCATAGTATCCAAGTTTTAAATCCAAAATTAATTCATTAATAAGAATCTTTTTCTCATAATTAAATAAGCTTTTGGACTTATCAATTTTTACAATTTTAAGATTATTTTTTTTCACTCTTTACCTCTCATTATGTCTGGTGTTTGCCAGTTTAAACTTTGACCACTATCTATAGCTAAAATTTGACCAGTAATAGAGCTGTTTTTAATAAAAAAGTCAACTGCATCACAAATCTCTTTTACATCAACTTGTTTTTTGAGAGGTGTTGCTAAATATTGATTTTTAAAGTGTTTTTCAGATTGTCTTTTATTTTTAATTGTTGGTCCTGGTGCTATGCCATTAACTCTTATATTTGGCGAGAGGCTCATAGCGCTAGTTTTGGTCAAAGTGTATAAACCAGTTTTACTTATTGTGTAAGAAAAAAAAAATGGAGTTAATTTAAATACTCGTTGATCAATAATGTTAATAATATTGTTATTTTTTCCCCTGATATTTTTTGAGAATTCTTTTGATAAAAGGGCAGGGGCTTTAAGATTTGTAGAAATGTGATTTTCCCAACTTTTAGAACTAAAGTTTTCCAGTTTATCATTTTCGAATAAAGATGCATTGTTAATTAGACAATCAAAATATTTTAATTTTGATTTAGCAAACTTTATAATTTTCATAACATCTTTTTCTTTACTTAAATTTCCTTTTACCAAATAAATTTTAGACCCATAATTTTGAAGTTTCTTTTTTAAATTTTCAGCTTTTGCCTTTGATTTATTATAATGAATTATAATTTGTTTATTTGGTCCTGATAATTTTTCAGCTATTGCAGCGCCTATTCTAGTTGCTCCACCAGTAATTATTATCCTCTGTGCTTCCATTTTTTATCTTTTTTTTTAGTAACCTTAGTTCCTGGCATTCCCATTGTCGATCTACCTTTTGGATAAAGTTTATTTTTTACATCATATTGTCTTATTTTTGGATTTAATGTGATCTCTAGCTCTGTACTTTCTAGTTTTCTAATCTCATCTCTAATTTTAGCTGCTTCTTCAAATTCTAGATTTGACGCCGCTTCCTTCATTTTTTTGTCTAAAGCTTTTAGATGTTTTTTAAGATTTCCTCCAACATTTGAGCCTTCGCTAATTTTAACATAGTCTTTTTCATAAACACTTTCCAAAATATCATTAATTTCTTTTTTTACAGTCTTCGCATCAATTTTATGTTTTTTATTATAATCTAATTGAATTTTTCTTCTTCTTTCAGTTTCTTGAATTGCTTTTTTTATACTTTTAGTTTCTTTATCTGCATAAAGAATTACTTTGCCATCGACGTTTCTAGCGGCCCTACCAATAGTTTGAATTAATGAAGTTTCTGATCTTAAAAAACCTTCTTTATCTGCATCTAAAATTCCAACTAAAGCACATTCTGGAATATCTAAACCTTCTCTTAATAAGTTAATTCCTACCAGAACATCAAAAACTCCCATTCTTAGATCTCTCATGATCTCAATTCTTTCAAGGGTATCGATATCGGAATGTAGATATCTTACTTTTACACCATTTTCATGAAGATACTCTGTTAAATCTTCAGCCATCTTTTTTGTAAGAGTTGTCACTAAAACTCTATGATTATTTTCAATCACTTTTTTGCACTCATGCATTAAATCATCAACTTGGTTTTTTGCAGGTCTTATTTCTACAGGTGGATCAATCAAGCCTGTTGGTCTTATGACTTGGTCAATAAATTTACCTTTCGTTTGTTCTAATTCCCAAGGTCCTGGTGTTGCAGAAACAAATACTGTTTGTGTTCTCATTAAATCCCATTCCTCAAATTTAAGAGGCCTATTGTCCATACATGATGGAAGTCTAAAACCATATTCCGCTAAAGTGCTTTTTCTTGATCTATCTCCTTTATACATTCCATTAAGTTGTGGAACAGTTACATGACACTCATCGACAAAAATTAAAGTGTTGTCTGGAAAGTACTCAAATAATGTAGGAGGTGGTTCACCTGGTTTTCTCCCTGATAAAAATCTAGAATAATTTTCTATTCCCGCGCACGAGCCCGTTGCTTCAATCATTTCTAAGTCAAATTTGGTTCTTTCCTCTAATCTTTGTGCCTCTAATAATTTATTTTCAGATTTATGTTTTTTAAGAGTTATATCTAATTCTTTTTTTATATTTATTATCGCTTGTTCAATGGTGGGTTTTGGAGTGATATAATGACTATTAGCGTAGACCTTTACGAGGCTTAAGTCCCTAACTTTATCTCCAGTTAATGGATCAAATTCTTCAATTTGTTCAAGTTTATCTCCAAATAAGCTCAATCTCCATGCTCGATCCTCTAAATGAGATGGAAAAATTTCTAGATATTCACCCCGAGCTCTAAAGGTACCTCTATAAAAATTTTGATCATTTCTTTTATATTGTAATGCAACTAAAGACTTAATAATTTGTTCTCTGTTGTAATCATAATTTTTTTGAAGTGTTAAAGTCATCTTACTATAAGCTTCAACGGAACCCAGCCCATAAATACATGATACACTGGCTACAATTAAAACATCATCTCTCTCCAAAAGAGATCTTGTTGCGGAATGCCTCATTCTATCTATCTGCTCATTTATCGATGCTTCTTTTTCAATGTATGTATCTGATCTAGGAACGTAAGCTTCTGGAGTATAGTAATCATAATAAGATACAAAATATTCTACGGCATTGTCAGGAAAGAATGTTTTCATTTCACCGTACAGCTGTGCAGCAAGTGTTTTATTAGGAGCTAAAATTAATGCTGGTCTGTTAGTGGCCTCAATTACTTTGGCCATTGTAAAAGTTTTACCCGAACCGGTAACCCCGAGTAATACTTGATTAAATTCCTCTCTATTCGCACCATTTACTAATTTTTTAATTGCATCGGGTTGATCGCCTGCAGGTTTAAAATCAGATTTAATTTTAAATTTTTTACCACCTTCAAGTTTTCCACTGATTTTCGGGTTTTTACTCTGAATATCCGTAATTAAATCTTGATATGTATTTTCCATATATTAAAGAACGTAGTAGAATTAATTTTTATTTCAATGAGCATAATATCAGATAGTCTAAAAAGAATTAAGCCATCCCCAACAATTGCCGTTACTCAGAAAGCAAGAGAATTAAGAGCAGCCGGAAAAGATGTAATTGGTCTTGGTGCTGGGGAGCCAGATTTTGATACTCCGGTAAATATAAAAAATGCAGCGATCAAAGCTATCAAAAGGGGAGACACGAAGTACACTGCTGTTGATGGCACGCCTGAACTTAAAAAGGCTATCATCAAAAAATTCAAAAGAGAAAATAAACTGAACTACTCTTTAGATCAAATAACTGTTGGCACAGGTGGTAAACAAGTTCTTTATAATGCTTTTATGGCAACTCTAAATAAAGGTGACGAAGTAATTATACCAGCACCTTTTTGGGTATCATACCCTGATATGGTTTTATTAGCTGGCGGAAAACCAAAAATAGTAAAATGTACAGCAGCAGAGGGCTTTAAATTAACTCCAAAAAAATTAAAAAAAGCAATATCTAAAAAAACTAAATGGATAATTCTTAATTCTCCATCTAATCCAACAGGAGCAGGGTATTCAAAAAAAGAAATTTATGATTTAGCTAAGATTTTAATTCGAAATAAGAAAATTTTTATTTTAAGTGACGATATTTATGAGCATGTTAGATATGACAACTTTAATTTTTTCACGATAGCTCAAGTTTCAAAATTGAAAGATAGAACACTTACCATGAATGGAGTAAGTAAATCATACGCAATGACGGGATGGAGAATAGGTTATGCTGCTGGTCCTAAAGAAATAATTAAAGCGATTGGAAAAATTCAATCCCAATCTACTTCAAATCCATCATCAATAAGTCAGGCTGCAGCAGTTGAGGCATTAAATGGAAAGCAGGGTTTTATAAAAACTAGAGCAAAAGCATTCAAAGAGAGAAGAAATTTTGTTGTTAAAAGTCTTAATAATATAAAAGGAATTAATTGTTTGACCCCTAATGGTGCATTTTACGTGTTCCCAAGTTGTAAAGGATTATTAAATAAAAAAACAAAATTAAAAACAGACTCTCATTTTGTTCAAAAATTACTTGAAAAAGAGAATGTTGCTGTCGTTCAAGGATCAGCTTTTGGCTTAGATGGTTATTTTAGAATTTCATATGCTACGTCAATGAATAATTTAAAAAAAGCTATGTTGAGAATTAAATCTTTCTGTGAAGGATTGAATAAATAATTATTTTTGACTTAAAATCTTTTTTGCTGGAATTGTTTTTTTTATCCAAGAATTTGGAATTGAATTTAATCCTTTTAATGCAGCGAAGTATGCTCCAGTAAAATTTGCTCTAGAGCAATTGCAGCCACCTGCCTTTATTGTTTTTAATATAGCTTCTTTATAATTTCTTGAATTAATTATTGTATATATTGAACTATTAAAAGTTCCTGGATAACTACATGCCATACCAAGCTTTTTAATAATGATAGGATGAAATTTTGAATTTAATCTTTTTATTTTTTTAATATCATTAACAATAACTCTAAATGATGTGTTTTTTTTAAATCTTTTAGTAAATTCATGAATTGGATCTTTGGCTCCTTTAAGAGCAAAATCAATTAAATAAAATTTAGTTAATGCATATTTTAAACTAATTTTTGAAGCAGTCACAATTCTTATGATTTTTTCTAGACTTTTGAAATCATAACCATAAAGAAAGTATGGAAGTGCAGCACAAAACCCATCAGACTCATTAACTTTTACACCACCCGAAATTTTCTTATTTGATTTAATATTTTTTACAGTTTCTATAATATTTTGGTGTATCCATGGTCCTTTGATTATACCACGCCAATCTTTTACTTTTTTATATTTTGATCTGAGATTTAAATTTTTCCAATATTTGCTTCCAGGACCAAAATTCTTCAGAATATTTTTTTTAAATTCTTTCTCTATATCTTCATAATTTTCTAGAAGTGTTTGAAACATAACTTGTCCAATTTCATTATAACCTGATACTTTCCCAGTTTTTATATTGTAGAAAGGACTTTTATTTTTTTTTAAAAAAGTAAAGTCTTTTTTACCCTTAATATAGGAATTAAGTTTTTTTTGATTGTATACCCAATGTAATGGTCTTGCAGCTGCATCAGCAACTGTTGCTCCTAAAAATACATGAAGGTTATTTTTCACTTTAATGTGATAAAAACTTTTCAGCCTCTAGTGCCGCCATACAACCCATACCAGCAGCAGTCACTGCCTGTCTGAATGTTTTATCTTTTACATCTCCAGCCGCATAAACGCCTGGTACATTAGTCTCCGTTGAATCTGGTTTTGTTATTAAATACCCCTCTTTATCCATGCTTAATTGATTTTTAAATAATTGTGTAGCTGGATCATGTCCAATTGCGATGAAGACACCATCTAATTTAATTTCGTCAATTTTATTTGTTTTAACATTCTTGATTTTAATTCCTTTAACATTTTTTGGATCTTTATCACCAATAACGTCTTCAACAACACTATCCCAAATAATTTCAATTTTTTTATTCTCCATAAGTTTTTTTTGAAGCATTTTTTCAGCTCTTAGATTATCTCTTCTGTGAATTAATTTTACTTTTGATGCAAATTTCGTAAGAAACATCGCTTCCTCAACAGCTGCATTACCTCCTCCAACGACAGCTACTTCTTTGTCTTTAAAGAAAAAACCATCACATGTTGCGCATGCGGATACTCCAAAACCTCTGAACTCTTGCTCTGATTTTAAATTTAACCATCTTGCTTGTGCACCTGTTGAAATTATAATGCTATCAGCAGTGTATTTTTGACCAGTATCACCGATAGCTTCAAAAGGTGTTTTTTTTAAATCGACAGAACTTATGTGATCTTCAATCATTTCTGTTCCAACTGCTTTTGCTTGCTCTTTCATTTGATCCATAAGCCAAGGACCCTGAATAACATCAGCAAACCCTGGAAAATTTTCAACATCCGTTGTTGTAGTTAATTGTCCACCTGGCTCTGAACCATAAACTAAAATTGGATTTAACATTGCTCTTGCCGCGTAAACAGCTGCTGTATATCCAGCTGGACCAGACCCAATTATTAACACTTTTGTGTGTTTAGTTGGATTTTGACTCATATGAAAGCTATATAGTGATTAATGACTAAATTAAAAGGTTTATTATTGACCGAGGGCATGCATGGCATGATTAGCCAAGTTGAAGGACTTGCTAAAGCTTTAGGTTTAGATTTTATACACGAGAAAATTGAACTGAATAATTTTTGGAAAATGATCCCCCCAAAAATTACGCCAATTAAAAGGTTTGTTTTTAAAAATGATATTTTAGAAAAATTTAATGTTGTGATCTCTTGTGGTAGAAAAAGTGTAATTCCCTCAATTTTTTTAAAAAAAAAGTTTGGGAATAAAATCATGAATATTCATATCCAAGATCCGAAGGTATCCTTAAATAATTTCGATTTTGTAATTGCTCCAGAACATGATGATCTAAAAGGTGAAAACGTTTTATCAACTAAAGGGGCCATTCACTATCTACGAGAAAGCGAATTAGATGAAAATTTGAATTATTTAAAACCAAAAATTCAAAAAGAAAAAGTAGTTGTACTTGTTGTTGGTGGTCCGAATAAATATTACAATTTTAGGGATAATTTAATTGAAGAAATTTTCCATAAAATCCAAAAAAATTTTCTTGATAATGGTTATCAATTAATTTTTATTCCCTCAATGAGAACACCTCAAAGAATTATTGATAAAGCTAAAGATTTTTATAATGGGGATCAAATCATTATTTCAGATGTTGATAAAAAAGCTTATTTATCATCACTTAAGTTAGCAGACCATATAGTGATAACTTGTGACTCAACGTCCATGATATCCGAAGCTGCAATAACAGGTAAACCTATATATGTAGCTGATATGCCAGCTATTAAGAACAATTATCGCTTCAAAAAATTTTTTGAGTTGTTCAAATCTTTAGATATTATAAGAAATCTAGACTCTTCTGTTGAAAGTTGGGATTATAAAAAACTTAATGAAACTGATAGAATAGCAGGTTATATAGAAAAAAGATTTCAAAATTATGACTTTTCTTAATTCGATTTTAAATAACTCAAAAAAATATGAATCTCCTTTTAATCATTGGGAATATGATAATGCCTTAAGCGATGAAGCAATTAAAGAAATTGAGAATGCAGACATCCCTGACATCAGTAAACATAATCTTAATTATGATGGAACAAGAGCCATCGATGGTGGTGCGGCAGGATTTAGAGAAGGAATAGCATCTGGGGGAAAAGCAATTAAGTTTAGATGTTTTGTCACAAAAGAAAATGCTTCACAATTTCCAAATTTGGTAAAATTTATTTCTGAGCTTCAATCAAAGGAAACTTGTAACGCAATTTCAAAAATGATTGATAAAGATTTATCTAATTCATATGTTAGAGTTGAAATTATATGTGATCGTGAAGGTTTTTGGCTTAAACCGCATTGTGATATTAAAGAAAAATTAATGTCAGGTTTAATTTTTGTTAATAATGCAAAAGAGTCGGAGGATCTGGGTACTGATTTTTATAATGAAAAGTTAGAAAAGATTAAAACAATTCCTTACAAACATAATTATGGATATTTATTTACTAGCGGACCTAATACTTGGCATGGTATGGAAAAGAAGAAGATTATTAAGGAAAGAAGATGTATTCAGGTAAATTATGTCACTTTCCCCACTGATTGGAAAGTTGAGTAATTAATTTAATAAACTCGAATATAAACCAATAAAACTAAATACGGCTAATGCTAAACAAATCCCCGTTACTGCTTTCAACTGGTCACCATCCTCATGAATATTTGTTTTGTCATAAAGTTTCCAATAGGCACATTTATCTAGATTAGTGGTCTTTGATTTAAAAATTTTTTTTTTGATAGGAAGTTTTAATAGTTGAGCACTAAAAATTTCACTTTCTTTAGATGCGTCTTCAATAATATATTGACGAACTTCTGAACTCATATGAGTAAATTTTAAAAAATAAATTTGGTGAATACAACCTAACGATTATTCATTTTGGGCAATTATTCATAAGAAAAAAAAATTATACAACTTTTAATTGTATTATTATTTCAGTTCTTGAAGTGCGATGACATCAAGTTTTTTTGTTTTAAGAGATTTTATTGCCTCCAAACATGCTTGAGCAGTTGACATATTTGTACAATATGGAACTTTATTTTTTAAAGTTGCTCTTCTTAGTGCAATAGCATCGTTTATTCGATGCTCACTATTTCCTCCACCTGTATTGATTACAAGTGCTATTCTCTTTGAATCTAAAACATCTACTATGTGAGGTGTTCCACTGCTGACTTTATTTATAATTTTACATTTCATTCCATGTTTTCGAATGTACTCTGCAGTGCCTTTTGTTGCACTTAGCTTAAAATTTAATTTAATTAAATCTTTAGCCAGACCTATCCCCTCATCCTTATGAGAGTTTTTCAAAGATATAAATGCAAGACCGTTTTTTGGAAGTGAATTAGCAGCAGCAATTTGACTTTTTGCAAATGCCATACCAAAGTTTTTATCAAACCCCATTACTTCACCTGTTGATTTCATTTCTGGACCAAGAAGTAAGTCGCTATTTGGAAATTTGTTAAAAGGAAATACTGCTTCTTTAACTGCATACATTCCTTTTGATTTTTCCTTTAAATTGAATCTCAATAATTTCTCTCCAGCCATTACTCTTGATGCAATTTTTGCTAATGGCAAACCTTTTGCTTTAGATACAAAGGGCACAGTTCTACTAGCTCGAGGATTTACTTCAATCACATAAATTTCATCTTTTTTTATTGCAAATTGGATATTCATAAAACCTTTGACTTTTAAAGCTAACGCTAGTTTTTTAGTTTGATTTTCAATTTCCTTAACTAAAAATGGCTTAATTGATATTGGAGGCAAACTACAAGCAGAGTCCCCAGAATGAATACCAGCTTCCTCAATATGCTGCATAATACCTGCTACATATACCTCTTTACCATCAGATATTGCATCAACATCTACTTCCATTGCATGATCAATAAATTTGTCAATTAAAATTGGATTTTTCTCTGCAGCATTAAATGCTTCCTCAATAAAATTTCTTAATTGACCTTTTTCATAAACTATTTCCATTGCTCTTCCACCTAAAACATATGAAGGTCTTACCATTAAAGGTAATCCAATTTTATCAGCAATCTTGATCGCTTCATTATAAGTTTTAGCAATTCCACTTCTTGCTTGTTTTAATTTTAATTTATTTAATAAATTTCTAAATCTATCTCTATCCTCTGCTAAATCTATAGAGCTGTATTGAGTTCCTAAAATAGGTAATTTGTTTTGATGTAAAAATTTAGCAAGTTTAATTGGTGTTTGTCCTCCAAACTGGGCAATTATACCAATTAAGTTCCCATTCATTTGTTCCTTTTTGATGATATTAAAAACGAATTCTTCTTTTAAGGGTTCAAAATAAAGTCGATCACTAGTATCGTAATCGGTAGAGACTGTCTCAGGATTACAGTTTATCATAATTGTTTCGAAACCAGCGTCTTTTAAAGAAAAGCTTGCTTGACAGCAACAATAATCAAATTCTATTCCTTGACCAATTCTATTCGGTCCACCTCCTAGAATAATTATCTTTTTTTTACTAGTCGGCTCTGCTTCGCATTCTGAAACTATTGAAAAGTTTCTTTGATAAGTTGAGTACATGTATGGAGTGAAAGATTTAAATTCAGCAGCACAAGTGTCAACTTTTTTATAAACAGGTAATATTTTTAGTGCTATTCTTTTTTTTCTAACAACTTCCTCAGAAAGATTTGTTAATTCCGATAATTTTTTATCTGAGAAACCTATAGATTTAATCCTATTAAATTCTGTAAAATTTCTTGGTAATCCTTTTCTTTTTAAATTTATTTCACAATCAACAATTTCTTTAATTTGGTTTAGAAACCATGGGTCAATTTTAGATAATTTAAAAATCCTATCTAAACTAATTTTTTTTCTAAATCCTTCAGCAACTAGTAAAATTTTGTTTGGAATATTTTCTTTTAGTTTTTTTTCAATTTGTCGTTTTGATAAATTAAATATTCTATCAAGACCCGAGAAACCAGTTTCCAATGATATCAAAGCTTTTTGAAGAGACTCTTTAAAATTTCTCCCTATGGCCATAGCCTCACCAACAGATTTCATTGAAGTACCAAGAGTGGCTGGAGAGGTTGAAAATTTTTCAAAAGTAAATCTTGGTATTTTAGTTACTATATAATCGATACTTGGTTCAAATGATGCTGGAGTAACTTTGGTGATTTCATTTTTGAGTTCATCTAAAGTATATCCGACAGCTAATTTTGCTGCTACTTTTGCAATTGGAAATCCAGTTGCTTTAGATGCCAAAGCTGATGATCTTGATACACGTGGGTTCATCTCAATTATAACCATTCGACCATTTTTAGGATTAATTGCGAATTGAACATTAGATCCACCTGTCTCAACTCCAATCTTTCTTAAACATGCGATAGACGCATTTCTCATAACCTGGTATTCTTTATCTGTAAGAGTAAGTGCTGGCGCAACTGTTACAGAGTCACCCGTGTGTATTCCCATTGGATCAATATTTTCAATGGAACAAATAATGATACAATTATCCTTCTTATCTCTAACGACTTCCATCTCGAATTCTTTCCAGCCCTCTAAGCATTCTTCAACCAAAACTTGGCTAACAGGTGACTCATGTAGTCCGTTTTTTACAATTTTAAGATAGTCCCTCTTTGTTTTTGCTATGCCTCCACCAAGCCCACCAAGTGTGAAAGCAGGTCTTATGATTGCGGGCAAACCAATTTTTTTTAGAACTCTGGTAGCTTGATTATTTTTGTTTACGATTTCAGATTTAGGTAAATCTAAACCAATTTCTATCATATTTTTTCTAAACTTTTTTCTGTCTTCAGCGTTTGAAATTGCCTTTGAATTTGCTCCAATAAGTTCAATTTTATATTTTTTCAAAATCCCTTTTTTTTCAGCATCCATTGCAAGATTAAGTGCAGTTTGACCACCCATTGTAGGAAGAATTGCATCAGGTCTTTCTTTTTTAAGAATTTTTTCTAAAACATCTAAAGTTATTGGTTCAACATAGGTTTTGTCTGCAACATCTGGATCTGTCATTATGGTAGCAGGATTTGAATTTATCAAAATTACTTTAAAACCCTCATCCTTAAGAGCTTTGCAAGCTTGTGTTCCTGAATAATCAAATTCACATGCTTGTCCGATGATGATTGGGCCAGCTCCAACAACTAATATTTTTTTAATGTCTTTTCTTTTTGGCATTTCTTTTTATGTTATGAATAAATTCTTGAAATAAATAAACACTATCTTGTGGCCCAGGATTGGACTCCGGATGATATTGAACAGAAAATACTGGTTTATTTTTTAACCTTATTCCTTCAATACTACCATCGAATAAAGACTTATGAGTAACCTTAATATTTTTTGGCAATGTTTCTTTAACTACTTCAAAACCATGATTTTGACTAGTGATTTCAACATTATCATGAATTAAATTTTTTACTGGATGATTTGCTCCTCTATGACCTAATTTCATTTTTTTTGTTTTACCCCCAAGGGCCAGTGCAAGAATTTGATGACCTAAACAAATACCAAATATTGGTAAATTTTTTTTAATAAGCTCTTTGATAATATTGATTGCATATTTGCCAGTTGCTGCTGGATCTCCAGGCCCATTAGATAAAAAAATTCCATTTGGTTTAAGACTCAATATTTTTTCTGCAGAAGTCTTGCACGGAACAACAGTAACTTTACAATTAAAGTTCGAAAAATATCTTAAAATATTTTTTTTTATTCCATAGTCAATTGCAACAACATGCAAAGACTTTTTTTTATTTTTCTCAAAACCAGTTTCTTTTTTCCAAGTTTTAAGCCCCTTCCAAATATAATTTTTTCTGGTGGATACGGCCTCGGCAAGATCTAAATTTTTTAAACCACTCCATTTTATTGTTGTATTTGTGAGTTTGTTAATACTGAATTTTCCTTTATTTGAATAACAAATGGTACCTTTAGGGGCCCCTTTATCTCTAATGAAATTTGTAAGGTTTCTAGTATCTAATCCAGTGATACCAATAATTTTGTTTTTTTTAAGCCAATAATCTAAATGTAAAAATGATCTATAATTTGAGGGATTAGTTATTTCAGAATTAAAAATTACTCCTCTGGTCCAGATTTTATCTGACTCATGATCCTCATGATTTGTTCCAACATTTCCAATGTGAGGAAAAGTAAAATTAATAATTTGACCTGCATAAGAGGGGTCAGATATGATCTCTTGATAGCCAGTTAATGACGTATTAAAGCACACCTCTCCAGTTGCAACCCCTTCATAACCAATTCCAATACCTTTAAAAACTTTCTTATTTTCTAGAACTAAAATACCTGTATGAGTTTGAGAAATTTTTGAGTTACTATTTTTTGCTTTTTTGATCAATTACAACTCATGAGTTAAAGGTTAATACAATAAAAGGTTTATTATCGCAACAGAGATGTATTATAAAATTGTAAAAAAACAATTTTTCTTTTGAAGAATTTTTTCTTTAAAGTAGATTAAAAATTATGTCCTTAAAAGAGACCATAGAAACTGAATATAAAAAGTCGCTTAAATCAAAAGATAAAACTAAAATCTCAACTTACAGGTTAATTCTATCCTCTATCAAGGATTTGGATATCTTAAATAGATCTGGTCCAAATAAAAAAGAGACTGATGATGACGATATAAAAAAATTATTTAGAAAGATGATGAAACAAAGAGCCGAATCAATTGAAATTTACAAAAAAAATAATCGGTCTGATCTTTTGGAAGTTGAGCAGAATGAATATGATATTTTATCAAGTTTTTTACCAAAACAATTAAATGAGGAAGATACAAAAAAAATATGTGAAGAGATAATATCTAAAGTAGGTGCTAGTTCAGTAAAAGATATGGGTAAAGTTATGGGAGAATTAAAAAAACAACGTGCTGATGAGATTGATTTCTCCAAAGCAGGAGCGCTAATTAAACAATTACTTAATAAGTAGTCATGAAATACCCAAAAGAATATTTAGAGGAAATTAAAACAAGATTAAAAGTGTCAACAGTGGTTTCGAAATATGTCAGTTTGAAAAAAAGAGGTAAAGAATATGTTGGACTCTCACCATTTAAAAATGAAAAAACCCCATCCTTTACTGTAAATGATGAAAAAGAATTTTATCATTGTTTTGCAACATCCGAGCATGGAAATATCTTTGACTTTGTAATGAAAACTCAAAATTTTAAATTTGGTGAGGCTGTAAAGCACTTGGCAAATTTAGCTGGTATGCAACCCTATATTTTTTCAAAACAAGATGAAGAAAGAGAAAAAAAGTGGAAAATATATTCATCTATTTTCTTAGAGTACGTGGACTTTTATCATAATCAACTTTTGAAGAATGAAAAATATTCTAAAGCAAGAGATTATCTTAAAAAAAGGTCACTTGATAAAGATCAAGTTAAAAAATTTAAAATTGGTTTTGTAGAAAAAAATCCAAATTTATTTGAAGAATTTCAAAAAAATTATCAAATTGATGATTTGCTAGAAACAGGATTGTTTTATTTAGATGAAAAGAAAAATATTTATGTTGAAAGATTTAAAGGAAGATTAATTTTTCCGATCAATAATATTTCAGGACAACCAATTGCTTTGGGGGGGAGAATAATTGAAAAAAGTGATTTTCTTGCGAAGTATGTAAATTCCCCAGAAACATTATTTTTCAAAAAAGGATCCAACTTATACAATTTAGATTTAGCAAGAAAATTGTCTAATAGTTTTGACAAAATTTTTCTAGTTGAGGGCTATATGGATGTGGTCGGTTTAAGTAAAAACGGAATAGAAAATGTTGTCGCTAATTTAGGTACCTCTCTAACAGATAAACAGATATTTACTCTTAATCAGTTTTTTAATGATATTGTTATTTGTTTTGATGGTGATGAGAGTGGTTACAAGGCAGCTTTAAGGGCCGCAGAAAATTCCATAAAAGATATGAAACCTGAAAAACAAATATCATTTTTATTTTTACCAGATCAAGAAGATCCAGATAGTTTTGTGAATAAAAATGGTAAAGATTATTTTTTCGATTACTCAAAACAAAACAAAGTTTCAATACATAAATTTATATTTAATCATTATAAAAAAAATACCCAAAATAACCCTTCCTCTATGGCAATTTTTGAAAAAAAACTTAGATCTATAGCTAATACAATAAAAGATAATTATATAAAAAAATACGTTTTAGAATATTTTATAGAAAAAATTTCTGGGTTAACTCCATATACAAACCAAAATCGAAAAAACTTTCATACAAAAAAAACTAGATCTTTAGACAAGACCAAAAAACATTTTAATGAAAGTCAATCATTATCAGGCGTAGAATTAAAAGAATTTTCATTAATTTATCTAGTTGTTAATAACTTAGATTTGATGCGGGATCACATTCACTTACTAAAAGATATAAAATTATTTTCTGAGGTAAATAAACAAATTTTTGAAAAAATTGTATTCAAATTAAACCTAGAAAATAATTTGACTATTGATCATTTAGATATTGATACTCAATTAATTGATAAAATTACAAAATTTGCTCCTATAAAACACATCTTACAGAAGAAATCTAATAAGGAACATGAAATTATTGAATTATTAGAGGACATTGCTCGTGATTTAAATAATTATAATTTAGAATTTAGGATACAAGAATTAGAATCGAAGTTCTCAAAAGATTTGAGTGAGACAACTTTTAATGAGCTAAAAGAGTTAAAAAAAAAGCAAAATATCAATTAATACTCATAAATTAGTAATGGATTTTTTTGAATTTGCTATTATATACATCCCTTCAAATATATTAGTGTGGAAAGAATAATTACAAAATCATTTGCTCGTTTAATGGGACGTGGGACCCACAGGGGATTTATCACTTATGAGGAATTAAGTAAGTCACTTGGAAAAAGGAACCTTTCTGACAACAATTTAGCTCAAGCTTTTATCCATATTTTAGATGAAAAAATTTCTTTAGTTGAAAAAAAATCTGATTTTAAAGTTTTAAGAAAAAAAGAAGGTTCCTCAAAAGAAGAAGGAAAAACTATTGAAAAAAGCGATGACCCTATTCGAATGTATCTTCGTGAAATGGGTGGAGTTGAACTTTTATCTAGAGAAGGTGAAATTGCTATTGCAAAAAGAATTGAGGCTGGAAAGGATGTAATGTTAATTGCATTATCTCAAAGCCCAATAACTGCTCAACAATTCTTTGAGTGGAATGAAAAACTTCAGAAAGATGAGATATTGGTTAGAGAAATTATTGATATTGACACAAATTATATGGAGGATGAATCAACAGGTCCAAGTGCGAAACAAAAAAATTCGGGAGAAGTTGATAGTGATGAGAATTCAGGTGAAGATAGCGATGAAGATTTTAACCCCACATTAGCTGCAATGGAAACTGAAATTAAACCAAAGGTTCTAAAAACTGTTCACAACTTAACAAAGGACTATAATAAATTAATAAAATACCAAAAAGAAAAATTGGATTGTATTCTAAACTCAAAAATATTTTCTCCCGCAAAAGAAAAAAGTTATGAAAAAATTGTAAAAGAAATTTTAGAGGATATTAAATCTCTCCAATTATCCCCATCTGTTTTAGAGGGATTAGTGCAAAAACATTACGTGGAAAATAAAAAAATAATTTCTTTAGAGGGAAATCTTATGCGTTTAGCTATGGATCATAAAATTCCAAGAAATGAATTTTTAAAATTTTATGTTGGAAATGAAATTAACCCAAACCTTAAAAAATTTTTAGATACTAACTTAACTTGGAAGCAGTTCTTTTCAAAAAATAAAGAAAAATTTAAAGACATTAGGGAAAGGTTAATTGAATTTAGTAATAAAATGGGGATGTCTGTTACAGATTTTAAAAAACTTGTAAGCAGAGTACAAAAAGGTGAAAAAGAATCGAGAATAGCAAAAAAAGAAATGGTCGAGGCAAATTTAAGATTAGTTATCTCAATTGCAAAGAAATATACAAATAGAGGATTACAATTTTTAGATTTAATTCAAGAGGGAAATATTGGATTAATGAAAGCAGTTGATAAGTTTGAGTACAGAAGAGGTTATAAGTTTTCTACATATGCTACTTGGTGGATTAGACAGGCCATAACAAGATCCATCGCTGACCAAGCTAGAACAATAAGAATTCCAGTTCACATGATTGAAACTATTAATAAAATTGTTAGAACTCAAAGACTTATTTTAAGTGAATTTGGCAGAGAAGCTACTCCAGAGGAACTAGCCAAAAAACTAAGAATGCCTTTGGATAAAGTTAGAAAAGTTTTAAAAATTTCTAAAGAACCTGTTTCATTAGAAAAACCTGTCGGTGATGAAGAAGATAGCAGTCTGGGAGATTTTATTGAAGATACAAAAGCTCTTGCTCCACTTGAACAAGCTATTAAATCTAACTTAGGCGAAGCAACAACAAAGATCTTATCCACTTTAACACCAAGAGAGGAAAGAGTTTTGAGAATGAGATTTGGTGTTGGAATGAACACCGATCATACTTTGGAGGAAGTTGGCTTACAATTTTCTGTCACAAGAGAAAGAATTCGACAAATTGAGGCAAAAGCTCTGAGAAAACTTAAACATCCAAGTAGATCTAAGCAATTAAAAAGTTTTTTAGAAAGCTAATACTGCTTGGGCCGTTAGCTCAATAGTAGAGTACTGCATTGACATTGCAGGGGTAGTTGGAGCGTAACCAACACGGCCCACCAAAAAATATTTGTTTATTGATTAAAATTATAAAACAAAGCAAAAAAAACTATTAATTTATCCTCATTAGTCCTAGGTTATTAATAAAAACAAATGACACTTCTTTTAGTAACAATTTTACCATCTATCTTAATCATTTTATATTTTGTTTATTCAGATAAATTTAGAGAACCCAAAGGTGAAATTTTAAAAGTTTTTATTTACGGAATTTTAATTACTATCCCGGCATATTTTTTAAATTCCTACCTTAATGTATTTTGGTTCAATAATTTTAGAGTCACTGAAGGACTAATAAGTTCATTTTTAACTGCTGCGCCCGTTGAAGAAGGGTTAAAATTGTCAATTTTATATTTTTTTGTTTACAGGATGAAAGACTTTAATGAGCCTATTGATGGAGTTGTTTACGGGGTAACAGTTTCGCTAGGTTTTGCAACACTAGAAAATTTTTATTATGTCTACTTATTAGCTGATTATTTTCAAACTTCTTCCATGTCACTCGCAATAGTAAGGTCTTTCTCTGCAATTCCAGCTCATGCAGTATTTGGGGTTTTTATGGGATATTTTTTTATGAAATATGTATTCGAAAAAAAAGGGAATAATTTACTTTTTGCTTTTGCAATACCGTTTGTTTTACATGGCTTTTATAATCTATTTATTTTTTCAAATTTTTTAGTCTCATTGTTCTTGATTCTAATTTCTTGGATAATTGCATTGAGGATGTTTTCTGTATTGAGGCAAGAACAAAATAAAAAGAAGATAGAGTATGAAAAAAAACATTGAAGCTTGATTAACTTTTTTTATAGTATAGAACCTAGATTTATTAAGGGCCTGTAGCTCAGTTGGTTAGAGCAGTACACTCATAATGTATTGGTCCCAGGTTCGAGTCCTGGCGGGCCCACCAAATCAAATTTTCAATTTTTAGAGAATTCTTCTAGGGTTTTAAATAAAAAATTAATATCATTATTATTTGAACTCAAGATCGAGGCAAATTCCTCTTTTTGAGTTCTAGCTAAACTTAAACCCTCAATAATTAAATCTCTAATTAAAGGGTTTTCTGGATTTTTAGTATAAACTCTCCAATCAATTTTGACTTCTGGTCTCTCTGCTGTACCTTTTAAAAGACTATTCACAATTGTGTAATTATCACTCAAAACTTCCTTTGATAAAACATCTATTTCAGGATTTGTATATTCGGATAATCTACTAGAGAAGCTTTTAAGAAAATATTCTCTAAATAATTTTGAGTACTTTTCTTTTTGATTATCATTTAAGCTTTTTCTGATGGATCCAAGTGTGTAAAAAGCAATTCCTTTAATATCAACTGTTTCTTGAGCAATTATTTTGAGTTTATTAATTTTTTCGTCTTTAGATATATTTTCTGAAAGTATTTTTGAGGCTCTATTGACTGTTGATTGAACAAATACATCTGCCTCAAGTGCAAAGGAGTTGCTTAATGTTAAAAAATAAAAAAAAATTATTAAAATAATTTTTTTGGTTTTCATTTTTTTAAATTATTATTGGGTTATCTCTTCCCAATCGCTATCATCTTGGGTGTTGATTATTTTCCTTGAGTTAAGAATTTTTTGTTGTCTGTCTTGTAAGTATAGACTTTTAACTGAGGCGTAAAAGTCTAATGAATTTTTCTCTAAATTTTCTATCGAGTCGTAGTTTTTAGCCCTAAAATCGACACCCGAAGCTCCTTTCGTATAAAAATAATCTGAATTTTTAAAATATTGAGTATCATTGTTTATCGTTACATTGTACCAAGGATCACCTCCTAAGAAATTAAATGTTGATGCTAAAGTATCTCTTGCAGTACTTGGACCTAAAACTGGTAAAACAATGTAACATCCTGGACCAACCCCTAACTT
This sequence comes from uncultured Pelagibacteraceae bacterium, assembly GCA_902612065.1. Lineage (GTDB taxonomy): Bacteria > Pseudomonadota > Alphaproteobacteria > Pelagibacterales > Pelagibacteraceae > Pelagibacter. The sequence goes on along the minus strand of CACMBY010000001.1, from coordinate 86,341 downwards.
TGCTAAAGATTGACCATAATCCTCTTTTTCATAATTAGTTAGACCTAAATATTGAGCAACATCAAAAATTCCCAAAACACCTAATGTTGTATTTATAATAAATCTTCCAGTGTTAATTCCAGCTTGTTTGAAATCCCCTTGCAAAACATTGTTTGGTATTGTCAATAAATGGGAAATATTTTCTAAAGAATTACTAACTCCAGTCTTAGCTGGGGAAGGTAGTTTTCTGTATAACGATGCAACAGGTTTGAAAATCACTCCATCTAAAGTTTGATTAAATGCAAAAGTCACCCTATTAATTTTCTCAAAGCAATCTCTTACTTCTGTTGGATCATTTTTTTTTAATAATAATTCTCCATCAGATCCAGCGTTGACATTCAGAGTTAGCGCAAGGGTTGTAAATATAATAATTAACAATTTTTTTATCATAAAGAATTTATATTATATTTGACCATAAAGTAAATTAAGTATTAATTAAATATAAAAATGCATCAAAAAATAGGCTTAAAAATGGCCACAAGTTATTCTCCTAATTTTAATTTAACCAAAAGGGAAAAAAACAGAATTAAATTTATAATAATTCATTACACAGGTATGAAAAAAGAGTCTGCTGCAATTAAAAGGCTACAAGACCCAAAATCAAAAGTCAGCTCGCATTATTTAATTAAAAGAAATGGTGAAATAACAAATTTAGTTCCAGATCTTTATGAAGCTTGGCATGCTGGTGTCTCAAGCTGGAAACATTTTAAATCTTTAAACAAAAATTCAATAGGTATTGAGATAACCAATCCAGGCCATCAACATGGTTATAAAAGATTTTCAAAAAAACAAATATTTTCACTTCAAAAATTACTTAATATTTTGATAAAAAAATATAAAATTAAAAAAGAATATATTCTTGGTCATTCTGATATATCTCCTGGAAGAAAAAAAGATCCAGGTGAAAAATTTCCATGGAAAGTGTTAGCGAAAAACAAATTAAGTCTTTGGCATAATCTTAATCAAAAAAAAATTAAAAAGTTTAGAGAAAAAAAACTTATTACCAAAATTGATAAAAACTTATTTTTAAAAAATCTGAATAAAATTGGCTATAATGATATAAAAAAATTTAAATCTCATAAAAATACCAAATATCTTACACTAGCTTTTCAAAGACGATTTAGACAAAGTCTTGTCAATGGTAAGATAGATAAAGAGTGCCTATTAATTAGTAAAAACCTATTGTAAAAACTAAAATTTAGCTTGAAATATTCAAATTTAGCAATAAATTAAATATGCCAGATGAACGACTTATCGCTTTAAAATTTTAAAGAGGAAAGTCCGGACTCTATAAAGATACAGTGCCAGATAATACCTGGCAGGGGCAACCCTAGGGATAGTGCCACAGAAAATAAACCGCCTTAACAAGGCAAGGGTGAAAAGGTGTGGTAAGAGCGCACCGGTTCTATTGGTAACAATGAACGCTGGAAAACCCCACTGGGAGCAAGACTAAGTAGAGATGACATTGTTGAAAAACTAAAAGCTATCTTTGGCTCGTCATCAGGGTTAGTTGCTTGAGCTTAAGAGTGATCTTAAGCCTAGACAAATGGTAAGTTTAAATGACAGAACCCGGCTTATAGTTCATCTGGCTTTTCATTAAAACTACGTATTTATTAAATGTTCACGTTTTGATTCATTATCACCTTCAATTGACAATTTTCAATTACAAATAGTAATTGTTGACTCATTTCAAAAAAACCCATAATATCCCATAAATTCCCAAATATGGAATTTATAGGACTTTATGGTTTATGTTTTTATCGACCTACGAAAACAAATTGGACAAAAAAGGAAGGGTGTCAGTGCCTGCAAGTTATAGATCATATTTGTCTAACTTAGGTTATAATGGTGTAATTTGTTATCCATCTTTTAATAATCAATCCATAGAGGCATGGCCTCAAGACAGAGTAGAAAAAATTTCAAATTCTATAGACTCTTTAAATCCTTTTGAGGAAAAAAGAGATTTTTTTGCGACATCAATTTTATCTGAAAGCACAAATTTACAATTTGATAGTGAAGGAAGAATTTCACTTACTTCAAAATTATTAAAACATGCAAAAATCAAAAATAGCATGGTCTTTGTTGGTCAGGGTAAAACATTCCAAATATGGGAACCAACAATATTTGAAAAATTTAAGGTAAATGCACGAAAGAAAGCTAATTTAAATCGAGCCAGCCTTAAATGGGAGCATCAACTAAATAAATAACGGGGGGATAACAAAATGACAATTAATTTTAAAGTACCAGAAATAAAAGAGCTTCAACCAAGATTATTGGTTATGGGAATAGGTGGAGCGGGAGGAAATGCAATCAATGAAATGATTGATAATGGAATGCAAGGTGTTGAATTTATTGCGGTAAATACTGATGCTCAAGATTTAAAACATAGCAAAGCAAAATCTAAAATTCAAATCGGTTTGAATTTAACTAAAGGTTTAGGAGCTGGAGCAAAACTTGATATTGGTCAAGCTGCTGCTGATGAATCTTTAAATGATATAGTGAATATTCTACAAGGTGCTAATATGGTTTTTATAGCTGCTGGTATGGGTGGTGGAACTGGGACTGGTGCTGCACATGTTATTGCAAGAGCTGCCAAAGAATTAAACATTCTAACTGTTGGAGTAGTTACACTTCCATTCTTATATGAAGGTCCCTCAAGAATGAGAAGAGCTCAGCAAGGTTTGGAGGAACTAAGAAGACATGTTGATACAATTATAGTTATTCCAAATCAAAATTTGTTCAAGATAGCTAATGAACAAACTACATTTGAAGAGTCATTCAATCTTTCAAATAACGTATTAATGCACGGCGTTCAGAGTATCACCGACTTGATGGTAAGACCGGGATTGATCAATCTTGATTTTGCTGATGTAGAGTCTGTCATGGCTTCGATGGGTAAAGCTATGATGGGTACAGGCGAGGCAGAGGGAGAGGGAAGATCTATGAAAGCAGCCGAGATGGCTATTAGTAATCCTTTAATTGATGATTATACATTGAAGGGAGCAAAAGGATTATTAGTAAATATTACTGGTGGTAAAGATTTGAAATTATTTGAAGTTGATGAGGCAGTCAATAAAGTTAGAGCAGAGGTAGATCCTGAAGCTGAATTAATTATTGGTGCTATTACAGACCCAGAACTTGAAGGAAAAATGAGAGTTTCAATTGTAGCTACATCTTTAGATGGTCAACAACCAGAAACAAAATCAGTTATTAATATGGTTCATCGTATTCAAAATCGAAATCCTGGTTACTCTGATTTTGGAACAACTGCAGGTACAACTTCTTTTAATTTCCAGAATACTAACTCGAACCCAATTTCTGATGGTGCAACTGCACTTAAACTTGAAAATGAGATAGTATCAGAAAGTATTCAGAGACAATCAGTTGATGAAGTAAACAATCAGTATCATGAAGAATTTTTAAAAAATCAAGAAGCTGAAAATATAGTTGAAAACATTTCTGAGGACAATGATACTTCCTTTTCACATGAAGCATTAAGCTCGTCTAATACTGAGGAATCTTCAAATGATTTAAAAGAATTTGGTGTGGATACAGATGAACCAGATCTATTTAATACAGAAAATCAAGCTTCAACATCTGAAGATTTACTTGGATCATCAGACGAAGATCAAGAAGAGGATGATTTAGAAATACCTGCATTTTTACGAAGACAAAAAAATTAATGGTCTTCGAAAAAATAAATGGAAGCCACCATGGTATCGGATGCTCCAAAACATTATCCGGTATTGCTTAATGAAATAATTAGCATTATTACCCCTCAACATGGTGGCACATTTATTGATTGTACTTTTGGTCAAGGTGGTTATACAAAAAAAATTTTAAGTTATAAAGATACCCAAGTAATTGCAATTGATAGAGATATAGAAAGTAAAAAAATTGCGGATAAAATTTCTGAAAAGTTCCCAAACAGATTTTTTTTCAAGCATAAAAAGTTTAGTCAATTAGACAACCTCAAACTTAAAAATGAAAAAATCAGAGGGATACTCTTGGATTTAGGTTATTCTTTTAATCAAATCAAAGATCCAAAAAAAGGTTTATCATTTAATTCTGTTGGAGATCTAAATATGCAAATGGGTTTAAATAATTTTTCTGCAAGTGATGCAATAAATAATCTAGATGTTTATGAACTAGAAAAAATTTTTAAATTTTTTGGTGAAGAATTAGAAGCCAAAAGAATTGCTTTTAATATTGTTAAAGAAAGAAAGACAAAAAAAATTGATACAAAAAAATTAGTCGAACTAATAGAAAAATCAAAAAAAAGAAAAAGTTTTAAGACAAACAACTCCACTAAAACTTTTCAAGCTCTTAGAATTTTTGTTAATAAAGAAATTAGTGAATTAATACATGGTTTAATTGCAGCTACAAAAGTATTAAAAAAAAATGGTATATTGGCAGTTGTAACTTTCCATTCGCTAGAGGATAAAATTGTAAAATATTTTTTTAAAAGTTTATCTGAAAAAAAAAGTATATCACGGTATATGCCAAATATAAATCAACCTGAGACATTATTTAGTATGGTTGAAAAAAAACCAATAACACCATCAGCCAAAGAATTAAGAGAAAATACTCCATCAAGATCAGCAAAACTCAGATACGTAATAAAGAAAAATGATTTTTATAATTTTGAGACAGATATAACTAAAAAATTCAAAACACTTTTAGATATTGAGAACTTTGGTGAAAAATTATGAAAAAATTTTTTGTTACACTCTTTGTATTTTCTTTAATTTTCTCAACGGCAATAGTTAAAAATTCAACAAAAAGGATTGATGATGAAATATTTGTCTTAAAAGAAAACATTAGAGATTTAAAAAAAAATTTTGAAAATACTAGATTGGAATTTGATTATTTGAGTTCTACTGAAAAATTACTTCAGTTTCAAAATCTTTACTTTGATAATGAATTAATAAAATTTGATATCCAAGAAATTCAAACAATTGCTAGAAAAAATAATGAAATCGAAATAGGTCAATTAAGTTTCAATAAAAATGAATAATAAAAATTCACAAATTATTTTGGAGGATAATCGTAATGATTTTTCTTTTAAAAAAAATAAGTCTAATGTTAATATTTCATTTAATAGGGTTTCATTTATTTTTTTTATAATTTTTGTAATTTTTATAATTTTTTCTATACACTTAGTACATCTTGGCTCTAGAGTTTCTAAAAAAGTAATAAATGAAAATTTGACTAGTACTTCCAATAAACTTTATAGAGCAGACATAATTGATAGAAACGGAAAATACCTAAGTAAGACAGTGAGCTCAATTGATATTGGCATAAGCACTAGAAAAGTTATTGATAAAAAAAAGTTACTAATAAATCTAAAATATATTTTTCCTAATAAAGATTTTGTCAAAATTCAAAATCAATTGAAAAATAAAAAATTTTTTTACTTAGAAAAAAAAATATCTGAAGAAAATTATGAAAAGGTAATGAAACTAGGTGACAAATCAATTCAACCTGAGGAAAAATTAATAAGAATTTATCCTGAAAAAAACTTATTTAGTCATATTCTCGGTCAAATTGATAATGATAATAACGGAGTCTCAGGTCTGGAAAAATCATTAGACAAAATTTTAAGAAATAGTAAAGAACCTATTCAATTAACAGTAGATAAAGACCTACAATTTTTAATCAGAGAAGAGTTAATTAAATTCAACAAAATTTTTAATACTATTGGAAGTGCTGCAATTTTGATGGATGTAAATAATGGCGAAATACTATCTTTAGTTTCTCTTCCTGATTTTGATCCAAATCAGAGAGAGAAAATCTCAGATTCAAATTATATAAATAGAGTAACTAAAGGTTTATATGAATTTGGATCTGTATTTAAAACTTTCACATTAGCTGCTGCTCTTGATGAAAAAATTATTACTGCTGAAACGGAATATGTTGATTTGCCAAAATCTCTTAAGTGTGCAGGATTTCCTATAAGAGAATACGACAAAAAAATCCCATCCAATCTTACCGCTGAACAAATATTAGTTCGTTCTGGCAACATAGGATCTGTTAGAATTGCTCAGCAAGTGGGTGAGGAAAAATTTAAGTCATTTTTATCAAAGATTGGTGTTTTAGAAAAAATTGACTTTGATATTGAGGAAGTAGGAAAACCAATACAATTCAATTGGGGAAAATGTCCACTTGCTACAGCATCATTTGGTCATGGCATTACAACCACATTGCTCCAATTAGCAAAAGCTTATTCTATAGTTGTTAATGGGGGTTATCAAATAAAACCAAAGTTGGTCAAAAATAACAGCGATGAAAAAAAAGAAAAAATTTTAAATCAAGACTTATCAAGGGATATTTTACCAATCTTGAGAAAAATTGTTTCAACAAAAGATGGAACTGCATCACTGGCGAATGTAAATGGATATGAAATTGGTGGTAAAACAGGAACAGCTGAAAAAAGTACCGATGGAGAGTATTCTAATAAGAAGATTAATTCTTTTGTGTCAGTATTTCCAACATCTAAACCAAAATTTGTTTTAGCCGTTATGTTGGATGAACCAAAAATAAATGAAAACTATATTTATCATTATAGAGATGGATCAAACATAAAGTATAAAGGGACACCTTTTAATACTGCTGGATGGACTACAGTTGAAGCTACGGGTCAAATTGTTGAAAAAATTGGGCCTATTTTAGCCACAAAATATAGTGAATTTAATTTCTAAATGTTGCTTAAAGATTATTTCCCAAATATTGGAAAAAAATATGAAAAGACTTTTTTTTCTGACATTTGTTTTGAGAGTTCAAAAGTAAAAAAAGATAATGTCTTTTTTGCGATTAAAGGCACAAATATTGATGGAAACAACTTCATATTTGATGCAATAAACAAAGGCTCAAAAATTATTGTAACTGAAAAGAAAATAACAAAATTTCCAAATGGAGTATTAATTATTCACTCAAAAAATGTGAGAAAATTATTAGCTGAAGTTTCATTTAAAATTTATAATAAAAAACCATCAAATTTAATAGCAATTACAGGAACTAATGGAAAGTCTTCTGTTGCTGATTTTTATTATCAAATATTAAAATTTAATAAAAGAAAAGTTGCATCAATTGGAACTTTGGGTGTTAAATCAAACAACAAATATATCAATTTATCCAATACAACCATCGATCCAATTCAATTGGGGAAGATATTAAATTATCTTAAAAATCAGAAAGTAGATGATGTAATATTGGAAGCTTCAAGTCATGGTTTAAGTCAAAATAGGTTAGATGGTTTAAAATTTAATTCAGGAATATTTACAAATTTATCTCAAGATCATTTAGATTATCACAAAAATTTAAAAGATTATTTAATCGCAAAACTCTATCTTTTTGAGAAACTTCTATCTATTAGAGGCAATGTAATTACTGACGAAAAAATACCTGAATTTAGAAAAATAAAAAAAATTGCATTAAAGAGAAATTTAAAGATTTATTCTATAAATAATCCAAAAAATCATTTTAAAATTTTATCTCATTATTTTTTAGGTGAGAAACAAATGTTAATAATCAGATATAAAAACTTAATCAAAAATATTAAGCTCAATCTTATAGGTAAAATACAACTCAAGAACATAATGATGGCAATTATGGCTGCCCAAAAAAGTAATCTAAGTTTAAATAAAATTTTGGCAGTTATTCCAAAAATAAGATCTGTTGAGGGTAGACTAGAAAAAATTGGGAATATTAAAAATAAATCTAAAGTTATCTTGGATTACGCACACACACCAGATGCATTAAAAATATCTCTTCTTTCACTAAGAGAGCAATTTCCTAATAAAAAGATTGTTCTTTTGTTTGGTTGTGGTGGAAATAGAGATCAAAATAAAAGATCAAAAATGGGTAAAATAGCTTCATTATATGCAGATCAAATATATTTAACAGATGATAATCCTAGACTGGAAAATCCTAACAAAATTAGAAAAGATATTAGAAAAGGGATAAATAGTAAAAAAATATCAGAAATTTCTGATAGAGCAAAGGCGATTTCTGAAGCGGTTAAAAATTTAACTACAGGCAATATCTTATTAGTTGCTGGCAAGGGTCATGAAAAAATTCAAGAAATTGGTAATCGTAAAATTTATTTTTCAGATAAAAAAATAATTTTAAATGCAATTAAATTAAAAAATTTGAATTTATCGAATAATTTGAAATTAAATCTTATTAAAGAGTCATCTGGTGATAAAAAATTAAATACAAATTTAACTCTGGGGCAAGCTAGAATTAATTCAAAAGAAGTTGAAAAAAATGACATTTTTTTCGCTATACGAGGCAGGAAAAATGATGGAAATAAGTTTGTAGAAGAAGCTCTGAAGAAAAAAGCTTCCATAGTAGTTGTAAATAAAGTTAAAAAAAAATTAGATTATAAAAAACAAATAAAAGTAATAGATTCATTGAAATTTTTGACCGAAATATCAACTATTTTCAGAGAGAATATTGATGCAAAAATAATTGCAATAACAGGGAGCTGTGGAAAAACTACACTTAAGGAATTATTAGGCAAAACTTTAAAAAAAATTTCTAAAACAACTATTTCCCCAAAATCTTATAATAACAAGTATGGGGTTCCATTAAGCCTTTTTAATTTAAGTAAGAACGATAATTATGGAGTTTTGGAAGTCGGCATGGATAAAAAAGGGGAAATTGATTATTTATCAAAAATTATTAAACCAGACATAAGCGTTATAACTAATATAAATTACGCTCATGCTAAAAATTTTAAGAATATAAAAGATATTGCACTTGCAAAATCTGAAATAATTTCAAATACGAAAACAAATGGTTTTGTGATTTTAAATGCAGATGATAATTTTTTTGGATTACATCAAAAAATAGCTACTAAAAAAAATATTAATACAATTTCATTTGGGATCAAAAATCATAAATCTGATGTAAAGTTAATTAGTATCATTAAAATTGATAATAATTTTAAAATAAATATCAAAGCAAAAGATTTTAACAAAAGTTTTGTGATTTCTAATAATTTTCAAAATAATATTTATAATATTTTAGCTGCTTTAGCGGTAATGAGTATTAATATTGATATTACAAAATTAGATAAAAAAGTTTTTTTTAATTTTACAACTCCCCAAGGGAGAGGAGATTTATCAAGAGTAAAAATAAATAAAAAAAACATAAACCTAATAGATGAAAGTTATAATTCAAATCCTTTATCCCTTAAATCTGCGATATTAAATTATGATAAAGTAAAGAGCAAAAAATTCAAAAAGTATCTCTTACTTGGTGATATGTTAGAACTTGGAACCCATTCTAAAAAACTTCACCAGTCAATTGTTCCAATAATTAATAAAACAAAAATTGATAAAATCTTCTTAAAGGGAAACTATATAAGTCAGATATTCAAAAAGATTGCAAAATCAAAAAGAGGTAAAGTTTTTAGAACCAACTCTCAAATGATTAAATTTATTAAAAATGATTTGAATAATAACGATTATTTAATGGTTAAAGCCTCAAATGCGACAGGTTTTAATAAGATGATAAATGATTTAAAAGGAATTAAGTAGATGCTTTATCAATTTTTATTAAACTATGTAGATACTTTTGGATTTTTGAATGTTTTTAAATACTTAACTTTCAGAACTGGTTTATCTGTTTTCACATCACTCATAATAGTTTTAATAATTGGAGGGCCATTTATAAAATTCTTTTCTAATCAAAAAATTTTAAATCCTATAAGAGATGACGGGCCCGAAGATCATATAATTAAAAAAATTGGTACACCAACTATGGGTGGATTAATTATTTTATTAGGTTTACTTACATCAGTAATTTTGTGGGCAGACTTATCAAATATTAATATTTTGTTTTGTGTGTACGTTGCTGTTTCATTCGGACTTTTAGGAGCATTTGATGATTATAAAAAGATAAAGTATCGTAACTCTTCAGGAATTTCATCTAAATTTAAAATAATTTTACAAATTGTATTATCAATTATTGGTGTTGTTATTTATGTAAATTTTATAGATTACCAAAATATAACTAATTTATATTTTCCATTTTTTAAAAACTTAATCATTAATCTTGGTTGGTTTTTTATTCCTTTTGCAATATTTGTAATTATTGGTTCATCTAATGCAGTTAATTTAACAGATGGTTTAGATGGTTTGGCAACTGTTCCAGTAATTTTGGTAGCAGCATGCTTCGCATTTATAAGTTATGTAACTGGTAATGTTGTATTTTCAGATTATTTACAAATTCCTTATATAGAGGGAACTGGAGAGGTGGCAATATTTTGTGGAGCTATAATAGGTTCATGCCTTGGATTTTTATGGTTTAATGCACCTCCAGCTAAAATTTTTATGGGTGATACTGGTTCATTGTCTTTAGGAGGATCTTTGGGAGCTGTTGGAATAATAACAAAACATGAAATAGTTTTAGCAATTACCGGAGGCCTTTTTGTATTAGAGGCGGTTTCTGTAATGGTTCAAGTTATTTCATTTAAACTTACTGGAAAAAGAATTTTTAAGATGGCTCCTATCCATCATCACTTTGAGAAAAAAGGTTGGCCAGAATCGACTGTTGTAATAAGGTTTTGGATCATTTCTATAATTCTTGCAATGATAGGATTAGCTACTTTAAAACTGAGATGAAAAAAAAAATTGAAAATATTTTTTTGAAAAAAAAAATATTAATTTATGGTCTTGGAAAAAGTGGAATATCATCTTTTAAATTTTTAAGAAATAAAGCTGATATTTATCTTTTTGATGATTTAAAAAACATACATCCAAAACAAATTTCTAAATTAAAATTATTAAAAATAAAATTCGATATAATCATTATTAGCCCAGGTATCAATATTTTGAATTGTAAATTATCTAAATTTCTAAAACTTAATAAGAAAAAAATTTATACAGATTTAGACGTTTTTTTTACTTTTTTTAAAAATAAATCTATTACTATTACAGGCACCAATGGAAAATCTACCACTGCTAAAATTTTATATGAAGTTTTAAAAGATCAAAAAAAAGATGTGAGACTAATTGGAAACATTGGCAACCCTCCATTAAATGAAAAAAAAATATCAAAAAATACAATTTTTGTGATAGAGGCATCTTCTTACCAGCTAGACTACAGCCAGTTATTTAGTTCAAAATATTCAATAATCTTGAATATTAAACCTGATCATCTTGAAAGACATAAAACTCTTCAAAATTATATTGATGCAAAATTCAAACTTTTAGATTCTCAATCCAAAAGTTGTTTGGCATTTGTAAAAAGTAATGACATACTAATTTCAAGAAAATTAAAAACTAAAAAATTTAATTGTAAAATTGTTAAAGTAAATACACACAAAAATTACAATGATTTTCTGAAAATCAAAAATAAATATTTTCTAACTGAGTCAAATAGAGAAAATCTATCTTTTATTATAGAATTGGCAAAAAAATTAAAACTAAAAAACTATCTTTTACAAAAAACTATTAAAAATTTTAAGGGTTTGAAATATCGCCAACAAATTATCATCCAAAATAAGTATCTCACTATCATTAATGATTCAAAATCTACTAGCTTCTCATCTTCTGTTGGAATGTTAAAAAAAAACTCCAACATATTATGGTTATTAGGTGGTATCTATAAAAAAGGTGACAAATTAGAATTAAAAAAAAAAGATTTAAGTAATGTTACCGCATTTATTTATGGAGAAAATAAAAATCTTTTTATCAAGCAACTTAGAAGTAAAGTAAAATTTAAAAATTATATAAATTTAGAAGACGCAGTGAAAAAAGTTTTTTCTATAATCAAAACTAAAAAATTTGTTAAATATACGATTTTATTTAGCCCTAGTGCAGCATCGTTTGATAGTTTTAAAAACTTCGAAGAAAGAGGTTTATATTTTAATCGATTAGTAAAAAGATTTATGTATGGAAAATAAGAGTACTTTATTTGGTATCTATTATGATTGGTGGAAAAATATTGATAAGTTTCTTTTTTCACTGATTGTTTTATTATTTTTAACAGGTTTATTTTTTTCCTTAGTTTCCACATCATTAATTGCCTCTGATAAATTAGATACAAACGATTACCAATTTTTTTTTAAACATTTAGTTTTTATTTTGTTAGGGATAATTATAATTTTTTTGTTATCCTCAATAAAAAAAGAACAACTTCTAAAATATTCTTCTCTATTCTTTTTCTTATCATTAATATTTTTAATTTTAGTTCCCATAATTGGAGTAGAGGTTAAGGGTTCAAAAAGATGGATAGATCTATACTTTCTACCTAGATTTCAACCGATAGAATTAGTTAAGCCATTTCTTATCATTTTTATTAGCTTAATATTGTGTAGCCAGAAAATTAGCAATATTTATATAAAGTATTTATTTTCTTTTATAATAACTTTAGGTATTGCTTTATTATTATCATTACAGCCAGATATAGGACAAACACTTTTAGTTTTTTTTAGTTGGTCAGTTTTAATTTTTACTTCTGGTGTAAGTATATTTTTACTTTTTTTTTTATTTTCATCAATTATTTTTATATTTTTTTACTTAATTTTTTTTGTTTCAAAATTTACATACATTAAAAATAGATTAATATCTTTTTTAAACTCTGAAACTGGAACTTACAATTTTCAATCAGACAAAGCTTTAGAGTCTATTACTAGTGGAGGCTTTTTTGGGAAAGGTATAGGCGAGGGGACTTTAAAAAATAGAGTTCCAGAGGCTCATACAGATTATATCATTTCAGTAATTTCTGAAGAGTTTGGTGTAATTGCCATAATTTTAATCTTTTTATTGTTTTTAGTATTTATTTACTCAGTGTTTAAAAAAGTTAATTTTGAAAATGATGAAACTATTAAATTAATTTTAGTTGGATCTATAAGCCTTATATTAATGCAAACTATAATTCATATTGGAGTAAATATTAGATTATTTCCTACAACTGGTATGACATTACCATTTATAAGTTATGGTGGTTCCTCAATAATTAGTGTTTCAATTTTATCTGGAATAATTTTGAACTTTACAAAAAGAAATCTAAATTAAAATGAATAAAAATTACTTGATAACTACAGGAGGATCAGGGGGGCATGTAATCCCCGCAGTAATACTTTATGAACATTTATCTAGAGATGCAAAAGTAATAATCACAACCGATAAGAGGGGTTTAAAATATTTAAATGATGGAGATTATCAATTAAGAATTATTGATACCCCAAGGTTAAATAATATATTTTTATTTCCAATCAATTTAATATTAGTAATTATACTGACAATAAAATCGTTTTTATTATTAAAAAAAAATAATATTGAAAAATTATTTTCTACTGGGGGTTATATGTCTCTTCCATTGTTATTAGCAGCAAAATTCTTAAAATTAAAGATTTACCTGTTAGAACCCAATCAAGTTTTGGGTAGAGCAAATAAATTTTTTTTGAGCTCATGTGAAAAAATAATTTGTTACAAAGAAAAAATTAAAAATTTTCCACTAAAATATAAAAGTAAAATTGAAACTATATTTCCCTTAGTTAGAGAAAAATTTTATAGTTTAAAACAAAAAAATTTTAACTATCAAAAATTAGATTTATTGGTTGTTGGAGGAAGTCAGGGAGCGAATACATTTGATATTAATCTCAAAAATAAGATTGTTAATATTTCAAAAAAACACTCAATCAGAATTTTGCATCAAACAAGTGAAAAAAATATTCCCAATTTAAAAAATTTTTATGATGAAAATAATGTTGAATGTTTAATCTTCAGTTTTGATAAAAAATTTGAAAAAATAATTAATAATTCAGATATTTGTATAACTAGGGCAGGTGCTTCAACCTTGGCTGAATTATCTTTATTAAACATACCATTTATTGCAGTGCCTTTACCACATTCTAAAGACAATCATCAATTTGAGAATGCTTTATTTTATAAAGAAAAAGAATGTTGTTGGATGCTTAATCAAGAGACATTTGAGAATGATATAGAGCAACTTCTAAGCAATATATTATCTAATAATTCTGAATTTTTACAAAAAAAGGAAAATTTAAAAAAATTAAATTACAAAAATACTTGGACTAATGTAAATCAAAAAATATTAAATATAATTAATGAAAATTGAATTAGCAAAAACTGAGGTTATTCACTTCATTGGCATTGGTGGTATTGGCATGAGTGGACTTTCTTTAATCATGAAAGGGAAAGGATTTAAAGTGCAAGGCAGTGACCTGACATCAAATAAAAATATAGAAAGATTGAAAAAAGAAAAAATAAAAGTTTTTATTGGTCAAAAAAAACAAAATTTAAAGAATGCAACAATAGCAGTTATTTCCTCAGCAATAAAAAAAAATAATTCAGAATACATTGAAGCTAGAAGGAAAAAACTCCCAATTATTACAAGAGGAAGAATGTTAGCTCATATCGTCTCTCTTATGAAAAATATTGTTGTGGTAGGTTCACATGGTAAAACCACAACAACTTCTTTAATCACCTCAATACTGCAAAAAACAAAATTAGATCCAACAATTATTAATGGAGGAGTAATCAATTCCATCAAAAATACTGCTAAGCTAGGAAAGAGTGATTGGACAGTTTTGGAAGCAGATGAGTCTGATGGAAGTTTCCTTCATATTCCTCCTACTTATTCAATTATTACAAATATAGACAGAGAGCATATGGATTTTTATAAATCTATGGATGACTTAGAGAAATATTTCATTAATTTTATAAAAAAAGTTCCTTCATTTGGAAAATCATTTATTTGTTTAGATGACCCTATTAATAATAGGATAATTAAAAAATTAAGAAATAGAAATTTTTATACCTATGGGCTTAATCCAAAATCAAATTTTTATATCAAAAATATAAATCAAAACAAAATCTTTACAGAATTTGACATATTAGTAAATGTCCCAAATAAGAAAAAAATAAAGATTAAAAAAATAAGAATACCATTAATAGGTATTCATAATGTAAGAAATTCTGTTGCAGCTGCCGCAGTTGCAATTACTATTGGTATTTCAATTTATGATATAAAAAAAGGATTAAAAAGTTTTAAGGGTGTTCAAAGAAGATTTAATAAAATATTTACTCACAACAATATTGATTTTTATGATGATTACGCCCATCATCCAACAGAAATAAAAGTAGTTTTGGATGGTGTTAACAAGGTTTACAAAGATTATGAAAAAGTTTGTATTTTTCAACCTCATAGAGTGTCAAGACTCAAAGATTTGAGAAAAGAATTCTCTTTTGCATTTAAGTATGCTGATATTGTTGTTCTATGCCCTGTGTATTCAGCTGGAGAAAAAATGAAATTAGGATTTAATTATATAAATTTTGCTAAGGAGATAATCAAAAATTCGAAAGTAAAATTATTTTTAGTAAATGATAATTTTCAACTGGCTAAATTTTTAAAAAAAAATATGAGTGGAAAAAAAATTGTAATTGGAATGGGTGCGGGTTCCGTCTCTAATTGGATGAGGGAACTTCCAAAATTAATATAATGAAATTAGACCAACTAAAAATATTGTTTGAAGAATTTGACAAAAATGTAAGATTTGAGCACGATCTTAAAAAAAAAAATTGGTTCAATATTGGTGGAAAGACAAAAGTTTTTTTTAAAGCTAATAACCTTCATGAACTGATTAAATTTTTGAAAAAAGTAAATAATCAGGAAAAAATATTTATTCTTGGAGCAGGTTCTAACACTTTAATATCTGATGATTTATTTGATGGTATAGTTATAAAATTAGGAAAAAATTTTAATAACATCTCACTTCATGGAGATGAAGTAATAATTGCTGGAAGTGCTGTGACTGATAAGTCTCTATCAGATTTTGCTTTAAAAAATAGCCTCAGCGGATTTGAGTTTTTATCTTGCATACCAGGGACAATAGGAGGTGGAATTAGAATGAACGCAGGTTGTTTTAATAAAGAATTTAAAGATATATTGATATCTGTTCAAGCAATCGATAAATCTGGAAATATCATTACTATCCCAAGACAAGAAATTAAATTTGAGTATAGAAAAAGTAATTTATCCGATAATTTAATTTTTTTAAGTGCCTCCTTTAAAGGGTCAAAATCTAGTCCTTCTCAAATAAAAAATGAAATTGAGAATTTAGTAAAAAAAAAAGAAAAAGCACAACCTACCAGAATTAAAACTAGTGGAAGCACTTTTAAAAATCCTAAATCACAAACAGATAAGAAAGTGTGGGAGTTAATCAAAGAATCAGTTCCTTTAGACAAAAATTTTGGAGATGCATGTATTTCAGAAAAACATTGTAATTTTTTTGTAAATAAGGGTAGCGCTTCTTTTAAAGATATGAACAATTTAATTGAATTTGTATCAAAAGAGGTTTTAGAAAAAACTGGTATAAAACTAGAAAAAGAAATTAAGATTTTAAAATAAATTGAAAAAGATATTAATAATTTCAGGTGGAATTTCGAAAGAAAGAGCAATCAGCCTTGATACTGGAAAACAAGTAGCTAAGGAACTAAAAAAAAATAATTATTTTGTAAAAATAACAGAGCCAAATTTTCAGTTATTTAATGTTATTAAAAAATTCAAACCAAACAAAATTTTCAATGCATTGCATGGTCAGTTCGGTGAGGATGGCTACATCCAAACAATACTAGAGAGTTATAAAATTCCCTATACTCATTCTGGTGTGATTTCATCATCAATAGCAATGGATAAAGTGTTGTCAAAAAAGATTTTTATCAAGAATAAAATATTGACCCCAAAATTCTTGACCTTTTCTTTCAGCAAAAATGAAAAAAATATTGTTAGAACTATTGAAAAAAAACTTAAATTTCCAGTTGTGATAAAGCCAATTAATGAGGGTTCAAGCGTAAATGTGTTTATATGTACAAAAAAAGATGTCAAAAAAAAATTGAGGTATTTAAAAGATTATAAAAAAATAATTATTGAAGAATTTATCCCTGGTAGAGAGATACAGGCTGCAATGATTGGTTCAAAGAAACTTGGTGCAATTGAATTAAAACCAAAAAGAAAATTTTACGATTATCAAGCAAAATATAATCCAAAAGCAAAAACGGAACATATTATACCGGTGGATTTATCTAAAAAAAAATATGAACAAGTAATGAAAATTTCTTCCAAAGCACATGATTTAGTTGGTTGTCGAGGAGTTACTCGTTCAGATTTTAAATATTACAGGGGTAAGTTTTATCTTTTAGAAATTAATACTCAGCCAGGAATGACAAAACTTTCTTTAGTTCCCGAGATTGCTGCATTTCGTGGTATAAGTTTTATTAAACTTATTGAATTAATTTTAAAAGATGCTTCAACAAATAAATAAGAAAATTATTTTTTATATTTCTTTAATAATCATACTTGGCACTTTAAACAACAAAAATTTGAAAAATTTTGATCTTCCTAAAATTGATATGATTGACATAGTAGGAATAGAATTTAACGATAATGAATTTTTAAAAATCACAAATTTGATAAAATTAAATAATTTATTTTCTATTAAAAAATCTCAGATAAAAGAAATATTAAACTCGAATAATTTAATTGAAGAATTTGAAGTGTTTAAAAGATATCCATCATCTATTGAAATCAAAATTGAAAAAACAAATTTCTTAGCATCTACGAATATAAATGGAAAAAATTATTTAGTTGGATCTAATGGAAAATTTATTGATAAAAAAGAATTTTCCAAGGATTTACCTTTTATTTTTGGAAATTTTGAAATTAAAAAATTTTTAAAATTTAAAAAAATTATTAATCAAACAAATTTAAATTATAACGATATAAAAAATTTTTACTCCTTTCCTTCAGGGAGGTGGGATATTGAAATGATCTCAGGAGTTATGATAAAATTACCAATTACCGGAATAAAAGAGTCTTTAAATTTATCAATTGATCTACTTAATAATAAAGAATTCGATAATATAAAAATTTTAGATATACGTCAAAAAAATCAAATTATCATAAATGACTAAAAAAGAAAATTTTCAAATATATCTTTATTTAAATCATAACAAATTTATTATTTATGCTACTGAAATTTTATCAAATGAGAAAATTTATTCTGAGGAATTACTGATAAAAGAAAATTCTTCAAAATTAAAATTTAGTAAATTGGATCAATTTTTAGAGTCTAATATATTTAAAATTGAAAAAAAATTAAATAGTTTTGTTGAAGACATATATGTTATTTTAGATAGTAAGGAATTTTACTCAATAAAATTATCAATTAAAAAAAATAATAATGGAAATCTTATTAACACTGAAGCTCTAATTCATCCATTAAATGATTTAAAAAATTTATGTCAATCGAATTTACAAAGTAAAAAAATTATACATTTTCTTATAGAAAAATATGTGATTGATAATAAATTTTATGCAACTTTACCAGAAAACCTTAATTGTAATATTTTTTCTTTAGATACAGAATTTATCTGTCTTTCAGAAAATTTAATTGAAAATATAGAAATAAGTTTAAAAAAATATCATATTTCTTTAAATCAAATTTTAAGTGCTCGTTATGTAGAAAAATTTAAAGATAATACAGATAATACTATTTTTACAACAGCTAGTAGAATTATTTCAGGGCACAATAGCAATGAGGTTTTGATGAATGCTAAAATTAACAAAAAACAGGGTTTTTTTGAGAGATTTTTTAATTTTTTTAATTAATTGGTAGTTTATCGTAATATTTGTTGTTTTAAGTTTTTTTTATTTACATATTAAAAATTCCTTTGTGTCATTATTAAGTCAAAAAACTTTAAAAAAAACAGCAACTTTTAGTGGAGTTGGACTTCATAATGGTAAATTTGCCAAAGTATTAGTAAAACCCTCTGAACCAAATACAGGAATTGTTTTTAAAAGAGTAGATTTAAAATCAAACAATTACGTTTACCCAAGTTTTACTAACGTGACTAATACATTATTAAATACAACTATATCAAACGAGCACGGAGTAAAAGTATCAACTATTGAACATTTAATGGGTGCTTTATTTGGATTAGGGATTGATAATGCACTGGTAGAAATAAACAATGAAGAGATACCAATTTTAGATGGTTCAGCAAAAGAATTCATAGAGATTTTAAAAAGTTGTGGATTAGAAAAAAGCGAGGCGCCTATTAAGATAATCAAGATACAAAAAAAAATTACATATCATTGTGGAGAGAAATTTATTTCTATAGAGCCTTCTAAGTTAAGTTTGGATATTAATTTTAAATTGAAATTTGAAGATTGTTTGATTGGAAATCAAGAAAATAAAGTAAACGTGTACGAGGACGATTTGATAGATATTTTTAACTCAAGAACATTTTGTTTATTTGACGATGTAGAAAAAATTAAAGAAAAAGGACTTGCAAAAGGTGGGAGTTTAAATAATGCAATCGTTGTGAAGGGTAATGAAATCTTAAATTCTGAAAAGCTTAGAAATCCTAAAGAATTTGTAAATCACAAAATATTAGATTGTATTGGAGATTTATATACAAGCGGATATAGAATAATTGGAAGTGTAAATTGCTCTCAAGGCGGTCATTTTCTCACAAACCAGTTGTTAAAAAAAGTGTTTGATAATAAAGAAAACTTTTCGATAATTGAAATACAAGAAAGAAATCTTCCTCATACCATTCTAAATAAAACGTTATTAAAATCGATTGCTTAACATATATTGATCTTTGAAATTCTTTGGTAAGTCTGTATAAAACAGATATGCTTAGATTAAAAATTCAATTTTTCCTTATAATTATTGTTTTATTTAATGCATGTTCAAAAGAAACAATACAAGAATCGATAATAAAGGAAAAAAGTTTAGAATTGCAAGTCCAGGAAGCATACAATGAAGGAATGAAAGCTTTAGAGGACGGTGATGTTTTGTACGCTGCAAAAAAATTTAATGAGGCAGAAGTATTATTTCCACAAGCTGTTTCAGCACCTCAATCAGCCTTAATGGCTGCCTATTCTTATTATACCCAAGATTACTATGGCGATGCTATAGCAGAATTAGAGAGGTTTATTAAGTTATATTCCACACATAAAGATTTAGGTTATGCGTATTATTTATTAGCTATTTGTTATTACGAACAAATTGTTGATGAGAAAAAAGACTTACAATCAATAATAAAAGCTAAAGAAAATTTTAATATAATTTTAAAAAATTTTCAAAATACTGAGTATGCGATTGATGCAGAATTTAAAGTTGATTTAATTGATGATATTCTCGCAGCCAAAGAAATGTACTTGGGTAGATATTATTTTGATAAAAAAAAATGGATACCAGCGATCAATAGATTTAGAGAAATAATTGATAATTATGATACTACTATCTATGCAGAAGAAGCCTTGCATAGATTGGTAGAGGTACACTATACAATTGGTTTGATTGACGAAGCTGAAAAATATGCTCAATTGCTTGGTTATAACTATCAATCCTCAAAGTGGTACGAAAACTCTTATAGTTTATTTGATAAAACTTATAAAAAAAGGAAAAAAGAGAGATTAAAAACTAATAAGAAAAAAACTGGAGGTTTTATAAAAAAATTTAAAACTCTTTTAGAATGAGATGGATAAAAAAAAGATTAAAAAAGAATATAATGAAAAAATTCAGAATTTAGTAAAACTAAATAAATATTATTATGATTTAAGCAATCCTTTGGTAAATGATAATGAGTATGATCAACTCAAAGAAGATATATTAGTTCTTGAGAAAAAATACGATTTTTTAGCAAGTGAAAACTCACCATCAAAAATAGTAGGCTTTAAACCCTCAAAAACTTTTAAAAAAGTTTTTCATAGAGTTCCCATGCTTTCACTTTCAAATGCGTTTGATGAGGAAGATCTGGTGAATTTTGAAAAAAAAATTAATAATTTTTTAGACCAAAAAAGTTCAAATGAATTTGAGTATAGTGCAGAACCTAAAATTGATGGAATTTCTGCATCATTAGTTTTTAAAAAGGGAAAATTTGTTATGGGACTTTCAAGAGGTGATGGGAAAGAAGGAGAGGATATAACAAAGAATTTAATGACAATTGATGATATTCCAAAAAAAATTACATCTAAAAATTTTCCTGATGAAATAGATATTCGGGGTGAGATATTTATTCAAAATAAAGATTTTGAAAATATTAAAGATAAATTTGCTAATCCAAGAAATGCTGCATCTGGATCATTAAGACAAAAAAATCCTCTAGATACCAAAAAAATTCCTTTAAAGTTTATTGCTTATACATTTGGGTATGTAAATAATATGGAAATAAAAAATCAAGCAAACTATTTACAACAACTAAGTGAGTGGGGTTTTAAAACAAATCCATTTAATAAAACTATAAAAGGTATTCAAAATTTAATGAAATATTACTATGAAATAGAAAAAAAAAGAAATGAGATTGACTTTGACATTGATGGTATCGTCTACAAAATAAATAGTTTTGATTTACAGAAACGTTTAGGCAACGTTGCGAATTCACCTCGTTGGGCTATTGCGCACAAGTTTTCTGCTAATAAAGGCATTTCAAAGATTTTAAATATTGAGATACAAGTTGGTAGGACAGGGGCATTGACGCCTGTTGCAAAAATAAAACCAATTAATATTGGTGGTGTAGTTGTATCAAATGCAACTCTCCATAATGAAGATGAGATAATAAGAAAAGATATAAGGATAGGGGATGTTGTGGTCGTAGAAAGAGCGGGAGATGTTATTCCACATATAATTGAAGTAAATCTGAAAAAACGAGAACAAAACTCTAAAAAATATATTTTTCCAATCACTTGTCCATCTTGTGGAGCCAAAACCATAAAGGAGTATAATTCTATTACAAAAAAAAAAGATGCAGTAAGAAGATGTTCAAGTGAGGGATATGAATGTGATAAGATGACTATAGAAAAAATTAAACACTTTGTGTCAAAAGAAGCTTTTAATATTGATGGTTTTGGAAAAAAAATTGTAGAAAATTTTTGGAAACTGAAAATGATTAGGTTACCACAAGACATTTTTGTTTTGAATTATGAAAAAATAAAAACAATGGATGGATGGGGACAACAATCTGTTGCTAATCTGAAATATGCAATTGAAGAAAAGAAAAATATTTCTTTTGAAAAATTTATATATGCTCTTGGAATAAGACATATTGGTTTTGAAAATGCTAAATTGATTGCAAAAACACTTAAAAGTCCTGAAAATTTTATAAATCTTTCTAAAGAAAATAAAATTGATGATTTACTAAATATTGATGGGATCGGTGAAACTCAAATAACTTCTTTAAAAAAATTTTTTTTGAATAAGACTAATTTAAAGGTAATTCAAGATCTTAAAAAAATTTTAAAAATCCAAAAAACAATAGAAAATAAGAAAAATGGTGTATTAAGTGAAAAGATATTTATGTTTACGGGAAAATTAACTGGCATGAGTAGAGCTGAAGCTAAGTCTTTAATAGAAAAAAATTCAGGAACAATAATTAGTAACGTTTCAAAAAAACTTGATTATCTGATAATTGGTGAAAAACCCACTAAAAGGAAAGTTGATGCTGCAAAAGAGTTAAAGATTAAAATTATAGATCAATCAGAATTGAATAAATTATTGAATAAAAGTAGCTAACCATCTTTTTTCATTTGGGTTTAAATATTTGTGAAGTTTTGTGTAAATATCTAAATTATATTTCCAAAGGTAGCTTTTTTCATCATTTGTTAATAAATTGAAATTAATTAAATCTTTATCAATAGGAGCTAGTGTTAAATTTTCAAAGCAAAGCTTATTTTTATTTTTTTTAACATAAATTAAATTTTCTATACGTATTCCGAATTTATCCTTTTTATAATATCCTGGTTCATTACTTAAAATCATTCCTTCAAGTAATTTTATCTTATTAAATTTAGAGATTCCTTGGGGCCCCTCATGCACATTTAAAAAAAAACCTACACCATGCCCAGTTCCATGTTGGTAATCTAAGTTGACCTCTTTTAAAAATTTTCTTGCTCTAACATCTATTAAATTACCAGAGGAATATTTATTTAAATTAGATTTTACAACTGCAATATGACCTTTTAATACTCTTGTGAAAATATTTTTAATATTCTTTTTGGGCTCTGAGAAGCAAATTGTTCTAGTCACATCTGTAGTACCATATTTATATTGTCCACCAGAATCGCATAAAAAAATATCTTTTTTATTAATTTTTTTTGTGTTTTTTTTTGTTGCTCTATAATGAACAATAGCACCATTCCCCCCAGTACCAGCAATAGTATTAAAACTTGGATATAAATACTCTTTATTTTTTTTTCTAAAATTTTCTAATTTGTTTTGTGCTTCAAACTCCGTAATCTTTTTTTTGTTAATATTTTTGATCCAATGAATAAATTTTGTTAATGCAACACCATCAAAAATATGACTTTTAGACATATTTTCAATTTCTGTTTTGTTTTTTAATGATTTGAGTAAATAAATTGGATCTTCTTTTTTTAAAATTTTAAATTTTTTTTTTAATAAATTTTCAAAAAAAGATGAGCAAGTGTTTTTGTCAATTATAATTTTTTGACCCTTAAGATTTAAAATAAATTCTTTAAAATTCTTGGGTTCAATTATTTGACTAGATTTTAATTTTTTTTCTTTAATTAACCTTGAAACATTATGCTTATAAGTAATTAAATAAAAACTATTTTTATCATCTATGATTAAGTGACAATTAGGAATGGGACTATTTGGATTATCATGTCCTCTTATATTAAGAAGCCATGCAATATTTTCAGGTGCTGTAATAAATAAATAATCTGATTTATTTTTGTTTAAGTATTTTCTTATTCTTATTATTTTAGTTTTATAGTTTTCCCCAACCACTTTGGTTTTAAGAGAGTAAAAAGGTTTGTTTAATTTAATCTTATGTTGATGAATTTGATCAATTAAATTTGACTCAATACTTTTTACTTTATTATTTTTATAAAAAAACTTCTTTATTTGTATTGATGTAAATAACTTTGGATCAAAACCTATTGATAGATTTTGGAATAAATCACAATTAATAATTTTATGCAAATCCACAATTTTAAAGATTTTACCAGCTTCTTTTTTGGCTTGGATTGTATATCTCCCATCAACAAATAAATATTTTTTCTTTTTTAAAATAATTGAATAGCCAGCAGAGCCAGAAAAGTTTGTGATAGCTTTAAGTCTATCATTTGCAGAGTATTCTGAAAAAAATTCGTCATTTTTGGGAATAATATATCCATCTATATTGTATTTATTAAATTTACTAATAAGAATTTTTATTCGTTCAGTAATCATTTAATTCTTTTTTGATATCTCAACCATCCAGGACTATTAATACCACTCTCATTTTCACTATCTTGATTAAATTCAAATTCCTCTATCTCTTCTTTAGTTTCATCAAAAAAAGAATTTTTTTCTAAATATTTGTCTGGAAGTTCATCAATAAATCTCGACGCCATGCTATCTATCCAATCACCTTGGTAAAATCTGTTCATCGAAAAAGATACCACTACCTTTTTCTTAGCTCTAGTTAAACCCACATAAGCCAATCTCCTCTCTTCTTCTAATCCATTTTGCCCCTTTTCCTCAATGGATTTTTGATGAGGAAAAAGTCCTTCCTCCCAACCAGGTAAAAAAACTACTTCAAATTCTAGACCTTTCGCAGCATGCATTGTCATCATATTAATCTTTTCACCTTCCCATTCCTGGTCAATTGATGTTGCAAGTGAAACATGGTCTAAAAAACTTTCCAAATTATCAAATTCTTTCATCGCGCTTAATAATTCTTTTATATTTTCAAGTCTATTTTCATTTTCTAAATCTTTTTTATTTTTAAGCATTGCTGAATATCCAGACTCATCAAGAATAGTTTGTAATAATTTGACATGACCCATTTTTTTTATTGTCAGATCATTTCTCCATTTTGAAATTAAATCTAAAAAAGAAATTAAACCTATTTTAGCTTTAGGTTTAATTAAGTTTCCTTCTATCATTTTTCTAGAAGATATCTCTAAACAATCTTTTTGCTTTTTTGTAAATTCATGAATACTTTTAAGCGTGCTATCACCAATTGAGCGCTTTGGATTATTAACAATTCTTTCGAAAGCTAGATCATCTTTTTCTTGATAAACTAATCTTAAATATGCAACACAATCTTTTATTTCAGCTCTCTCATAAAATTTTATTCCTCCTAAAATTCTGTAAGGTAGTCCGATTTTTAAAAATCTTTCCTCAAATTCTCTAGTTTGAAATATCGCCCTTACAAGAATTGTAATATTATTATATGAGTAATCTTTCTTTATATTCTCAATTTCATCTGAAATTCCAATAGCCTCGTCTTTTCCGTTTTTATAACAATTTAATTTGACTAATTCACCCTCGTTTAAAGTTGTCTTTAATGTTTTGCCAACTCTATTTTCATTATTTGCTATTAAGTTTGATGCAACAGCAAGAATATTTTCAGTAGATCTATAATTTTCCTCTAGTCTAATTACTTTTGTATTTTCATAAACTTGATCAAATTCTAAAAAATTTTTTATTTCTGCTCCTCTCCAACTATAAATTGATTGATCATCATCTCCTACACAACAGATATTTTTATTTTTTTCTGATAATAATCTAAGCCATCTACTTTGTATAAAATTTGTATCTTGATATTCATCAACCAAAATATATTTAAAATTTTTTGAGTAAATTTCTCTTAAATCTTTATTTTTCTCTAGAATCTTGACTGCATGAAGAATTAGATCACCAAAGTCACAAGAGTTCAAATCAATTAATTTCTGTTGATAAATTTTATAAATTGGCAAAATAGTTTTTTCGTAAATATTTCTTTGATTGATTATCACTTCACTTGGATAAAATCCTTTATTTTTCCAATTATCAATTATTGCAAGAATATATCTTGGAGCTAATTGTTTAATATCAATATTTTCTGCTTTACAAATATTTTTAATTAACCTTGTTTGGTCATCAGTATCTATTATTGTAAAATTTGAATTAAGATTAACTGCTGGAGCATGTTTTCTTAAAAGTTTTGCACAAATAGAGTGAAAAGTTCCAAGCCACGATAATCCTGTCGCTGAAGAGCCTAAAATTTTGCTTACTCTAGTTTGCATTTCTTTGGCCGCTTTATTAGTGAATGTCACTGCTAGTATCTGATTAGGATAAGCTTTTTTTTCTTGAATTATATTTGCTATCCTTGATGTCAGTACTTTAGTTTTTCCAGAACCAGCACCAGCTACGATTAAAAGAGGGCCATTTAGATGTGTAACAGCCTCTCTTTGGGCCTTATTAAGATTTTTTAAATATTCAGAGTTTAACATTTTTTATTTTAAATTATAACTTGTTTCAATTTATATGAGAAAACAAAACTTATTATCTAAAAAAATTGGAAAACAAATCTCACATATAAATAATTTATTGGAAAATTATTTCAATAGTTTAAGACGCTTCATATTAGACATAAAAAGACTAAGGTTTGATAAGAATAATAAAGTTTTTTTAGTCATTGTTTCAATTATATTTTTGACACTTGTGTATTTTTTAATACCCACTGCTTACAATAAAGAATTGATTCAAAAAGAAATAAAGAATCAAATTTATCAAAGATACAATATAGAGGTAAAATTTGATAATAAAATCCAATATAATTTTTTTCCTAAACCACATTTTAGTTCAAAAAATTTATCTATACTGAGTGATAAAAGAAAAATTGCAGAAGTAAAAAATTTTAAGATTTTAATTGATTTTAAAAATTTTTTTAACTTTAATGAAATTCAAACACAAGATATTATATTTGATAAAGCCGATTTTAATTTTAAAAAATCTGACTTAGGTTTTTTTACGAATCTCTTAAAAACAGAGCCAAATAGAAATGTAATAAAGATTAAAAGGAGTAATCTTTTTTTTACTAATAGAGATGATGAAGTTTTATTCATTAATCAAATAAATGACAGCAGTTTTTATTACGATCTTAAAAATTTGAAAAATGCTTTAGTTTTAAAAGGTAAAGTTTTTAATGTTCCCTATAAATTAATCATAGGAAATGATAAGTTGAACGAAATTTTAGATTTTGAATTCACTTCTAAAAAACTTGTTTTAAAAATTGAAAATGAAACTGATTATAAAAAGAAAAATGATACTGGTTATTTAAAAATAAGCTTTAAAAATAAAAATAATATTTTTGAGTATCAGATTAATAAGAATTCTTTAGACATTACCTCAGAGGATAATAATAAGATATTTAGAGGTTTAATAGAATTTAAGCCATTTTATTTAGTTTCAAATTTTAAATATCAATCTTTTCGAATAAAAGATCTTCTAAATAATCCTTTTTTCATTGAGATTTTAAAATCTCAAATTTTAGATAATAAAAATCTTAATGCTAAAGTAAATTTTGATGTAAAGAATGTTTATGATTTTGATAGATTTTCAGATTTATCATTGAAATTGAAAATAGAGGAAGGAAAGTATAATTTTTCAAATTCTAATATAACTTGGAAAGAAAACGTAAATATAAGTTTTTCTGATGCATTTTTAAATTTTGATAAAGAAAAAATCAATTTTAATGGAAGAACTTCATTCGATGTTAAAAATCAAGATGAGTTTTTTAAATTTTTTCAAATAAAAAAAGATTTAAGAAAAAACATAGATAAAATAGAATTAGATTTTAATTATGATTTAAATGATGAGAAAATTACTTTTGATAATTTTAGAATCGATAATAAGTCCAATAAAAAGATTGAAGAAATTATCTCAGATTTTAATTCAAATAGTAAAAAATTTTTTAATAAAGTAACTTTTAAAAATTTTGTAAATGATATTTTAGCAGCTTATTTTGGATAGATCATTTTTTTTGGATTTACCCATCTATCAAAATCTTTTTCATTAATTAATTTTGTTTTTAAAGCCTCCTCTTTTAGTGTTGTGCCTTTTTTAAGCGCTGTCTTAGCTATTTTGGCGGAGTTATCGTATCCAATATGAGGAGCTAGTGCAGTAACTAACATTAATGAGTTATCTAAAAATTTTTTAATTTTTATTTTATCTGCCTTAATTCCTTTGACGCAATATAAAGCAAAATTTTTAGTACTATCTGCAAGAAGATCAATAGATTGTAAAATGTTGTGAGCAATTAATGGTTTAAAAACATTTAGCTCAAAATGTCCATGTGAACCCGCCATTGTTATTCCATTATGATTTCCGATTACTTTAACACAAACCATTGTCACTGCTTCTGATTGTGTTGGGTTTACTTTTCCAGGCATAATCGATGAACCTGGTTCATTTGCTGGTAGAATTATTTCACCATATCCAGCTCTTGGCCCTGATCCTAAAAATCTTATATCATTCGCAATTTTCATTAAACTAACAGCAGTAGTATTTAAGGTTCCAGAAAAATTTACTATTTCATCATGTGCTGCTAATGCAGCAAATTTATTCTTTGTTGGTTTAAAAGGTAGTTTAGTTATTTTTTTTATTTCATTTATTACTTTTTTATCAAAACCTTTTTTACTATTAATTCCTGTGCCAACTGCAGTCCCACCTTGAGCTAGATAATAAATTTCATTTAAAGCATTTTTAATTCTTACAATACAATCTTCTAATTGAGATTGATATCCTGAAAACTCTTGTCCTAATGATAGTGGAGTTGCATCTTGAAGATGAGTTCTTCCAACTTTTACAATATTTTTAAATTGAGAAACTTTTTTTTTTAATTCCCTATTTAATAGTTCAAGAGATGGTAGCAACTTATTTTTAGTTTCCATAGCTATAGCTATATGCATTGCTGTAGGAAATACATCATTAGTGGATTGAGATTTATTTACATGATCATTTGGATGAACTGGTTTTTTTGTACCTTTTCTTCCACCTAAAATTTCGATTGCTCTATTTGCAATTACTTCATTAACATTCATATTAGTTTGAGTACCAGAGCCAGTTTGCCAAACTTTTAGTGGAAAGTGTTCATCTAATTTACCACTGATCACTTCATTGGATGCTTTTACAATGGCATTAGAAATTTTTGGTACAATCTGATTTTCTTTTCTATGAACTATAGCGGCAGCTTTTTTAATGATTGCGATAGATTTAATTAAAACCGGTCTAACTAAAAACTCACCTATATCAAAATATTTTTTTGACCTTTGAGTAGAAGCTCCCCAATATTTATCATTAGGAACATTAATTGTTCCAATACTATCGAATTCTTTTCTTAATTTCATTGATTAATAGGCAAATACTAAATTACTGTTAATATACATTAATTTTATAAAACTTACAGGAGCATTATGTCAAATTTTAGCAAGGTTGGAATTTTTATGAAAACCTTTGGTCAAGAGGTTAAAAATAAACCTTCATTTAGTACAGATAAAATCAATAAACTGCGATTAGATCTAATAAAAGAGGAATTGAGTGAGTTAACAGATGCAATGAATAATAAGGATTTATTAGAGGTTGCTGATGCTTTAACGGATATCTTATATGTTACTTATGGGGCAGGACATGCTTTTGGAATTGATTTAGATAAGTGTTTTGATGAAGTTCAAAATTCTAACATGAGCAAGTTAGATGAGAACGGAAAACCAATTTATAATGAAAACGGCAAAGTAATGAAAGGTCCTAATTACTTCAAACCAGATCTCTCAAAATTTGTTAATTAAATTTCTAATTTAAAATCAATCGCTGGTGAGCTATGAGTTATGCCACCAACAGAAATTCTATCTACACCAGTTTTTGCAATCGATTTAACTTTTTTGAGATTTATATTTCCTGAAGCTTCCGTTTGATAGTATTTTTTTGCAAGTTTAACTCCTAATTTTAAATTTTTAACACTCATATTATCAAATAAAACACGATCAAATTTTAATCCGATTATTTTCTTAAGCTGTTTAATTGTGTCTACCTCCACAGTTATTTTTTTTTGCCTTTTATTTTTAATCGCCAAAATTACTATTTCCCTTATGTTTGAATTAGCAATATGGTTATCTTTTATCAAAAATTCATCACTTAAGTTAAATCTATGGTTAGTTCCTCCACCTAATTTTACAGCATATTTTTGTATAACTCTTAAATTAGGTATAGTCTTTCTAGTGCAACAAATTTTACATTTTTTACCTGCCAATTTTACAAATTGGTTTGTTTTTGTGGCTATGCCTGAAATATGAGATAAAAAATTAAGTGCAACTCTTTCTGCTATTAAAATATTTTTTTTATTTCCCTTAATAATTGCAATTGTAGAATTTCTTTTAACAAAAGATCCATCTTTCGTTTTTAAAGTAAACTTAATCTTTTTATCGATAAGTGAAAACGTATACTTTACAAATAGTAATCCACCAATAATAGCATTCTGGTTAGCTATTAATTTTGCTTTTATAATGTTATTATTCTTAATTAAACCAGAAGTAATATCACCTGATGGATATAAATCTTCATTTAGTGCAAGTTTAACATTACTTTTTATAAAATTTTTGCTAAGTTTTATTTGAGACACAAAAAGTTATCTGCCAATAGCAACCATTTTTTCAACTGACATTCTTGCTTTATTGATTGTTTCTTGGTCCATAATAATTTCACCAGTTTCGTTCTCTAAACAATCTAATATTTTTGGTAAAGTAATTTTTTTCATATGAGGACACATGTTGCATGGTCTAATAAATTCTACATTTGGATTTTCGACTTGAATATTGTCACTCATTGAACATTCAGTAACCATCATTACTTTTTTAGGCTGATTATCTCTGACATAATTTATCATTCCTGAAGTTGACCCAGCAAAATCACTTGCTTTAATTACATCTGGTGGACACTCAGGATGAGCTATGATTTTTATCCCTGGGTTGTTCTTCCTAATATTTTGAATTTCTTTTTCGTTGAATTGATCATGCACAATACAAATTCCTTTCCAAGAAATGATCTCAACATCTGTTTGAGAAGCAACATATTTTGCAAGATAATCATCTGGTAAAAAAATTACTTTTTTAACCCCTAAAGATTTTACAATCTTTACTGCATTTGCTGATGTGCAACATACATCTGTTTCAGCTTTAACATCTGCAGAAGTATTGACATAAGAAACTACTGGAACACCAGGATATTTTTCTTTTAATAATCTGACATCTTTTCCAGTAATTGAAGATGAAAGAGAACAACCTGCTTTCATATCTGGTAGTAAAACTTTTTTATTTGGACTCATTAACTTTGCAGTTTCAGCCATGAAATGTACACCGGCCATAACAATTATATCTGCTGAAGTTTTTGAAGCTTCCACGGCAAGAGCTAGAGAGTCTGCTGAGAAATCTGCAATACCATGATAAATTTCTGGGGTTTGATAATTGTGAGCTAAAATTACTGCTTTCTTTTCTTTTTTAAGTTTATTTATTTTATGAATATAAGGAGCATGCACAGACCACTCAATTTCAGGCATAACCTTGGAGATCTTTTTATAAATAGGATCAGTTGCTTGTTTTACTTCCTGATTAAATTCCATAAAGAAAATTTATCAATTTGAAACCTACTTGTCATTGATTTAATGTGGGTCAAATTTGCGGCTATGCTGAAATTGGTAGACAGGCACGGTTGAGGGCCGTGTGGACCTAGTCCATGAGAGTTCGAGTCTCTCTAGCCGCACCAAAAAAAATTTGTTTAAAAGGGTATTCTGTAATCAATTCTGTATTGCGTTATATCAAAATCGGCATCATAACCATTTTCCATACTTCTAATTGGATCATTTTCACATTCAAAGAGCAACCTTTCAATTGAGAAACCATAGCCTTTAAGTAATCCTGAGTTAACAAAAAAACCCAAATTTGGACTTACACCTAAACATCTAACGTATGTGTGGGGTCCACCTTCACCATATCTCGGACCAGTATATTGAGTGTCTGATTGTTTACCTACAAAATAAGTAGCATTTAAAGTTGCATATGGTGTTAAATTAGAAATTTCTTTAAATCTATAACTTGGACCTAAATCAAAAATTAAACCATAGAAATATATATCTGGAAAAGCAGAATTATATCCACCATCGAATGTGATAGTTGTGTCAGTAGTATTATGTTTAACTAATGATATTCCTGAATTTAGATAGAGATTGTCTTTAAGATTTTTATTATAATCAAAATTTATTGAGATATTTGTATTTAAACTATCATCATCTAAGACTAAACCTTTAATTGTTGTACCTGCATTACCAGTAACGGGACCATGCAAACCTTTTACGTTTTCCATTATACCTTTACCCATTGCTATACCAAATGATATTTCATCATCAGCTGCAATGACATTGGTACAGAATAATAAATAAATTAATGCAAAGGTTTTATAAAAAACAAGTTTAAATTTCACAAAGTATCTTTATCAAGCTAGGAGGATATTTCAAGCCAATCCGGGATTAATACTTTTATTGACCCATTCTTACATTTAAAAATTTTATCTTTATCGAAGTTTTTGTCTAAGAATTTTATTAAAGCAAAAGGATATTCCTCGCTAATTAAAACTTTACCAATTTCAGTTTCATTAGCAAAAATTGTATCATTCTCGTTTAATTTTCCATCGATAACCTCAATTGGGAATAATCTTTTTGAAAGTTTATTTTTTAATTTTATTCTTGCAGTATTTTCTTGGCCGACATAGCAACCTTTTTTAAAATCAATTCCATTTAATTCTTCGTAATTGCATTCAATACCGAATAATTTATTTTTTAATTTATTCAAATTTTTGGGTACTATTCCTAGTTTATAACTTTTGATATGATAATTATTTATTTTAGAGTCCTTTAAATTGAGTTTTTTTAGAGATAAATATAACTTCTCTAAATTTATGATAAGTCTAGCCCCCAAGCGTTTATTCCTTGGATCTAAAAAAATTGGATCTTCTCTGTATTTAAAAGTAAATCCCAATATATCTTTTGAACCTTCTATTGATAAATATTTTTCATACCCGAATGAAGCAACTACAAATTCGTTACTTAAATTAAGAATTTCTACTTTTGATCTTATTTTATAAAGATTTAGTTGCTTAAAAATTTCTTCAGACTGCGATTTTTCACAATCAATAAAGTAACCTGACTTATGTTTAACAACCATAAATTCATAGAGAAATTTACCCTGAGGGGTAAATAATGATGCAAAACAGCTTGAATTTTCTGTAACTTTATTAATATCGTTGCTTAAAAGATTTTGTAGGAAATCTTTTGCATCAGAGCCATTAATATAAAGTATGGCTCTATCATCTAATATGTAAACATCATTATTCATATTTGATTAGTGTTTGATTTTAATATAATTACTTTTTTCACAAATGTTAGATCTAATAATCAAAAATGGAAGATGCTATATCGATGGTAATCTCAAGGAAGTAAGCGTAGGTGTTAAAGGTGGTAAAATTGATAAGATTGGTGAAATTTCATCTGATGCTAAAGAGATTATTGATGCTAAAGATTTGTTAGTTTTACCAGGATGTATAGATACCCAAACTCATTTTAGAGAACCTGGTTCAACAGACACTGAAGATCTTCATTCTGGAAGTAGAGCTGCAGTTGCTGGGGGTATCACAGCAGTATTTGAAATGCCAAATACCAATCCACCTACATCAAACATAAAAGAATTTCAGAGAAAATTAGATCTTGCAAAAGATAGAATGTTTTGCAATTACGCTTTTTATTTTGGCGCAACAGCGGAAAATGTTAATCAATTAGCGGAACTAAAAGACTTAGAGGGATGTTGTGGTATTAAATTATTTGTAGGTTCGTCAACAGGTAATCTTTTAGTAGCTCTTGAAGAGGACATCGATAAAGTCTTTCAACATTGTTCTAAAATAGTTGCTGTACATTCAGAAGATGAGGAAATTTTAAACAGGAATAAAAAATTAATTAAAAATGGTGATGTGCATTCACACCCTGTTTGGAGAAGTGAGGAGTGTGCTATTTCTTCTACTAGAAGAATTGTTAGAATTGCAAAAAAATATAATAAGAAAGCTCACATTCTTCATATTACCACTAAGCAAGAAATAGATTTTTTATCTCAACAAAAAGGCAATATTACTTTCGAAATTACCCCTCAACATTTAACAATCTATGCTCCAGATTGTTATGACAAACTTGGAACCTATGCGCAAATGAATCCTCCAATTAGAGACAAATCTCATTACGATCGATTATGGTATGCAGTCAAAAATAATATCAATGACACCATTGGCTCAGACCATGCCCCACATTTAAAAGCAAACAAAGATAAAGAATATCCCAATTCACCCTCAGGAATGCCAGGTGTTCAAACATTAATGCCAGTGATGTTAAACCATGTTAATGATGGAAAATTATCTCTTAATCAATTAATGAACTTAGTGTGTGAAAACCCGATAAAAATTTTTGGTATTCAGAATAAAGGATTTATTAAAGAGGGTTATGATGCTGATTTCACAATTGTTGATATGAATAAGAAGATTGTGATTAAAAATGAAAATATTGAGAGTAAATGTGGCTGGTCACCTTTTAATGATATTGAGTTTAAAGGAACACCTGTAGCCACTATTATTGCTGGTAAAACAAAAATGAAAGATGGAAAAATTATAGGAGACCCAGAAGGAACCCCATTAGAATTTAATTAATTTTAATTGTAAAACTATTTACTAATACTACTCCAATTACAATAAAAAATAATCCTAGTATTGCTTGCCAAGCTAAAGTTTGCTTAAAAAAAATATAACCCAGTATTGCAATTGTAAAAATTCCAAGACCGCTCCATGTAGCGTAAACGATGGCTATTGGTAGCTTGTTCACCACAAAAGTGAGTAAATAAAAAGCAGTTAAATAAAATATTGCGAGAAAACTTGTAGGAATAAGTTTTGTGAAATTTTGTGATACAGGTAACAGCATAGTGCCTGCCACCTCGCAAAAAATTGCACCGATTAGAAATAAATAAGTTTTAAGCACTTTTGAGTATATTACTTTTGATTAAATCCTCTTTGATCTCGTCTAAAATTGCTGGATCATCAATGGTTGGAGGCATTTTATATTCAACACTATCAGCGATTTTTCTAATTGTTCCTCTTAAAATTTTACCTGATCTTGTTTTTGGCAGTCTTTTAATAACAATTGCAACTTTAAAAGCAGCCACAGGTCCAATTTTATCTCGTACCATTTGGATACATTCTTTAGAAATTGTTTCATGATCTTTGTCTACTCCTGCTTTTAAAACAATCAATCCAATAGGTAATTGACCTTTTAATTTGTCAGCTATTCCAAGCACCGCACATTCTGCAACTGACTGATGTTCTGATAAGACTTCTTCTATTGCACCAGTTGATAATCTGTGACCTGCAACATTGATAATGTCATCAGTTCTCGACATAATCCAAATGTAACCATCTTCATCAATATGACCTGCATCATATGTTTGATAATAGCCTTCATAATTTGACATATAATTTTCTTTATATCTTTTATCTGCATTCCAAAGAGTTGGAAAAGTTCCTGGAGGTAAAGGTAATTTTACCACAATATCTCCCATCTCATTTGGTTTAGCTAAAGTTCGGTCTGATTTAATAATTTTAACATCATAACCTGGTACAGCTTTACAAGCTGAGCCATATTTTGTTTTCATCATTTCGATACCAGTACAATTTGAACTGATCGCCCAACTTGTTTCAGTTTGCCACCAATGATCAATTACTGGAACTTTTAATAAGTTCTCTGCCCACTTAATTGTATCTGGATCAGCACGCTCTCCAGCAAGAAATAGACTTTCAAATTTACTTAAATCATATTTAGAAAAGAATTTTCCCTCAGGATCTTCTTTTTTAATTGCTCTAAAAGCTGTTGGTGCAGTGAATAAAGATTTTACTTTATAGTCAGAAATTATTTTCCAGAAAGCACCTGCATCAGGCGTACCAACAGGTTTACCCTCAAACAATACTGTTGTGCAACCTTTGAATAATGGAGCATAAACGATATAGGAATGGCCAACAATCCAACCAATATCACTTGCTGACCACCAAATATCATCTGCATCAATGTTATAAATATTTTTCATCGTCCATTTTAATGCAACGATGTGGCCCCCAATGTCTCTGACGATCCCTTTTGGAGTTCCAGTAGTGCCTGATGTGTAAAGTATGTAAGCAAATTCGTTTGAATTCATTTCAACACAATCAGTATCTTTGGCATTAACATGTGCTTCTTCCCAACTTATCTCCATTGGAGCATTTAATTTAACTTCGTGACCCTTTCTTTGAAATAAAATCATCTTACTAATTTTATGTTGAGCTTGTTTGATTGCTTCATCCACTAAAGGTTTGTATTCAACAGTTCGTCCTGGTTCAAAGCCGCATGATGCGGTCACTAAAAGTTTGGCTTTACTATCATCAATTCTGCTTGCAAGTTCATTTGAAGCAAAACCACCAAACACGACTGAATGTATTGCACCAATTCTTGCACAAGCCAGCATTGCAACAACTGCTTCAGGTATCATTGGCATGTAAATTATTACTCGATCCCCTTTATTGACACCTTGATCTTTTAGTGCACCTGCAAATTTTGAAACTTTTGATCTTAATTCCTTGTAAGTGAACTTACTTTTGTTCCCTGTAATGGGGCTATCGTAAATTAGAGCAGTTTTATTACCTTTTCCTTGATCAATATGAAAATCTAAAGCGTTGTAACATGTATTGGTCACCCCATCTTCGTACCATTTGTAAAAAGGAGGATTAGATTTATTTAAAATTTTTGTTGGTTTTTTAAACCAAAAGATATCATTAGCAGCCTCTTGCCAAAATTTTTCGGGATCTTTAATAGAAAGATCGTATATTTTGGTGAATTTGTCTGACATCGTTATTTTGATTCGTTGTTATAATTTGTTGTGGTTTTTAAATCACAAATTGTATTTAATTTTAAAAAACGAGTAAAATCAATGTAAATTAATGACAATTAAGTCTTCAATAAAGTCTTTTAATTTGGTATTTAACCACAACTTTTGCTTAGGGAGACCTAAGCTTAGTTTATATAAACTAATAAAAACTAACTAAAGAGGGAGTTTTTTATGAAAAAACTTAAAATGTTTGCATTAGCAGCTGTTGCCCTTATCGGTATTACAGGTGTTGCAAACGCAGCGACCACTATGTTAGCTCAAGATGACTTTGTTGGGATATCTTTCTGGATAATCTCAATGGGTATGTTGGCTGCTACTGCTTTCTTCTTCATGGAGAGAGGTACAGTGGCTCCTGGCTGGAAAACGTCAGTAACTGTTGCTGGTCTTGTAACTGGTATTGCATTCATCCATTACATGTACATGAGGGATGTATGGGTGACTACTGGTGATTCACCTACAGTGTATAGATATATTGACTGGTTAATTACTGTGCCATTACAGATGATAGAGTTCTACTTAATTCTAGCAGCTGTAAGAAAAGCAAACTCTGGAATGTTCTGGAGATTGTTAATCGGTTCATTAGTAATGTTAATCGGTGGATATTTAGGAGAAGCTGGATATATCAACGCTACACTTGGTTTTGTAATCGGTATGGCAGGTTGGATATACATTCTATATGAAATATTCTCAGGAGAAGCTGGAAAAGCTGCCGCTAAGAGTGGAAACAAAGCACTTGTTACTGCTTTTGGTGCAATGAGAATGATCGTAACAGTAGGATGGGCTATTTACCCATTAGGTTACATTTTTGGTTACCTAACAGGTGGAGTAGACGCTGACTCACTAAACGTGATTTATAACTTAGCTGACTTTATTAACAAAATTGCATTTGGTCTAGTAATCTGGGCTGCTGCAGTAAGTTCAGCTGGTGCAAGAGCAAGATAATTACGCTTTAAAATAAATTTATAGGGCGAGTATGTTTTTACATACTTGCCCTATTTTTTTTCATACTTATATCTAATCCAATGGCAAAAATTACCTACATCACCCACAACAATCAAAAGCACGAAGTTGAAGTTCAAAATGGCCTTACTGTTATGGAAGGGGCTGTACAAAATGATATTCCAGGAATTGACGCTGATTGTGGTGGAGGAATGGCTTGTGCAACTTGCCATGTTTATGTCAAAGAAGATTGGTTTAATAAAATTCCAAAAAAAGAAGATGGTGAAGAAGATATGTTGGATATGGCATTTGAACCCAAAACAAATAGTAGACTGAGTTGTCAAATTGTAGTCTCAGATGAAATAGATGGTCTTGAAGTTAATATTCCATCAAAGCAAGCCTAAATGATTAAAACAGATGCATTAATAATTGGTGCAGGTCCAACAGGTTTATTTACCGCACATCAATTAAAATTAATTGGTCTTAACTGTGAAGTAGTTGATAATTTAGATAAGATTGGTGGTCAATGTATTGAGCTTTATCCAGATAAACCAATTTATGATATACCCGCTATGCCTGAATGCACGGGTGAAGAATTAACAAATAACCTAATCAATCAATTAAAACCATTTGATATTAAATTTCATTTAAACGAAAGAGTAGAAGAAGTTAAAAAAGAAAATGATAATTGGTTGGTAAAAACTAACAAAGGTACATCTTTTTCAACACCCAATGTTATAATTGCTGGAGGTGTTGGTTCATTTGAACCAAGAAAGTTTTCTCCAAAAGAGTGTGAAAAATTTGAAAATAAATCTTTATTTTATTCGGTAAAAGATAAAAAGATATTTACCGGTAAAACTGTCTCAATTTTTGGTGGCGGAGACAGCGCATTAGATTGGGCTGTTGAATTATCAAAAGAATGTAGTGTTAATTTGATACACAGAAGAGACGAATTTAGAGGCGCACAAGCCACAATAGATAAAGTGCATCAACTTGCAAAAGATGGAAAAATAAATTTATTTACTCAATATCAAATGGCTTCTGTTAAAGGAGATCAAAATTTAGAAAGTATTGATATCAAGAATGATAACAATGAGATTAAGAATTTAAAAACTGATTATGTATTAGGTTTTTTTGGTTTAATTATGCAACTTGGACCAATAGCAAATTGGGGACTAAATATTGATAAAAAAACAATTGAAGTAGATACAGAAAAATTTGAGACCAATCAAAAAGGAATTTATGCAGTAGGGGATATTTGTAATTACCCTGGCAAATTAAAATTAATCTTATCTGGTTTTCATGAAGGTGCTTTAGCTGCAAGAGCTTGTTTTAAATTAGCTAGACCTAATGAAAAATATCGATTTGAATTTACCACTTCATCAAAAACCATTAAAGAGCGTCTTGGTGTAAAAGGTGATTGAACTTTATTCTGCTAATACTCCCAACGGAAAAAAAATAAGTATCATGCTTGAGGAGATCGGTTATGAATACAAAGTAATTAATATAGATCTCAACAAAGGTGATCAATTTAAACCTGAATTTAAAAAGATAAGTCCATTAAGTAAAATACCAGTGATAATTGATCAGGATAATAAAAAGAATATTTTCGAGTCAGGGGCAATTTTAATGTATTTAGCTGAACAAAGTGGAAAATTTTATGACACAAAAGATCGATTAGAGATAAACCAATGGCTGATGGCGCAGATGGGTTATGTTGGACCTATGTTAGGACAACATCATCAATTTCATCATTACAATCCGGGTAAAAGTCAGTTTGGCGAAGAAAGATATTTCAAGATATCTAAAAGAATATATGAGGAATTAGACGCAAGACTGTCCAGAGCAAGATTTCTTGCTGGAGAAAATTATACAATCGCTGACATAGGAACTTTTCCTTGGATAGCACGACATGAGTGGCATGACATTGGTCTTAAAAATTATAAAAATCTTACTAGATGGTATGTTGAAATATCTAAAAGAGAAGCGGTCAAGAAGGGTTTTAAATTTATGAATACAGATGAAGTTCCACCGAAGCCCTAGTTCATTGAGCTAATTAACCTAAATAGTGAAGCAAAAATTCCGTGACCAGATAGTTCTATAGCTACAATTGCAATAATTATTAAAATTAATTTTTGGTTCATTTAATTAATGAATACGAATAATAATAACAGAACCCAAAAAAAACCATAATAATAGTAAATATATTTTTTGGTAAAATTATAAGTTATTGGGTTATGAACTTTCTTATTTTTCTTTTTTTTAGTCGTCGGCATGAACCTTTTCATCCTTTTCATGTTTTTCTTGTGCAGCTATAGTATATTTTGCAACAGGTCTTGCCATGAGTCTTTTTAGCCCTATTGGTTCTGCAGTATCTAGACAAAATCCATAAGTATCTTCTCTTATTCTAGCTAAAGCTTTATCAATTTCTGAAATCAGTTTGATTTGTCTATTGATTGCTTTCATTTCAACATTTTTATCTGTGTATGAACTTGCTTGATCGACAATATCGGCTGAAATACTATTATCATCCATACTGCCATTATACAAAGCTTCATTATTTGCTCTAACCAGTTCTTTTTTCCATTCTTGTAATTTCATTCTAAAGAAAACCTTATGTTTTTCGCACATATATTTTTCAGTTTCTTTTGGAATATATGTTTTAGAAATTTTAATAGGTCCCTTGCTAATTACTTTTGGTTTACTGATGGTCTTAGGTTTTGCTTTAGTTACAGTTTTAGTTTTAGCTTTAGTAACCTTTTTTTTAACTTTGCTAGTTTTAGGCATCTTTCAATTTGAATTCGAGGGAGTATATTCAGCAAAATAGGGGTGTCAAGCAACGTTAATTATTGTAAATATTTACTTATGAATGTCTTAAATAGAAATATCAATAATATATTTTTTATTTTTGCATTATCACATTTAATAATTTGGACACTGATTCCCTCATTAACAAATAAAAATTTACCATTAGACACAATTGAAGCTTTAGCATGGGGAAGTAATTTAGATTGGGGTTTTAATAAACATCCACCCATGAGTGCTTTTTTTCCTGAAGTATTTTTTAAAATTTTTGGTTCTCAAGATTGGGTTTATTATTTATTAAGTCAAATATTCGTGATAATTGCTTTTTATTACGTATTTAAATTTGCTTTTGAAATTTTTAGAGATTTAAAGTTAAGTTTAATTTCTGTTTTGTTATTAGTTTCTATCTATTTCTACAATTTCACAACTCCAGAATTTAATGTAAATGTTTGCCAATTACCATTTTGGTCATTAGTTGTTTATTATTCATGGAAAATTTATTCATCACAAGAAATAAAATTTTCAGATTGTTTTCTAGTTGGCTTATTTGGTGCGGTTGGTTTTTTATCTAAATACTTGTTTATCTACCTTTTGGTATCAATAGATTTATTATTTATTTATTTAATCTTTTTTAAAAAAACGAAAAAATTTGATTTTAAATATTTAATATCAATTGAGGTCTTTTTAGTTTTATTAGTTCCTCATTTAATTTGGCTCTTTGATAATGATTTTATAACCATAACGTATGGATTAAACCGAACAGGATTAGAAAGTTCTAGTATTTTAGATCACATTAGTAATCCAGTATTATTTTTATCAAAACAAATTGGTATACTGGTTCCTTTCTTCTTTTTGATCTGGTTACTCACTAAAAAGATAAAATTTAAGCTAAATGTAAATGATAAAAAATTAATGTTTCTACTATTTATTAACTTTATGCCTATTTTCTTAATGTTTCTGACATCATTGATTACTGGTTCAAAAATTAGAACAATGTGGATGACGCCTTTTTATTTATTTTTTGGAGTGTTATTTTTATATCTTTTAAAATCACAAATTAATTTAAAAAAATTAAATTCGTTTCTTTATGGATTTCTATTTCTATTTTTTCTATCTCCTATTCTTTATTCTTATGTCTCAATAT
Organism: uncultured Pelagibacteraceae bacterium; assembly: GCA_902612065.1. Lineage (GTDB taxonomy): Bacteria > Pseudomonadota > Alphaproteobacteria > Pelagibacterales > Pelagibacteraceae > Pelagibacter. The sequence continues at coordinate 44,607 of CACMBY010000001.1, read as the reverse complement.
CGCAGTCAGATAAGCGAACGGATTATCCTGGAAAAGAAATTGCAATGAAAATTCAATATGTTTGGGATCAGGATTTTGATAAAGAAATTCAATTTGTAATTGGTGATGAGTGGAAAGCTGGGAACCTCTCCTATCACTTAAAATCAAGACCAAAGTGGGAGGGATTTAATAATAAAGAGATACTCAATAATTCATCAAAATTTATTTGTGTAGGTGATGTTTGTTTGGGAAGGTATTGATATTTTAAATGAAAATTAAAATTTTAGTTCCTATTTATAACGACTGGCAATCAGCTTCTAAATTGCTGGATGAAATCGATAATAATATTTTAGATTTAGATCACGAAATCTCTGTGATTATTGTCAATGATGCTTCAACACATGATCGTCAAGAAGAGCAAAAGGATTTTAATAACCTACATTCAATTAAGATTTTAAATATGAAAATTAATCAAGGTCACGCCAGATGTATTGCAACTGGATTGAAATATATCTTTGAAAAAGAAGACTTTGATTATGTAATTCCAATGGATGGTGACGGCGAAGATAGACCGGAGGAAATTAAAGAATTTATCAATCAAATAGAAAATTCAAATAATAATCCAATAGTTGGTGAGAGAGTAAAAAGATCAGAAAAATTAATTTTTAAAGTTTGTTATCAATTACATAAATTAATTACATTAACTTTTACTGGTAAATCAATTAAATTTGGAAACTATACATGTCTCCCAAAAAGCACAGTTGAAAAAATGATCAAAGAAAAAGCTACCTGGAATAGTTTTTCTGGATCATTAAAAAAAATTGAAAATAATTTATTGCCAATACCATCTACTAGAGCCAGTAGATATTTTGGTCCATCGAAAATGAGTTTTTTAAATTTGATAAAACATTCGCTTTCAATCATGAGTGTTTTTAGAAAAACCTTTTTAATTCGCTCAGGTTTATTCATCATTTTATATATCTTATTTATTAAGAGTAATGCCTCTGTGGTGACAGCATTGCCTCTGGTATTTTTATTAATAGCCGTCTACTCAATTTCTAATTTAGCTTTAAGAGAAAATATGGCTGAGTTTGATAAAGCTTTATCTAACATAAATGATATAGAAAATATTAAATAAGTTTTATGAAAAAAATTTTTTTTACTCTTCTTATAAGTGTATTTCTTTTAGAACCATCAAATTTATTAAACAAAGTTAATGCGAAAGAAATTACAAATCTTCAATGGAAAAAAAGTGTAGCAAAAGGCAAGAAGCTTAATAAGTTTAGAGAAACTGTTACCTCTCCAGCATTAGGGGAAAAAGCTTGGAAGATAACATTGCTACCTAGAGATTGCGGCAGGGATCAAGACGGTGATTATTCAGATTGTACAAATAATGGTAGAGATGCTGTGGTTGGACATGGCGGGGGAGATCGAGCAAGAAGTGAGTATTCTGCAAAACCAAGATATACGGGTGAGAAGTGGATTTCAGTAAGTATTTTTATCCCAAAAGATTTTAAAACAGTTGAACCAGTTAGCACCTCTCTTTTTCAGATTTATGAATGGGGAAATACTGATCAACAAAGACACCCTAGGATGATGCTAAGAGTTAAAAGAGGTAATTTAGAACCGAGATATTTTGCTGTAAATGGAATGGATTCCCAAGGATTGATTTACAAGCATTTAAAGATTGATGACATGAGAGATAAGTGGACGACCATAATATTTCATACCAAAATGTCTAAAGATCCGGAAAAAGGATTTATTAAGATGTATGTCGATGATGTACTCTACAATGATTACAAAGGCAGGACGGGTTATGGTGGCAAATTTTTTAATAAATTTGGAATTTATCATAGCTGGATTAGTAGATGGAACGATGAAGTACACGGAGAATACCCAACACAGGTTGTTTACTATGACAATCTTTTTAGAACAAGCAGTAAAGAAAAACTTTTAAAATTAATACAGAATTAACTAAGTTAATTTAAATTTAAATCACTAAAAAAACCACTTAACTTGTTTTTTGAAGAAACTAGTTGTCTCTTCATTTGAGACCAAGACTCATTTTGAAATTCTTTTGTTTTTTCCCATTCATTTTTTCCAAAATTTGAGATTTTTTTAGGCATATTCGTAATTATATCTTTTAGTTCATCAGCCGTAATTTTCTTCTCTTCAGCTAATACATTAGTTGATAAAACCAAAAATAATAATAAGATTAATCTTTTCATATTTAAAACTCCTTTCGATGTTAGATTAAATTGTATTCAAGTAGCACCATTGTTCTCCAACCATTTTTCTCTTTAAGAACTTTTTTAGATATGATCTTGTACCCAGAAATCGTTGCTTCCTCCAATATGTTTTCCGCTGTCATTTCATAAGACTTATCTATGCCCTTTTTATTATCTTTATGGATTATCTTTTCATTTTTGATAAGACTATGTTGAGTAATATCAGCAATTTTAAGTTTACTATCCATAATCGCTTTTTGCTCACTGATCGTTAAATCTTTTGACCATCCTTGACCACACATACGAATTACTTTGTCGGTAGATTTATTCTTTTCACACCAAACATTAGTAAACTTCATTAAATCATTTGGTGAAGAAATATTTTTCTTATTTTTTACATATGTATTTGAGCAATTACTTACCATTAACCCAATCAGCATTATTAGTATTATTCTCATTTAACCTCCTGTCATTGAAAAAATAAAAATCATAGCATTCCAAAACATTTCGTTTCCTTGTTCTGAATACATTAGGTCGTGCCAGAAACCATTACTCATATAAACAGTTTCATTGCACACCTTGATTTGTTTTGTTGAAACAATTACTCCATTTTCTGAAATTGTTTCAGTTTTGTAGGTACATTCATCAGCATTTACTGATTGAATAGTTAAAAAAAGTAAAATTATAATTCGTTTGACCATAATTTTTCCCTCTTTTTTTGTGATAACTCAAATTGTAACTGATTAAGTATTGCATCCATTAAGTTAAAGAAAGCAATATGAACCTCTTGTTCAAAAATAGATTTTTTACATTCATCAGTTTTACAATTAGTTAAAACATTAGTTATTACCATTTGATAATACTCATTAGATTTACCAAACGCATGAGTAGCAAAAGTGAATAAAAACAAAAATATAAACGTGTTAATTAACTTCATTTAAAACCCTCCTTTTTTTGAGTATCTTTTAAAATCATAAAAATCTAGATCGTCAGCAATTGACTTACACAATTTTCTTTTTAATTTTGAGCAGTAATTATCAAACTCTTTGTCTGTCATTTTTCTCAAATCTTTTATTGAAACTCTATTTGGAATTTTTTTATGACAGTTGTAACTCACAAATACTATATAAGATTTACGTGGTTTTTTTTTAGTGAAATTTGATTATAAAAATTTCACTAAAGTATCGCTAACTTTTTACTAAGATTTAATTAATTAGATGACCAAATTACTTTATTGTTTTCATCGATAATTTTAATTTCATCACGCTCTGTATTAATACAATGACTCTTGGCATCATAGTTTATTACAATATCATCGTTATAATCTTCATCTCCCAGAATAGTCCATAACTCATCTAGGTCTTTTGCTTCGTACTCTAAAGTATCTTCTGCAACTTTATTTTCACTTTCGTCTTCATAAAAAGAACTATATTTGAATGCGACCATGTATTTCATTATTTTATAGACATTTTAAGTTTTGCAATTTTTTCCTCTAATTCTATTATAGATTTGGCAATAAGGTCCTTTTCTTTCTTACTTAAATCTTTTCCTAAAGGACTTTCTGGACCCATAGCCTCTTGAACAACATCCATAAGATTTCCAACCCTTCCACCAACTTTTAATAATGTATTCTCTAGATTCTCGAATGAATTAACTTTTTTAAATTCTTCATCTAACATAATTTGAAAATTATCCATTAAAGGTGTACCTAAAGAATTTCTTTGCATTATTACATCAAGTTTTATTGCATCGCTCAAATATAAGTTGTGATCTTTATCATCAGGGTCACTACATTTTCTAAAATGCGAAATAGATTTATTAGTAAGATTTTTTACCTCGTCTTCATCAAGTTTACTGATCATGCTTGATAAAACATTTTCAATACTTAATGGATTTCGTATTTTGGTCATTTATTAAATAATAATTTAACTATCTTCCTGTAGTTCAGCTTGTCGATTTTCATGTTCTTCAAAACAATATTGTAGGATTTCTCCTTTATGTTTGAAACCGATTACAACCTCTACAAGTTTAGATGAAAAGTCCAAAGCTTTTTTAAAATCAGAGTGTTTATTTAAATCAATCTCCATGCTGGCTACGTAACATAATAAAAATGTATCTGCTTCATCCCCAGGTATTGCCTCAAAATTAATAATCTTAACATCTTCAAAATCTTTTTTGTCGTGATGTAAATATTTATAATCCTCGCCATCAAAATCACATCTGATATAATCTATAAAAGGCTCAGTTTCAGTAATTTTAATTTTTTCATGGGTCCAAAGTATTGTATTAGCTGCTGAAGCGTGGTTATAATCTACGAAATATCTAGCCATTAAAGTTTAATTTTAATTGATTTATTAAATATAACAATTTAAATTTTTATAAAAAAAAATGAGCACTAAAGATCTAATAGCATCTAATAAAGATCCTAATACAAAAAAAGTTTTTAAATTAGCAGAAGAAACGATTAGAAGAATAACGCAACTTCATTTAAATAATCCAAAAATAAAAGTGGAATTAGATTATTGGGATTGGGATGGAGGAGTTTTGGGTGAGCAAGACTCTGGAGATCCAGATGGATATTTGTATTGTAGGGTAGATGACAAGACAATATCAAATAAAGAAAGAGATGATATTATTAACAAAAAAGGCGAAGCTTGGACTGATAGATTGGCCGAGGTTTTTCAAGATGAAAAAAATAAGAAAAAGGTAACAAAAGAATTCCAAAAATATATTGATTGTGAAGGCGACTATTCAGGAGCAGGTTACGCAATTATTCTTAACGGCAAACTAGCTTATTAAATTTTTTTATGAATTACAGATCCCTTGTTTGGTATTCATCTCTTGCTATTGGTGAAGAAAAAAATAGTTTTGTTGCAAGCTTTTTAAAAAAAAGTTGCGAATTACTAAATGAAGAGATTAACGAAGAGATAAAAAGAAAAAAATTACCATTTAATTTTGGTATAGACTTTCTTCATATTCAAAGGGGCGAAGATGGCCTTAATCAATTATCGAACAAATTTAATGAAATAAATGATCCATTCTTTACCAATGGGCATTCAATAAATAAATATAATCCATCAATAATCGACAAAATTAAAGATAAGAGTTTTTTTTATTTTCCACAAAACATAACCACAACAGGATTAAAAGATTTAGATCCTAATATTACAAAGAGAATATTCAAAGTCTCAAGAGCTGATCAACCAGCTAAATTAAAATTTATCGATAATGAAATTCAAAATCATTCCTCAAGTAAAATTTATTTTTTTCATCAAGAATTAAGATTGGCTGAAAAGATGCTTGAAAATCATAGTAATGATAAGAATTTTAATAGTTTTTCTTTTAAGGATTTTGATGAAACAAAAGCTGATGAAAAAGTAAAAACTATTCTAAAAGATTTAAAACCAGATGATTTAATAGTTTTAGATCTTAATTTAAGTAGATTTAAGTACGTATTTAACTATTTGTTAAACAACAATCTTAAAAATAAAGTTATCAGTACATTTGGTTCAATAGAGAATAGATTTGAAAAAATTACGTTTAATCTAATTCAGTTAGTGGGCAATCACGGGATCCCATCCGTTTCAATTGAAGATCTTATGTCAAAAATTTATGGTGAAAATGTAACACCCACTGATAAAGCGTTATTACTTGATAGTACATTTAGGCTTGAAATTCCTATGATTGCATTTCAAGCTCTAAAAAAATGTCACTCAGTTAATCCTGAGGAGATTAATGATGATAAAATTTTAGAGACTATTTTATCATTTAATAATGAAAGTGATGTGTTTGTTGGAAAAAGAATCCAATATGGATTTAACAAAAATAATGAAAATATACTCAAAGAAAATTATGCCTATTCATTTCCAAACTCACTGCAAAATGAGAAATATAAAATACCAAAAATTCTTTACCCAACCCAATATTGTACTGTAAATGGTGAAATTAAAAAATTCAGCACTGTTTATAACTATGTTGATGTATTGCGAGTAACAAATATAAATATTCAAGAAAAAACTTGGACTGCTGAATTTTATCTTGATTTAGTCTCGCAATCAGACAATCCCTTAGATCAAATCATATTTAATAACTTATCATCTACTAATGATAAGTTCTCATCTAAAGAAATTTGGCGAAGAAAAGATGAATTAAATTATAATACAGTTAGATACTACATAGTTGCTAATTTTGATTTCTTAGCGATTGCTGACAATTATCCATTTGATTGGCAAAGTCTATATATTTCAATGACTTTAAAAGATAACTCAGAACATATCCTGCAGCCTATTCCTTTAGAGTTGGTGGACGATGAGTTTGAAATCAACGAATGGAATATCGAAAATGCTTTTTCTGGAATTAAATATAAAAAGAATTTTTTATATAAAGATACCGATTTAAAAAAAACAGTTACAGTAAATAGTGAGAATAGATTAGGCTGGATCGTAAAAAGAAAGAATACCGCAACTTTATTCAAAATTGGAATCCCAATGTTCTTTCTAATTTTTTTAGTCTATTATTCAGTGTTTTTAGGATTTGATCAATCAGGTGAAAGTATTGGTATTTTAACAACCACATTTTTATCTGCGATCGCACTTTACTTTTCTGTTGAAAAACCTGAGCCAAAAAAATTGACGATTATAGATATCATATTTATTTGGTTTTATATTGTAAATGGTTTTACCATTACTGCTTTTAGTTTATCTTCATTAATTACAGAAAAAATTCATTATTATACAAGTGGCGCACTTAAATTTTTGATCCCTTTATCACTCGTTTCGATTGCAGTTTATTTATCAAAAAGAGTGAAAAACAATAGAAAAGATATAATATTAGATAGAGATTTATAATGACTATAGAATTTAATGGTATCGAAGAATTGATGTGGTGTTCTGCCAAAATTAAAAAAGAAGATTTATTAAATAAGGATCAAAATTTTCTAATAAACACTGCAGAGACTTTGATGAGTGAAAATTCATTTAGACTATTTTCAACTGGCATAAATCATGAAGTGGATATATCTGGAACACCAGTAAAAGTTGATTTTCAAAAACCCGAAATACCTATTACATTAAATATAAAAAAAAATGAAATCCAAATGAATGTTTATGAGGTATTAGAAAATTCGAGAGTTTATTCTAATCAAAATTTAGATCCCAATAATCTGGAAATAAAAATCAATACCAAACAAGATCAATTACTTTTATTTGAAGGCCATGAAGTTTTTAACGAGACAGAATGCAAATTTCTTCAAAATGGAAAACAAATAGATCTTACCTTGGAAAGTGAATCGAGTGGTAATATTCAATCAAAACTTTTATATCTTACGGATGAGTATGAGAATTTTGCATTTGACTTAAGGGATAGCGAAGACGTTACGCATATGTTTTCTCAATTAAAAAATCATTTAAAAAATTAACTATCTCTGTTAATTCATGAAAATAAAATTTGCACTAGGACCATATGGATATGAAGTTGTTTTAGGAAATATTACAGAGGAGATTTACAATAAATATTCTCAAGACAACGAAGCATTAAATGATGCAGTTTCAGGATTTGGTGACAATTCAGACATTAAAGAATGGTCTGAGATGGATGATATTACCCACAAATATGGAGCAGTTTTAGAGGAAGAGGGAACAGATCAATATTTAAAAATATTTAATGAGAATAATGAAGAATTATTAAATATTCCATTAACCTTAGATGAAATTAAAGCAAAAGGTTTTAATATTAAAGAAGATGTTGTTCATACGTCTAATAAAGACCTATCAGAAAAGTTTTATTTTTTTGGCCAGAGTGGAGAAAAGGGAGAATGGGAAAATTTAGATCAATTGTTTGAAGTGAGTGAATTTAAACCAAATGAATTTAATTTACATTTAGCAAATTTAGATGGATTAAAAATAGCTTATGCAATAAGTCACAAAGATGATGAAATAATTCAATTAAGTGTAGTGTCATCAAATCCAAATTTTCAAAATTTTGAAGTAAGAATGGGTGATGAGGTTTAAAAAAAAATTAATTATTTGTAATTTTTTTCTTCTCTTTCAAAAACACAATTTAGGTATTTCTTATCAGGTTCAAAGTCAAAGAAGTCTAAAAATTTTTTATTTTTTGGAATTATTAAATTTTTCCATTCTTTGTTTTTTTTCCAGGGTTTTTTATTAAAGAGTGTCACATCTTTAATATATAATTTTAATGAGTGCACAACCTGATGCTTAATACTGGGATATTTTTTTATATCCTCCATTTCTTGTAAAAATCTATCAATTCCATCTTCATTATATGTTGCAGGCGTTTGTTTACTGGTGTGAAGACCTGGAGCAAAAATTAAATCTTCTCTATCAGTATTATAAATTTTTTTAATTGCTTTTTTAAACTTTTTATCGTTATAAAAACTTTTCCCAATTTTCTCTTCAGCCAAATCACCAAAAAGATATTTTGCATAATCTTTAGTCAGTTGCATATAATAAGGAATTTTAAATATTATAAATTTTCTTTTTAGATGATTTCTAGCAGGATCACTTAATACTTCATGTTTTCGCCAATCAGTTAAAATTTTAAATGAAGATTGATAATGATGATTGCCATTAAATTCAAAAACAATGTGTTTTCCCTCTATTTCAGCATACCAATCACAGCGAAATGGTTGACCTAATTTTTTTTCATTTTTGATTTCGTAAATCCTAAGCTCTTTTTTTTTACTTCCTCCTTGAAATTCTGTATCAAAAAATGTTTCTAAACATTTTCCTAATCCATGCTCTAAATAACCATGTTTTTTGTTGAATTCTTCTTGATTTTTAACATTTACGATTTTATGATAATGATTTACTTTCTCGGCGATATTAGTTTTTATATTAGGTTTTCGTTTCATTAAAATCAAATGTAAATAATTAGCAATAAAACTTATATAAATTTGAACTTTATATCTAGAAAAATTTAAATTAGTCTTAAACTATAATATAAATGCGAGGTAAAGTATTCTAATGGACACAAAAGAGGTTTTAAAAAAAATTAAAAATAACACTATCACTACAAATGAACTAAAAAAATTCGGTAAAGATAAGCAAGTAATAATTGCAGCAGTAAAAAAAAATGGAAGCAATCTTAAATTTGCCGACAAACAATTAAAGGCTGATAAAGAGGTTGTTCTTGAAGCAATAAAAAATGATATTGATTCTTTAAAGTTAGCAGACAAAAAAATTATAAAATGGTTTGAGTCTTTATCGATGTATTCGCGTGATCAATTGCTAGGGCTCAATAAAGATGAAGATCCATTCGGAGATTAAAAAGGATAAAAATGAAAAAAAAGGATGCAATTGATCTAATGTATGAAGATGGTTGTAAGCTTGGTGATTTATCTGAAGATTTAAGAAAAGATAGCGAAGTCGTGATGGCTGCAGTGCAAAATTGTGGAGCTGCATTAGAGCACGCTGACAAAAGCTTACAAGATGATAGGGATATAGTTTTAGCTGCTGCAAGTAATGATGGAATGGCAATGAAATTTGCAAGTTCATCACTTCAGAATGATAAAGATTTCGTTTTAGAAGTTGCCCAAGATAATGGCACTGCTATTGAATTTGTTAGTGAAAACTTAAAAAAAGATAAAGATATTGCTATAGCAGCAGTTGAAAGTGTTGGTGAAGAAGCTATGGATTTAATTGATGAGTCGTTAAGAGAGGACGAGGATATTTTAAATATTTTGGGTCAATAGTTATAAGTTATGGATAATTTAGAAGTAGATAGTATAGTTTTTTCGGTTACCTACGAGAATTACATCAAAAATATTAAACAAGATAAACAAAATAAAACTCTTGGTGAATGGTTAATTAAAGATGAAATGATAGATTTACTCAAATATTCATATGTATATCTTGTTGGTAGCAATCAAATGATTGTTAAAAAATATCATATAGAAAAATTTGAAAAGGCAGATCCAAGCAAAGGTTATACGGACCCAGATAAGAAATGTTTTATATTTTCAAAATCTGAGGATTTATTTGTAGATTTTCCAGGTGTCGTTCAAGCAAGACATTATGTTCATTCCTCAACTTTAGATAATGCTCAAAGAATATCACCCGATCAAGTTAATATTCGAATTATGAATGCAAAGGATAGTAAAAGTGAGGGTACAAAATCAAAAGCTCAACCTTTGTCTGCGAGAGACAAATTAGTAGAAGTTAAAAATTCATTATTTAAAGATAAGGTTTTTAAAGATTTTTCTGTAATACCATCATTAGAAAAACAAGTGGATGATGGCAAAAGCGCAGAAGAAGTTTTGAAAAATTATTTTAATCTTTTGGATAAGTAAATTTAATTTAAAGTTAAAAAGACAAGAAATTGAGTATTATTAATTTTTTTCTTTTATATACTCCATTATTTCATTAATAAAGCTTGATATTTCTAATTTTGTTCCATTTATAAAGTGACCATCATCAAACATACAAGCTAAAAAGAATTCACTACCATCACTAGCATCTACGGCTAATAAATCATAATTTTCAGTTGATGTGTTTGTTACTATAGCGTCCATTTGAAAATCTTTGATATCAAAATTCAAATTTTTATTATCACCTTTAATTTGCAAATTGTGAGATGAGTTATTGTAATAATAATAATATACAATTTTTATTTTTTTTTCTGCAGGTTCATCAATTAAATTGCCTAAATTATTGATTGAAATGGATAAATCTTTATCACTTTCATCATAACTTTCTGTTGAGTAATATTTCTCATTCAGATTTTGTTTATTATCATAGTCAATACTTCCTAAAATCATATGGGCAGTTGATGAACTTTCACCACTTTCAATTACATCATTTATAATATTCTGTAATTTATCATTGTTTGAAATATCTGACTCTTGAAATTCCATGTCGAAGAAAGTCAATTCTCTTGAAACTAAAGTAATTTCATTCATTATATTGAAAATAACATTAAGTCTTTTTTAACTCCATATTACTTAATCTTAAGATTAATTGATATTTATTTTTATTTATTCTACCGTCCAAAAATCCTCTGTAGGGGTTGCCACTCGTTTGAAAAATTAAAGGTTCCTTTCCAGATTTACCACCCCCTAAAAACATCAGACTTTTTTTATCATTTAGTGTTTTTGCCATATCGTATAAAAATTCAAAAGTTAAACCATCAGTGTGTCTTAATTGAATACTCTTATTGATTACAAATTTTTTTAATACATCTTTTCTTTTAAAAAATTTACCAGTCCATTTAAGGGGAGGAGTATCATCTCTTACATTAGGGACAATTTCTTTTGGATCTTGTTTTTTTATTTCTTTTCCCTCTTTACTAAACAATACCTCTTTGATTTTAGGCGGTGAATAAAGGATTTCATTTTTGGAGTTAAATAAAATTCTATCTATGTCACCAATAAATTTTCCTGCGTATTCAATATCAACGTCCACATCTTTTTTTAAAATACTTTCTGCTAATTTAGATTTATATTTGTTAATCAAACTATCTTCCGAGGTTTCATCATAACTAATTAATAATCTTGAATTTTTAATAGTTTTACCTTTATAAGCAGGCTTTGGATCCTTTTCCCTTATCAAAGATACAAATCTTACACTGGCATCTCTTTTTTTGGAATTTTCTATATGTATTTCTTTTAAAGCTGTGGTCATTACATCATCTCAAAATCTAAATCATTGTCTTCAAATTCTTCCACTTCTTCTGGTAGTTCATCACTATCTTCTCCGATCCAATTACATATTGTTTTTCTTCCAATCAAAGCAAAATAATCTTTTTCACCTTTTAAAATAATTCCATCCTCTAATTTAAAATCTGAATAGTAATTAAAAGGAAAACTAAATATTTCACCTTTATCTAATTTAGATTTTAAGTCTTTATCAAAATTCTTAGGTTCTAAATGGTAGACTGAATTAACTTTTAAATTTAATGCATTTTCCTCAGATGCAGATTTTAATTGCACATCTTTGCCAAGAGTTGAATCTTGCTTTATTACTTTTTTGCCATTATCATCAATTGCTTCCAGTTCTTTTTTATCGATAAAATTACCTTTATGATCTAGATAAGAGCTACTGATATCACTGCTGACAAACACAATACCAGTTTCTTCCTCTAAATTAGCTTTTGAGCACTCTTTGCCTTTTTCATCCAAATAAAGTCTTTTTTTGAAACCATAGAGTTTTTTTCTATCAATTTTAGATATTGCAAAACTCGAGATCTTTTTGTTGAGATTGAGAATTAGTTCTCTAGCCATTATGTTTCTCCCAACCTTTTTTGATATTTTCATCAATCAGTTTTTTTAAATGTCCAAGACCAAGTTTTTCATCTTCAAAGGGATATAATTTTCTTTTGATGGGGTCACTTCTACCTTCTGAATAATCTAAATAATAACAAAGAAAAGATGGGTAATCTGAAGATTTTTCCTTATTAGATTTCCAAAATAAAAATTTTCTAATAGCAATTCCTTTTTTACTCTCTTTTTTAAATATCTCTCTTTTGATAATTTTACTTTTAGGCAGATCTTTATCATTTATCTCTTTAAATTCACTTTTAGGAATTCCACTTATTCTGATAATTTGATTTAAACCACAATCATCAAAGTTGGCTTTTTTATCTGATCGAATATCAATTATATTACTATTTAAAACAGATACCGATCTTGCTCTTCCTGTTGCATTAAGCGACTTGTTTGAATATTCATATTTTAGATGTCTAATGGGTTGATCATTTGACTTATCTCCTTGAAACTCTAACAATTTTATTTCACAAACAATTTCAGGTTTTACAAAATTATAAGCGGATCCATTTGAGGCAATCTTTTGGAAATTTGAACTGACTTTTAACTTTGTTAATTTCTTATAAAGATCTTTTCTTAAATTTGTTGGAATATTTCCACATGAACCCACATGCATAATTTCTTTTTCATTTAAAAAAACTCCTAAAGAGACAGATCTAATTTGATTGGCATTACTTCCTAATGTGTATCCTGTAATTAAGAGGTCTGCTGTTTCCTCTTTTTTAATTTTATAAACACTACTATCATTTCTAACTATTAATCCTTCAGCATCTTCTTTTTCAACAATGTCCTTAAAAGATTTTTTAATTTCATTATGTTTTACTTTTTCATGGGCTAAAACATGCGCAAAATCTTTATCTTTTTGACCTATAATTTTTTTTAGAAATTTATATTTATCTTCAAAATTAGACAAAAGTTTATCAGATTCAACAATATCAAAAACACCTAATCTTAATTTTTTCTTTTTTTCATTATCGCCAAGTCCAGAAATTGTATCTCCGTAGCGCTCTCTTTCATTAGATAGAAAATATAGTTCACCTGCTAAAATTATATTTTTCGATTTTGATAATTTTTTATCTAAATCATTTTTAATATCTTTAACAATATTGGATATATCATTTTCGTTAGAATTAATGATTTTTGAATTTTTGTTTGATTTACAATAAAACCAAAGTTGACCATCAAATTTTTTGGATAACCAATATTCACCTTTTTTAATCGTATCGACCTCATCATTTGAAATAGAAATATATTTTCTAGTAACTGAATTTTTATATTTTTTAATTGAAGTAGTTATATCCATATTAATAGTGTAATTTAGGGACTTTAAACCTTCAAGAACTGAAGTTATTTTTTTTCAAATTACATAACCCACATTTTTCATCAAAATTAGGTTTTGGACCTTCAAGAAAATCTAATATCTCTGTAATAAACTTAAATAGATAATCATCGTCTCTTTGAATTGGATAATATTGTGTCTTCATATTAAATGAGGGATTTTTATCAACTGATTGTATCTTTTCAGGTTCAAAACAAAATATGCCTAAATTTTTTATAGGTGTAAGTTTTAAATATTCTTCGTTTGGTTTCTCAAACATTATTGCATAACTTAATAATTGAGTTTTATATACTTCAATTTTTTTTTCATCTATATTAGTAACTTTAAAATCTATAATTGAAAAAAAACTACCATGATCTATGTAAGCATCTATCTTACCACGAAGAATAAATTTTCTACCTTTGTTATCTTTTAACAACTCAGACCTTTGTAATCTTTCGTAATCAGTTTTAATCTTTCCAGGTTCTATATTTGCATTTAAAACATCGCTGCTTTTATTGTGATAAAATTCTTTTTGTAATCTATCCAATTTAGAAAAAATGGATGGGAATGCTGTTGAAACCCTTATGTTGTCATTTTTTAGGTCATAGTAACATCTTTTGCATCCAGAATATCCAAAAGCAAATTCACTAGGTGCAAAAATTAATTCACTCATAAATTTATTCTATTATAATGTTTATATTAAATTTTCTAAATGACTTATAAAGAACTAATTAAAGAGTGTAAAAAGAGAGGTTTTACGCTTGTAGATGATAATGGAAAGTTTTCTGTTTTAGATAAAAAAGGTAAAGAGTTTCCACTAAATTCTGAGGACATGAAAAAGTACAAATCTGGTAAAGAAGAAGTGCCACCTTATTTTTTAGAATTTTTGGATGTGTTGTAAAGTTTTACCCAACTCTTATTTTTGGTAGAGAATAAAAATCAGCCGTATCTATTTTAGAAGAATATTCTCTTCTCATATTCCATTTTTTGTGAACGCCAGCGCTTGCAAGACTTAAAGTAGATCTGCCATATCTATAATTAGTGTTATCTATTGACCGCATTAAACTTTTTATTTTTTCATCTTTTTCAGAAGAAAATAAATTTTTTCTGCCATCGTCATTACGTAGTCCTGTCAGCATCACACCCGCTTTTTGATAACGATAACCATTTTTGAATATATTTTCTAGTATCGCAACTGCAGTTTTAACAGTTTCAATGCTATTATTTGTTGCAATAGGAAAATCAATTGTTTTAGCATTTGAATAATAACCATAATCTCTTTGAAAAGGACTGGTTCGAACGAAAACTGTAATTGCTTTTGCAACTAAAGACTCTGATCTAATTTTCTCAGATGCATTTAGGCAGTAATTGGCAACTGCTTCTTTTAGTTCTTGAAATTTTTCAATTCTTTTACCAAATGATCTTGAAACTACGCAGCTCTTTCTTTTAGTTTGAGTAGTTTCTAAATTGATACAAGGTATTCCTCTAAGTTCCATTGCGGTTCTAGAGCTTAAAACATTAGAGCATTTTTTGATCCAGGTATTCGATTTATTCTTAAGTTGTTTAGCATTGTAGATACCATTTTTTTGATAGAATTTTGTCAGTTGTCTGCCAACGCCCCATATATCATTGATTTCAACTTTTTCTAAAATAGGGTCTAAATTTTCTATTCCAATTAAACTCGTTACCCCTGATTGTTTTTTCTTGGCAATATGATTTGCAACTTTGCTTAAAGTTTTAGTTTTAGCAATACCAATACTTGTTGGAATGCCAGTCCATTGTAAAACTGTTTCTCTAATTTCTCTACCAACTTTTTCAACTTCAGAATCTGGAAAATTGGATAAATCTATAAATGCTTCATCGATAGAATACACTTCTATTTCAGTATTAAATCTTTTAAGTGTTCTCATTACTCTTCTAGATAAATCGCCATATAAAGAATAATTTGATGAAAAAACCTCAACTTTATTTTTAACAATAATATCTTTTGCTTTAAAATAAGGTTCACCCATTTTGATCCCCAAAGCTTTTGCTTCATTGGATCTAGAAATAATACAACCATCATTATTTGATAGTACAACTACAGGTTTTTTTCTTATTCTTGGATTGAATAATCTTTCACATGAAACATAGAAAGAGTTACAATCAACTAAGCCTATTTTTTTAGTACGTTGAATGGATGACATAAGTCACAACCCCCCAAATAAAGACATCTTCTTCTTCGTTAATCAAAATTCTATTAGAAAAATCTTTAGAGCCCGAGGATAGAAATTTTTTATCTCTTTCTTGAACTAAAGTTTTAACTACAAGCTCGTCATGAACATTTGCGATAACAGTTGAGAAGTTTTTTGGCTTTAAACTTTTGTCGACAACCAATAAATCCCCATCATTAATCCCAACATCAACCATAGATTTTCCCTGTACTCGGATGATGAAAGTGGCAGGAACATTTTTGATTAAATGCATGTTCAGATCAATATCTTCCTCGATATAATCAGTGGCAGGCGATGGAAAACCAGCGCCAGCTTTATGCAGATAATAAGGAATAGTCAGCTTCATGTTCTTGTTTTGTTCTTATTTGTAGCGCAGTTATACAATGCAGTCAATAGGTTGTATTTTGAGTCCGTAATTGAATCAAAACTGAATCAAAACGTGAACATCGAAACTATATTTTGTATGCTTGTGGATAACTTCAACCAAGGATAGTTTCATTTTGATATGAAAAAAATTTCAATATTTTTATTTTTAAGTTTTTTTTTACAAAGTTGTGCGAATGAGTCCGGAGCAAGAATGGGATTATTCACAGCAAAAGCTCCAGTTGCGGTTACAATTAAAGGAGACATTTTTGTTGGTTGGACAGTTGGCGATATAACTGGAACTGGAACAATAGATATACAATCCGCCATTGATCCGGAAAACACTTGTGTAGGAGAATGGAGATATACATCCAGCTGGTCCCTTGTTGGGAAAGGAACTGTTTCTTGTAAAGACGGAAGTCAAGGACAATTTAATTTTAAGGGTTTAACTAATCTTAAGGGATATGGTTATGGCAATAGTAACAGAGGTCCTGTTACTTTTACATACGGAATGACAGCTAAAGAAGCTGCAAAATATTTACAAAAGCCTTTTCCTGAATTAGACAAGATAATTGAAGAAAATAAAAAAAGAGATAAAGAAAAAAAAGAAAAGTCGGTATAGAATTTAATGAAAAAACTTATTTGTCATTGTGGAGCTGTAGAAGCAGAAATTAATTTAGATGGAGATTTAGCTAAAGTAATAAAATGTAATTGTTCTATTTGTAAAAGAAAAGGAGCAATCATGTCGATGGTAAAAAATGAAGATTTTAAAATTACTAAAGGTGAAGAAAAATTAAAACTGTATCAATTTCATTCAAAAGTAGCGAAACATTACTTTTGTTCCGAGTGTGGAATTTACACACATCACAATCCAAGGATCAATCCGGCAATGACAGGATTTAATGTTGGTTGTATTGATGAAATAAATACTTTTGATATGAAAGAAGTTACAGTAAATGATGGTCAAAATCATCCATTGGATAAGAAATAATTTTCATGCAACAATTCAGCTTATGCTTTAGTAAAGTAAAAAAAGATTGTTTAAAGTTTATTAAATCTCAAGAAACAAAAGCAGATAAATTTAAGAATAAGGAAAGAATGATAAAATCTTTCTTAATTCCATTATGTTTTTGGATTAGTAAAAAAGCTGATAAAAAAAGACCTTATTTTGTCGGTTTAGCAGGAGGCCAAGGTACAGGTAAAACCACCATTAGTTCACTCATTAAGATAATTTTAACAAAGTACTTTAAATTAAAAGTTTTCAGAATTTCTATAGATGATTTTTATAAAACTAGAAAAGAGAGAATAAATTTATCTAATAAAATTCACCCAATGCTTTTAACTAGAGGAGTACCAGGAACACATGATATTAATATGATGATGAGTTTTTTTAGAAAGGCAAAAAGTAGAAAATTTAAAAGGCTGAAATTGCCAACATTTAATAAAGCCATAGATGACCGATTTAACAAAAAGAATTGGTATGATTTAAAAGTTAGACCTGATGTAATTATTTTTGAAGGTTGGTGTGTTGGTGCAAAATCAGAAAAAAATAATACTTTAAAGAAAAATATAAATTCTCTGGAAAAAGCCAAAGATCAAAGACAAATCTGGAGAAAATACGTGAACCAACAATTGAAATCAAAATACAAAAACTTATATTCCCAACTTAATTGTCTAATTTATTTAAGAGCGAAAAATTTTAGTCTGCTTCAGAAATGGAGATTAAAACAAGAAAGAAAACTTTGGGTGAAAAGTAAAGTAAAATCGAATTTAAAAATAATGAGTAGAGGAGATGTCATCAACTTTATGCAGACATATCAAAGAATAACCCAGAATATGTTTAAAAATATGCCTAAATATGCATCTATAATTTTTAATCTAAATAGTAACCATCAGATCAAATCTGCAGTATATAAAAGTAAATGAAAAAAATAATTTTAATTTTTTTAGGGATATTCTTTTTATCTTCTCAAGTAAATGCAGAAACCTTTTCTAGCGCTCTATCAAAAGCATATAAAAATAATTCAGAGCTTAACGCCGAAAGGGAAAATATTAATGTTTCTGAACAGGATCTAAATATAGCAAGAGGATCTTATTTACCAACCATTACACTTGAGGGAACTGAAAGTCAGGAAGATACCACAAAACTTACTAATCAAGATGGAAGTAATGCATCGATTAGTGATGTGGATCCATCAACAAGATCAGTTTCAATTACTCAAACTTTGATAGATTTTGGTAGAGGTGCAGATCTCGCAAAAAATAAGATAGGTATTGATCTTGCAAAAGCAAAATTATTAAAAAAAGAACAAGACATTTTATATAAAACTACAGAGGCTTATACGGGGCTAATTTCAGCAAATGAAAAGTTGGAAATTAATAGAGCAAACGTTGAGCTTTTAAGCAGACAAGTTGAAACTGATAGAATTAGACTTAGTAGAGGTCAAATTTCTTTATCAGATGTTTCTCAATCAGAATCTTCGTTAGCAGGCGCTGAGGCACAATTCATTAAAGCACAAAATGATTTATTAACTAGTAAATTAAATTATGAAAATATCATAGGTAGCATTAATGATGTGCAATCATTAGATAAAAGTTCAATTATTAATTATGAACTTCCAGGAGATCTTAATTCAGCAATTGAACTATCAAAGAAAAATAATCCTGATTTAATAATTGCAAAGTTAGAGTATGAACAATCTATTAAAGATAAATCAATAGCTAAATCAGATTTAGCACCTACTGCGAAATTATCTTTTGAAAGATCATATACTGAAGATTTAAATACAACGTATGATGAGAGAGAAAAAGATACTGTTAAAGCAACTATTTCGTGGCCTTTTTTTTCAGGTGGGAAAAACATTGCTAAATATAAAAAAAATCAAAGTTTAGAAAATAGAAAAAGGTTGATTTTAGATAGTGCCATAAAACAAAATCAAACTGATGTAGCTAGCGCCTGGTCTAATTATCAATCTAATAGAAGTTTACTTAATTCTGTTCAATCCCAAGTTAAAGCTGCTGAAATTGCCAATGAGGGAATTGCTGCTGAATATAATAGTGGGGCAGGAAGAACAACTTTAGAGGTCATTCAATCCAACTCATTACTTTTGAATGCTCAAATTTCTTTGGCAGATTCTGAGAGAAATTATATTTTATCTCAGTTTAATTTGTTAAAGTCCTTAGGATTGCTTAACAGCGATTATCTAAAAATAAGATAATTATTGGTTTTTTGAGGAAAAATAAAATATCTTGCCAATGAGAACAAAATGTGTACATTTATTTTATGATTCGAGTGTTAAAAAAAGCAAGAAAAGAGGCAAAAAATGACAAAAAATAACTTAAAAGTAGTTAAATCTACGAAAGATCAAGAATTGGATATTAAAGAAAAAAACAAAGCATTAGATGCTGCGATTAGCCAGATAACTGACAATTTTGGAAAAGGTTCAGTTATGAAGCTGGGCGAAAAAAGAGCAATGGATATCGAGTCGATATCTACAGGTTCTTTAAGTTTAGATTTAGCTTTAGGAATAGGTGGTTTACCTAAAGGAAGAATTGTTGAAGTTTATGGACCAGAGAGTTCTGGAAAAACAACATTAGCATTACAAGTAGTTGCTGAAGCTCAAAAGGCGGGTGGAATTTGTGCATTCGTTGATGCGGAACATGCTTTAGATCCAGTCTATGCAAAAAAATTAGGAGTGAATACTGAAGAACTTTTAATTTCTCAACCAGATGCAGGTGAGCAAGCTTTAGAAATCGCTGATACGCTAGTAAAATCAGGCTCTATTTCAGTTATCGTAATTGACTCTGTTGCAGCTTTAACTCCAAAAGCTGAAATTGAAGGTGAGATGGGTGATCATCATGTTGGTCTTCAATCAAGATTAATGAGTCAGGCTTTAAGAAAATTAACTGGTTCAATTTCAAATACAAACACAATGATGATTTTCATTAACCAAATTAGAATGAAAATTGGAGTTATGTTTGGAAGTCCAGAAACAACATCAGGTGGAAATGCGTTGAAGTTTTATTCATCTGTAAGAATGGATATTAGAAGAATTGGTGCTATCAAAGATAAAGATGAAATTATCGGAAACACTACAAGAGTAAAAGTAGTTAAGAATAAAGTTGCACCACCATTTAAAGTTGTTGAGTTTGACTTAATGTATGGCAGAGGAATTAGTAAAATGGGTGAGTTAGTTGACCTAGGTGCTAAAGCTGACATTATTGAAAAATCAGGAGCATGGTATGCTTATAAGGGTGAAAAAATAGGTCAAGGTAGAGAAAATGCAAAAACTTACCTTGCTCAAAATCCTAAAGTTGCTGCAGAAATAGAAATGGCAATTAGAGAAAAAGCAGGTGTGATTTCAAAGAAAATTGAAGGAAATCCATTAAGTCCTGAAAAAATTGAAAAAGAGAAGAAAGTAGCTGAAAAAGAAGAGGCTGCAAAAGAAGCTACTCCTTCTAAAAAGAACTAAAATTAAAGGTCATCTTTAAATTATAAAAGGCGCTTGTTATAAGCGCCTTCCCCCTTTATCCCTAACTAGACATAGAATAAAAAAGCTGTATTTTAAAGTATGGCGGATAAATCATTAAATGAAATAAGAAGTACGTTCTTAAAATATTTTGAAAAGAATGATCATAAGATTGTTGAGTCTAGTAATTTAGTTCCAAATAATGATCCGACATTAATGTTTGCTAATTCTGGAATGGTTCAGTTCAAGAACGTATTTACTGGTTTAGAAAAAAGAGATTATCAAAGAGCTACTACTTCGCAAAAATGTGTCAGAGCAGGAGGTAAACATAATGATTTAGAAAATGTTGGTTATACCCCAAGACACCATACTTTTTTTGAAATGTTGGGAAATTTTTCTTTCGGGGACTATTTTAAAGAAAGAGGAATTGAACTTGCATGGAATTTAATCACTAAAGATTTTGGTTTAGATAAAAATAGACTTTACGTAACAGTTTTCCATGAAGATGATGAAGCCTTCAATTTTTGGAAGAAAATAGCGGGTTTTAGCGATGATAAAATTATCAGAATTTCGACATCAGATAATTTCTGGTCAATGGGCGAAACAGGTCCCTGTGGACCTTGCTCAGAAATATTCTACGATCATGGTGATCATTTAAAAGGTGGTTTACCCGGAACAAAGGATCAAGATGGAGATCGTTTTATTGAAATTTGGAACTTAGTATTTATGCAATATGAACAAGTTTCAAAAGATAAAAGAATAGATTTACCCAAACCATCCGTAGATACCGGAATGGGATTGGAGAGAATAGCTGCTCTTTTACAAGGCACACACGACAATTATCAAACTGATCATTTTAAGAAATTAATACGTTCGATATCAGATGTAACTAAAGTTAAACAAGCTGATAATAATATATCGAGTTTTAGGGTAATTGCTGATCATTTAAGAGCAAGTTCATTTCTTTTAGCCGAAGGTGTTCTGCCATCCAATGAAGGTCGTGGATATGTCTTAAGAAGAATTATGAGAAGAGGTATGAGGCATTCTCATTTATTAGGATCAAAAGAACCTATTTTTTATAAAATTTTTGAAACTTTAAAAAATGAAATGTCTGGAAATTATCCAGAGTTAGAGCGATCCGAATCTTTGATAACAGAAACATTAAAAATGGAAGAAGAAAAATTTTTAGTTTTACTTGATCGAGGAATTAAAATTCTAAATGATGAAATTTCAAAAATTGATAAAGTGTTATCAGGTGAAGTAGCTTTTAAATTATATGACACTTATGGTTTTCCATTAGATCTCACAGAAGATATTTTAAAAAATAAATCATTAAAAGTTGACCATCAAAAATTTGATGAGTTGATGAAAAAGAGCAAAGAACTCGCAAAAAAGAATTGGAAAGGATCTGGTGACAGCTCAGAAGAAGCAATTTGGTTTTCAATTAAAGATAAAACTGGTCCCACAGAATTTTTGGGTTATGAGTCTAATCAATCTGAGGGAGTAGTATTAAATTTAATTAAAAACAATCAGGAATCAAAATCATTATCTACCGGAGAAGAAGGAATGATTATAACTAATCAAACCCCCTTTTATGGTGAGTCAGGAGGACAACTTGGGGATAAAGGTACAATAGTTTCTGGAAATTCAGTTTTTGAAGTTGAGGATACACAAAAAAAACTTGGAGATTTATTTGTTCATTATGGATCAGTGAAAACTGGAGAAATTAAAATTAATGATGTAGTTGAAATGAAGATTGATGTTGAGAGAAGAAACAATTTAAAAGCTTATCATTCTGCAACTCACTTACTTCATGAGTCTTTAAGAAGAACTTTAGGTAAGCACGTAATGCAGAAAGGATCATTAGTTGCACCAGATCGTTTGAGGTTTGACTTTAGTCACATGAAACCGATTACTAATGAGGAATTAGAGACAATAGATAAATTAGTTAACGAATACGTTAAAAATGGTTCTGAAGTGACCACAAGAATTATGACACCTAAAGCTGCAATAGAAAAGGGAGCACTAGCTTTTTTTGGTGAAAAATATGGTGAAGAAGTTCGTGTCGTTTCAATGGGGAAGGAAAAAGATGCTTATTTTTCAACGGAATTATGCGGTGGAACCCATGTAAAAAACACTGGAGATATTGGAAAATTTAAAACAGTCAGTCAATCATCTATTGCTGCAGGGGTAAGAAGAGTTGAAGCTTTAAGAGATAAACAGCTTGAGGATTTTATTAAGAATAAAGAAAAGCTATCAACTTTATCTGTACAAAAAGATGAGGAGACTATCAAAGATTTGTCATCACAAATAATCAAACTTGGAGGTAAACCGAAAGTTGATAATAAAGATTTGAAAGAAATTATAAAAAATCTTTCAAAACAACTTGAACAATTAAATGTTAACTCGGTTCTTCAAGATAAAACAAAAAATATTATTAATGACCAAAAAATAAAGGATATAAAAGTTCGATTCCAAAAAGTTCAAGATTTACCTCCTAAAGATTTGAGAAAATTAGTTGATAGTGGAAAAAAAGAACTTGGTGATGGGATTGTAATTGTTTTTGCAAGTAGTGAAGATAAAGTTGGTTTAGGAGTTGGTATTACTGAAAAGCTAGTTGATAAATATGATGCTGTTAAATTTGCAAAATTAGGTTCAGAAATTATCGGTGGTAAAGGTGGGGGTGGCCGAAAAGATTTTGCCCAAGCAGGGGGACAGGATAAAGATAAAATTGATGAGGCTTTTGAAAAACTAAAGTCTTTAATTTAGCTTCTGTTTAAGATTGTTATCAATTACATCCAGAAATTGATTAGTTGTTAAATATTTGCTTGAAGGTCCAACCAATATTGCAAGATCTTTTGTCATGGAACCATTTTCAACACTTTCAATACAAACTTTTTCAATTGTATTTGCAAATTTGATAAGTTCGTCATTACCATCAAGTTTTCCTCTATGGGCTAATCCTCTTGTCCATGCAAAAATTGAGGCAATTGGATTGGTTGAAGTTTCTTTACCTTGTTGGTGCATTCTATAATGTCTAGTTACTGTTCCGTGAGCTGCTTCTGCCTCCATTATTTTTCCATCAGGTGTTAATAATGTACTGGTCATTAAACCAAGTGAGCCATAACCTTGAGCCATGGTATCTGATTGAACATCACCATCATAATTTTTACATGCCCATATATACTTGCCACTCCATTTCATTGCACACGCTACCATATCGTCAATTAATCTGTGTTCATAAGTAATTTTTGCATCCTCAAATTTTTTCTTGAATTCTTTATTATAGACCTCTTCAAATATATCTTTAAATCTCCCATCGTATTTTTTTAGAATTGTATTTTTTGTTGATAAGTAAACTGGCCAACTCTTAATTAATCCATAACTGAAACAGGATCTTGCAAAATCCTCGATTGATTTATCTAAATTATACATTGAGAGAGCAACTCCTGGACCAGTAAAATTAAATACTTCATATTTAATTTCATCTTTACCATCTTCAGAAGTCCATTTTACTTCCATCTTACCTTTGCCAGGCACTTTGAAATCTGTTGCTCTATATTGATCTCCAAATGCATGTCTCCCGATCACTACTGGATCGGACCATGATGGTACAAGTTTTGGAATGTTAGAACAAATTATTGGCTCTCTAAATACAGTTCCTCCAATGATATTTCTGATAGTTCCGTTTGGAGATCTCCACATTTTCTTTAATTTAAACTCTTCAACTCGTGCTTCATCTGGAGTGATGGTTGCACATTTGATACCGACACCAATTTTTTTTATTGCATTAGCAGAGTCGATAGTGATTTGATCATCAGAGTCATCCCTACTTTTCATTCCTAAATCGTAATATTCAATGCCAAGATCTAAATAAGGAAGTATCAATTTTTTCTTGATAAATTCCCAGATTATTCTGGTCATTTCATCGCCATCTAACTCTACAATTGGGTTTTTAACGCTAATTTTGCTCACTTATATTTTTATCTTAATAATTGAATTTCGCGATTTTATATACATATTAATGACAAATTATCAAATAGAAGAATATGTTCAGTAAGATATTTCCAAAAATTCACGCTGAAGGTTATAAATTTTTAGTTATAGCCGGAATAATCACAATAGTATTTTATATTTTTTAGTAATTTCTTAGGTCTTATTGGTTTGGTCTTAACTATTTGGGTTTATTATTTTTTTAGAGATCCAGAGAGAGTTATTATCGATGATGATAATTATCTTGTAAGCCCAGCAGATGGTGAGGTGATTAAAGTTGAAGAAGTTGATGGGCCTAAAGAACTTGGTCTAGAGAATAAAAGATTTAAAAAGATTAGTGTTTTCATGAATGTTTTTGATTGTCATGTAAACAGAACTCCATGTGCAGGAAAGATTGAGGAAATTTTATATAAGCCTGGCAAGTTTGTAAATGCTTCATTAGATAAAGCAAGTGAGGATAATGAAAGAAATTACTTTAAAATTAAAGACCCTCACAACAATGATATTATAGTTGTTCAGATAGCTGGACTGGTTGCACGAAGAATAGTTTGTGAATCAAACAAAGATCAAGAGTTGAAACAAGGAGATCGTATTGGCATGATACGATTTGGTAGTAGAGCAGATATCTATTATGAAAATTATGAGCCACTTGTAAAAGTTGGTCAAAAAGCTATTTCAGGTGAGACATTACTTGCAAAAAAATAATATGGAACAAAAAAAACCAAATCTTAAAATTGTAGCGGATAAAAAAAGCGCAAGAATGATTTTACCAAATATGTTAACCCTGATGGGTGTATGCATTGGTTTAAGTTCAATTCGATTTGCTTTGGACGGAAGATTTGAAATAGCAATTATTGCAATAATTTTTGCTGCTTTGATTGATGGCTTAGATGGAAGAATAGCAAGACTTATAAAAGGAACGTCAAAGGTTGGAAAAGAATTAGATTCTTTGACGGATGTAATAAGTTTTGGGGTTGCTCCAGCATTCATTATGTATTTCTGGAAATTAAATACCTTAGGTCGATTTGGATGGTTACTATGTTTAGTTTATGTAATTTGTGTTGCCTTAAGATTAGCAAGATTTAATGTTAATTCTAATCAAGAACCTTCCTGGAAAGATAACTTTTTTGAAGGAGTGCCATCTCCAGCAGGTGCTATATTACTATTAACTCCGCTAATAATAAGCCTGAGTGGTTTTGATTATATTCAATTAAATTTTAATATCATTGTTCCAATATTTTTTGTGGTAACATCATTGCTTCTGATTAGTAAATTTCCGAGTTATTCATTTAAAAAAATTGTCATACCAAGAAAGACAACAATATTTTTATTATTTGGCATAGTTCTATTTTTTGGACTATTGTTAGTTTATACATTTAATGTAATTGCAATAAGTTCTTTAGTTTATGTACTTTTATTACCAATTAGCTTTTTTCATTTTCAAAAATTAAAAAAACAACATGAAAATGACAAAATTCAAGAGGATGATGATCTTGAAGACATACTTTAATGAAAAAAAACACAATAGTTTCTCTTGCTGATGCTAACTATTTTCCTTTATTAGAGGAATTAATTAATTCTATAAAAAGATTCAAAGAAAGTGAGAATGTTGCGATCTGTATTTTAGATGCAGGCTTAAACAAAGATCAAAAAGAAAAATTATCTACTGAAGTAGATGAAATTAAATCTGCAGAGTGGGATATTAAAGTTCCTCAATCTAAAGTTAAAGAAAAGGAATGGCTTAAAAGCCAAGTTTCAAGAGCATTTTTACCTAAATATTTTCCAAACTATGAAAAATATTTGTGGATTGATTGTGATGCTTGGGTAAATGATTGGAGTTCTGTTGAGCTTTATTTTCAAGCTTGCGACAATGGTAAGTTGGGTATTACACAAACAATAGGACCAGGTTACAAAATCACCTCAAAAGTAAATTGGTTATTTGGAAAATTAGCAATAATCAAATCCCAGAATTTTAAACATGCAATAAAATCAAAAATTGGTACTGACAAAGCTAGAAAACTTGCTTTTGCTCCACATATTAATATTGGCGTGTTTTCTTTAGAAAAAAACTCAAAAGGGTGGAGCTTGTGGCAAAACAATTTATCAGAAACACTAAAGGCTGGAAATATTTTTGGTTCTGAAGGATTAGCGATTAATATGTCCGTTTATATTGATGATCTTGAAACAGAATTTTTACCTTTAAATTGTAATTGGATCACTAGCAATCTTTTACCTAAATATGATGAAAATCAAAAAACATTTGTAGAACCTTATCTTCCCAATTACAAAATAGGTATAATGCACCTTGCAGCTGGAATATGGAAAGATGGTAAAGATATGAGGGTAGATAAAAGTATAAAGATAGAATTAGAAACTTTAGATAATAAAAAGATTAATAAAAGTTTAAGATTTGATATTTAGTTGAAAAAAAATAAAATTTCAAAAAATTGGATTAATAAACAAAGAAGAGATACTTATGTTCGTCAATCCAAAGTGGATGGTTATAGAGCTAGATCTGTATATAAATTAATTGAAATTGATGAAAAGTTTAAAGTTTTTAAGGGTGGAATTTCTGTAATAGATGTTGGTGCTGCACCAGGAAGTTGGTCACAATATGCTTCAAAGGTTGTAAAAAATGGAACAATTATCTCGATAGATCTAAAAAAAATGGAAAAAATTAAAAACACTATTCAAATTGAAGGTGATTTCACAGAGCCCAATATTCAAGAGAAGATAAAAAAAAATCTCAACAATCCAATTGATGTGGTTATGTCTGATATGGCAGTAAATACGACTGGAATAAAAGATGTTGATGCAATTCAAACAGGAGAGTTGTGTAAAGAGGCGATGGTATTTTCAAAAGATGTAATATCTGAAAAGGGTATTTTTATTGCTAAAATATTTATGGGCAGATCTTTTAATGAAATTGTCGCACTAGGAAAAAAAATTTTTAAAGAAGTAAAGGTTTTCAAACCTAAGTCGAGTCGCAAAGATTCTAAAGAGAGTTTTATTATTTGTAAAAATCTGAGATAGACACTTTTAATTTAAAAGGAATCATATATAAAAGATTATGGTTCCTATAAAAGAAGCACTTACCTTTGACGACGTTACTTTAGTTCCTAAGTACTCTGAAATATTACCCTCAGAGGTTGATACGAGTATAAAATTAACAGACTCATTAAAACTTAAAATCCCACTTTTATCATCAGCAATGGATACCGTAACCGAAAGCAAAATGGCTATTGCTATTGCAAAATCTGGTGGACTAGGAATAATCCACAGAAATTTAGATATCAAAAAACAAGTTCTCGAAGTTAAGAAAGTAAAAAAACAAAAATTACTTGTAGGTGCAGCTGTGGGAGCAGGACCTAACGAGTTCAAAAGAGCTAAAGCACTATTAAAAGAAAAATTGGATATGATTGTTGTGGACACTGCTCACGGACATACCAAAAAAGTTTCTGAAATAATTAGATTTATCAAAAAAATTAAAAGTAAAAAAACAGCTCTATGTGCTGGAAATATAGCAACACCAGATGCAGCTAAATTTTTACTCAAATTAGGCGTTGATGTAATTAAGGTTGGGATTGGTCCCGGCTCTATCTGCACAACTAGGTTGGTTGCGGGTATTGGAGTTCCTCAATTAAGCGCAATATTAAATGTGAGAAACGGCATAAAGAATAAAAATGTGAAAATTATTTCTGATGGAGGGATAAAATACTCAGGTGACCTCGCTAAAGCTTTTGCTGCTGGCGCTGATGCAGTCATGATAGGTTCATTGTTTGCAGGAACTGATGAAACGCCGGGTAAACTCATAAAAAAAAATGGTAAACTATTTAAAAGTTTTAGAGGTATGGGCTCGGTAGGAGCGATGAACAAAGGCTCGGCTGATCGATATTTTCAAAAAAAACAAAAAGATAGTTCAAAGTATGTGCCCGAGGGAGTAGAAGGATTAGCAAAATACAAAGGTAAAGTTGATAAAGTTATTTTTAAATTAGTTGGTGGATTAAGATCATCCATGGGTTATCTTGGTTCCAAACAGATTAAATATTTAAGATATAAACCGCAATTTGTTAAAATTACAAAAGCTGGATTTTATGAAAGTATGGTTCATAATGTCGATATCGTTAAAAGTGATAGTAAATACTGATGACAAAAATATTTAAATTAATTACTTTATTATATTTAATAATCAATTGCATGAGTATTGCTATAGCGGATGAAAATTTTTTTAATAAAGGTTTAAAATTATTCAAAGATAAAAAATATGAGGATGCAAGGTTTATGTTTGAAAGAGGAATAGTATTTAATCCTAAGGACTCAAATTCTTATCTTTATTTAGCAAAAATTTACAACATTCAAGAAGATCAAGATAAAGAAGAAAAAAATTTGGAAGCAACATTATTAATTGAACCTAATAACGAGGAAGCAATATTAATGTCTATGAAAATAGCTTTAGAGAGATCTAATTATTCAAAAGTAAAAAATTTATCTAATACTTTTTCTAAGGTTTGCAAAAAACTCTGTAATGAAAATAAAGAAATTTTAGACACCCTTGCAAATATAGAACCCAAAAAAAATGAGTCTTGATAAGAATTTGAACAAAATCTTAATAATAGATTTTGGTTCACAATTTACTCAGTTAATAGCCAGGCGAATAAGAGAGTCAGGAGTTTATTCCGAAATTATTAGTCATAAAAAGGTTAAAAATAAAAATATTGATAATTCAATTAAAGGAATAATTTTATCAGGCGGACCATTAAATGTTTACCAAATTAATAAATATTCTTTTGATAAAAGGATTATCGAAAATCAAATACCAGTCTTAGGTATTTGTTTTGGTCATCAAATTTTATCAAAACTTAATGGTGGCAGAGTTAAACAATCAAAATATAGAGAGTTTGGATTAGCAAATATTCGCAAAAAGAGGGAAAGTATTTTGATAAAAAACTTCTTTAATAAAAAAAATATTAATAAAGTTTGGATGAGTCATGCTGATCAAGTTTCGAAACTTCCCAAAAATTTTAACGTTATTGCCTCAAGTCAAAACTCGAAATTTGCTATTATCGAAAATAAGAAAAAAAATTTTTATGGTGTCCAGTTTCATCCCGAAGTTACTCATACAGAAAATGGAAAAAAATTAATAAATAATTTTATATTTTTGATATGTAAAATTAAAAGAAATTGGTCATCAAAAGATCAAAAGATTAAATTGATAAAAGATGTTCAAAATTTAGTCGGTAAAAATAAAGTAATATGTGCATTATCAGGTGGAGTTGATAGTAGTGTTGTCGCTCAGTTATTGAATAAAGCAATTGGTAAAAAATTATTTTGTATCTTCGTTAACACGGGTCTTCTTAGAAAAAATGAGGAAATACAAGTAGTTAAAACTTTTAAAAAAAAATTAAAAATAAATCTGATTTATGTGAATGCAGAGAATGAATTTTTGAAAAAGCTCAGCAATGTTTCTGACCCAGAGAAAAAAAGAAAAATAATTGGAAATTTATTTATCAAAATTTTTGAAAGATACGCTAAAAGAATAAAAAATGTAAAATTTTTAGCGCAAGGAACGCTCTATCCAGATCTTATTGAAAGTAAGTCAGTGACAGGAAGCCAAACCTCAAAGATCAAATCTCATCATAATGTAGGTGGTTTACCAAAGAAAATGAAACTTAAATTGGTAGAACCATTGAAATTTTTATTTAAAGATGAGGTTCGAAAATTAGGATTAGAATTAAAACTTAGTAAAGAAATTATTTCAAGACATCCGTTTCCAGGACCTGGATTAGCGATCAGAATGCCTGGCATTATTACTAAAGAAAAAATCAAAATTCTAAAAGAAGCTGACAATTATTTTATTCAAGCTTTAAGAGAGCACAATTTATATAATAAAATTTGGCAAGCCTATGCTGCATTGCTTCCAGTCAAAACAGTAGGTGTCATGGGTGATAATCGAACTTATGAATATTTGTGTTTATTAAGAGCAATTACATCTGAGGATGGAATGACAGCTGATTTTTATGACTTCAAAAAATCATTTATTCAAATGATTTCAAATAAAATTGTAAATAGCATAAGAGGAGTAAATAGAGTAGTTTATGATGTTACTTCTAAACCGCCGAGCACCATTGAGCTTGAATGAAAAAAATAAAAAAAATTATAAATAAAAAAAATAAATCTAAAATTGTTTGTCTTACCGCGTATTCAAAAAATATTGCAGAAGAGGTAGATAAATATGTTGATATTGTATTAGTGGGAGATTCGCTAGGTTCAGTATTGTACAATTATTCAACTACCAGAAAAGTTACTCTAACGGAAATGATCAATCATTCTAAGAGTGTAAGACTTGGAGTAAAAAAAAGTTTAATGGTTGTTGATATGCCATTTAACACTTATTCAACACCAAACGCTGCTTTAAAGAATGCTAAAAAAATAATTAAGGAAACCAAATGTGATGCAGTGAAGTTAGAAGGTGGAAAAAAAATAATCCATCAAATTAAACTATTAACTAAAAACAAGGTTCCTGTAATGGGACATCTTGGATTATTACCCCAATCGACCAAAGGCAAATTTAAATCTAAAGGAAAGACTACAAAAGAAATAAATCAATTAATTAATGATGCTTTATTACTTCAAAAAAACGGAGTTTTTGCAATTGTCCTTGAGTGCATAAAAACACCAATCGCTAAAGAAATTACAAAAAATTTAAATATTCCAACAATTGGAATTGGTTCATCTGTTCATTGCGATGGCCAGGTTCTTGTTACAGATGACTTAATTGGTTTAAATCAAACAAAAATAAAATTTGTTAAACAATTTTTAAACGTAAAAAAATATATCAATACTGGATTAAGAAAATATGCTTCAGAGGTGAGATCTAAGAAATATCCAACTAAAAGACACTCGTATTAAAAATATTTTTTAAATTGTTCATTGATTGATAAAATTTCTAAGTCCACTAAACCTCCAATTACTAATTGAAGAGCTACTAAAAGAATAAAACCTAAACCAACATAGGCAATCCATAAATGTTTTTGAATATAACTTGCAAGATATGTTGCCATTGCTCCTGTTAAAATTACTGATAAAACCAGTCCAAATATCATAAATCCAAAATTGCCTTTGGCAGCTCCAACTACACCTATCACATTATCAAAACTGATTGTAATATCCGCAAATAAAACTTTATAAACACTTTGAATATAAGATGGTTCTTTAGATTTTTTTGTTGGCGATTTTACTTTCTTTATTTCAAAAAGATCTTTTCTTAAATCATTAACGATCCAGATTAAAAGTAAACCACCTAAAATTTTAATAAAATAAAATTTAAACAAGTAAGTTGCAAATAACGCAAAAATAACTTTAAATATTAAAGCACCAGCCACTCCCCACAAAATAATTTGTCTTCTATGTTTCGGTGCAAAGTTTGCAGCGATCAAACCAATGATAATTGCATTATCTGCTGCCAAGATTATATCGATAAAAATAATCTGAACTAATATGAGTGCTTCTTCTAACAAAGTAAGAACATAGTATAAAATATTTTAAATAATTCAATTAAAAGTAGTATTATTTTTTTATTGATAATTATTTTAATACATAATGAAATAGTCTTAATAAAAATGGAGGACAAATGAAATTCTTAAAATATTTATCAACTATTTTAGTTTCATTAATTTTGTCAATTAATCTTGCAATTGCAGAGAAATGGGACATGGCTCTAGCTTATGGAGCGGGGAACTTTCATTCTGCAAATGCAGCTGAATTCGCAAAAAATGTAACTGAAAAAAGTGGTGGCAAGTTAACAATTGTAACACACCCTGGTGGTTCGTTGTTTAAAGGTGGAGAAATTTTTAGAGCAGTAAGGACAGGTCAAGCTCAAATTGGTGAGAGATTTATGTCAGCTTTAGGAAAAGAGGATCCACTTTTAGAAGTAGACTCTCAACCTTTCTTAGCAACGTCTTATTCTGATGCAATGAAGTTATATAAAGCATCAAAAGACGAAATCGTGAAAGGATTAGACGAGAAAGGCTTAGTATTTCTTTATGCTGTGCCGTGGCCAGCGCAAGGCTTGTATAGTAAAAAGGAAATTAACTCTGTTGAAGATTTAAAAGGTCTTAAATTTAGAGCTTATAATTCTGCTACTATTAGAATTGCCGAGTTAACAGGAATGGCTCCTACAAAAATAGAGGCTGCTGAAATTAGTCAGGCGTTTTCTACAGGTGCAGTAGAAAGTATGATCACATCACCTACTACAGGTAAAAACTCAAAAATTTGGGAAAATGGTGTGAAATATTTTTATGATATTGCAGCTTGGTTTCCAAAAAATATGATCATTGTGAACAAAGATGCTTGGAATAAATTAGATCAGGCAACTAAAGATCTTGTTATGAAACAAGCAGCTTTGGCTGAAAGAAAAGGTTGGCAATTATCAAAACAAGGTAACGTTGGTGACAAAAAAGCTTTAGCTGATGCTGGTATGGTAGTCGGTAAAGTAAATGCACCACTACAAGCTCATTTTGAAAAAGTTGGAGAGACTATGGCTAAGGAATGGTCTCAAAAAGCTGGTTCAAGAGGAGCTGCTGTTTTATCAAGTTATAAATAATTCAATTCTTAAAATTAAGGCCACTTAAAATTTGAGTGGCCTTAAATTGTTATGTTAAAATCACTAGATAGAAATTTAAATAAACTCTATAAATTTTCAGGTTATGTTGCTGCTTTTTTCTTAATTTTGGTAGCAGTTTTTATTCTTATTGGTATCTCATCAAGAATATTTGGTTTTTATATAAGAGGTCTTGCTGAGTATTCAGGTTATTGTATGGCTGCCGCATCTTTTTTTGCATTAGCTTACACATTTGTAGAAGGGGGACACATTAGAATTACGCTTTTCTTAGAAAAATTATCAGGCACAAAGAAAAAATTTATTGAAACCTGGTGTTTAAGTATTGCAAGCTTTTTTTCAGGATACTTAGCTTTTTACTTCGTTAAAATGTTAATTATTTCCTATAAATTTCAAGAACGAAGTGAAGGAGCAGATGAAATTTTGATTTGGATTCCTCAAACAAGCGTAGCTATCGGATCAACAATTTTTTTTATAAGCGTTTTTCATCAATTTATTTTAACCATCAAAAAAGATTAAATGACTGAAATACTTTTAACAATTTTCTTTATCAGTGTTTTGCTATTTTTTTTAGGATCTGGAATTTGGGTTGCGTTGAGTATGATTGGTGTATCGGCAATTGGCATGATGTTATTTACATCAAGACCAGTTGGTGATGCAATGGCTACAACAATATGGGGCACATCATCCTCTTGGACACTTACCGCATTACCTTTATTCGTCTGGATGGGTGAGATTTTATTTAGGACAAAGCTTTCTGAAAATTTATTCAAAGGATTATCTCCTTGGATGCAAAAATTACCGGGAGGTTTAATCCATGTTAATGTTGTTGGATGTGCATTATTTGCAGCAATTTCAGGCTCTTCAGCAGCAACTGTTGCAACAGTAGGCAAGATGTCTATTCCTGAATTAAGAAAAAGAAATTATCCAGAAAAAATCTTACTAGGTAGTTTAGCGGGTTCAGGAACATTAGGTTTGCTGATACCACCATCAATTATATTGATTATCTATGGCGTTGCTGTCCAAGAGTCTATAGCAAAATTATTTATTGCTGGGATTATTCCTGGGATAATGATTGCACTTATATTTATGTCTTACGTAATTATTTGGTCTTTAATTAATAAAAAATCTATGCCAAAAATTATTGAGGAGTACTCATTTTTCGAAAAAATTAAAAGATCAAAACAACTTTTGCCAGTTATAATTTTAATATTAGCTGTTATAGGATCGATATATACAGGGATTGCAACAGCTACTGAAGCAGCTTCATTAGGAGTAGTTGGAGCATTAATATTATCTTACTTTCAAAAAAGTTTAACATTAAAAACTTTTAAATCCTCTTTACTTGGAGCAACTAAAACCTCTTGTATGATTGCTTTTATTTTAGCAGGTTCAACATTTTTATCTTTAGCAATGGGGTTCACTGGATTGCCAAGAAATCTAGCTCTCTGGATCCAAAATATGGAATTATCTCCATATGTTTTGATATTTGTCTTAATGATCTTTTATATAATTTTAGGAATGTTTCTTGATGGTATTTCAGCAGTTGTTTTAACAATGGCAATTATTGAGCCCATGATTAGACAAGCAGGTTTTGATATGATTTGGTTTGGTATTTTTTTAGTCATTGTTGTTGAGATGGCACAAATCACGCCACCTGTTGGTTTTAATTTATTTGTACTTCAAGGTATGGCAAAAAAAGATATGGGGTATATTGCAAGGAGTGCATTCCCATTATTCTTATTAATGGTCCTGGCAGTTATATTAGTTGTGATCTTTCCAGAAATAGCTTTATGGATGCCGGAGCAAATGATTAAAAATATAAATTAGTATTTTGATTTCTCGCCAGCTATGACAGCTTTTAACTGATCATACTCTTCGCAATTACAACCCTCTAAAACTCCAAGTCTTTCAACTGCAAGATTATGTCTATTAGTTGCAACATACAATTCACCAAGATATTCGTTAATACCTTTATGTTTTGGATCAATAGCTAAACCTTGAAGATAATATTTTTCACCATTCTCAAAATCACCAAGCTTTCTAGTTGTGAAACCTAAGTAATTAAGAGTATCAGCTTTACCAGGTTTTTTTTCATTTGATTTGATTAAAAGCTTCTGCGCTTTTGCATAACTTTTTTGCGCTTTTTCTAATTTTCCTTTTTTTTCGTATTTTTTAGCACTTTTAATATGCACTACCGCTTTATCATAGTTTGTTTTTGTTGAACTTGATCCGCTAGAAGACGAACCAGCTGCAAAAACGTTTGTTGTGATTAAGAAGGAAATAGATAAAGTTAAGATAATTTTTTTCATATTAAATAAATTTTTTCATTTTGTTTAAAGTTTTTAATTCTAAACCATTTTCAACTAAGTTATCTCTTATCGACTTAGCCGTTGCTAATGAACTTAGATTGTCACCATGTATACAAACAGAGTCGATTTCACAAGGTATTTGCTTCCCGCTGTGACAATTAAGCGACTGCGTTTGCACCATCTTTAACACATGTTTTTTTGCTAGCTCAGGGTCAGTTATTAATGCATGAGGTTTCTTTCTCGATACAAGATTGCCATCATCCTCATAATTTCTATCAGCAAATATTTCACAAGCGAACTTCATATCTAATTTCTTTGCTGCTTCTTGCATTTTTGATCCAGTAGGTACGAGATATATTATATCTTTGTTAATATCCTTAATAGTTTTGGCTAAAATTGTAGCTAACTCAATATCCTCACATGCCATATTATTTAAGGCCCCATGAGGTTTTACATGAGATACACTTTCTCCATGAGAAGAAGCTATTTTTTGAAGAATTTCATATTGATCAATTATAAGTTTTTTTATTTCACTTTCAGAAAGATCCATTCTTTCTCTACCAAAATTTTCTGGATCTTTAAAAGAAGGATGGGCACCAATACTCACTCCATTTTTTTTCGAAATTTTCACTACTTGGCTCATGGTTTGCTCATCTCCAGCGTGATAGCCACAAGCAACATTGGCTGAATTTACGATCTCTAATAAATCTGGATCATACTTATTTGAGTGATGTTTTGATTTTTCACCTAAATCACAATTTATATTAATTTCCATACTCATAATTTGTAAGTATAACATGGCATGATTAAAAATATATCAAATCTTGGTGACGCAGCTTTGTATTGTGATTTCGGTTCTGAGGTAAACAAAGAAATAAATAGTAAAGTAATACGATATTTTAAAAGTATTCAAAAAGAAAATATTGATGGGATCAATAACTTAACTCCCTCATATAATAAATTAATCATTTCATTCGATCTACGAAAAAAAAATTTTCAAACGGTCAAAAAATTAATCGAAAATTTAAATATTACTAATGATGATGCATTAGAGAGTAATAAAATTAAAATACCTGTTTGTTGTGATGAAAATTTTTCGTTAGATATAAAAAGATTAGAGGAAAAGTTACAAATAACTCGTGATAAAATTTATGAGAAATTTTTTGGTAAGGAATTCTTTTGTTATATGACTGGTTTTATTGCAGGTATGCCTTTTCTGGGCGATCTAGAAAATGAGCTGCAGGCAAAACGTTTGGAAACACCAAGAGTAAAAGTGCCCAAGGGTTCGGTTGGATTAACAGAGCAATTTGCAAATGTTTATACATTCGAAAGTCCTGGTGGTTGGAATATCATTGGAAATACACCACAAGTTATTTTTGATAGCACTAATGAGAATAATCCAAATTTAATTAATCCAGGTGATGTAGTTACTTTTGAGCAAATTACCAAAGAACAATATTACAATTACAATGAATAAAAATTATTTTGAAATAAAAAGAGCTGGAATTAACACAACATTTCAAGATCAGGGTAGAGGCAATCTTTATCATATTGGTATTCCATTTAGTGGAGCAATGGATAATAGAAATTTTCAAATTTCTAACAAACTTGTTGGTAATGAATTAAATTTTCCAACAATTGAATTTGCTTATCAAGGTCCTTTGTTAAAGTTTTTTGGTGAAAGTATTAATTTTGCAATCACGGGGGATGTAAAATTTATAATTAGAAAAAAAAACAACACTATCGAGGGAAAATGTTACCAATCTTTCGCTTTAGAGAATGGTGATGAATTAGATATTATAAGCACTAATAAATCTGTTTATGGATATTTAGCAGTAAGTGGTGAATTTGATGTTAATTATCAATGGTCAAGTTGCTCTGTTAACACAAAAGCAAATATTGGTGCAAATAATGGAAAAAAAATAGAAGATGGACAAAAGATTTATATTTTAAATATCAATAAAAATTTAAGTGATAAAAAATTAAATTACATTAATACAAAAATTGAAAATATAAGAGTTATCCAAGGAACAAATTTTGACTATTTTTCTGATGAAGGAAAAAAGATTTTTTTTGAGAAAGAATTTGTAATATCAAAATTATCAGATCGTATGGGTATGAGACTAGAGGGATCAAAAATAGAAAATATTGTTGATACCAATATTAAATCAGAAGGTTTATTAAAAGGTGTTATTCAAGTACCCACAGATGGAAATCCGATTATTATGCTTTCAGATCATGGAACTATTGGGGGTTATCCTAAAATAGGAGTTGTGATCAGCGCAGATTATGACAAGTTAGTTCAATTAACCCCAGGTTCAAAGATTAAATTTAAAAAAGTCGAATTAGCTGATGCAGAAACATTATTTAAACTATATGACTTGGAGACACAAAATTTAATTTCACAAATTTAATGACTTTTATAAGAAACTTACCCGGACCACTATTAATTTTTTTAGGTGCATTAAGTTTAAGTTTTGGTGGATTGATTGTAAAATCTTTTGAGGGAGCTACATTATGGCAAATTCTATTTTGGAGATCTTTATTTTTTTCTTTAACAGTTCTAGCTTTCTTAATTTTAAGTTATAGAGGAAAAACAATTGAATCGTTTTATAAGTCCGGATTACCAGGATTTGTTGGTGGAATTATTTTATCTTTTGGTTTTTGTGGATATGTGTTTGCTATGTACAATACCACTGTTGCCAATACTAATTTTATCATTTCACTCCAAATACTATTTCTTGCAATATTCGGGTATTTTTTCCTTAAGGAAAAAATAAATTTAATTACTCTGTTTTCAATCTGTCTGGCGATGACAGGCGTTTTATTAATGGTTGGCAACTCATTATCTCCTGGAGAATTATCTGGAAACCTTGCAGCTTTTACAATGCCAATTACTTTTGCAGTTTTAATAATGATTGTTAGAAAATTTCCCTCTGTGGATATGGTGCCTGCCCAGTTTGTTGCCGGCGTGAGTTCATGTTTAATTGGTTTTTTGCTTTCCACTAAAATCATGATTTCTCCTCATGATATCTTTTTGGGTTTTCTCGCAGGTTTTTTTCAAGTTGGTTTTGGTTTTATATTTATAACTATCGGTGCAAGAACAACACCTTCTGCAATGGTAGGAATCATAATGTTATCTGAATCTGTCCTAGGACCGATATGGGCATTCCTTTTTGTGAGTGAAAGACCCTCTGTATTTGGATTAATTGGTGGCGCAATTATACTTTCTGCGGTTTTATTACAATTTTACTCGCTTTTAAGTAAACAAAAAAAAATTGTTTCTGATTGACTTTTTTCCACACATGTAAGAATATCATGCCACGGGAGAGACTACAGATTATCGTAGCGCCGAAGGAGCAACCACCCAGGAATCTCTCAGGCAAAAAGGACCGTAACATATTAACTCTGGAAAGAGATTTAATTCTCGCCGAAGGAGCAAAACTCTCAGGCAAATATACAGATGGGTACAAAGAGTTAATATGGAAACAAAAAAAACATCGCTGTACCAATTACATCAAGATTGTAATGCAAAATTTGTTGAATTTGCAGGCTATCAAATGCCAATACAATATTCGGAAGGTATTGTAGAAGAACACAAATTCACAAGGAATCACTCAGGTATCTTTGATGTTTCTCATATGGGTCAGCTATTTATTTATGGTGGTGAAGACTTAAGTAAAGATTTAGAAAAAATTTTTCCTTTAGATCTTAAAAATTTGAAATTAAATCATTCAAAATACAGCTTCTTAATGGATAAAGATGCTGGAATACACGATGATTTAATTATCACAAAAACAAATGAGGGCTTTTTGATAATCCTTAATGCAGCATGTAAAGATAATGACTTTAAAATTTTAAAAGAACTTCTTAAAGAGAAGTACAAAATGGTTCTGGATGAAAATAAATCTCTAATTGCCATTCAGGGTCCTAAATCATCGGAAATTCTTAATGATGTTATTAATGGTGTAAAAGATCTTAACTTTATGTCTGGAAACTGGTTTACATTTGAAAATCAGAAAGTTTATATTACGCGATCTGGTTATACGGGTGAAGATGGTTTTGAGATATCAATCACAAATGATTTTGTAGACCAATTAACTAGAGAATTAATCAACAAAGGATCTAAATTGATAGGTCTTGGAGCAAGAGATACACTAAGATTGGAGGCTGGTTTATGTCTTTATGGTCATGATCTTGATAAAGACAAAACTCCAGTGGAAGCAAATTTAAAGTGGGCTATTTCAAAAGAAAGAATCTCTAAAGGAGATTTTATTGGCTCTGACATAATTATTAAACAATTAAATGATGGTGTCAGTAAAATAAGAGTTGGAATTAAGCCTGAGGGCAGAATTATTGCTAGAGAAAAAACAAAAATATTTAATCAATCAGATGTTCATATTGGAGAAATCACAAGTGGTACATTTGGACCAAGTGTTAATGGACCTGTTGCGATGGGTTATGTGGAAAATGAATTTTCAAAAAAAAATACTAAAGTATTTTTAGAAGTCAGAGGTAAAAAACATCCTGCAAGTATTTGCAGCTTACCATTTTATAAAAAAAGTTATGTCAAAGGGGTAAACTAATGAGTGAAGTAAAATATTCAAAAGAGCACGAGTGGATTAAATTAGATGGAGATGTTGCAACAATTGGTATCACAAAACATGCTACAGAGATGTTAGGTGATATAGTTTTTGCAGAACTTCCAGAAAAAGGTTCTAGCGTAGAGAAAGATGGTACAGCTGGCGTTGTGGAGTCCACTAAAGCTGCTAGTGATGTATATACCCCTGTGAGCGGTGAAGTAGTTGATACTAATCAAGCTATAGTAGATGATCCATCAAAGATTAATCAAGACCCAGAAGACTCAGCGTGGTTTTTTAAACTAAAAATAAAAGATCCATCAGAAATGGATACTTTAATGAATAAAGACGATTATGATAAATTTGCAAAGGAGACTTCAGCATAATGTTACCAAATTCAGAAAAAGATTTTTTAAGAAGACATATTGGCCCTTCTAAAGAAGACCAATCAAAAATGTTAAAAGAATTAAATTATCAATCACTAGATGACTTGATTGACAATACTGTTCCTGAAAAAATAAAGTTTAAAGGTGAACTTAATATTGGTGACTCAAATTCAGAATACGAGGCGTTAAGAAAGTTACGAGCAATTTCGAAAAAAAATCAAGTTTACTCTAATTTTATTGGTATGGGTTATTATGGAACCTATACACCCTATGTAATTTTGAGAAATATATTAGAAAATCCAGGTTGGTATACTTCCTATACACCTTATCAGCCTGAGGTAGCTCAAGGAAGACTTGAGATGTTATTAAACTTTCAACAAATGATTGTTGACTTTACAGGAATGGATATTGCCAATGCATCTTTATTAGATGAAGGCACAGCAGCAGCAGAGGCTATGGGTCTAAGTCACAGATTAAATAAAAAAGATAGTAATTTAGTTTTTGTTTCTGAAGATTGTCATCCTCAAACAATAAATGTAATTCAAACAAGAGCTGAACCAATGGGTTTAAAGGTTTTAGTTGGTAAAGAAGATGAAGTTTTAGACCAGCTAAAAGAAGATTTAGTTTGTGGAATTTTGCAATATCCTGGAACTTTAGGAGATATAAAAGACCCAAGTGAAGCAATTAGTAAAATTCACAAAAAGAATGGTAAGGCGGTGTTAGCTTGTGATCTGTTAGCCCTAGCAAAATTAAAAACGCCAAGAGAACTTGGTGCCGACATTGCAGTTGGAAGCTCCCAAAGATTTGGAATTCCAATGGGATATGGAGGTCCACATGCAGCTTTTTTTGCTACAAAAGATGAGTTTAAAAGATCAATGCCCGGAAGAATTGTCGGTGTATCAGTCGATAGACATGGTAATAAAGCATATAGATTATCATTACAAACTAGAGAGCAACATATCAGAAGAGATAAGGCGACGAGTAATATTTGTACTGCCCAAGCTTTATTAGCAATTGTTTCAGCAGCATATGCGATTTATCATGGTCCGGATGGAATTAAGAATATTTCAGAAAGAGTGTCTCAATTAGCAAAAAGTTTTGCTGATAAAATAAAACAATCTGGATACGAGCTTTATTCAAATAATTTTTTTGACACTGTAACGATTATTACTAAAGAAAAGACTGATCAAATTTATAAGAATGCTCTGAACCAGAGAGTTAATATTCGAAAAGTAAATTCTGAAATGCTTGCTGTCTCATTTGATGAGAGAAAAAATGTTTATAGAGTAAATCAACTATTAAAAATTTTTAATGCAGCAGAATCAATCAAAAAAGAAGATCCATCGGTAAGTTTACCTAATCTTCCAAAAAATTTATTAAGAACTTCAAAATATTTAGAACATCCAGTTTTTAACTCATATCATTCCGAAACTGAAATGCTTAGATATTTAAAAAGATTAGAAGATAAAGATATAGCATTGAATAGAACTATGATTGCACTTGGTTCTTGTACAATGAAATTAAATGCTGCTGCCGAAATGATCCCAATATCATGGAAAGAATTTGCAGAACCTCATCCATTTGTTCCAATTGAACAAATGGAAGGTTTTAGAGATTTATTTACTGATCTAAAAAATTGGTTGCGTTCTATAACTGGTTTTTCAGGTGTTTCTTTACAACCTAATGCGGGTGCTCAAGGTGAGTACGCGGGCTTAATGGTTATCAGAAAGTATCATTTAGATAGAGGTGAGGCTAATCGTAATATATGTTTAATTCCAAGTTCAGCACATGGTACTAACCCAGCAAGTGCACAAATGGTTGGAATGAAGGTGGTAGTTGTTAATTGTGATAAAGAGGGGAATGTTGATTTTGATGATTTAAAGAAAAAAGCTGAACAACATTCGGAAAATCTTGGGGCACTAATGGTAACTTATCCATCTACCCATGGAGTATTTGAAGAAAAAATAACTGATATCTGTGAGTTAGTTCACAAACATGGTGGGCAGGTTTACATGGATGGAGCAAATTTAAACGCCTTAGTTGGAGTTGCAAAGCCTGGAAATTTTGGTCCAGATGTCTGTCACATTAATTTACATAAAACATTTTGTATTCCTCATGGCGGGGGAGGACCAGGTATGGGACCAATTGCTTGTAAAAGACATTTACAAGTTTATCTACCTAATCATCCAGTGATTAAAGATTGTGGACCAACATCTGGCATTGGAGCAGTCTCAGCAGCTCCTTGGGGTAGTTCAAGTATTCTATCAATCTCTTGGATGTACATTAAAATGATGGGATCAGCAGGGTTAAAGCTTGCTACTGAAGTAGCAATTTTAAATGCAAATTATATTGCTCATAGACTAAAAGATCACTTTCCAATTCTGTATAAAGGATCAAATGGAAATGTTGCTCATGAATGTATTATTGATATTAGAAATATTAAATCAGAGACAGGAGTAACCGAAGAAGATATTGCAAAAAGATTAATAGATTATGGGTTTCATGCACCAACTATGTCATGGCCAGTAGCTGGTACAATGATGATAGAGCCAACTGAAAGTGAGGGTTTGTCAGAACTCGATAGATTTTGTGATACTTTAATTAAGATTAAAGAAGAAATTGAAAAAATTAAATCAGGTGAATTTGATAAAATAGACAATCCAATAAAAAATGCTCCTCACACGGACAGCGAACTAGCTTCTGATGATTGGACGCATAAATATTCAAGAGCAGAAGCTGCTTATCCAGCAAAATTCTTAAGAACTAATAAATTTTGGCCTCCAGTTGCAAGAGTAGATAATGTTTATGGTGACAAGAATATATTCTGTACTTGTCCAAGCATAGATGAATTTAAAGAAGATGCAGCTTAACAATTAATGAAGATTGCTGTTGTCGGCTCAGGCATATCAGGATTAAGCGCTGCATATTACTTATCAAAAAAACATCATGTAGATCTTTTTGAGAAGGAAGATCGTTTCGGTGGTCACTCTCATACTATTGATTTATCGTTTGGTACAAAAAAAGTTTCAGTTGATATAGGTTTTATTGTATTTAATTACGCAACTTACCCAAATTTAATAAATTTTTTCGAAGAGAATAATATTGCAATTGAAAAAAGCGATATGTCTTTTTCTGTATCAGTTGAAAAATCTTCATTCGAATATTGCGGTCGAGGATTAAATGGAATTTTTTCAAATAAGACCAATCTGTTTAATCTAAGATTCCTCAAAATGTTTTTTGATATAATAAAGTTTTACAAAAAATGTGATAATATAAAAAAAATTGATCAAGAGACTACACTTGGTGATTATTTGATTAAGGAAAATCTTTCAAAAGAGTTTATCAACTTTCATTTGATACCGATGGTTTCAGCCATATGGTCAATGCCACCCAGTGCTGCCAGTCAAATGCCGTTAAGATTTTTCTTAAAGTTTTTCCAAAATCATGGTTTATTTAAATTAAAAAATAGACCTCAGTGGTATACTGTATCAAATCGAAGTAGAGCTTATGTTCAAAACATTATTTCAAAAATCAGCGGTGAACATTTCAAAAATTATCCAATCAAAAAAATTAAAACAAAAACAACAGGTATAGATTTATATTATGGTGGAGAAAGTGAATATTTTGGATACGACAAAGTTGTTTTAGCAACACATGCAGATGAAGCTTTATCAATAATTGATAATCCAACCGACCAAGAAAAGAATGTGCTTTCAAATTATAAGTATAAGGAAAATATTGCCTATATTCATACCGATGAACAAGCTATGCCAAAAAATAAAAAAGCTTGGTG
This sequence comes from uncultured Pelagibacteraceae bacterium, assembly GCA_902612065.1. Lineage (GTDB taxonomy): Bacteria > Pseudomonadota > Alphaproteobacteria > Pelagibacterales > Pelagibacteraceae > Pelagibacter. The sequence goes on along the minus strand of CACMBY010000001.1, from coordinate 74 downwards.
TTCATGGAATTCATCAATGAAAAAGGATGAAATAGAAAAAAATTCAATTACATATTGGTTAAATTTATTACAAA